>JACOEH010000019.1 GCA_024998685.1 Nitrospira sp.
TCATCTATCTTGCCGCCTCTGTGCAATGGGTGCTGTAATTGTCAACAGGCCCTAACGTGTTGAGTATCAATTAATAATCACTCTGTTCGGCATTGAGTCGGTCCGCCCGTCGTAGAGAAGCGGTGCAGAGAAAAGCAAATGTGAGAGACCGTTGTTAAGAGCCCCTCGTCCGAACGATCGATTCTTCCAAGCCCCTGCAGCCGCGTCCACAAGACATTAAGACATTCAGTCTGCATAAGACAGAGTGTCTCTCCCTCGCCGACGAAACGATTCGCCTGAAGACCATTGTCACGACGAAGAAGCGCAGAGATAACCGCTCGTGTACATTGGCGGTGCACTCTTGTGAGGGAGTTATCTGCAATGGCGAAGTCGAGGAGAACAATACTGGTACGGTGGTTGCAGTTTTTTGACGAAGAGGCTGTGGCATGGGTCGGCTACTCAATCTCCCGAGGCAGAGGAATTGCCGGGAGCCGTGAAAGAGAATTTCTCCGAAAGACGCCTAATGGAGGACCTCTGGGTTCGAAAGGAGAAACGTATGATGCAAGTAACCTATAAAATATCCGTACCGGTCGCGGTTTTCAGCCTGACGGTAAGCTTGTGTTTTGCCGGTAGTTCCGAAGCTCTATCTCAATCCCGTGATCAATCCCGGCAATCTCTCATGGAATCGTCTTCACCACTACAACAAAAGTCCGAGCTCCGCTGGTTGCAAGTCACAGGCGAAGTCGAGGAGACAAAGAATGTGGCGGGGCGGGGTTTTAAAGAAGAGCATCTTGTGGTGCTGCTGGTTACCGATACAGACCGTCGAGCCAGCTTTGATACGGAGGGCCGAACCATCGTTGATCTGGGACCGGCGAGACAGTGGCGCGATCTCGAAATTAGGAAGGGGGACCGACTCATCGCTCGCGGCCCGATCGGGCGAGTCGGAAATCGCCCCATCATCCTCGCCAAACAAGTGCAGACCAATGGACAGCTGCTGAAAATTCAGCGGGAAAGTTCGGAGCAACAGTCGGAGCAGCAGGCCGATGACTATCCATACGCTCATGACAACCGGGCCTACAACGCCGATGATGCGTGCCGGAATGTCTCCAGAGGCATGATGGGCGGCACGCTGGATTGGCAGTGGAAATCGGACGCGGAACTCAGGCTAGCCGTGGAATGCCGGCTTTCAAACAGTCCATTTATCAAGGGGGAAAGCATCACGGTGTCGGTCGATGACGGCACCGCCACATTGAGTGGGATGGTGCAGGACAAAGACTCCATTCGAAGTGCAATAGTGGACGTCTATGGTGCCGGCGTGAAGGATGTCGTCAGCAAGTTGGAGGTCGTAGAGGAATAGGGTTTCCGTTCAGAATGTTTAATGTGGGGACGTTGATATCACGGAGGGGGTATTCGATGAAATATAAAAAAACGATCTATACCTTGGTATTGATGGGTGTCTCGTTAACCATGCCCGTCTTAGCCTCGGCCAATGGGCTGCAATACTCAGAAGAGAACCGGAGCGCGCCCAGCTCATTCATCCTCAAAGTGCAGACTGAACGCTGGGAACTCGATCGTCCGCCCCTCGGAGGTAAAGGGGTTTACAGTTACGACAGTGAGCTGTCCGATGAAACGTGGGGGGGGGAAAGTCCGGTGAACGTGAATCTCGGGAAAGTTCCAGTGTAACGGACACACAGTCCTCGAGTAGTCCATCAGCCGATTTTCCCCCTAGCGTCGGTGGCCACACCGGAGGTGTAGACCGTCCCTTCTTCGGCGGCAGTCCGTCTGGAGGCGATCCGACGGTCAAGGATTTGAGCGGGATGGATGGTGGTGGGTTTGCACCTCCTGGTGCGTATACCGGTTCTGAGAGACGCCGATAAGGGCGACCATTGCAGCCGCCCCACCGGGGCGGCGTGATGCCAACGAACCATATCGGCGAGTCGGTTCGCATATTCGAATGAAAGAATCAAACCAGCCGACAGGCGGCGTGAACAATCTTACTATCTGCGGATAATTTGCTCTCGAGACCTTCTTTTGGGGAAGTAATGTTCATCTACTGGAAAGATGTGTTTACCGCAACAGGAGCCGGGCTTTCCGCACACGAAAAACGGAGCGTGTGATACATCGTACCCGCAATGGCGAGTGAGCGAATCAATAGTGAATGGAAACCCCTCGTCTACACGGACGGATATCTCCCGCTGGAAGATTACGGGTTGATCGGAGATGGAACGACCGCCGCGCTGGTGGGCCGTGACGGCAGTATCCCATGGCTCTGTGTGCCGCGATTCGATTCTACGCCGCTGTTTTGCGGCATCCTGGATGCCCGACGGGGCGGGACGTTCAAGATTGCGCCGGAGGGTCATACAGAGTCGAGGCACTACTATGAGCCGGATACCGCCGTCTTAGTGACCGAAATGCGGACCGCCTCCGGCACCGTACGGCTGACGGACGCCATGTTGTTTCGGTCCGGCGCCGATCTCAGGGAAGACGTGCTGGCCGGACGACAAGAACTCCTGCGCCATGTCCATGTGGTGCGCGGGCGCGTGCGCCTCAGAATTACAATCGAGCCAAGAGGCGGTGCGACATTTGAACCGCGCGGCGACGGTCTCCGTATACGCTGTGTCGATCAGGATCAGCCGGATCTCCAGTTGTGGGCCGGAGTGTCACTGAGGGGTTCGGATACGATCGTCGAGCTGAAAAGCGGCGACCGGCTGCCGATTCTCGTTCGTTGGGGCGGCGAGCAATTCCATCATCATCCTTTGGCTCCGAGCGAACGATTGACCGCTACGCGTAAGGCCTGGCGCCGGTGGGCCGCGCTCGTGAAGTATGTCGGGCCGCAAACCGATATGGTGCGGCGGTCCGCCATCACACTGAAGCTGTTGGATCATTTCGAGAGTGGGGCCATTGTCGCTGCGCCGACGTCCTCGCTGCCGGAAGAGTTGGGAGGAGAAAGAAATTGGGATTACCGTTATGCATGGATCCGGGATGCGGCGCTGTCGGTGTACGCGCTCCAGCGAGTCGGGCTTCCCCGCGAGGCGTCCGGATTCTTGGGGTGGGTGCTCGATGCGGTGGAAGGTGAAGTAGAGAGGGAAGGGCGGCCTCGTGTGCTCTACAATCTCGACGGCCGACGCCCACCTAAAGAAGCAGTAGACTCTCATCTGGAAGGCTACCGCCGTTCGTCGCCGGTTCGGTGGGGCAATGGCGCGTCTGAACAGCGTCAACACGACGTATTCGGCGAGATCGTCGATTGCGCCTATCAATGGACAAGGCATCACGGCGAGGTTACGGAGGCGCTCTGGGAGAAGTTACGCAGGCTGATCGATGCCGCGGAGGCAGAATGGCGCGACCCCGATCAGGGGATCTGGGAGGTCCGCACCTCCGGCCGGCGGTTCACGTACTCCGCGGCCCTCTGCCATGTGGCGCTCGACCGTGGCATACGTATCGCTGAACGGTTCGGACTACCGTGCGATCTGTCGCGCTGGAAAACCGAAGCGGATACCATCGTCCAAGCCATCATCGATGAGGCCTGGGATCCTCGGCTCAATTCATTCACGGAACATCTCGGCGGCGGTGGTCTGGACTCCAGTTTGCTGGCGCTGCCCATTCGTCGCGTCATTCCGGCCGACCATCCCCGAATGGTGGCGACGACCGAAGCCGTCGTCCGCCGTTTGGGCGCCGGCAACGGACTGTTGTATCGCTATCGGCCGGAGGAGTCGCCGGATGGATTGACAGGACATGAAGGAGCCTTTCTGCTGTGCAGCTTCTGGCTCGTCGACAATTGGGCAAAACAAGGGCGATTCGACGAGGCATTGGGGCTCTACGAGTCGCTCTGCGCGAGAGCCAATCCGCTCGGCCTGCTTCCCGAACAAATCGACCCATCAAGCGGCGCATTTCTTGGAAACTATCCCCAAGCGTTCAGTCATATCGGCGTCATCGCGAGCGGAGTGGGTTTGGAGCGAGCCTCCCGAGAAAGAGGCGCGACATGATGCTCTCATTCATTCTTTCGGCGAGACCGTGATCTGGCGGGGCGTGTGTTGGTGCCGTCCTTCGCGCATTTGATCCAAGCCGACAAGCTGCCTTCCGTGCCGACCACCACAGGCCCTTACGAGAATATGTCGCTGGAAGCGGAGGCCCCGCCGGAGAGGGGAATGAACACATCGTGCTCATGCAAGCGGGATAATCTCTTCTATCGAGGACAAGTTGTCTGTTCAGGCAATATTTCAAGCAATCACGCCGTCTGATGAGAGCAGAAAGTGCGGTGCTTTCATGCGAGGACAACAATGGGACGGTATTCATTCGAGGAATCGATATTGCACACAGCTAAGTTTACATGTCAGCGTCTGAGGGAAGGGGAGGGAGTCATGAAGCGCACAAGTCTTTCGTTGAGCATTGCCCTGTTGTGCCTAGTTGCAAGCGCCTGTCAGAAGGATGTGATTCCCGATCGGTTGGAAGGCCGCGTCGATCGAGATCTCCGATATTCCGACATCAAGAGCAATCCAGAAGCTTATCGAGGAAAGCTTATGCTGGCAGGCGGCAAGGTATTGTCGGCAAAGCGGACTGAAGAGGGGACAAGGCTTGAGGTGTTGCAGATTCCGCTGTCCGGAGATCTGATCCCCACCGGGAAAGACACAGAATCCAAAGGCCGGTTCATCGTCCTCGATCGCAACAGCAATCAGGTACCGGATCCGGCTGTGTTTAATGACGAGAATAGACGTGTGACGGTCGTGGGGGAAGTACGGGGCATGACCACAATTCAGATCGTCGACGATATCAAGCAGCAAGTTCCTGAGCTGGCCATCAAACACATCACGGTCTGGGATTGGGATCATGTGAATAGGGGCTATGGTCCATATGCCGGCTTCGCGGCCCCCTCTGGATGGAAGGGATACTCGGGGCACTACGGATATCCCTATTATTGGTGAAACCCGGTACGGCAGAGTCGGTTTATTACATGCCAGACGGTCGAAGTGTCCAAAGGAAACGGAGGGAGTCATGAAGCGCACAAGTCTTTCGTTGAGCATTGCCCTGTTGTGCCTAGTTGCAAGCGCCTGTCAGAAGGATGTGATTCCCGATCGGTTGGAAGGCCGCGTCGATCGAGATCTCCGATATTCCGACATCAAGAGCAATCCAGAAGCTTATCGAGGAAAGCTTATGCTGGCAGGCGGCAAGGTATTGTCGGCAAAGCGGACGCAAAACGGGACACTGATCGAGGTGCTGCAGATTCCACTGTCCGAAGATCTGATGCCTACCGGGGAGGATACCGAGTCGAAAGGACGATTTGTCGTCATCGACCGTGGCGATCAGGTGTCGGATCCGGCGGTGTTTGACGATGAGAAGAGACGTGTGACGGTCGTAGGAGAAGTGCTGGGCATGACGACCATCCAAATCGACGAGGTTCAGCAGCAAGTTCCTCAATTGGCTCTCAAACATGTCACGGTATGGGATTGGGATCGCACGAGCAGCGGCTATGCACCATACTATGGCTATGGGTATCCCTATGCATGGGGATATCGTGGGTATTACGGGTATCCCTTCTATTGGTAGGGCGGCTTTTTCTCAATCGTGAGCCGTACGGCGTTTCGGAAATACAATAATCTTTCATGAGGCAAGGAGGACGTGATGAGTCGGCGATCAGCAATCATCATAGCGTTGGCAATGGCCTTATCAGGCTGCCAGCACACGGGGCTCGGGGAAAGATATGGGACACCGACGATCACGAGAACCGGGGAAATAAAGGAGATCATCATTCGGGATGATGATGTATCGCCGGCAATAGTGACTGCTCATCCTGGGGATGAGATTCGTTGGATCAACCGGCAGCAGGACGAGGCACGCGTGATCTTTCTCTTGCCGATGGAAGGACAGTTGTCCTGCCAGCGCGGCTTCGGTGGGTTGATGAGCGCGAATGAGAATCAGTATACGGCCAAGTTGCGCGCCAATGAGACGGCGAGCGTGTGTTTCAAGCACCCATCGGAAATCAAGTACGTGGTGCGCGCGAATTCCGCTCTTTCCAACGGCGAAGAACATATCGCGGGCACGATCAACATCGGCGGCCGACAGGGCCTCTCGAACAAGGAGGACGGGGGCAAGAGAGCCCAGTCAAGCCAGTGAACAGCAATGAGATGGTAGTTTCTCTGAGGAGGGTACAACTATGGCGACCTCTCAAAAGGTCGGTAATCCATTAGAGCAGCTTCCTACGTACGGACAGAGCTACTGGTTGGATAATCTCACCCGACATATGATCGCCGGCGGCGAGTTGCAAGGATGGATTCGAGACCGTGGACTTCGGGGAATTACGGCAAATCCCACGACATTTCGCGAGGCGTTGACGAGCCGTGACTATGACCGGCACATTGAATCTCTGACGCAAGAAGGTCGATCTACGAAGGAAATTTACGAAGCATTGCTGATCCACGATGTGCAGCAGGCCTGTGACTTATTTTCTGACGTGTATCGCGAGACCGACGGTCTTGACGGATATGTCAGCCTGGAGGTATCTCCCCATCTCGCACACGATACCGAGGCCACAATGGCCGAGGCTCGACGATATGTCGAACGCGTGAATCGGCCCAATCTCTACATCAAAGTTCCAGCGACGGACGCCGGGATCCCAGCCATCGAACAACTGCTCTTCGAGGGTGTTGCGGTCAATATCACCCTCTTGTTCTCGATTCCGAGCTATCAGGCCGTCATCGAAGCCTATATTTCCGCTCTCGAACGACGCGTCACGTCCCGTCAACCGCTGGAGACGGTTGTGTCGGTGGCGAGCTTTTTCGTGAGTCGAATCGACGTTCTGGTCGATCAATTGTTGCAGCGGCGCATTCCTCTCGGTAACGGCGGTCGACAATCGTCTGCGGCCCAATTGCAGGGCCGAGCGGCGATCGCCAACGCCAAATTGGCTTATCGGACGTTTCGACAAGCGTTCGGCAGTGATCGATGGGCTCGACTGGCGGTGAAAGGCGCGCGTGTCCAGCGGCCTTTATGGGCCAGCACCGGAACGAAGAATCCGGCCTATCGGGATGTCATGTATGTCGAATCCTTAGTGGGACGAGACACCGTCAATACCATGCCCGAGACGACGCTGCGTGCCTTTGCCGATCATGGTCGGGTAGTCTCCGATGCCGTTGAGGCGGAGCTGGAGCAAGCGGAACTCGTCATGGTCCAGTTGGAGAAGACGGGCATCAACTTCAACTGCGTCACATGGCAGCTCGAACATGAAGGAGTGCAAAAATTCGTCGATGCCTATGATGCCGCCATGGCAGCTCTCGACAAAAAGCGAAGTCACCTTCGTCTCGGACACACGGCATGATGTTGAGGAGGAGATATCGATGATGAAAGTGGCCATCAACGGTCTCGGACGAATCGGCCGGGCGACGTTCAAAATTATGGCGAACCAGCCGGGACTTGAGTTGGTGGCGATCAATGATCCGGCTTCTCCCGACGATTTGGCCTACTTGCTCAATCACGATACGGTGTATGGTCGCTATCCTATTCAGGTAAAAGCCGATCCGGATGCGATTGCGATGGCGGACAGAAGGTATCCCGTTTTTGCGGAACGCGACCCGCACCGTCTTCCATGGAAGGAGCTGGGGGTCGATGCGGTATTTGAGTGTTCGGGGAAATTCAACACGAAGGCCGCGTTGTCAAAACACCTTGAGGCCGGCGCCAAGCGGGTGATCCTGTCGGCGCCGGCCAAGGATGAAGATATTCCGACCGTCATTTATGGGGTGAACGCGTATGACGAGAAGGCCGGGCCGATCTTATCGTGCGCCAGTTGCACGACGAATTGCGTGGCGCCGATCGTGGAAATCATCGACCGGCGGCTCGGGTTACAAAAGGCGGTCATGACGACGACACATGCGTACACGGCCAGTCAGGCATTGGTAGACGGACGACATAAGAGCAAGCGTCGAGGGCGGGCGGCCGCGGTGAATCTTGTGCCGTCTGTCACCGGCGCAGCGGTCGCAACGACACGCGCGTTGCCGAACCTCACCGGGCGATTTCAAGGCGCGGCCGTCAGAGTGCCGGTCCCGATTTGTTCCCTTTCCGATATCGTGATGGTGACGGAACGGGAGACGAGTATTCCCGAGGTGAACGACATCTTTTTGGAAGAGGCGCGGAGCGACCGGTATGCCGAAGTACTGGGAGTGACGGAGGATCCGATCGTATCCTCCGACATCATTCAAGATTCGCGTGCGTCCATCGTCGATGTCGATATGACGCAGGTCGTCGGCGGCAATCTGGTCAAGGTGATGAGTTGGTATGACAATGAGTGGGGGTACGCCAGCCAAATGGTTCGTCAGGCGGTCTCGATGGCGCTCATCGTGCCGGTGGAGGATTGACGCCGCCGTGGATCGCATGACGAATCCGTTGCTCCATCCTCCCTGATGGGTGGACTTCTTCTTGAGCACTGCGATGAAAACTTCAAGGAAATTGCAGCAATATCGGAAGAAGCGGAATTTTCTGCACACCACCGAACCACGCGGTGGCCGCCTTCCCTCACAACCCGGACCTGCGCTGCGTTATGTCGTTCAAAAACACGCCGCCAGGCGTCTTCACTATGACTTTCGACTGGAGCTCGACGGGACCTTGAAAAGCTGGGCGGTTCCCAAGGGACCGAGCCTCAATCCCTCCGATAAGCGGTTGGCCGTGCACGTCGAAGATCATCCGATGGAATATGCCGATTTTGAAGGCATCATTCCCCCACGGCAGTACGGCGCCGGCACCGTGATGGTCTGGGATCGAGGACAGTGGATTCCCGATGGAGATCCAAAGGCGGCTTATGAGAAGGGACACCTTAAGTTTAGACTGGCGGGGCAAAAGCTGCAGGGGCGCTGGACCTTGGTGCGGATGGGCGGAGCGCGCAATCGGGAGGAAAACAACTGGTTGCTCATCAAGGAACGTGACGAATCCGCCCGTACGGCAACGGCCATCGATTCAACGGCCACATTGTCGAACAGCGTGAAAAGTGGACTGAGCATGGATGAAATCGCCACAGGTCGGCCGGCGGAGTGGCATTCGAATCGAGCGACACATCGGAGTGCCGGATTTATTCAAAAAGAGTCAGATAGAACGATACATCGGCGAGGCAGTCAACAATCCCGTCTCAAAATCGAGCGAGGAGCTGGAAAAACATCCTGCCCCGAATGGATAAAGCCGCAACTGGCCACGCTGGTGGATGAAGTCCCCAAGGACAAAGGCTGGCTGTACGAGCTGAAATACGACGGCTACCGCATGCTCTGTCGGATCAGCAACGGGGCCGCAGAGCTGTTTTCCAGAAACGGACGGGAATGGACGGCGAAGTTGGCGGACCATGCCAAGGCCGCAGTCGGCTTGCGCGTCAGCAATGCCTGGCTCGACGGCGAACTCGTGGCGCTTGCTCCGGATGGAACGATGAATTTCCAAGCGCTGCAAAATGCGTTCGATCGCGCGAAGCTCGGCCGGCTCGTCTATTTCGTGTTCGATCTTCTCTTTCTCGATGGGAACGATCTGCGCGGGATGCCGCTGCATGAACGTAAGCAAAGACTGTCGGCGCTGCTGGCCGGACAACCGGAAGACGGTCTCCTGCGTTACAGCGACCATATTCGAGAGGAAGGCCGCACCGTCTTCGAAACCGCCTGTCGCCAAGGCCTGGAAGGACTGATCGCCAAGCAAACGGACAGTCGGTATCTTTCGGGACGCAACCGCAATTGGGTCAAGTTGAAATGCCGGCGCCGTCAGGAATTTGTCATCGGCGGCTTCACCGATCCGACCGGTTCGCGACGGGGGTTTGGTGCATTGCTGCTCGGCGTGTATGAGGGAAAGGGGAACTTGGTCTACGTGGGACGAGTCGGAACCGGGTTTTCCGAGGAACAACTCTCTCGATTGCATCGTGCCTTGCGATCGCTTCAACAACCGCAGCCGGCATTCATGAAGCCCCCGACGGGTGGAGAGGCCAAGGGTGTACACTGGGTGAAGCCGGAATTGGTGGCCGAGGTGAGATTCGCAGAATGGACGCAAGAAGGGCTCCTCCGTCAAGCGTCGTTCGTGGGCATGCGTCACGACAAACCGGCCGATGTCATCGTGCGTGAATCCCCCGCACATGTGCCGGCGAGTCGGCTGACGGCCGATCGACGAGACGACGAAGCAGGTCTTAGCCGGAACAACGGTTCCTCCCGTGCCCGTCGGATTCAATCTCCAAACGGAACTCAGAAGCGTACCGCGACAACGACGGTGGCGGGTATGAGGATCTCGAATCCCTATCGAGTGTTGTTTTCCCACGACGGCATCACCAAACTGGAGCTCGCGCAATTCTACGAGCGCATCGCGGATTGGATTCTCCCGCAGCTGCGAGGGCGTCCATTGACGCTGGTGCGTTGTCCGGACGGCCACGGCAGCGGCTGCTTCTATCAGAAACACGTGACGGATCAGGTCCAGGAGGCGATTGATCGCATTGAAGTCGAGGAAGCGGACGGCCCCGCTTGCTACATGGTGGCGAATACACCTGCCGCCTTGGTTGCGCTCGCGCAGCTGGGCGTTCTGGAGTTCCATACATGGGGTGCCATGCAGGACCGGCTGGATCGGCCGGACCGGATGATTCTCGATCTAGATCCGGCGCCCGATGTGCCCTGGCATGAAGTCGTTGAGGCGGCACTTCTCATAAGAACATTGCTTGATGAATTGAGCCTGGCGTCTTTTGTCAAGACCACCGGAGGAAAAGGGCTGCACATCGTGGTTCCATTGGAACGCCGGCACTCATGGGACGAGGTCAAACAATTCGCCAGATCTTTGGCCGGACATCTGGTGCGAACCCTTCCAGCGCGCTTTACCGACAACATGTCGAAGAGGAGGCGTAAGGGAAGGGTCTATCTGGATTATCTCAGAAACGGTCGAGGTGCGACCGCAGTGGCCGCCTATTCGACGCGCGCCAAACCGCGGGCGCCCATTTCCGTTCCGCTGACGTGGGAGGAGTGCTCTCCTGAGTTCCGTTCGGATCAGTTTACACTGCATAATATCGAGGAACGATTGTCACGACTTACCCAAGATCCTTGGGGCGAGTATGCCAAGGTGCAGCAGCACTTGACGGCGGACATGAAGCGACGTCTCGCCGGCCGTTGAAAAGTCCTCCGGCTTAGTTGCCCGCGATGTAATCTCAGGAGATCGGCTGCATGGTACTCGCGAATGCGACAGTCCCGCCCAATTCATAAGTACCGATGAGCCGCTCTAGGTATAACCCTAGTTTTTAGCGGGGCCGGTATGCTAGAGAATGTCCGCTCATTCATCACCGTTTCTCTGGCAAGCGTGTGGCGACAAAGAGTAGATGAGGGTCCCGTGGATCACGCGCCATTATCCGATTTGCTAAAAGAAGACCCCAAAGGGCTGACATCCGATTCGGCTTTTCTCTCTGGAGGCGGGGAGATGGGCGCGTTCACGGCCGCTGCGCTGCGCGAGAGCGAGGCTCACTTCCGCGAGATGATCGATGCGTTGCCGGCGGCCATCTATACCACCGACGCCCAAGGTAGGCTCACACACTTTAATCCGGCAGCCGTGGAATTCGCCGGCCGCGTGCCGGAGCTGGGCACCGACCAATGGTGCGTCACTTTGAAGCTGTACCATTCCGACGGCACACCGATGCCGCACGACGAATGTCCAATGGCCATCACGCTGAAAGAGAACTGTGTGGTCCGTGGGGCTGAAGCCATCGCCGAGCGCCCCGACGGCACGCGCGTCTGGTTCACGCCTTATCCGACGCCGTTGCGCGACGCCAAGGGCAACATCGTGGGCGGCATCAACATGCTGGTAGACATCACCGAGCGGAAGCGGGCCGAGGCACTGTTGTTCGAACAGAAACACCTGATGGAACAAATTGCTTCCAGTAGCCCGCTCGACGAAATCCTCACCGAACTGTGCCTTGCTGTGCCTAAACTCAATCCACGAGCCCGCGCCTGTATTGTTCTCGCCGACGAGCGGCGCAAAAAGATTTCCGGCTCTATCACTCCGGACGTGGTGCCGGCCTTCAGCGCGACGCTTCAGGACGCGCCGATCAACGATCTCCGCATCGGCGCCTGCGGCCAGGCGATGTATGCCGGCAAACCGGTCACCTGCGCGGACGTGACGAAGGACGAGCGCTGGTCGAAGATGTGGCGGGATTTGTGCTTGAGCTGCGGGATATTCGCCGGCTACTTCAAGCCGATTCTGGGCTCGGACGGCTTGCCGATCGCCTCATTTTTTCTCTGCTTCGGCGAACCGCACACACCCGATGATTCGGAATTGAAATTGGCAGAATTCGGTGCCCACGTTGCCAGCATTGCCATCCAACGCGACCGGGCCAACGAGGCTCGACAGCGCGATCTCGACGATGCTCGACGCTTGCAGATGATTAGTGCCCAATTGATTCAGGAGGACAGTGTTCAAGCCCTGTACGAACGCATTCTTGACGCGGCGATGGGCATCATGCGGTCGGACTTCGGGAGCATGCAGATGCTTGTCCCCGAGGGAATGCAAGGTCGAGGTGAGTTGTTGCTACTGGCCCATCACGGATTTACCGCAGAAGCTGCTGAAGCATGGAAGCGGGTCGGCACAGACTCACACTGTATCTGCGGCGAAGCCCTGCGGACCGATGAGCGGGTCATCGTAGCTGATTTCGAGGCTTGCGACTTCATGGCCGGCGCGCCTGAGCTTGAGACGTATCGGACCGCCGGGATTCGTGCGGCGCAATCCACATTGTTACGTTCTCGTGCAGGCAAAGTGCTCGGCATGATTTCCACGCACTGGCGCGAGCCGTACCGGCCGAGTGAGCGTGACCTGCGCCTCTTCGACGTGCTGGCCCGGCAGGCGACGGATCTGATCGAACGCAAGCAGGCGGAGGAGGCCTTGCGGGCCAGCGAGGAAGAGATCAAGCGCGCGCGCGATTACGCCGAGGCCACGCTGCGTACCTCACCTATTCCGTTGCTCGTGTTGGAAAAGAATTTGCGCGTGAACACCGCCAACGTGGCGTTCTATCAAACGTTCCACGTCAATCCTGCCGAGACCCAAGGGCGTCTTGTGTATGAGTTGGGTAATGGCCAGTGGAACATTCCGAAGTTGCGGGAATTGCTCGAGAATATTCTATCGCAATGCACCGAGTTTAGAGAGTTCGAGGTCACGCACGACTTTGAATACATCGGTCGCCGCACCATGCTTCTCAATGCTCGCCGAATGGAGAATGAGCCGGACATACCGGAATGCATCGTGCTCGTCATCGAAGACGTCACCGATCGCAAGGTACTCGAGGAACGGCTGCGGTCATTCACCCAGGAGCTTGAAGTGCAAGTCGAGGACCGCACGCAGGATCTCGTGCAGTCGCAGAACCGCCTGCGCGCGATGGCGACGGAGTTGAATCTTGCGGAGCAACGCGAGCGCAAACGACTTGCCACCGAGTTGCACGATCATCTCCAGCAGACCTTGGTGCTCGGCAGGCTCCTCACGGGCCAAGGCAAGCGGGCAGCTGCCCCCGTGCCGGCTTGCCTTGATGTGATGAAGAAGATAGACGACATCTTCTCAGAGGCGCTCACCTACACGCGCACCTTGGTGGCGGATCTCAGTCCCCCCGTGTTGCGCGATCACGGGTTGACGGCCGGGTTGAAATGGCTGGGCGAGTATATGAGGAAGCATCAGATCACCGTAGCGGTGACCGTGCCCGAGACGGACGCTCTCAAGCTGCCGGAAGATCAGGCCGTCTTATTGTTTCAATCGGTGCGAGAACTCCTGATCAACTCTTCCAAACATGCGGGAACCAGGGAGGCCGACGTCCGGCTGGAGCGGTATGACGGACAGTTGCGAATCGAGGTCAGGGATCAAGGAGTAGGCTTCGATCTTGCTGCTGCTGCTGCTGCTGCTGGGACACCTAGTGGAGGCATTTCGTCCAAGTTCGGGCTGTTCAGCATCCAAGAACGCATGCGCGCGTTAGGGGGCACATTCGAGGTGCAGTCCGCTCTCGGACAAGGCACCACTGCGACGCTGTCCTTGCCTTTGGCAAGGAGTACTGAGGCGAAAGTGCTGAGTGCTGAGTTATCCGGGGAAAGTTCAGCGCTCAAATCTCAGGACTCAGCACTCCAGCAGCACGCGGAAATCCGCGTGCTGCTGGTAGATGACCATCCGATGATGCGACAAGGCTTGCGGAGCATTGTCACGGCGTATGATCATTTCGAAGTCGTCGGCGAAGCGGGCGATGGAGCGGAAGCAGTTGAACTCGTTCAACGACTTGAGCCGGATGTGGTGGTAATGGACATTGATATGCCGAAAATGGATGGAATCGAAGCGACGCAGCAAATAAAAGCGAATCAGCCGGCCACCGTCGTCATCGGCCTGTCGGTGAATCAATCAACCGATACGGAGCAAAGAATGAAAGAGGCCGGCGCGTCCGCCTATTTGACCA
Organism: Nitrospira sp.; assembly: GCA_024998685.1. Taxonomy (GTDB): domain Bacteria; phylum Nitrospirota; class Nitrospiria; order Nitrospirales; family Nitrospiraceae; genus Nitrospira_D. The sequence goes on from JACOEH010000019.1 coordinate 14,372, forward strand.
AAGAAAGCGCCGTTGACGCGTTGTGCCACGCCATTGAACAAGCCGTATCCTGCACACAGTATGCGGCCGGTGCCAGTCCAACCTTATAACATATATCCTAATCCGACCGGAGCGGAACATTCACCGGTATTTGGCCGGATGGCCGATTGTCCTGTATCACGCCGCTGCCTCGATGCGGGCATCGTCGGTGGTCGACGAACGCGTGAACTCCCGCACGGCTCGGGAGGCAACTTGATCGGCCGACTGGTGGTCCATTTTGTGCATCGATCGCTGATACAACGAGAGATACTCCTGCACCATGCGGTCGACGGTGAACCGATCTTCGAAGGCCGATCGGCAGCGGCGGCGATCGATATTGGGGACCCACGCCACTGTATGGGCCATCTCCTCCAGGGTGTCGCTGAAATATCCCGTCGATCCATGATCCACTATTTCTGAAACGCTCCCCCGTCGATAGGCCAGCACAGGTGTCCCGCACGCCAGCGCCTCGATCAAGACCAAGCCGAAGGGGTCCGGCCGATCGACAGGGCAGATCAACGCATACGCCTCACCGAGAAAATCGTCTTTCTCACCGTCGGTGACCTCACCGACATATTCCACTAGCGGATGTTCGAATAACGGCGCGATGTGGTCAAAGTAATTCCGATCCGCCGGGTCCACCCTGGCCGCGATCCGAATCGGCATCTCAGTGCGTTTGGCCAGCTCGATAGCCTGCTCCACGCCTCTGTCGGGAGAGATTCGGCCCAAGAATGCCAGATACCTGCCGAGATTGGGATGCATGGAATACAGACTGCGGGGCAGTCCGGGATGGATGGTGTTCCGCCAATTGATCCACGGTATCGGACCTCGCTGAGCCTCCGATACGGAGACGATAGGTAATTCGGAGAACTGCTCAAACACCGGAATCAGTTCCGGCAAATCGAGCCGACCATAGAATGTCGTCAATACCGGCGTGCGGCACCGACGGGCGAGGGGAAAACCCAGGAGATCGATGTGTGAATGGATGAGATCGAAGTCCTCGGCGTAGGTTCCGAATGCCCGCTCAAGGAAGAGACACAAGGGAGCGTCCGGGTACAACATTTTCGGAGTGGAACGTAAGGAGGATGAGCAGGCGGCGGACAGAGCGGCCGATGTCGAAGAATCACCGGACGCGAACAGCGTCACGTCATGACCGAGGCGCACGAGTTCTTCCGTCAAATAAGACACGACACGTTCTGTGCCTCCATGATATTGAGGGGGAACGCTTTCCCGCAACGGCGCGACTTGAGCAATCTTCATCTCAATCCTTTCCTCTGTAGATTTAGTGATGTGTGGGCTGATCGACCGCAGCACATGTCGCTATCGGAATGCGTTCGACAACCGGAGTGAGACTATGTTGATTGTAAAGACAAGGAAACGAGGGGATCCCCTAGTCCGAGGGCAGGATGTGGTTAAGAGCGTTTGCGATCGGACCAGAGAAACAGGATGGGAAGCACGAGGAGCGTCAATGCGGTCGACGTCAAAAGGCCGCTGATGACGACGATGGCGAGCGGACGCTGCACTTCCGATCCGACGCCTGTGGCCAAGGCGAGAGGCGTCAATGCGAGCAGCGCCACCGTGGCGGTCATCAGCACGGGCCGGAGTCTCAACATACAGCCACGGACGACCGCCTCCTTCACCGTCTCCGATTCCGCTTTCAGTTGATCGATGTACGATACCAGCACGAGGCCGTTCAACACCGCGACACCGAAGAGGTTGATGAATCCGACCGAGGCCGGCACACTGAGATATTCGCCGGTCACCCACAGTCCGACGATACCGCCGATCAGAGCGAATGGAAGATTGAGCATGATCAAGGTCGCATACCGGAACGAATTGAACGAGACGTACAGCAGCAGAAACATGATGCCGATCGTGATCGGAATGATGATCTTCAAGCGGGACATGGCCCTCCGCATGTTCTCAAACGATCCTCCCCATATGATTTGATAACTAGGCGGCAATTTGAGTTTTGCGATCTTGCTCTGCGCTTCCGTGACGATACTTTCGATGTCTCGGCCATACGTATTGAAGCCGATGTAGATTCGCCGCTGCAATTGTTCCCGGCTGATCAAGGCGGGGCCCTCGCGGAGTTCGACTCGCGCCAGGTCGCCCAAGGGAACGAGAGAGCCCGTCGTGGTGCGCAGCAGAATATTGCGGATGGTCTCGACGCTGTTGCGGTCCGACTCCGGATAGCGCAACGTCAAATCGAAACGCTTTTCGCCTTCATAGACCTGGGTGGCTGCTTCCATGCCGATCGCCGTCGAGATGATTTCCTGGATCTGAGCGACATTGACGCCGTATCGGGCGATTTTCCCCCGATCGATATCGATCGCCAAATAGACTTGCCCGAACAGCTGCTCGATGCGGACATCGGCGACCCCTCGAATGTCGCTCATGATGGTCCTGATTTGCTCGCCGGTTTTGCGCAGCACGTTGAGATCGTCACCCAAGACTTTGACGGTGGCTTCCGATCGGACGCCTGATAAGAGCTCATCGACACGCTGTTGAATGGGTTGGCTCAGCAGGAACGTGGCTCCGGGAACCTTTTCGAGGCGTTTGCGCACGGCTTGATCCAATTCCGATTTGGTCGTCGCCGTGGTCCATTCTTCCATCGGCTTGAGCGACACGACGGGATCGCTCGCGTTCGGTTCTTGCGGATCGTTGCCGATTTCGGAGCGGCCGATTTTTGACACGACCTTGGTGACTTCCGGAAATTCCATGACGGCCCGCTGCATGTCCATTTCGATTTGTATCGACTCCTCAAGGGAGATGCTGGGGTGACGAATGGTTTGAGGGGTGATGGCGACCTCATTGAGAATCGGGATGAATTCTCCGCCGAGAAACGGGAAGAGCGCCAGGCTGCCGATCAATAAGGCGCCGGCGCCGCTGAGGAGAATCATGGGATGCGCCATGGCCCAATCCAACATGGGACGGTACCCACGCTTGGCCCATCGCACCACAAAGGGATCGTCATGCCCTTCTCCTCGCAGGAGCAACAGGCAGAGCGCCGGAGACAGCGTAAACGATAACAGCAGCGAAACGAACAGCGCCATCATGATCGTGACGGCCAGCGGGCCGAACATTTTGCCTTCCATCCCCACGAGTCCCAGGATCGGCAAGAAGGTCAGCGCAATGATCAATTCTCCGAACAGGCTGGGGCCGCGGACTTCCGCCACACCCTTCAGCACGATCGGAAGCCGACGTTCCACGGATTGGAGGTCCTCTTCCGGGGCTTCCGAGAGGTGTCGCGAGACGTTCTCCACTTGAATGATCGCGGCGTCGGTCATCATCCCCAAGGATATGGCTAAACCGCCGAGCGACATCAAATTGGCCGTCAGATCGTAGTATCGCATGACGATGAACGTGCCGAGCGGCGCGACGATCAGCACGATCGTCACGGCCAGGGCGCTGCGAATATTGCCGAGATACAGGTACAGGACGATCACGACGAACACGATCCCTTCGATGAGCGCTTTGTACACCGTGTGTAACGCGGCATTGACCAATTCCATGCGGTCGTAGAACGGCACAATGCGAAGACCGCCCGGTAAAATATGTTTGCTGTGGATCTCATCGATTTTGTCCTTGACCGCCTGGACCACTTCCCGGGCGTTGCCGCCACGGAGCATGAGAACCAGGGCGCTCACGACCTCGCGGGAACCGTCGAGCACGGTGGCGCCATGTCGCACGGCATGCCCGAACCGCACCTCCGCCACGTCGCGAATGTATACCGGCGTGCCGTGGACTTCCCGCAAGATGATGTTGCCGATGTCCTCCAAGGTATGGATCAGCCCGAGGCCGCGGACGATATACTTTTCTTCGTCTTTTTCAAGGATGTTCCCTCCGGCATTGGCGTTGTTCTTCGCCACGGCGCCGAAGACATCGTGAAGCGCGAGATCATACTTCCGAAGCAGGCCGGGATCGACGATGACCTGATATTGTTTCACATAGCCGCCCATCGAGTTGACATCCACGACGTCCGGCAGCCCCTTGAGCATGGGACGGATCACCCAATCCACTAATGTTCGCCGTTCGGTCAATTCCTCGACGGTCGGCCGGTACCCCGGTTCGTTATCATGCGGACCATCCAGATAAAATTGGTAGACCTCTCCCAAGCCGGTGTAGTTGGGTACGAGTTGCGACGAGGCGCCGGGCGGCAACAGGCCTTGAACCTCGAGAACCCGCTCCAGAACGATCTGCCGGGCTAAATAAATATCGATATCGTCCCGAAAGACCACCGTGATGATCGAAGCACCCACTTTGGAAAAGGAACGAATGTCCGTCAGACCGGGAGCGCCCCGCAATTGCAATTCGATCGGAAAGGTGACGAACCGTTCGATTTCCGCGGGCGACAGTCCCTCGGCTTTGGTGACCACCTGTATCAGAATCGTCGTGACGTCGGGAAAGGCGTCGATCGGAATCGTCTTGAATGCATACAGTCCTCCGGCGGCCAGACTCGCGGAAAAAATAAGAACGAGAATCCGTTGCCGAAGGGAAAATTCGAGCAGCGTCAGCATGAACTAGAGGTCTTCGCCCATCAACTCAGACTTCAGAATGAATCCGCCGTTCGTCACGACCCGTTCTCCGTCGCGAAGGCCCTCGACGATCGCGACCTCTTTCCCGTTGGAGTCGCCCAATCGGACGTCGCGGGCTTCGAACGTGTGCGCATCGCGCTGCACGAACACGAAGTGTCGGTCCCGGTCGCGTTGAATCGCGTTCTCCGGAACCGCCAATACGTCGCGGGTGGGCTGAGAGTATACTCGAACGGTCGCATACATCTCGGGTTTCAACAGGTGGTCCCGATTCGGCAGTTCGATGCGAAGGTTCATCGTCCGCGTGGCCACGTCCAGAACATCACCGACGTACGTCACCTTACCGTGGAAGACTTCATCCGGGTAGGCGTTGAGGCGCACCTCGACGTTGCGACTTCCGTCGATGCGTTCGGCATTGCGGATGAACGGAATATCTTTTTCGGGAATGTTCGCCAATATCCAGACTTCCGAGAGATCGGCGATCGTAAACAGATGGTGCGTCACTTCCACGACTTCGCCTTTGGTCAAATTGCGGAAGATGATGCGACCGTTGAACGGCGCGGTGATCGGAATATTCGAGCGGATCTTTTGATCTTGATCCAGTTTATCGATTTGATCTTCGGTCATGCCCAGGAGGCGGAGACGATCTTGTGCTTCTCGGCGTTCGGCTCGTGCGCTCAGCATTTCTCCTTTGCGACGCTGGAGATCCGCCAGGGCGATGACTTTTTCCCGCAACAGCATGTTGCCGCGCTCATAAGCCTGTTCCGTCACGTACAGCCTCGCGCCGGACTTTAAGTAAGAGGACTGGGCCATGCCGAGTTCGCCGCTATACAACATGGCCAGCACCTCTCCTCTTTTCACTTCCTGCCCGAAATCGGCGTACACCTCGAGGACACGTCCCCTGACGAGAGCGGTGATTTGGGCCGTGGCATGATGATTGGGGGTCACCGTCGCGGGAAACTCGCGATGCACTCTGAAATCGCCGCTCGTAACCGAGCGGACGACGATCTCGCCGCTCCGTATTTCCTCGGCTGTCAGGCGGACGATGCCGGCTTGCTGTGTGGTGTGGGGAGCATGTGCGGCGTCTGAGCCGGACGTTGGATCGTCGCTGCACCCTGTGAGCAGGAACATCAGGATCATGCAGACAACATGTCGTATGATCATGTCGTTAGCAAAGAGGGGTGAGGTTGCAGGCTGTTGTGATTGGCGACTTAGCAAGTGAACTCCGGACACATGCCGACTCTCTCACGGGGCTCCTGTACCGCCACGGCCGTCACGGTCTGTGCATCAATAATGCATGAATGCAGGGGATCCTTCCGTACTACGGTGGTGCAACGGCGATAGATCCGTTCCGCGTGAGATGTTCTGAAGGCGCTTCGACCTGAACCAGCCCGGACCGGGCGATTTCTCCGTTGCCGAGACTGGATTGCATTCTGACGATATAACGAATCGTTCCGAGTTTGTCAAAGCACAGGCCGGCGCTTTCGTTCGGTAGGAGGACGGCTTCTGCTCCACTATAAAAGTGTCCGCTGAAGTTGTTGCGGCACGATAGCTTGTCCAGCACATAATCCAAAAACGTGATCCGCACCGGAGTCCTGAGCCTATTCGTCCAGCGGATTTCATCTCCACCATTCACCTGAACGGCAGCGGCCGGCAACCGATCGGTGATTGTGATATCCCTCACTTTTCCGCTGCCGGAGAAGTGCGGCAAGCTTTGGCAGGCGGCGAACGTCAGAACAATCGATGCGAGTACGGTGCCGTAACCGTTCATCGGTGACCATCTCCTTGCCGGCATGGCGTAGATATTCTCGCATGGATGTCTTCGATGGTTCACTCGGAACCTACCGAGCATGCCGACTCATACAAACCTAGGCGGTCTCCTAGTTAATGATCGAGGGCACGTCGGATATAAGGTGAAGCATGGTGCATGAGATACGGGCTGTGGAAACGGGATATGCAAGAGGCGCTTCACATGGGGAGGGCATCATGTTTGTGCGATTGCTGGCTCCAGGTTGCTGGGCTCTGACCTCTGATCGCCGCGTGTTCTACCTTCACAGAAGGCAAAGTCACCGAGGGCATCCTCGTGGTGTGCGTTTCTTCGATTGTCGCGATCCATGGTCGCCCGACAAAGGAATCGCATAGCGGGAGTGAATCAAGGCCTCCGACCGGGGTACTGCGATGTCGATCAAGCAGTTGCTGCCGTCGAAGCGGAGAGTAATCGAGCGTCCACTATAAACAGATACACACTGGGAGAGGAGATGGCACGAGCACGTTCGGACAAAAGTAAAAGCAAGCCGTTGGACAAGTCAGTGGAGAAGAAAAAGAAGATGAAGACCGGTCGGTCGGGGGAGGCGGATGCGGCGAAGGGGGAATCGATTGAACTTGCGAGGAGCGAAGATTCCACTCAACACCATTCATTGGAACCAGCCGGTAAATCCACAGAGCGGCAAGAGCAGCAGCGTACACAGCATGCACAAGAGCCGCCTTCTGATTTGGAAGAATTAAACATACTGCCCGAAGACACTCTTTCAACTGCTTCTCCTGATAATGGACATCACGGTATTGAGGAGGATTCGATGCATCGTCGAGTCGCGGAGCGGGCATTCATGCTGTTTCAAGAACACGGTTGCGAACATGGCAACGATTGGGCCCATTGGTTTGAAGCGGAACGGCAGATTCGAATGTAATCAACAGTGTTTTAGATCAAAAAGGGGAGGGTGATCTTATGCGTAACGGACGTTATTACGATGAAGGAATTGAAGATGCCACCGGGTGGTCCGCGTTTATGGCTGGAGCGCTGATCGGAGCGGGGGTCGCACTTCTGTTTGCTCCTCAGCCCGGCTCAGAGCTGCGCGGCATGTTGCGCAATTATGCCAATCGTGCGAAGGATGATTTGGTTGATAGGGGTCAAGAGGCATGGGATACCGCGGTGGAGCGAGGAAGAGAATATTATGACAAGGGAGAAGAGGTCATTCGGGATGCCGGACGATCAGCCAGGGAATTTGCAAAACAGGGACAGGAGGCGGTAAAGGAGGCCGGACGGTCGGCAAAGGACTTTGCCAAACAAGCCCAAGACGTGGCCCGCGAGCCGGGACGTTCAGCTCTGTAAATATGGATTCTACAGGATGATGCTGCGTGGGCGATTATGGATTGTCCTGGTGCTGAGCATCGGGAGCTTCGCTGCGTGTCAAGCTACGACGGGGAAAACGGCTTCGCAGACCATGGATGACACCTTGGTTACGGTGTCTGTGGAAAGGAAGCTCACCTCCGAGCGAGCGGCCGATTTTACGCGAGTCGACGTCGATACGAAGGAGGGTATTGTGCAACTCAGCGGAGTGGTACAAACATCCGAACAAAGGGCACGGGCGGAGGATCTTGCAAAACAAGTCACTGGTGTCAGACGCGTCCGCAATAACCTGCAGGTTCAAACCGCCCAACCGTGAAGCGGGAAAGCCTTTATTATGGACCGTGCCGTAACATGAAGGAGGTATTCTGTGAGGATGCCGTCGGTTCTTCTCGTGCTTCTCGTTCTCGTACTAAGTGGCGTGAGCGAAATCATGGCCGATCAGGCCACGGCAAACAAAACCGCCTTAGAAAAATTGAATGATGATTCCATCACGGCGGCCGTAGAAGGAAAATTGGCGGCCGATAATCTTCAAAATATGAATGTGGTGGCTTTTGCGCAGGTCGAGGTGCAGACAGAACGAGGGACTGTGATTCTCAACGGCGTGGTGGGAACTTCCGAGCAGAAAGCTCGCGCGGAACAGCTTGCTAGACAGGTGAATGGCGTCAATGACGTCACCAATAATCTCCAAGTTCAGACGGTCAAGCAACGGTGAGCGCGCATTCGGCATGATTATAGACGGCTCGATGCCGACCCAAACCGGTCTCTCCGCGAGGGCGACCATGGGAAGTTGAGAATTGGAGCATAGAAAGCACCGTCATTTTATATAGGGAATGCTTCCATGAGAATGTTGTCGCTTGTTCCCGTACTTCTCATTCTCGTCCTGAGCGGAGTCGGCGAAGCTATGGCCGGTCAAGCCGCCACCGACAAAACCGCCTTAGAAAGCTTGAACGACGGTTCAATCACATCTGCCATAAAAGGGAAACTGGCGGCCGATAATATCAATCACATGAGTTCGAAGACCTTGGTCCGGATCGATGTGCAGACAGAACGAGGCGATGTGACTCTCAGCGGAGTGGTCCAAACTGCGGAGCAGAAGGCTCGCGCGGAACAGCTGGTCCGAGAGGTCAACGGCGTCAAGCGCGTCACCAACAATCTCCAGGTGCAGGCCGCCAAGCAGCAGTAAGCGCATTCAGGCAAATCACGGAATAGCCAGATGCAGAGAGCCATCAGTTTTACGATGGGACATGGGGATAATGGCAAATTGAGAATCGGCGCTGTGGGTGATTTGCATTGGCCCCGGATTGGAGAAGCGGAGCTGCGCGGGCTGTTCACTCAGTTGGGAGAGCAGTCGGATGTCGTTCTGCTGTGTGGGGACATTACCGATTACGGCAAACCGGACCGATTACGGCAAACCGGAAGAAGCGCTTCAGTATGTCGCTCATCTCGCCGTTCTGAAGGGGATTCCCATTTTGGCCGTATTAGGCAATCACGACTATGAATGCGGGCAAGCCGACCGCGTGACCGAGATCTTGGAGCGGTACGGTGTACGGGTGCTTGACGGCACGGCAGTGGAAGTGCATGGCGTCGGATTTGCCGGCGTCAAAGGATTTGCCGGAGGATTCGGCGATCGGTTGTTGCAGCCTTGGGGAGAACCGGTGCTCAAACAATTCGTGCATGAAGCGGCGGAGAAGGCCATCAAGCTCGAATCGGCATTGGCAAAACTCACGACATCGACGCGGGTGGTGCTTCTGCATTATGCGCCCATCGTGGACACCGTGCTGGGGGAGGCCCCGGAAATTATCCCCTTTTTGGGTACCAGTCGCTTGGAGGAGCCCATCAACCGCTACGGTGCCACGGCGGTGTTTCATGGGCATGCACATCACGGTGCGGTGGAGGGATGAACCCGAGACGGCACCCCCGTGTTCAACGTTGCGCTTCCTTTGCTTCGTCGCGCGGCGCCGGCTCAAGCGCCCGTGCGGATACTGCACGTTCCGATTCCACAAAAGGTACAGGTGACATGAGCCCTCGCGCGATGTCGGTCAATCAATCCGCGCCGAATCTGTACCGTCTCGGATTGCAGGATATACAGCGATCGGGAGTTCCTTTTTTGGTGGGCGGCGCATTTGCGTTGGAGAGCTATACGGGGGTGGTTCGGCGCACCAAGGATCTCGATATCTTCGCATTGCGGGAGAATGTGGACGGCCTCATGCGATTCCTCGCCGCTGCGGGGTATGAGACGGAAGTCCGATTTCCTCATTGGATCAGTAAAGCGCATAAAGGCGGCCATGTTATCGACATCATTTTCGGGTCGGGTAACGGGATTTGCGCCGTCGATCAGAAATGGTTCGATGCAGCGCCGACTGCGACGATCATGGGAGAACGAGTCCGATTGGTGCCCGCCGAGGAAATGATTTGGTCCAAAGCGTTTATCATGGAACGTGAGCGGTAGGACGGGGCGGACATCGCGCATCTGTTGCATGCACGATCCGAAAAGCTGGATTGGGGACGGTTGTTGTGGAGATTTGATCGTCAGTGGCGCGTTTTGCTCAGCCATCGCGTGTTGTTCGGCTTCGTCTACCCCTGCAAATTCCCCATTGGCTGATGCGCGAACTCATTCATCGGCTCGATATGGAAATGCAGACCCTGTCGTCAAATCGTGATGTATGCTCGGGAACCTTGCTGTCCTAGGGACAATATCTCGATCACATCGAGCGTGGAGACTATACGGAAGGATCAGGAGGTCGAGTCTGAGGTATCTCCTCTCAAGAAAGTGGTGCACCAATAGAGGACACATCCCGCTGAGCGCAGATATCCCATGCATCCCATGTAGCGCCCTGTTCTATTGAGTATGATCGCGCCGGCTGGTATTGATCGCGGGGTTGTCCTTGGCGCCGCCGACTCCGGCTATGCTCAAATGGAAATCATCGGTTTGCGCGGACGGCGTCGAGAGGCGGCTCCTCAATTGACTCGCGCGATGACGCATGCGCGTGATCAGGTCCTGTTCAACCGGACCCTGCTGTGAAAGCCGACCCAGTGCTTGCTCCCATACGGCCAATGCCCCGGTCGACTCGCCGCGACGTTCGAGTTCAATGCCGAGTTGATAGGCCGCCAGTGAGGAAGGAGATGGACAATGGGCCACGACCTGAAACATCCGCCTAGCCTCGCGAGAGTCACCCTGTTCGGATTTCATAGTCCCGAGGCTCAGCAGGGCGGGGGAATAGCAGGGCTCTTGCTGTAAGGCCTTTCGGTAGAACACTTCCGCCTTGTCGAATTGTTGCTGATGACGACGAAGATCGCCGGCGTCAGTCAAGAGTTTGAAATCGTCGGGCAGGAGGGTCAAAGCCAGTTCATATCTCGCCCATGCCTCATCGGCGTTGCCTTTGGAAGCCAATGCCCGGCCGAGATCATGTAAAATATCCGGCCGATTCGATTTCACCAGCAAGGCCGACTCATAGTGCCGGATCGCTATATCCAGGAGGTCGGGATCTTTCCGTATGACGTCGGCCATCAACTGTAGTAAGTGAGCCGTCGCAACATGTGCATCGAACGCAGTGGGCTTAGGGATGGCGCGCGCTGTTCGACCGGGTGGCTCATCAGACTCGTCCCCCGAGAGGTGATTGGCGGCAAGCCATTCGCGGATCCTCGCCGAGGGAATGCAATAACTCAAACCGGCCCGCAACATCACCCGTCCGATCGACTCGCCCTGCATATTTTTAGCCGTCTCCAGATACGGAACGGTATGCACCATGAGCCCTACGATATGCCCGGACGCAGCGTCGACGAGGGGACCGCCGCTGCTTCCCGCATTCATGAGCCCGGTAATGTGAAGAAAAGGCAGGGGCTTGTGGGCGATGCGGGACTGCCCCATCGCTTCTCCGCTCACCGTTACGGGGAACACAGTCGGATGGATCGTTAAACCTGTCTGAAGCACGTCCGGCAAGCGGGGATATCCGATGGTCACCGCGGACATGCCTTCTTCAGCCGGTTCCTTGGCCAACGACAAGTACGGAACGGGATGGGTGTAGGTGAGGCGTAGCGCCGCGAGGTCGAGATCAGGATCCACCGCTAGAATCTCTGGAACCGGTGTCGGGCCATCGGCCGCTCCATAGACCATGATGCGTGTGGCTTCATGGATGACATGGGCATTGGTAATCAGCAAGCCGTCTTGAGAGATGAACACGCCGCTGCCGAAAGATAGGGCGTGTGTTTCATCATCGATTCCGATGACGAGCGCCGTCGCTCCTTTGCCGGAACGGTACAAATCGCCTGTCGTCAACCCCCAGGCGGGCCATGCAGTGAACAGTCCCGCGCAGACGAGGATGGTACGGACGGCAAGAAGACTATGGGGCCCTGCGAGTGTGATGGTGTCCCTCGGTGCGATGAGATGCACTGTACACTACGCAGGAAGAGTGAATAAAGCGAGGATAATTTCATAAGGAGAATCGCAGCAACACTAGGCGAATCCCTGGTTTTGGCGAGTCGTCATGGAGTGAAGCGCCGGGATGGTAGATTGTCAACGAGTTTCTAGGGAACTTGTATGTAGGATCTCCCTTCTCTATTGTGCACCATTCCCTGCCGTTTTGTGTGTAATGGTGGATAGTGATTGATCGAGGTGGATCGCCGGTTGAGAGCGTCTATCAGGAGACCGGTTCATGAAGAGGACGAATAGCCGAGGCGTCATGTCGCGGAGTTTGCCCAAAGCTCCAAGCGGGATCAATGGATTCGATGACATCACCGGGGGAGGGTTTCCGCGCGGCAGGCCGACGCTTATCTGCGGTAGCGCCGGCTGCGGCAAAACGCTCATGGCGATGGAATTCTTCATGCGCGGGGCCACGCTCCACGATGAGCGAGGCGTGTTCATGGCATTCGAGGAAACCGAAGAGGAATTAACGCAGAACGTGCGATCGCTCGGGTTCGACTTGGACGACTTGGTGAGCCAGAAAAAGCTCGTCGTCGATTTTGTGCGGGTCGAGCGTCATGAAATTGAAGAGACGGGCGATTACGATTTGGAAGGCCTGTTCGTCCGGTTGGGTCATGCCATCGACAGCATTGGAGCCAAGCGGGTCGTTCTAGACACAATCGAGGCGCTGTTCAGCGGTCTCTCGAACGCCGCTTGGAATGCAGGCGCAGAGAGGCTGTTTGGTTATAGGGAGGGGGAAGTAGTAGGTCAACCGGTGCTCATGCTCATACCACCCAACCGAGTCGATGAAGAGCCCCGCATTCTCGAACGCATCGGTCGCGGAGAGCGTATTGAACATTACGAGACCGTTCGTCGCCGCAAAGATGGCACGCTGCTGGATGTCTCTCTGACGGTCTCCCCCATTATGAACGCCTATGGCCAGATTATAGGCGCATCGAAAATCGCGCGGGATATTAGCGAACCCAAGCAGGCGCAGGAAACGCTGCGCACGAGTGAAGAACGACTGCGCGTGTTTGCCAGTCAATTGGAGCAACGCGTGGCCGAACGCACGCAGGAACTCGCTCAGTCGGAAGATCATCTCCGCACGCTGGCTAAGGAGTTGAATCTGGCCGAGCAGCGCGAGCGCAAACGGCTCGCCACCGAGCTGCACGATCATCTTCGACAGATGCTGGTACTAGGAAGGCTCACGATCGGGCAAAGCAAGCGAGTAGCGGCCGTTGTGCCGGCCGTTGAACAAATCCTCAAAAAGATGGACGACATCTTCTCGGACTCGCTGACCTATACCCGCACTCTCGTCGCGGACCTGAGCCCCACTGTTCTGCGCGATCATGGATTGGCGGCGGCGCTTCAATGGCTGGGGACCTACATGCGGAAGTACAATCAGACCGTCACCGTGACCGTGCCGGGCGACGAGGATCTGAAATTGCCGGAAGACCAAGTCATCTTATTGTTCCAATCCGTGCGAGAACTCCTGATCAATTCTTCAAAATATGCGGGAACTGGACAAGCGAAAGTGACGATTGAACAGCGCGATGGTCTACTGAGAATCGACGTGCGCGATGAAGGGGCTGGTTTCGATCTTGCGGCGGCGGGGACACCTAGCGGGGGCATTTCTTCTAAATTCGGACTCTTTAGTATCCGGGAACGCATGCGGGCGCTCGGCGGATCGTTCGAGATCGAGTCGGCGCTGGGACAGGGAACCACTGCGACGCTTATGCTGCCGCTCGGCGGCGAAGCCGCCGCCAGGACTGAGGACTCAGAACTGAGGACTGAGTTGTCTGGAAAAAACTCAGCACTCAACACTCAGGACTCAGCACTTCCTGGCCGTTCAGTCCTCAGCACTCTGGCCTCAGCACTCCAACAAGACACGAAACGAATTCGCGTCTTGTTGGTGGACGACCACACCATGGTGCGCCAAGGCCTGAAGGCGGTACTCGATGGCTATGCCGATATTGAACTGGTGGGCGAGGTGGGCAGCGGCGAGGAGGCGGTGCGGTTGGTGGACCAGCTTCGGCCCGACGTCGTCGTCATGGATATCAATATGCCGAAGATGAACGGGATCAAGGCAACGGTGGAGATCAAAGCCCGCTCTCCCGAGACCGTCGTGGTCGGCTTGTCCGTCGACGCTGTGGGAGATCATCAACAGGCCATGCTGCGAGCGGGCGCCATCCGATTCATGACCAAAGAAGCGGCAGTGGAGCAACTCTATGATGCGATTCAGAGGGAGGTCAAAAAGAGAGCCGTGATGAGGAATGAGGGCGAGCGCTGAGAATTTTTCTGAACCAATTCAGGACTCAGAATGCGTCGCCTTCCGAGGCACTTACCGCTCAGGACTCAGTACCCAATACCCTACAAGGCACGCGTGATTTCGCACTCAGGTCGAAATAGACGGTCACTGAGGAGCTGTACGATGCGAGCATGACGGCGACACGGCAAGCCTCCTGACGATAACCTTATGCTCTCGGGACTTCCTCTACTGCGCGAAGGGTAGCCAGCAGTAGCCATACTAAGGCCGCTGATCCCACAAGTGTCCGCTCCCTCCTACTCAGAATTTACCCACCCTTCTTCGAAATGGCGTCCAGGGACGATGGCATGTGGTGGAAGGCTTACGCGTCGTCCCGTCGGTCCTCTTGTCGCGCAATCTTCTCCAGCACTTCGGCCTGATGTTGGCACGACAAACACCGTTTTGCGAAAGGGAGGGCTTTCAAACGCCCCGCGCCTATTTTGGCACCGCAATCTTCGCACAATCCGTACTCTCCATCGTCTAGTCGGCGGAGTGCGGTATCGAGCATCATGCGGGTGCGGTTACGCGCCTCCAGCAACGACAGTTGTTGTTCGCCGGTGCTGTCACGTAGAGACATATCTTCAAGGTCAAGAACGGAGTCATTGTGGTTCGCCGAGTGGTGCTCCCGATATTGCGCCAAGAGATCATGGATCTGTTGTTGAATCGCTGAGCGCCTTTCGAGCAGCATGGCCCGAAGCTCATCCGTTGATGTGGAAGTAGGTTCAATGAGTGTCTTTGCCATGATCAGGCTCCTTCGTGTTGAAGTTTGAATCAGTGACGGTACGTTTGCTTGATCTGCAAAAATGAGACCGCGCTTGTCTCGTTCGCATCCTTCCAAAATGAAAAATTTTTAGAAATCAAATCTCCACAATGCATCAGCTTTTTCAAGAGCGGACTGTTGATGGATTTCCTCATCTCACGCGATGTGCATAAAGATGGAAGGACAAATTGTCCTCTCAGGCGCATAATTCCTGGATGTTGTCTCGCCCAAAGTGGCAAGGGATCGACCTCTTCTGTTCGTTAGTCTAGACGCTACAGACATTACGATTGCACCCCTGCTGGATCACCAGTAAATTTCCTAGGGATGGAATCATGCGTCTCACGGTGGCCACGTATAATGTACATCGCTGCATCGGATGGGATGGACGGTATAGCCGCGAACGTATCCTTGCTGTGCTTCAAGAATTGCAGGCGGATCTCATTGCACTTCAAGAAGTGGATGAGGAAGACACCTTGCAGCGGTTGGCCGTTCATTTGAACATGACCGCGATCGCCGGACCGAATTTACGTCGCCACGGCGCATACGGGAACGGCGTGCTGACGACGTGCAAGCTGGGAGAACTCCGGCTGGTTGATCTCAGCTTCCGCGGACATGAGCCTCGCGGCGCCATCGATGTCGATGTGATGTGCGGGAGAGAGCGGCTGCAGGTCATCGCGACACATCTCGGTTTACGACCCAGCGAGAGGCGCTGGCAAGTGCGTGAACTCCTCAAACGGTTCGGCACGCGCCATTGCATTCTCTTGGGGGACATCAACGAATGGTTTTTATGGGGGCGGCCTCTTCGGTGGATCACGAAGATTTTCGGATATACGCCCTCACTCCGATCGTTTCCCTCCCCGCAGCCTATTTTTGCCCTCGACCGTATCTGGATTCGGCCTCCCGGCAGCGTCATCGACATTCGAACTCATAAGACAACCCTCTCGCGTGTGGCTTCAGATCATCTACCTTTGAGAGCGGTCATCCGATTGTAACCACACGAATGTCATCGATATCACTTCAGCGACGGAATGGATGTCGGCATCATCGTGCGCTCCAGCCGATGCTCCACGGCCTTCCAGTCGATATTGGAAAAAAAGGCCTCGATGTAGGAGACGCGTTCCGAAGGCTTGTAATCGAGGATGAAGGCATGTTCCCACACATCCATGACCAACACGGGGGCGAAGCCGGCCACATTGCCGGTTTCATGCAGCGTAATCCAATGATTGGTGAGTCTGCCGTTGTAAGGGTTGAGGTAACAGACGGCCCACCCGACCCCTCGCATCTTCCCCACGCCGATGAAATCACTTTTCCAAGCTTCATATGTGCCGAAGCTGCTTTCAGCCGCTTGTCGGAACGGAGAATGCGCCACGGGATCGGCCGATCCGTTGGTCATGAGATTGTCGAAATAGTATTCGTGCAAGACCATGCCGTTGTATTCGAACCCGTATCGCCGTTTGAGCTCCGAGTAGACCGGCATCTCTTCCTGATCGACCTTTCCGTCCTCCACGAGTTGATGAATGCGCGCCGTGAGATTGTTCGTCTCTTTGACGTACCCTTCGTAGAGTTTGAAATGCATGGCGAGCGTCCGGTCGGAAATGCCGTGAAGGCCGTGGAGATCATAGGATCGCGGTTCATACTTTCGTGGCAGCGTTTCGGTGTGCATCGTGTTACTCCCTAAAGTGGTTCATGTTCCTGCATAGATGAGGCGACTCACGTCTGAGAAGATAAGGCCTCATGGACAGCCGTAGGCACATCCGGGATGCGACATCATACGGACTCCTCACGCCGAGCCAAGGGCCGGTGAAGGCGACGGGTGCGATGGATTGGGCTTTGGAACAGGCGGCTGAGGAGGCGGAATCGGCCCGGACGGTTTGGGAGTCGGGTCGGTCGGTCCCGGACTGGGATCGGTAGGCGGACCGACTTCTTGCAGGCGGACCGTGGTCGCTGCTTCCATCGGGCCGGTTATCAAACAGATCACCGACAACAGACTGACGACAACAATACTCCGCATGCGCTTCTCCTCCAGAAAAGTCCCTGGTTCCGGCTCTCGTACAGGTCATGCGGAATGAGCCGCAGTCCCGACCATTTCGCGACAGAGATCCGCGCATCGACGGCACTCTTCCGCGCATGGACCGCACATGGCATGTTGCGGCGCATGGCGCTCGCACACCTCGGCACACTCGTCACAAATCTCCGCGCAGAGCCGGCACAGCGACTCGGCTCGCTGTGAGGAGCGGCTGATGAATTTCGCGGCGAGGACACAGATGTCGGCGCAGTCGCGGCAGAGCCGGATACAACGGGTCATCAAATCATCATGGTGTTGATGGTCGTGATGTTCCATGCCGATCATGTCGTTGGCGCAAGCTTCGCACATGTGCGCGCATGAGAAACACGCGTTCAGGGAATTCTGATGCTGTTGCGATAATGTCTTCATTTCCATAACAATCGGCTCCTTTCGGTGAAGATCAACGTCCGTCCATCGGCTCATTGAATCCATATCAGTGTTTCTGTTGCGCCCTTCTGCCGCCGGACTTTTTGGTTTTGACGGCTCGCCCCGGTCGTTTCGCTCCCGGACTTGTCGGTGTCGGTGTGCCGGGTTCGGTGAGCTCCCGCAATCGTTCCTGATATCCCTCTGAAGAAGCGGGGTTCAGCTCCCATCGCTGCACATCGCGATCGGCCTCTTTATCGCCGAACCGCAAAGGCTCGGCGTCATCGTATGTAATGCCTACCGCCTTCCCTAATTCGTCGACTACGTCCTGATCCGGGGTTGGAGTCGAACCACCTACCGCCTCTTCGCCGTCGTCCGTCCCGCTCCATGTCGCATCGACATCGCCGCCGGACAGCGTTGTGTCGGGCGCGGCCGTATCGGAGGAGGGCGGAGAGACGCTCGAGACAGACTCCATCGTGTCTTCAGGAAAAGCCCCCTCTTGCCCGGTATCCTCTCCTTCTCCTTCATAGTACCGACGGATAAGGCGATCGGCGTCTATACGTTTCGGTTCTGACATGATCGATCCTTCAATGTGCAGCCTGCTCACAAGATGATGTGAGGGGCTGTCGGGTTGAAATTCGCTCTTAGTTCCTCTCAGGCCAGGCCACGGTCGTCAACCGATGCAAGGATTCGATCGGCGCCGTGTCTGCGGAATAGATGGTGGTATAGCGATCTTGTAGCATGGCAAAAAATTGGGCGCGTCGTTCTTGTGGGATGCCTGCAAGTGTTGCAAGCGACGTCAAATATTCCCCCTGACCTTGGGCGATGTCTCGCTGGACGTTATTGAAGGTGTAGGCGACGAATACCTGGAATCGATGCTTTGCCTTGAGCGGATCGTTATACATCGCGCCGGGAGTGGTGCTGGAAGTAAACTCCTTGAGCGGTTCCAGGAGTTCGCTTGTGGCCTGCGTCGTCCCATTGGACAGCGCCGTTGTCGCCTCAAACGGCGCTTTGACCAGTTCTCTGGTCGCGTCGCATCCAGCAGCTCCAAACAGAAATAAAAGTAAAAAGGAAAGATACTTTTCCCAAAGATACTTTTCCTCCGGTGCCATGGCAGGCTCCTTTCTTCTCACGCCGCTGCTCGCCCCGATATCTTGACTTGCTGCTTAATGTACGCAGACTCCTCGGAAGGCTGTACTCGGTCATACCCTAGATTGAGGGGGGCTAAGCCTCGCGGACCCATTGCAGCCACCGCGGCCTAATATATTCCTCGATCAGAATTTTGATACAGGTGGCGGCGGGAATCGCAAAGATCAGCCCGAACAGCCCTCCTACGGCTCCGCCCAAGAAGACCACGATGAGAATCGTCGCGGCGCCCATGTCTGTGGAGTGGCTTTGCAGCCAGGGAGTCAAGACCCAGCTTTCGATGAATTGCACGACCAGGTAGGCCAGGCTCGGCCAGAGCAAAATGGCCATCCATTCTGTCTCGGTGGATTGACCGGCGGTCACGGCATCGGCGTACTTCAGTATGACGGCTAAGGGCCACCCGATGGCGGAGAGGTACGGCACCAGGGAGGCTAAACCGATAGCCACGCCTAACAGGAACCAATAGGGGACTTCGGTCAACTCCCATCCTATTGCGTACAATACAGCGGTGATCACCGCAATGAGGAGACGTTCGGAAACGAAGCCACGCACGGCCGTATCCATTCGGCTCAAGACATGCAGAATGTGCGGTCGATGCACAATAGGAATCAGGCGGACGACGGTCTGACTCATGCGCTCAAAATTCCAAGCGAAGAAGAAAAAGTAGATGGGGATCAAGATCGTATAGAGCGCGGCATTGACCGTGATCCCGAGCACCTGTCCCAGCAGGCCGAATGCGTGACCGGTCCCAACGAAAAGAGGTTGGAGGGTTGCCAGCGGGTCGTCGTACATCCGCCCAAGGATGTCGCGTAAATTGAAGGAGTTACTCAGGAGGTCCTGATAGCGTTGTGAAAGACTCCGTACATAGACCGGAATTTTCTGTATCAATGTCTGAGCTTGTTCGATCAAGAGAGGGATGAGCCACAATCCGAGGCCGACGAAGATGAGAGTCAAGAGCAGCATGAGTATGCCGACCGTCAAGGGGCGAGGCACCGACCACCGTGTGAACGCATACTCGACAAACGGATTCACCAGATAGGCGAAGAAAACGGCGATAAACACAGGCAGGAAGACAGTATGCAATTCGTAGAGAGACCAAAGCAGCCCGGCGATGGCGCCGAAGATGAACAGGTCGCGAATAGGGCGGATTTCCCACAGATGCCGGTCGATTCCTGGCTTGTCATGCACGGGTTCTTCTGGCGGCGAGGATCTCGGCATAGGAGGAAGCGAACTCATCGAATCACGGCGTATTCAAGCGCGATCGCTGCGCCTGACCGTATCCCTTATGCCTTCGGGAAGGGTCGATACCAGAGCCATTACAACGACAATGACGATAAGGGCGATAACAAGGAGGGGTTACGCGGATCACATGTCACCCGCAAATGCGATGGTGCTGAGCAAGGCGTTTTCCGCCTGGCGCGAATCAAGGCGGGTGTGTTGTACGACGATCGGTACATCTGATTCGACGAGACTGGCAAAGTCGGTATCGTGCGGGATCGGTTCCGGATCATGGAGATCGTTGAAGCGGATATGCCTCGTTCGTCGTCCCGGCACCATAAGTCGGTACGGCCCGACCGGTTCACGGTCGCTATAAAAGACGGTGATGCGCACATGAGCCTCTTGATCGGATGTATTCAACAGGCAAACGGTTTCATGACTGGTCATCTGTGGCGAGGGGCCGTGGCTGCTCGCGGGAATATAACCTTCGGCAATGGCCCATCGTCTGCGTCCGATACTTTCCATAGCGACACCTCCGACTGAAATAAAGGGAATCATGCAAGCGAGGTGCCTCGTATGTGCGGGGGGATTTTGCCGACAGGGCTCCACCAAACTGCATCATTGAACTGAGTTTTCATGGAAGACTTGTCTCAGGGCAGACATCTTGTCCGAATATATCCTGGTTGATTGCTTCCGTTTCCAGGCTCTTTGTCTCTCACGGTTATGAGCGGGAGATCCAACGGTAGATTGATTGAAGGGCGGCTTTTAGACGGAAAGAAAGAATGAAAAAAGGATGGCCACAAACGGCCTATGTTTTGCAGAGATGCCTTCTATGTCGGATGGTTTACAGGGAGAGCCGTCTCTTGAAATCAAAGCTGGAGCGAGCGGTGAATGAAGGGGGAAATCGTCATATTGACGCTTATCGTGTTTGTCTGGGTGGGGACCCTAGCTCAAGCCGAGGAACAGCCGGTGGGAATGTCGCATTCCACGGAACGGCTCAACGAAGGCGTCTATGCATTGGGCGAAGCCATCGAACATGGAGAAAAACAGCAGACCGCGGATGCGACCGAACATATGATGCACGCCATTATGAAGCTGTCGCAGTCTGCCGGGCTTCAAATTCCTGAAGGAGTTGCAACCGGCAAAACGTCCACCAATTGAACGTCCGGGTTCCATACTGTTCACAAAATGATAGACAGATTGGAGGTAGCCATGAAGAAAGGGAGTAACGGATTGGGCCGTACGATGCTCATCGCCGCGATAGTGCTGACACCGGTTTGGGGCTTCGCCGAGGGTACCCGCAGTGAGCGACCCGGTGACGCAATGGTCGATCAAAACATGAATCAGTCGGAATCGTCTTTCGAGAAACAAGCGACCGATATGACCGCAGGCCGAGAGGGGATTGTCGGAAAATATGACGTTGTACCGGTTCTTCGCGGTAAGTTAGTCGACGAAAAGGGAGGACCGTTGGATCAAATTGTGAAAAATAAAAAGGGTGAGACCTTAGGCACCATCGAAAAGTTACTGAAGGACACCAAGACGGGAAAGATTCAGTATGCCGTCCTTGAGTTGGAAGAGACAAAAGATCAGCTGCCTGTCCAGTGGAGCCAGTTCAAACAGGAAAAGGGCCATCTGACGTTGAATGCCTCCCAAAAAGATTTGTATCCGATCGCGAGTTCCGTCTATTCCAAAGATATGTCACCGGAAGTCTCTCAGTACATGGGTGAGATCAACAAGCTCCGCGAGCAACCGAAGCCGAAAGGCGATGGTCCAGGGGCACCGGGCCTTCCGTTTGAATCCGTGGGTGGCTTTGGGTCATCAGGACCCCCGCCGGGTCCGGCTCCGGGATATGAAGGTGGCAATCCGAGCAGCAAGCGGTAAAGGGGTTGTGCGAGGCGTCTCTCTACGACGCCTCGCTTTTTGCTGCTCTACGAGGAGAGGTGTTCTATGAAAGTCACTGTTGGGTTCTGGATCGGATGCGCGCTTCTCTCGATTGTCGTGAGCGGGTGTAATCGGTATCAGGTCATTCCGGATCAGTGGGCGAATCGGGTCAACACACAATTGACATACGAACAGGTGAAAGCTGCGCCCGACGCCGCGCGCGGACAAATAGTGGTCTGGGGAGGAGAAGTGCTCAACGCCGTACGAGACAATGAGAGGACGACGATCGAAGTGCTTGAGGTACCGTTGAATAAGGATCATATTCCCCTCGAAAGCCGGGCGTCATCACGAGGACGATTCTTAGTGTTAGACAGTCGTGGCGAAATAATCGACCCTGCTATCTTTAAGGAAGGATCGAAAATTACCGTCATCGGGGAGGTTCTCGGCATTCGCACTGAGACGCTCGATAAAGCGGCCTATGACTTTCCGATTGTCGCGATACGCGATATGACCATGTGGGACGAAAGCACGAGGCCCAACTATCCGCTTGCCGGATACTCCAATTATTACGGATACGGCTACTACGGGCACCGACCGTATATGTTTTTGGAAGGGGCTCACGTGTCGGGAAGTTAGGCCCGTAGGAATGCCGTAAGTTCGATTCGCAGTGGCACAAGCAGTCCGTGCAGATATCGCTCTACCCAAGTCGATGCTAATTCGCCCTATGGCCGAACACCTATGAGATATGTTGCCGTCGCGACGGATTACGACAACACGCTGGCCGTCGATGGCCGGGTGGATCGCAAGACGATCGCCGCCCTTGAGCGCCTCATCCAATCCGGGCGAAAAATCATTCTGGTCACCGGACGCCGGCTGCCGGACATTCTGGACGTCTTTCCAGAAATCGGGTTGTGCGAACGAGTCGTCGCAGACAACGGCGGCTTGCTCTATCGTCCCGCGACACGCGAACATACGATGTTGGCCCCTCCGATTCCTCCGGCGTTCATCGATGAACTCCGCCGCCGACAGGTTCCTGAGCTTTCGTTCGGGAACTCTATCGTAGGTACGGTTCGGCCGCATGAGGTCACGCTGCTTGAGGTCATTCGAGATTTGGGTCTTGAACTGCAAGTTATTTTCAATCGCGACTCCGTCATGGTCGTCCCGTCCGGCATCAACAAAGCCGGCGGTCTTGTGGCCGCATTGCAAGAGATAGGCTTATCGCCGCGCAACGTCGTGGCGATCGGGGATGCGGAAAACGATCATGCCCTGCTCAATCAATGTGAGTATGCGGTGGCCGTAGCCAACGCCGTCCCGACACTCAAAGACATCGCCGATTGGGTCACCGTCGGTACGGCTGGACAGGGAGTCGCCGAGGTCATCGATGAACTCGTGGCGCACGATCTTACCGCGTCCCCGTTCAGCTCGAGCCGCCGCAATGTCCTCATCGGTATGCGCCGGACCGGTGAGGAGGTGTCGATACCCACCACAGGCCTCAACTTGTTGCTGGCGGGCTCGTCGGGAAGCGGCAAATCGACGTTGGCCACCGGGATTCTTGAGCGTGTGATAGAGCAAGGGTACCAGATTTGTGTCATCGACCCTGAAGGAGACTACGAAGGGTTTGCGGGAGCGGTCATGTTCGGGACTCCGCAACGGGGACCGGGAATGACGGAGATTCTGACCGCGCTGGAAAGTCCGGACACGAATTTGGTCGTCAATCTCGTGGGCTTGCCGTTACAAGATCGTCCGGCCTTTTTCCTCGCTCTCTTGCCAGCCCTCCAGGAGCGTCGGGCCAAATCCGGTCGACCCCATTGGATTCTCGTCGACGAAACGCACCATTTACTGCCTCGTGACTGGCAACCGGTGCAAGCTGTGCTGGCAAAAGATTTGACGGGCATGGTGTATGTCACCGTGCACCCGGACCATGTCGCGAAATCGGTGCTCCTTGCAGTGGATGTGGTGGTGGCCTTAGGCGATGACCCGGCTGGTACGATCGCGGGATTTTGTCGTACGCTTGGCCTGCCTTTGCCGAAGGTAGAATCGACATCGCTGGACCATGGTGAAGCGGTTTTTTGGGATCGGCGGTCCACCGATTCGCCCAGCACATTGCGCATCGCCCCCTGTGAAGCAGACCGTCGGCGCCATCGCCGGAAATATGCCGAAGGCGAGTTGCCGGAGGATCGAAGCTTTTTTTTTCGGGGTCCGGACAATCTGCTGAACTTACGCGCGCACAATCTCATTCTCTTCATGCAACTCGCGGAGGGCGTCGATGAGAAGACGTGGTTGCACCACCTTCGACAGGGGGATTACAGTCAATGGATGTCGGGGGGCATTAAGGATTCTCATTTGGCCGATACCGTTCGGCGGATTGAACAACAGCCGTCCATCAGCGCCGAACGCAGCCGACAGCTGATACGTTCCGCCATTGAGGAACGGTACACGGTTCCCGCGACCGGTGTGTGATGCGCAAGACATTTTGCGGTATGGTTTTCGATATTATGAGCGCTATCCTGCCATAACTTCATCACATCACGAATGTTTGGGAATGACCGAAATTCCTCCGCTCACCTCCAAGACGGCTATTTGATTTGATCCATACGCTCGATCCCGGGGCCTTGCCTGGCGGCCGCCAGCACATCCTCCTCGTCGATTCGCGCCCGGTCCATCAACGGCTTCAGAGGAATGCCGTTTCCAACGATAATCATCGGCAGGCCGTCCAACCACCGTTCCGTCGCCGCCGCCGAGCGATGTTTCCAACAAGAGAGCAAAATATCCGCTCCGACCAGAGTGACGATGGCCAATACACCGGCCGTGATCGAATAGTCGTCGCCCAGCATGGCATTTTGGCAGGCTTCGCTGATGATCAGCAGCAAGACGAAATCAAAGCTCGTCATCTGCATAAGGGGCCGGCGACCGGCCAGCCGAAAAACCAACAACAACACGAGGTAAATGGTCAGCGCCCGCAAAACCGTTTCCATACGGAACCTCACTGGTTAAATCAATGAAGACCGGCCCTAGGGAAACATGAATTGATGGAATCGGAGTGGACCGGCATTGTTGACGCGAATGCGACCAAAGTCCATCGCACCGATGGACTTTGGTCGCAGACGGAAGACGATGACCGACGGCGTAGACGGTGCGTTGGTTTCAAACGTATACAGGCGTATACAGGAATCCGTCGATGCCGATGCTTGAGATGAGAGGTTCGGGAGTGATGTGTTCGACGGCATGGCTGGTCCAGTACGTCCGATCGATTTCGACGGTTACTCGGTTCGACATTGTCGTTTCGGGCGACAGCATGAGCTGCAAGACCAATTCGCCCTCATAGTGCCCGAAACGATCGTACAACAGCCGAAAGGTTTGCGGATTGTCCGTAACCTCCGTGCGTGTCAAGGGTCCGCTCCCGAACACACCAGCCAACGCCGCCACGACGATCAGGGCCATGCCGCCCCAACCGATGCGCTGTACGGTCCAGGTTTTTCGCTGTAGGTCGAGGTCTTGGTTGAGCTCAAGATCGCCGATTCGTACGAGAGGGGATGTCATACCGCCTAAAAACACCCGTCGTATGCATGAGTGCGGAGTCTTAATTGGTGAGTGGAACCGCCCTCGTCGCTTGAAGATGGCTTTGTAATGGAAAAGATCGTGGACCAGTTGTCGTCACTTTGCAAGGCTCGAATTCCTCTCTTTGCGGAAGGTTGTGACAGGCCTGATTCACGAGTTCAATCAATCGAGGGAGTTCAAACGGTTTCGCGATACGCCCGAAGATGCCTTCGGCAAGATCAGGATGATCGGTCACATAGGTATCGACCGACATCAGAATAATGGGGGTCCCGGGCCAGATTATGCGGCACATCCCGATAAATTGCAGGCCGTTAAGCCGGGGCATGTGGTAGTCCACCAGCACGACGTCATACCGTCTTTTTTTCATCTGTTCCGACCCTCCGAAGCCGTCGGAAGCCGTGTATACGTTATAGCCGCGATCCATCAGGGTTATTCCGGTCAGATGCAGGATGTCCTCATTGTCATCTATGATCAGTGCCCGTTTCCCATATCCATCCATCTCGCGCCCTCCCGCGTTACAACGGCGTTGTCGTTCTTTTAGTCGACACTCATATTTCGCCCAAGAATCAAGCAAAGAACAGTCCACCGATCTAGAGACGTGATAAGTCCAATTCCCGCGGATTGGACATTTCGTGAGACGGCTCGCTGTGCACCGGCGTAGACAAGATGTCCGGAGGCAGATACTTTGTCCGCTGCCCGTTTGCAAGACCGTATTGCCGCAGTTTGCGTAACAACGTCTTTCGATGAATCCCCAAAATCGCAGCCGATCGACCTAGATCTTGATGATGGTGCTTCAGGACTCGTACGATATGCTCTCGTTCCAATTCCTCCAAAGTGACCCATCCTTGCGCTTGAGCCGCCGTCTGCACTGTTGCCGTATGCACAGCATGTGGAAGGTCTTCGGGATAAATAATGGGATGCGGAGTGAGGGCGACCGCTCGCTCAATGGCGTGTTCGAGTTCCCGCACGTTTCCCGGCCACCAGTATCGGGTCAGAACCGAGATGGCGTCGGCCGACATTCCCGTGACCGGCTTCGGTTTGGAAGAACCATAGATCTGCACGAAATGTTGTGCCAAGAGCGGCACGTCTTCCATGCGCTCCCGTAACGGAGGGATCCGTATCGTCACCACATTCAACCGATAATACAGGTCTTCGCGAAACGTTCCCGCCTGCACGAGTGAGCTCAGGTCTTTTTTTGACGCGGCAATAATGCGTACGTCGACGGTCGTGGTCATGGTACTGCCGACGCGTCGGAATTCTTTTTCCTGAATGACACGAAGCAATTTCCCTTGCAGCGCCGGCGAGAGATCGGCCACTTCGTCGAGGAAACAGGTGCCGAGATGGGCTTTCTCCAATAAACCCTTCTTGGAGCTCACCGCGCCGGTGAACGCGCCTCGTTCGTGCCCGAACAGTTCGGATTCGAGCAACGTTTCGGTCAACGCTCCGCCATCGACCGTCACGAAGGGGCCGGTACTACGCGCGCTGTTCACATGAATCGCCCGGGCGATGAGTTCTTTGCCGGTTCCGCTTTCACCCTCCAGCAGCACCGTGCTGTCCGTCTGAGCCACCCGAGCGATGGATTTGTAAACGGACACGACGGCCGGGCTGCTGCCGACGAGATTGTCGAACCGATAACGATCGCGAAGCTGTTCTTTGAGTTGCTGGTTCTGCCGGGATAGCTGGGTATGTTCGAGCGCCCGATGGACCACCAACCGCACGTCGTCCATGATGAACGGTTTACTCAGGTAGTCGAACGCCCCTGCTCGGATGCCGTCCACCGCCGTCTTCAGGCTTCCGTAGGCCGTCATGAGTATCACGGGCATGTCGTGTCCGCGAGAACGTAACTCCCCAAGGAGACCGAGGCCGTCGAGCCCCGGCATATTGATGTCGGATATCACGAGATCCGGCGCCTGCCGAGCGACCATATCCAGGGCGATTTTTCCATCGGCCGCTGTGTCGACGCAGTACTCTTCTTTCAACAACGCATCTTGGAGCAACGCCTGCGTTTCAGCGTCATCATCCACGATCAAGATAGTGAGACGGTGCATAGTTCACTCCATACGGCAATGGCGTGCCGTTGTTGCGCTCTTCGTATACGGTCGATCTACGGCATTGCGCGGGCAGACTCGACGAAGGCTGCACGCAGCATCATCGTTGTGCCGACCAGGACGGCTCACGACATGTCGTCGATGAGCGGGAACAAGTTGTCTCATTCGTCGGAGGGGACCTGTAGTCAAGCGGCATGCCTGACATGCTGATTTGTCAATAACTTCGCTCGACGCATCTGTCTGGCAGTGTTCGTGCTTAGGCAGCAGATACATGTTCCACTCAAATGGGAGGCATGTCATTTCACAATCCACGAAAGGAGTACTGCCATGGTTTGCGAACGATGCGGTGGATTTACAATCCATGATTATTTCTACGGCGCCACAGATTACTTTGCGTGGCAATGTTTGGGTTCCCGCTGTGTAAATTGTGGAGCGATCACGAACATTCAACCCATCGATTCCGGTGACACAAGCGCTGGGCGCAGGACGAATCATTCACGAACGCGACAAGCAACTATCGCGCGATGATAAGCGTGCTTATTCGTCAACACGTCCGAATGCACGTCATCGAGTGCGCGGAGCCAGGTGTCATTCACCGTCATCACCGTTTTGCGCCTGGTGGGGCGGTGACGGCACCAGGCGACCAGCACACCGGCTGCGAGTAACCATGAGCACAAATTGTCTCGACCGGATGTGTTACGCATAACTGTAGGCAACAGTGTGATCTAAGATGCAATGTCCGCCTACTGGAAATACCCCTGGTGCCGACTCCGATGTGCGAAGCGGACTCGCTTCATCGTATAAAGTGTGCCGATTCACGACCACGAAGGTATGTAAGGTATGTATTGAGTGACAACAAGGTTGACTAAGGAGGTGAGATGGGATGGAACGTGTCGAATAAAATCGTCTGTCTTGGTTTCGCGCTGCTGGCATGGGATATCGGCGATGTGGGATATGCCGAACAAACGACAGAAATCGCCGACAGTTCCTCCGGCGAAGATTTTCAATACCACCACGTCGTCACCGGCACCTTGGACCAGCTTGATTTCGACACCGGTAAGGGGTTGCTGAAAACCGATCTCGGTAAACCGGTATTCTTTGAGATGATCAGGCCGGAATTATTCAGACGGTTGTCGGTGGGGCAGCGTGTGACAATCGGAATGAATGAACAGGGTCAGGCTGTTAAGGTCATGGAAATTCCACCGGGCGAACTTCCGAGTCCCCCGTCTACGGTGCAATAACCTCTTCATGCCGCAAGGGGAGTACTCAAGCATGACGACTGCTCCCCTGTCCTCACCTTTGCGGAGGAGTAACCTTACAAGGAATGCGCGTCGGTCGGATCGCGGTGGGTGGCACCCGGGGTGAGAAAGCACCCCGGGTAAAAAATCTCAGGAAATCGTCACGTAACCGGCGGTCGTCGACCCAAGACCAGGCCGACAATAGCGACGATGAGGAAGATGACAAACAGGATATAGGCGATGTTTGTCGCCGTCCCTGCAACTCCCGAGAGGCCCAAAACGCCTGCAATGATCGCGATGATCAGAAATGTTATAGCCCAGCTCAGCATGGTTACACCTCCTTAGAAATCGATCAAACGATGATTGCACTCACTTCTAGCGGACGGGATTCACGGCCCTCGCTCAATGTGCTGGGTTCTTGTCGTCCTTGTGATCAACTTCATCAGCCGATTCAGAGTCGGAACTTGGCCTTTGGCGAATCGTATGAAGGCGGGCCTCGAGTATTTGGGCTTCGCGCTCTCGATGGGTCGTCCACATGAGTTTGATCATCATTTCTAGGCTTTGAGCAGTCTCCGGGTGGCGTTCGCCCAACGTATTTTCAAGAATGACGATCGATCGTTCCGCGAAGCCCTCCGCTTCCTCATATTTACCTTCCAGCGTATAGACCGTCGCCACCGTCCGACAAATGGACCCAATACGAGGATGGTAGACTCCAAACAACTGAAGACCGATCTCTAACCCTTCCCGCGCCGCTTTGTCTGCCTCGGCGAATTTATTCTGCGAGGCGTAAATCACGCTGAGATTTTGCAACGTCAAGATGACGGAAGGATGTTGTCGTCCGAAGGCTTTTTCATTAATGGCCAATGCCCGTTCAAAAAGCGGCTCGGCTTCAATGTCTCGATTTTGCATGCCGTACAACACGCCCAGGTCGTTGAGTGTATTGGCTAGACGGGGATCGTCGCGACTGATGATCTCAATGTGCTTGACTGCGGCAAGCAGCAACCGTTCGGCATCGGCCACACGCCGATCTTCTATGGCTTGGTGCCCTGCCGACTGATACGTTTCCCACAACGTGACCTGCGCTCTGCTCGGCATGCGGTCGAACAACAGAAGGAGTGCGATGAGTATCGGTGCCAAAATCATGACAAGTTTCATATTGATAACTTATCGTTCCGGGCTTACTTCCGATACTCGGAAGTCCCCTTGATAAGACGTCGTCAGAAATAGAAGTGGAGACCGATGCCGAACCAGTGCTCATGCCGGACATAGAACTGGCCGTTGGGCGAGGGACCTGCAAAATATTCAGCCAAGAGTTGTAATTGGCGATTGCCGATTCGTGCATTTTCGAACCTCAGGCCCGCCATGACGGATTGAGCGACCGACCAATTCGCACGCTCATTGACCTGAAAGTCCGCATAGCAGACCGGCTTGATCGAACCGTCAAGGAAGGAGATGGGACCGGTCAACTCGACGCCCCATTCTGTCATAACAGGTTTTACGTCGCCCGGATCGCGATGAACTAAATATCCTCCGCCACCGTATAGGCGTACCCAGTCGGACAATTCATAGGAGAGTTTTATGTCGACTTCTTCATAACTCAGATTGATCCGTCGGACCCTCGGATTCTCGACCAGAAATTCATCGCCCAAATGAGAGCTTTGATGGTGCAGGCGAAAAATACCCGAAAAGTTACCGGAGCGATAGGTCGTCAATGCTCCCACCGTATAGTCGGCATTGATGAGGTTGAACGATGCGGAATTCAGGTTGAACAGGCTGAAGAGACCGGCCTGGATCACGAATTCCCACTGACCGTTCAGCGGAGCACGATTTCGATAGATCGAAAACGTTTCGCCGAAATTTCCGCCAAAAGTCGCCGTGAGATTATTGGTGCGGTACCCGCGATAGGCCGCGGAGAAATGAGGCCATCGAGGATCTGCGTGAAGAGGAGCGAACAGGAGACCGCGGGGCAAGAAGCTGGATTCTGTCTCAGGGATGTCCACAAGGACGCCTCGCTGGGGTGGCGGGGACGCCTGAGGTTCTTCGTTCTCGATGATGACTACGTCTTTGACGCCGGCGATGCCCGCCAGCGCGCGCGTTACCTTTTCGCGGTCGAGTCCGCCGAGCGATCGCGCATTGACGCGGACCACGCCATTGTGTACCTGCAGGGTCGAATCGGTCGCTTTGAACTCATGTCGTAAGACCGCCGCGGCAAAACCGGCAATATATTCATCCGTGGTGACTTGCGACCATGACGGGTGGGCACCGAGTAGAAAGAAACAGAAAAGAATTATCGGGCATATTAGGAATGGCGTGGCGACATGAAGCACAAAATCTGTGCCGACGGATGGTCCCATGCGTGATGTCCATCGGTGTTCGGTTTCTGTGAAGGACGGCATAACCGCTAGAAGTGAATGTCTGTGGCCATATAACCCGCCCAGTTGCTCGTATCAGCGCCGGTTTCGTGTGCGTCTGCGTTTCACCGATTGATTCCAGTTACCTTTAAATGCGTATCTTTTTAATGCATGACAACGCTGGTATCGACTAGCCTGTTCCCTAGTAAACCGATCTGAAGATAGGCTCCTTAGGTTGAAAGAAATCAGATGCGGCCACACCTATCAGAAAAAGCTTAATAGATTTAGTTGGTCCGCGTTGAGCATGCGGTCAAGGATTACATGCTGGGATAAATGCTAATACGGAAGTCTTATTGAATGGGATGGTTCAACAAAGGCAAGGTGGTTCAACCGATATACAGGCGGATGCAGCACCACGAGAACAACGGCTAGGTCTCGATCGGAGAAAGATCGCTGTTCGCAGGTCCGTTTAGCACTTTGCCATACGCATCGAAGCGGGATCCGTGGCATGGACAATTCCAGGTGCGTTCTATGGAATCCCATGCAACAATACACTTCAGGTGAGGACACACGGCTGAACGGCGATGTACGGTTCCTTCCTCATCGCGATACACGGCTACCTTCTGCACACCGCTTCGAAGGACCGCTCCACTGTCTTTGGGAATTTGATCTTCGGACCCGATGTCACCTGCCGAGACCCAGTCTGCATACTGTGCCGCCACATTCAGATTTTCTTGAACAAACGTGCCGATCGACTTCAATGACTTACGGGACGGATCGTATAACGCGGCCCAGTCGTTGTCGCGCTCTTGAATGAGATCGGTAATGAGCATGCCGGCGATCATGCCATGCGTCATTCCCATGCCTGAATCGCCGGTGGCGATATAGACATTTGATGTAACATCGGGATTCCGGCCGATCAACGCCAGACCATCCGTCGGCTCCATGACCTGACCCGACCATCGATATTCAATCTGTTCCATCATGGGAAACCGTTTGCGGGCCCAACGTTCCAATCGTTGATAACGCTGCGCTCCATCGTTCGCCTGACCCGTTTTGTGGTCTTCACCGCCCACGATCAATAGATCATGGCCATTGGCTGCCGCATCCTTCTGAATCCTTACGTAGTGGTAGGGGTCTGCTTGGTCCCAATACAACGCGACGGGTACGGAGTCCTTCGGCACGCCGGCTCCGAGCACATACGTGGTATAGGGCGCCTGTTTGGTGTGTACGACAACCATGTCGTTAATAGGTGTATTCGTGGCAACGACAACTGATTGCGCAACGATGGCATGGCCCTGTCGAGTTTCGATGCGGGCCTGTTGCCCACCCTTCACCGTGCTCACGTGAGCGTCCGTGAAGATGCGTCCGCCACATCGTTCAATCGCCTGCGCAAGGCCGGTCACAAACTTTACTGGATGAAATTGCGCCTGGCGAGGAAACCTGAGGCATCCTCCCGCTTCAAGGACAGGACCGGCAGGCCGTTCAATCCGTTCCACACCCACGAGGCCGGCACGGAGAGCCGCCAACCGTTCTTCTTCCAGTCGTTCCGGAGGTTGATCTGGTGCCGGAAAGAGAAAGCCTTCGACCCGCTCGAAGTCGCAGTCAAAACGTTCGGTTACGACGATGGTTTCGATGCGATCGATCGCCGCAGTATGGCTGTCGGCAGCCATCCGGGCGCCTCGTTCGCCGTGAAGCCGTTCGATTGTTACATAGCCGTCGTCAATGGCGTTCGACAGGTGCGCCGTGGTACGTTCCGTCATGCCTCCGCCGATCGGGCCGTCGTCGAGGACGACCACCGATTTGCCCTCACATGACAGGGAATAGGCAGTCGATAAACCGACGATTCCGGCTCCCACAACACACACATCCGTTTCCAAAGAGCGATCGAGTGGGCGTGAGGCTGACACTACCGATGAGCTCATCCAAATCGATTGAGTTCCACGGATATTCTCTTTCATACTGCCCATTGGTCCATATTCTTCTGTACCGCACAATGGGGGAATACCCTTGAGAAGACCAGAGCGCATGGCGGCTGGAGAGGTGCGTATTTACCGCCCAGCAATTCCA
Organism: Nitrospira sp.; assembly: GCA_024998685.1. Classification (GTDB taxonomy): domain Bacteria; phylum Nitrospirota; class Nitrospiria; order Nitrospirales; family Nitrospiraceae; genus Nitrospira_D. The sequence continues at coordinate 47,454 of JACOEH010000019.1, forward strand.
CAAAATTTTAAAGTGATGGCCGTACACACGATGGACAGTCTAATGCGCCCGACAGGGACTGAATAGGACATACCCGGATTTGTTAGTGAGGTTTCAATGAAGAACCGACGAGGTTTGGTGCGCCCGACAGGACTTGAACCTGTAACCCCCAGATCCGTAGTCTGGTGCTCTATCCATTGAGCTACGGGCGCCTTCCGAAGAAGTACTGAGTCGTGAGGGCTGAGTTCTGAGTTAAAAGATACGCTTGGTGAGATTGCGCAAGACTGTCTGTCACCTCAGCACTCAGCACTGCCCAGAGTCAGTGGTTATACAGTTCTCGGAGATAGGGGGTCAAGAGACGACGCTGGAAAAGTCTGGAGTCGAGATTCGGCGTCGACGAAGGTCGGTTAGAGGATGGTCTTGGTCACTTCGTTGGAGAAGGAACTTTCGGCTCCACTGGAATTATATGCGGTGACCGAGAAGAAATAGGTAGTACTGGTTTCGAGACCTGTCACAGTGTAACTGGTGACATCCAGGGGCAACGTGGTAATCGGCGCACCATACCCGCCTGAGGTCGTTGCCAGATAGATCTTGTATCCCTGAAGGTCCGGTTCGCTATTGGCATTCCACGACAGAGTGGCTGTTTCGCCGGTTGCCGTAGCCATTTCACTGGTTGGCGCGGAGTCTGGTGAAGCGCACGCAATAATGGCGAACTGAAACAAGCAGATCAGAGGCCAATGATAATACCTCACTATCGATCTCACGAAGTCCATATCTCGCTCCTACGGCGTGGCAGTTTGTTTGGTGGCCTACGCTTGAGCAAGTGAGCAAGGCTTGTACCAAAGGTATCGCGAATTCATTCCTACAGAAGTCCTTGGTAGTACAGGGAACAATAGTGGATCGTTAGAGCGATCAGTGGGCGAGCCTCTCTGAGGTGAAGGCAGAGCCGTACAGGTTGCCGGAATTTGTTACTTTTTATCGCTGTAAGAGGAACTGGTGTAGGGGTCGGCTCACAGGCTCAGGCAAACAAAAATGGCCGAGGGCTTCCTCTTTGTATGGAAGCCCTCGGCGCATGCTTCAGTGGAGAAGGTTAGGTTACTTGCCGGGCTTCTTCTCTCCCTTTCCCTCTCCGAAGGTATCGGCATGGCCGCCTTTCTTCTCTTCCTTCTTCTCGTTACCGAAGATCTCGTCGGCCTTGCCCTTCTTGCCCTTCTCCTCTTCAGCCATCACAACATGGCCGCTCTTTTTCTCTTCCTTCTTTTGCTCACCGGCAAATGTTGGCGCGCTGAACGTCACTGCCACTGCCACTGCCATGACTGCCATCAACATGCTCTTCATTATGAGAACCCCCTTATAAATAAAAAATTATTAAATATGTGTGCCACTCACTGGGCACTTACTCTGATGTTCAGCAAGGGTAGTGCCGTTCTTCCCTATTCGAAAGATGAAACGTAGACCATTGAGTAATCAGTAGGTTATGAAATTTCTCTCATGAAGCCGCGAATGATTTATCCTACAGGGTGCTGTAGCACAATGGTATGGATACAACTAAACTGCCTCATTCCGGTACTTAGCACGGTTGGTTGCGGACAACTTTGCGGATGTCCTCCGTGCTGATGATCCCACTTGGAGGGTTCAAGGACGGGAGATAGGTCTGAGCGCTATGCCAGATCAGTGAGTCTATCGCGATTGAGGTATTCGATTCCTACCTTTTAAATCGGGCCGGCTTCACCCACCAGAAATCACCGGACGAATTTCGATCTCATCCTTGTCGGAGAGCATCTCGTCTTCGGTGACTAATTCGTCGCCTCGAATCACCAAGTGTGCTTCAGCCAGAAGGTTCAATTCGCGCAGCAGTTCTTTTGCTCGCTTCGGCCCCTTGATTTCTATCAATCGCGACGGGTGGTTCAATTGGACCTGCATGGCCGAATGATAAACATTTCAGCGACTAAGGGGCAAGGGGGCAAATCGATGAGGGCGGCGTTCAAAAGCCCGCCAAACGTGGTCCCACCAAAATCCTCGGCAACAAGGCTCTATCCCGTTCCCGGAAGAAAATTGCTCATCGAAGCGGCGACAGGACAGATGGAAGCTCATGCCAAGCCCGGTCTCCGCATCCCGTCACAGCTGGTGCTGAAGCGATCCTCGTCATACCTTCCTTCAATAGCAATTGCTCTCTCGCTATGGTATAGTTTGTTATCAATTTCTCTTCTCGCGCTCTTCCCTCCTTGTTTCATCCTTGCGCGATGTATCGATTCCGGTGCAGGAAGGTCGTTGGGCAAGTTTTTGTTCGCTTGACGCCCGGTACTCACCTGCCGTGTGTGTTCGAGGTCAGAGAAATACACAGTCGCCATTCCGCTCACTGGGAGGAGCTGTCCATGAGTATCGCGACAACCAATCGACCGACGCCCATGGAGCGTTGGGTCCGCATTCCAGACGGGACGAAAGTGCGTCATCGGACGGAAGCCTATGAAGGGGTCATTGACGGATTAACCGAGATCGTGTCCGGTCCAGATCGGAACCCTGATAACAGAACCCAGTATCGCGTAAAGGTTGGTGACGGAAAGCGATTGCTCGTCGCCGAGGATCACCTCAATATTCTCCTGGACCAGGAGCACCTGGTTCAGGTGGGTCGTGAATCGGAACTGTATCGACAAAATGTTACCGCCCGACTGCGGGCACTCTTCGCGGAGGACCGATTCGTGACCAGTGGCCCAACAGGGCCAGCTTCTCCGCGCAAGAAAACGTCATCGAAAGGTTGACCGCCCGTGCAGGCGTGAGATCACCACTTTGTGCATTGGAGAAACGTGATGTATACCCCCTGGGGGACGAAGGGCTCGCATAGATCAAAGCCACGCACTCCTAAACCGAAGGTCCACTGGGATGTGCTGGGACTCCAAGACCCGGCGGTGACCTCGTCCACACCGTCAATCGACGATATTCGTCGCCAAATTATCTCAGCCTCAAGTTCTGGGCTGAGTCTTGAGACACTCGCTCGTGCGCAGACAAAAGGCGCGTCCCGTCACTCAGGTTCCCAGGCAGAGGTACCCACTCGAAAGCGCGGGGCCCGTCCATAGTGGGTCTCGGCATCACGACCCGTGTCGGAAGGAGGACATCATCGCAGGACCAGGGAAAACCACCAGCGGCAAACGCGATCGCGAACGGGCCCGGCAACAAAAGCAGCGGGAGAAGGAGGCGCGCCGCGCCCAACGCCAATCGAACAAACGGACCCCGGGCCTGAAGAAGCCAGAAGGAGAAGACCCTGATCTTGCTGGGTTACGTTGGGGGCCTCAAGCTCCGCTGTATTGATGGCTTGTGATGGGACGCGAGGCATAGTTTTGAAGAAAAGCAGGCTTGCGTCGCATCGTCCAGAAACGCACGTCGTTAGACGGCTTGCCGGAGTTACAAGCACACATCGCGATCCCACTGAGGGGACAGAGGCCGACATACACTCTCTCTTACATGCTGCAGAGGCACGTCAGATCATTGGCTCTCCTTCAGAACTTCGTCCAATGGCTCCTTTACAATCCGCTCGCTACGGCAACCGTGCTGTACATTACGGGCATCATGAGCGTCCTCGTCTATACGTATTTCGAGACACGGGATCAGCATTCGTCTCGTTAGGACATGGTCACGTTCAGAATGGGGCATGATCTTGGATAAACGCGTGGGGTATGTGGGTGGCCTCACCGACATCATTTCCGATGGTGAGCTTCGTGACCTATTGGGAGCAGTATGGCCTTGTGGCATGTACCACGGTCATCCGGTATAAACCGAGTGGAAAATCGGCCGGCTATGGATTCGTGGAGATGGGATCAGAGGAGCAGGCGCTGCGTGCGGTCGTCGCCCTAGACGGGGTACGCGTTCAAGGCCATCGCCTGCGCCTCTTCGTCATGCCACAGTTCTCCCTCCGCAGTAAACCTTTGTCCCCACAGCCGAAGGAGTCCCCCTCATGAGTCGCCTCAACTTAGATCCGTTGATGACCCTTCCAGACGGGTCCCATCTGGTGATCAGTACACAACAGTCAGTCGGGGGTGAGTTCTCCTGCGTGTTGTACAGCGCAATGATGGGACACGATGACCGCATCGCATTCCACGTGATCTCGCACGAGTTTGCCGCCTCGACCTGCATGAGTGCACAAGAGTCCGCCTATGGCTATGCCCTCCGGTGTTATCCGAGTGCGGCAACGGGCATCAAGAAACCACCCTATTTGGTCTGGCACGGGCCACGCTCGTGAGGGAGCGAGTGATCGCTCTTCTGAGGGGCACTGCATGTCTGATTAGGTATAGAGGGATAGCTTTTACGCATGCTTCTCAGTACAATCATGATGTTTCACTGTGTAGGGCCTCACATGAAACGCGTTGAAAACGGCCTATCACTGATGTTGTTCCTGCCAAGAATCTGATCGGAAGCCGAACCTGAGCCGTTCACCAACTACGTCTTTGGCCCTCTCCTTCCCCAGTTCCTTGAGTTCAGGGCAATGTCATCATTAAAGGAGAAGCGACACATGGGTTCGAAGCTTTACGTCGGGGGGTTGCCTTATTCGGCGACCGAGCAGCAATTGAATGAGGTGTTTGGGGCGCATGGCACGGTGGCCTCTGCGAAGATTATCGCCGACAAGTTCACAGGACAGTCGCGTGGCTTTGGCTTCGTGGAGATGTCCTCGGATGCTGAGGCGAAAGCCGCGATCACGGCGCTCAACGGCACGGACATGGGTGGCCGCACGTTAACGGTCAATGAAGCCAAACCGATGGAGCAGCGTTCTGGTGGCGGCGGTGGATTCGGTGGTGGCCGTGGGCCCGGTGGAAAGCGCGATCGCTGGTAAGCGGCTAACGCACATCAAAACGCCAAAGGGCTCTCCGGCCCAAACATTCCGCATCTGCTCCTAAATGGCATTATGCGGCGCGGTGTTGAGCGCGATCTTGTACGTGACCGAGCAGGGATGCAAGTGGCGCGGTCTGCCCAAACGGTTCGGCAACTGGCACACGATCGACACCCGTATGAATCGCTGGTCTAAAGGCGGTGTGTTGGATCGGGTTTTCGCGCAGTTGCAGCATGAGCAGATCGTCCGCCTCAAGATCGAAGCCGGGGCGTTGGACAGTACGACCGTCAACGTGCATCCGGATGGAACCGGGGCGCTAAAAACGGTCCGCAAGCCATCGGGAAGTCCCGCGCCGGATGGACCACCCGGATTCATATGGTGGCCGCGGATGCCCGCACGGCCATAATCTTGGCACGATCTCCCGGCCAGGCCCACGACGCGCCAGAGGGGCGCAAACTCCTGCGGAGGCCGGGCACAGCGCCGTGGCCGGGGCACGTGGTGATGGACCGGGCGTGCGAAGGTGAGGAGACTGGGCAAGTGGCGCTTGACCTCGGCTTGATCCTCATGGTGCCACCCAAGCAGAACCGGGTCACGGCGTGGGAATACAACCGCGCCATGTACAAGCGGCGCAACGAGGTCGAACGGCTGTTTCGCAGGCTCAAGGGCTTTCGCCGCATCTTCTCGCGGTTCGAAAAGCTCGACGTCATGTTTATCGGATTTTTCCCCTTCGCGCTCATCACTGATGGATTGCGAATAGTGTGAACAGGCCCTAGTTCGGACCGGAAAGTCGGCTTTTTACATAGGCGAGGCCGTCCTCAAGCGTTCCAACATCTCCATCGAGTTGAGCTTCATAACAATCCTCAAGGAGTCGGCCCATGTCAGGACCTGGCTGGACTCCCAATTTCAAGAGGTGACGGCCCATGACGATGGGAAGAGGAGCACGACGGTCCACGACCAGCCGCTTGGCTCTGGTCAACAACCACTCGCCGGCGGGAAATCCATCAAACTGTTTCGGCGGGCGGCCTGCATGGTCGGCCCGCGCCACACGCACCAGTCGGTCGATGCGGCGGACTTGCTTTGCCAATCGGCGGACGGCGCTGTCCGAAGCGTCGGCGTCATAGAGCGCGCGGGGACGAAGATGGCAACACACCAGAGGAACCACCTCATCGATGAGATCGTGCTGGTTGGTCAATCGTTGGAGAAACCGCCTCGTCGGACCTGCCCCTTCCGATTCATGTCCCCGCGAGGTGACGACCCCATATTCATCTTTGGTCGTGGCAGGTTTACCAAAATCGTGGCACAGTACGCCCAACCCGACGGCAAGGTCGTCCGACTCGTCACCGGTTCGCTCCGCAGCGAACCAGTCCAGGCAGTGGAGTGTATGAACCCACACGTCGCCTTCCGGATGCCAGATGGGATCTTGCGGGCAGCCCTCAAGGGCAGCGAGTTCTGGATAGAACCGGAGCCAGCCGCAGTGATGTAAGAACTGCAAACCCAGCGACGGCTTGCGTCCTTGAAGGAGCAGCTTCTTCCATTCTTCCCACAGCCGCTCGCTCGGCAGACTCTCTTGGGACAGTGTTCGGGAGAGAGCCACTGTTTCCGGCGCCACCGTAAGCTCAAAGCGGGCGGACAGCTGCATGCCGCGCAAGACGCGCAGAGGATCTTCGGCGAATCTGGTCGACGCGTGACGCAATATCCGTGAATCAAGATCGCCGCGACCATTGAAGGGATCGCGAAGCTCCATGGTGTCCGGATCCCAGGCCATCGCGTTGATGGTGAAGTCTCGCCGCGTCAACGCCTCATCGATCGACATGTCTGGATCGGCTTGTCTCAGCAAGCCGGGGAGTGATGTGTCGTCCGCGAGCCTGCGGGAAGGAATGGAAAGATCGATCGGCAAACCTTGCAGCTTGAAGACCTGAAACACTTTCCCGACGAATTGTATGGAGAACTGCTCGGCCAGCAGCGCGTGAACTTGACCGGGCGACAGCCCAACGACTTCGATGTCCAGATCTCGGGGTTGTCGACCGAGCGCGAGGTCACGGACGCAGCCCCCGACCAGCCAAACCCTTCCTCCCCCGCGACGAATGGTGTGTTCAATCCGATGAAGGACCTCCCGGAGGTGGGGATCTTCAAGACGAAAACGGGTCGGCACTTAGATCACCGCGTCGCGGAGGAACGTCGCAGCTTCTTCCGGTGACACCGGATTGATGTAGAAACCGGTACCCCATTCGAAGCCGGCGACTTGTGTCAATTTGGGGATGATTTCCAAGTGCCAATGGTAGTGATCGCCGGTCTTCTCATGAAGAGGTGAACTATGGAGGATGAAGTTGTATGGAGGGCGGGACAGCACTTTATCCATGCGGCGCAACGACTCCGACAGGATCGGAGCCAGAAATTCGAACTGGGACTTCTGACTTTCCTCAAAATACGCCGCATGACGCTTGGGAAGAATCCACATCTCGAACGGGAAACGCGGCGCGAACGGAGTCACACAGAGGAACTCCGGATTCTCCGCAACGACCCGATCTCCATCCGTGAGATCCTGCCGAAGGATGTCGCAGTAGATACAACGCTCTTTCTGTTGATAATGAGCGCGGCATCCGTCAAGCTCCTCTTGCACGCTGGTCGGGACGATAGGAAGAGCGATCAGTTGAGAATGGCTATGCTCCAGTGTGGCACCGGCGGACGCGCCGTGGTTCTTGAAAATGAGAATGTAGCGGAGTCGAAGATCCTTTCGGAGATCCATCATACGGTCCCGATAGGCCCACAGCATATCTTCGATTTTCTTGGTCGGGAGATCGGCGAGACCTTCGACATGGTTGGGTGTTTCGATGATGACTTCGTGGGCGCCCACTCCATTCATGCGGTCGTAGAGCCCGACCCCTTCGCGACCCAGTTCACCCTCGACGTGCAGCGCCGGAAATTTGTTCGGGATGACACGCACGGTCCAGTTGGGGGAATTGGCCTCGCTGGGCTGCGGTCGGTAGGCCATGATTTCTTTCGGCGTGAGCCGTTCTTGTCCCGGGCAAAACGGGCAGAGGGCCGTCGAAACAGGTCGGGTCTGTTGGAGTTTGACGAAGTCATGTGGGCGGCCTCTCCGCTCAGTGGAAATGATCACCCAACGGCCCACAACGGGATCGCGTCTTAGATCGGGCATATATGCTCCACTCTGTTGAAAAGTTCTGAGTGTTGAGTCCTGAGTGCGTAGTGTCCCAGAGGAGAAGAAATCTCACAACTCAATACTCAGCACTCAATACTCAGCACTGCTCCTCTTACACTCTCCACAGTCCGGCCTCAAATTCCGGTCCTGGTACGGTAAGGACGGCCGGAAAATGGCCGGGATAGCGGGTTACTTCAAGGCCGTGCTCCCGCACGATGATGGACAGCTGAACCGCATTCCCCGGTTCCAAGCACAGCTCTTTCCAGGGAACGGCCAATTCTAAAATGGTGTGGGCATTGATCGACTCATAGGAACCGATCTTCTGCCAGGCATCCGTCTCGGTCCGTCGAAACAAGAGAAATGCCTCCGGGCCCGGCGAGGAAAGAGGAAACGTCAGCCGAAACGTGAATTGAGGTCCTTGCACAATGATGTCGATGTCCAGACCCTCTCGTGTCTTGCTCGTTTCGTCCGGGTCGAATCTCATCACGAGGTAATCCATGTTCCAGCCGAATCGGATCGCCGTGAAAAGTCCATCCGCTTTCCACATGGCGCCAAGCGGGGGTCGGGTATTAATGTTCCCGGCGCCGCGCCATTCGAAAAAGTCAGTCACCATGCCGTCGATTGTGGGATTCAACAGGACGAGCGGCTGTTGGACGGAATCGGACTCCGAGGCGATGGTCCTCATGCAGATCGGATGGTTTAGTTGGTCGGGCGGCGGAATGCCCATATGCGTCCAGACATTGCGGAGATGCGTACGAAAGAGCCGGTCGAATTCCGGTTTGAAATCGGTATCGAAATCGTCACCGTACCACCAGAACCAGTCGCTGCCTTCCGCGGCGTACAGTTCTTGCCAGGCCGCCCGTGCGCGATCAGATGGAAGAGTCGGCGCGACATCCATAAGTCGTGCGCGGGTATGACCGAGGAGATCCCATCCGCGATTGTCTTCCTGGTGTCCTATCCAAATCTTGTAATCCGAATTGATCCAGGAGCCTGAATGAAGACAGGGCAGATGCTGCGTGGGTTGAACGGAGGCGATCGCGTCGGAAATCGTCGACGTTTGGGCCACGATCGGTCCGGCTTGATCCAGTTCGTGGTTTGTGAAGGCTTCGTACAGGAGAGAAAGGAATCGCTCGCCGCCGTCGTGATAATGTTCCCACGGGTTTTCACCGTCCAACACGATGGCAATGACGATCTTCTCTTGTGGTGCATCGTGGAGAATGCCCCGCACACGCCGCAGGACGTCCTCGGCGGCGGATTCGGGGGTGGTCTTGTGGTAAACGAATCCGAATGCGTCGGAGATCTCGCGGTCGCGGAACAGGACGGTCAAAGCATGCTCGGTTTCACCGATGCGATAGGGTTGATAGAGCGCGGACTGTCGATGCCATGGGCGGCCGCACATTCCGAGAGAGCGTGCGAGGATACCTTCGTCCGTGGCGAACCAGCGAAGTCCTGCCTGATGGATAAGAGGAAGCATCTCCGGGCAAACCGACCCTTCTGACGGCCACAAGCCGATCGGAGGTCGGCCGAATGAGTGATGATGAAAATCGACGGCTTGTTGAAGTTGGGCTGCGGCATCATCCGGAGCATGGAAGCGGGCGGGCAAGGGGAGGTCCGGCCTGGCCCGCCGGTTGATATCGGTGTCGATGACCAGCGGCAGAATCGGATGATAGAAGGGAGTCGTGGTCAGCTCGATTTGCCCCCGTTCCATGAGTCGTCGGTACAAGGGGAGGATTTCTCGTACCCCCATTCGTTGTAGTTCCAATACCTCGTGCTTATCGTCCTCGGTGAAGCCGCGATTTTTCTGGCGCAGCGCGGCTAGACGAGGATATTGTTGAACGGTGCCGTATCCGAACCAGGCGAGATTGTGCCAAACTTGCAGATCCAGCAGTTCTTGTGTGGAAAACTGGAGGGCGATGCGGTGGAGATCATGACTCGCGATGTCCAATCCCCGTTTCACCAGCAATTCATGGTATCGTGGATAGGGCCGCACCATGGTCGCCCAGTTGGCCGAAAAGAAATGACGGACCAAGAAGGCCTTTTCTTCAAGGGCCAGATTGGCCGCTGGGCGTTGCGCATGTTCCAGAAAAAGATCGAGAATCTTACCGGTGCCGACTTCCTGTAACTGCAAGAGAAGGGAGGGCGTAAAATTAAATGTGGCGCGAACCGCGGGAAATTTTTCCAACACATAAGCCATATCATAATAGGCCTTGGTCGCATGCAGGCGTACCCACGGCATGCTGGCCGATCCGGCCACCGGATCGGTGTAATAGGGTTGGTGCATATGCCACAGGAAACACAGGTGGACCTGCTTCATCGATGCCGATTTCCTTTCTTTCGGCGAGTATGTCATAGGGGGTATGAGCATGCAATCCGCGGATGGATTTATGATCGAACGTCGCATGAGGAGCTGAGATGACGACATTTCTTCGATACTGGGGGCCGGTGTGTGGATATGCCGGGCTCATTTTCTATTTATCCGCGCAGCCTCATCCGGAAACCCATGTGCCGTTCGTCACTCTTTTCAGCGATAAGTTTTTGCATGCCGTCGAATATGCGGTATTCGGTGCATTGTGCTATCGGGCACTTCGTGGAAGCGGACATGATGCATGGAAACAGCAAGCGATTCCGGCGGCCATTCTGCTGGCCTCATTGTACGGGGTGAGCGACGAGGTCCATCAAGCGTTCGTTCCGTTTCGAGATTCGAGTTGGCTCGACTGGCTGGCGGATACCGTCGGAGCCACGCTCGGAGTGACCGCCATGCATTGGGTGATGAGTCTCAGACCGGTCGACTCGATTCCGGAAGCGCTGCCGTAGCGCCGATCGAATGCGTCGTGTTCGTGACAAGTCGCGGGACGCTCGCTATAATTCGCTCAGCATGTTGCCGGCCGACACAACCCCTTCCAAGGCTTCGCTGTCTCCTCCCGCTCACACACTCATCGCTCAAACCATCCAGACTCGTCTTTCTTCCGGCCTTTGCTTGAAGACTCTGACGCCATTGGCAGGTGATGCCTCCAATCGGCGCTACTATCGAGCCGTCGTTGGGGGGGGGCCACCACATTCACTGATCGTGATGCAGCTGGCTGAGCCGGAAGGATTCAAGCAGTCTGAAGAGGGGGTGAGCGGGGCTATCCATCAGATCTCCGAACTGCCGTTCATCAATATCATGTCGCATTTGGCCAAAACGAATATACCGGTGCCTACACTCCACTACTATGATCAATCCGCAGGATTGCTCTACCTGGAAGATTTCGGAGATGTGACGTTGGCGGAGGCTGCCAGTCAAGCGGATGCGCCGAGCTTGGAGTCGCGGTACAAACAGGCCGTCAACGTCTTGGTCCAGATGCAGATCAACGCCACGACACCGGCGGATCTTGGGTGCGTCGCGTTTCACCGGAGCTTTGACGTGCCGCTGTTGATGTGGGAGTTCGATCATTTCCTGGAGTATGGAATCGTGGCACGCAACGGCAAACCGTTGCCGGATGAGGACGCTACGGCAATAAAGGGAAAGTTCGAAGAGATTGCGGAGCTGCTGGCCGGGCAGCCGCGCGTCTTCACGCATCGTGATTACCACTCCCGCAATTTGATGGTCGACGGGCTGCGGCTCGGTGTGATCGATTTTCAGGATGCCTTAATGGGACCGGCGACCTACGATCTTGCCTCACTGGTGCGGGACGCTTACATTCAGCTCGACGAAGCCCTCGTCGACGATTTGGTGGGGTACTACCTCGACCAGTTGGCCGAACGACGTTTCGTCTGGACCAATCGCACCGCATTCCGACGGCTGTTTGATTTGACGAGTATTCAACGCAATCTGAAGGCGGCCGGTCGGTTTGTCTACATTGATCGGGTCAAAGGGAATCCGAAGTTTTTAGCCGATATTCCTCGCGTCTTGACTTACGTCAAACGCAATCTCGGAAAATATCCGGAACTGGATACACTCCGGAGGCATCTTAGCCCGCATGTGCCGGAATTGCAGTAGAGGACTGAGGGGTGAGGACTGAGGACTGAGCATCGGATCATCGACTCAGCACTCAACACTCAGTCCTCAGCACTGATCGTGTGAAGGCCATGATTCTTGCAGCCGGCCTCGGTACACGCCTGAGACCGCTGACGAATACCATTCCCAAACCATTGCTGCCGGTCGGCGGAGCGCCGCTCATCGTCTGGAACTTGCTGCTGTTGAAGCGGCATGGGTTCCGCCAAGTCGTCATCAACCTGCATCACCTGGGCCCGTTGATTGAACAGGCGTTGGGCACCGGGTCGAAATTCGGGATTCGGATCATTTACTCCCATGAGCCGGTCATCTTGGGGACCGGCGGTGGGATCAAACAGGCCGAGCCGCATTTTTCAGGAGAGCCGGTTCTGATTCTCAACGGAGATACGTTGGTGGAATTGGATCTTGAGGCGCTCTGTGATTTTCACCGCGTGCGCAATGCGGCTGCAACCTTAGTGCTCCGGGAAGACCCGGACGCCGCCCGGTGGGGCCTGGTTGAAGTGGGAGACAAGGGACAGATCTTACGTATCACCGGAAAAGGGCTGGTGGGTTCAGTTTCAGCGACTTCGCGCATGTTCGCCGGGATTCACATCTTGCATCCTCGGTTGCTCAGGGAAGTGCCGAAAGGAACGCCCTCTTCGATTATTGATCCCTATGTCAGAGCCATCGAGCGTGGAGAACCGGTGCATGGGTATGACCTGAAGGGGTATTGGTCTGACATCGGCACGACCGAGCGCTATGCGCAGGCAGAACGGGATGTCCGAGCGGGACTGATTCGTTTGGAGGACCGGCAGTCTTTCGAGCCGCGCGTTCCGCTCAAATAAGAAGCAAGTGCACTCGACCACGGCGCTCCACCGATTGGATTGCCGGCCTGCCACCTCCGTCGTCCTATACCTTTTGCTGTTTGAGCAGTCGAGCCAGGTAGGTTCGCTGAAGTTTGAGCGATTCGGCGGCTTTCGTCTGATTGCCTTCGGCCTGTTCCATGGCACGCGTGATGATGTAGCGGCTGTGTTGCTCCATCGATTCATGGTAGGGCAGATTCAGATACGGCAGGGGAGCCTCGTCTCTTCGATGGAGAATGGTATCATCCGCCAATAATGCCCACATCTCCGGTTCGATGATGTCTTTCTGGCTCAAGACGACGGCGCGCGCGATCACATTATCCAATTCCCGAATGTTTCCAGGCCAGGGATAGCGGATCAAGGCATCGAGTGCGGCGGCACTCAGTGTCATGCCTGGTCGTTTCGCATCTCTCATGTGTCGATCCAAAAAGAACTGGGCCAGGGCCGCGACATCTCCTGCTCGTTCTCGAAGCGGCGGCAGGGTCAGACTCACGACGTTGAGGCGAAAATAGAGGTCTTCACGGAATTGGCCTGCTCGCACAGCTTGCCGAAGATCCTTGTTCGTGGCCGCAATGATGCGAATATTCACCGAGACGGTTTTGGAGCCGCCGACCCGGTGAAACTCCCGGTCTTGCAAGACACGTAACAGCTTAGCTTGCAAAGGAAGGGACATATCGCCGATTTCATCGAGGAAGACGGTTCCACCGTCGGCCATCTCCAGCTTGCCCTTCTGCTGTCGATCGGCTCCGGTGAACGCCCCTCGCTCGTGTCCGAACAGCTCATTCTCCAGCAACGTCTCCGTCAAGGCGACGCAGTTGATGACGATAAGCGGCATGGCACAACGATGGCTCCACTGATGGATCGATCGGGCGAAGAGTTCCTTGCCGGTTCCGCTTTCACCCAAAAGCAACACACTCGCATCGGATTTGGCGGCTCGTTGTGCCGCTTCCACGACGGATCTCACGGACGAACTGTTGCCGACGATGGAGGCGTACCGGCCGTCGACCTCGGAACGCAGATAAGCGACTTGTCGCCGGAGCGCATCCCGTTCCAAGGCTTTGCGAATCACGATCAAGAGATGGTCTCTGTCGAGGGGTTTGGTCAGGAAGTCATACGCACCTTCCTTCATGGCCTCCACCGCAGCTTCAATGGATGCATGCGCGGTCATGACGATAACGGGAATAGTGTCCGACGGCTTCATCTGGGACAGACGCTTGAGGACATCAAGCCCCGACACTTTCGGCAGTGTGAGGTCCAATAGGATAAGCTGCGGAGTTTCGTGAATGATTTGGTCGATCGCCTGCTGCCCTTCGGTAGCCACGACCGTCTCGTATGCGGAGGCGTGGAGCCGGTCCTCGAGCATCATGACGATGTCAAGATCATCGTCGACAATAAGAATTTTGGCGTTCATCGGGGTTACCATCTGCCTTTGGCCATCGCGGGCGTTATGGACGGTTGGGCCATAGGGTCGTGTTGCGGTTGATAATCGGCGAGTTGTAAAATCTCTCCACTTAACCGTTCATTACATTCATGACGAGTCCCGTCAATGGTTTCGGGTAAAAATATGTCGATTTGTGCGGCATCCGCTCCCCTGCAGCGGCGACCGCTTGAACTTCACTGACCTTGGTGGCGTTGAGCAGGAATGCGCCCGTTCCTGTTCCTTGGGCCACCCAGTCCAGGGCTTCGTGGTCGTCTTTGGTATAGAGAACGGCTTCTTGTTCCTGCTGCGTCGGGCAGAGTGTGGTCACGATCAGTTGTTGCAGCAGGGAGACGTCGAGTTTGGTTCGAGGTGATGCCTGTGTGGGAGGTCGATGGGAAGGCTTCAGGGTGAGGGTGACGTATCGGTCGTCGCCTTGCCGCGTCAGCCCGAACACCGGGGCATTTGTTCCTTCCGTCCGCAAGCTGGCCAGGAACTGTGACCGCACATGCTGCTGTGTGGATGAGCTGAAGGGGAATTCTCGAAACTCGAACGTGTCCCCGAGTACCGTCTTGATCCGCTCTGAGGAAGGCAAGGGAGTGGTCGTCACTCGGTGCGTCGGTAATACCGTCAATCCTGGATCTTCAAGCGGCGTGAGCAGCATGAGCACTGAGTCGTAGGGTTGCAACCCCGTTTGAACGCCGGCCTCCTGTCGCCGAAGCTTCTGATAGTTCAACGCCGTTTCATAGCGATGGTGACCGTCGGCGATGAAAAGCGGTTTGCTGTGCATCGCAGCGGTCACGTGTTTCAGCACGGTTTCATCGGTGATGGCCCACAGGCATTCGCGACAGCCTGCGTCGTCTTGAAAGTCGTAACGCACCGGCTTGCCTTTTACTGCGGTTTCCAAAAGTTGGATGACGGCACCGAGTGGATCGGAGTAGAGGGACCAGATCGGGCTGAAGTTTGCGCAACAGGCTTCGATCAGATTCAGGCGATCAGTTTTTGCCGCGGTGCGTGTGTTCTCGTGAGGATAAATATGTCCGGAGTCGAGCGACTCCAATTTTGCCAACGCGAGGAATCCTCGAAGCACCTTCTTCGGAGCATCGGGGGCTGAGTAGGGAGGAGCGTACTCAATCGTGTGATAGTAGACGGCTGGCCGTGCGTCACGTTTGAGAACACCTTCGTTGAGCCAGGTCTGCAGCATGGCTGCAGCCCGGGTATACCGGTTGTGGGCGGGGCTGTCACCGGTTTGATCAAGCCCTAATTCCATGCGGATAATGTTGTGGGGATGGCGGTCGTGGAGTCGTTTCTGTTCCTCCGCATCAATGATATCGTACGGCGGGGCGACCACGTCCTTGACGGAACCCACGAGCGTCTGGTCGTACAGCATGCCCTGAAACGGAATGATCTGTGACATGAACAACCCCTCGGCAATGTCGTGACGGCGACGACGGTTTGATGGTTACAGGAGAGAGCGGGATCCTTTCGCCTACGCCGTGCCGTTCCTACGGCTCAGCATCCTTCCAGCTGGCGGGAAGACAGCTACCGATCGCGGGTAATCATATAGTCAGCGGTGACGGACAGCGCGCGCCGTGCAGTACTATCGTCGAAGCGTTCGAGCTCATGTTTGGCGGCGGCGATATAGGCGCTCGCGCGATCCATAGCATAGGTAATCGAGCCGAAATCGGCCATCAGGAACAAGATACGTTCAAGATCGGCGGTGCTGAGAGTCCGCGTTTCCATTCGATCCTTGATCATCTGGCGGTCCTGCTCGGAGCAATGCTGCAACAGGTGCAGCAGGGGCAGCGTCGCTTTTCCCTGCCGGAGGTCCTGACCGATCGTTTTCCCGAGCGACTCGCCGTTTGCGATGTAATCCAAGGTATCGTCGGCCACTTGAAAGGCGATGCCGAGATACTGGCCGAAGCGGAACAGCGCTTTCTGTTGCGTTTCCGAAGCCTCGGCCAAAATGGCCCCCATGCGGCAGGCCGCGGCAATCAAACCAGCGGTCTTGTGTTCGACGATCTTGATATAATCGATCTCCGGCATCGAAGGGTTCCCGTTATAGTACAATTGAAGGACTTCACCTTCCGCCATTTTCTTGCAGGCCTCGGCAAGGACCTCATTGATGCCTTGATTTTGAAATTCGACGACTTTGCACATAGCTTTCGTATAGAGATAGTCGCCGACCAGAATGCTGATCTGGTTGCCCCAAACCTTGCGGGCGGTTCTTCTGCCTCTCCGAAGATCGGCGTCATCGACGACATCGTCGTGTAAGAGGGTAGCGGTATGGATGAATTCCACGATGCTGCCGAGCTGATGGTGCTCGGTTCCGGGATAGCTGCAGAGACGAGCCGCCAAGAGGAGAAGCAGAGGCCTGATGCGTTTGCCGCCACCGCTCAAGATGTGAGCGGCGACCGTATTGACCAGCGTCACGCTGGAGTCGAGGTTCTTCTTGACTCGATCCTCTACTCCGTCCAGTTCACCACGGTAGGCATCCCACACGTCCGACATGTTCTGTAAGATTGCGATCGCTGGACCTTGTGCCATGCGGCGGATGGTATGGCAGCCGAGGAAATAAAGTCAAGCAATTGAAAGCGGTATAAGTTTAGTAACCTTGACAGAAGAATGACCCATCCAGTAAGTTCCCATCTTAGCAAGCGGGTGAGGTTCACCCCTAGTACTTATGGGGACAAATCCACCCAAAATCTCTCGCTTGCTCCGTTCTCCATCCAATAAGGAAAACTCTCATTTTGAACGAGATAGGCACATGAACATTCCTGGGTTTCCCCGCCGCCAAGGACTCTACGATCCCCAATACGAAACGGATTCCTGCGGGATCGGATTTGTGGTCAACATCAAAGGGAAGAAATCACATGACATAGTCCGTAAAGGACTTCAGGTGTTGGAGAATCTTACCCATCGTGGAGCGCAGGGCAGTGATCCTTACACGGGAGATGGGGCCGGAATTCTTTTGCAAATCTCGCACACGTTTTTCAACCGGGTCGCGGGGGATGTCGGCGTATCATTGCCGGATGTCGGCGAGTATGGAGTGGGACAACTGTTTCTACCGCCCAACGGGGATTCTCGACGACTGTGTGAAAAGCTGTTCATCGAGATTCTTGTGGAAGAAGGCCTGCGTTTGCTCGGTTGGCGAGACGTGCCGGTCAAGAGTGACCGGATCGGCGACCAAGCGAGAACGACGGAGCCGTTCATGCGGCAAATCTTCATCGCGCGCGACGCCTTGAACGAGGCTCAGTTCGAGAGAAAACTGTACGTGGTCCGCAAGCGGGTCGAAAAGGCCGTGGCAGAATCGGCCATTCAAGGACGGGAACACTTCTATGTATCCAGTTTGTCGGCCAACACCATCGTCTATAAGGGGCTGCTGTTGCCGCATCAAATGGCGGCCTACTATCAGGACCTCACCGATGAACGAATGGTGAGCGCACTGGCCTTGGTGCACTCGCGTTTCAGCACGAATACCTTTCCCACCTGGCCGCGAGCCCATCCCTATCGGTATGTGTGCCACAACGGGGAGATCAACACGCTGAAGGGCAACGTCAATTGGATGAGGGCTCGCCAGGGCCGCCTCCATTCGGAGCGCTTTGGGAAGGATATGGAGAAGCTGTTTCCGATCGTCTCCGAGAATCAAAGTGATTCGGCCTGTTTGGACAATACCCTCGAATTTCTGCTGCTCGGGGGCCGTTCGCTGCCACATGCCATGATGATGTTGATTCCCGAACCGTGGGTGGCGAATGCCCAGATGGATTTGGATCGTCGGGGCTTCTATCAATATCACGCGGCGATGATGGAGCCGTGGGACGGGCCTGCCGCGGTCTGTTTCACCGACGGCAAGATGATCGGCGCGACGTTGGATCGGAATGGGTTGCGTCCCTGCCGCTATCAGGTGACGACCGACGGTCTCGTGGTCCTGGCGTCCGAGGCCGGTGTCTTGCCGGCGGAAGCAAAAGATGTCCGCATGAAGGGCCGCCTCCAACCGGGCCGAATGTTCCTCGTCGATACGGTGCAGGGCCGTATCATCGATGATGAAGAAATTAAGGCCGACATCGTCGGACGCAAACCCTATCGCAGTTGGGTCACGCAGTACGGTGTTTCGCTGGACGAGTTGCCGGAGCCGTTGAACGTCCCGCAGCCGGATCACCCGACGATCCGCCAGCGGCAACAAGCCTTCGGCTATACAGTCGAAGAACTTAAGATGGTCATCACGCCGATGATCGTGACGGGCGAAGAAGCGATCTCCTCGATGGGCACCGATACCCCGCTGGCGGTGTTGTCCGATCGGCCTCAGCTCCTGTTCAAGTATTTTAAACAGCTCTTCGCGCAGGTGACGAATCCTCCCATCGACCCGATCCGCGAACAGCTCGTGATGTCGCTCGTGACGAACATCGGCCCGAAGCCGAACTTAATGGACGAATCGCCGGAGTCTTGCCGCCGCATCAAGGTGCAGCAGCCGATTCTCACGAACGCCGATTTGCAAAAGATCCGGGGCATCTCCGATCCGCACTTCAAGAGCAAGACGCTTCGCATGTTGTTCCGCGTCGCCGAAGGGCCGGACGGCCTCGGGGAAGCGGTGGACGACTTGTGCCGACAGGCCTCCCTGGCCATCAAGGAAGGCTACAAATTCCTCATCTTGAGCGATCGTGGTGTCGATGAACAATGGGCTCCGATCCCGAGTTTGCTCGGCATCTCGGCGGTCCACCACCACTTGGTTCGCGAGTGTACGAGAACCGAAGTGGGCTTGATCCTGGAAACCGGCGAACCTCGAGACGTGCATCAGTTCGCCTGTCTGATCGGCTATGGTGCCGGAACGATCAATCCCTATCTGGTTTTCGAATCGCTTGTCGACATGGAGCGCGATAACTATCTGCCGGAAGGCCTCGATGCGCAGACGGCGGAGGGAAAATTCATCAAGGCCATTAACAAGGGTCTGCTCAAGATCTTCTCAAAAATGGGGATTTCCACGGTGCAGTCCTACTGCGGCGCGCAGATCTTCGAGGCGATCGGATTGAATCGCGAGCTCATCGACCGCTACTTCACCGGGACACCCTCGCGCGTGGAAGGAGTCGGCATCCGCGACATCGGCGAAGAAACCTTGCGCCGTCACCGCGTGGCGTATGAGCCGGTGGCGATCCGACAACTCGATTTCGGAGGTGAGGTCCACTATCGCATCCAGGGGGAGCATCATAATTGGAATCCTGAGACGATCTACAAACTGCAGCACGCCAGCCGTTCGAACGACCCGAAGACCTATGCCGAATTCGCGCAGATTGTGAACGACGAGAGTAAGCGACGATCGAATTTGCGGGGTCTGCTGGATTTCAAGTTCGATCCCCAGCCGATTCCTCTCGAAGAAGTGGAGCCGGCCAAGGAAATCGTGAAACGCTTCAATACCGGGGCCATGTCATTTGGATCGATCAGCAAGGAAGCGCACGAGACGTTGGCCATCGCGATGAACCGGCTCGGCGGCAAGAGCAATACGGGCGAAGGCGGTGAAGATCCCGAGCGGTTCACACCCTTGCCGAACGGAGATTCGAAGAATAGCTACATCAAGCAGGTGGCGTCGGCCCGATTCGGAGTCACGGCGCATTACCTCGTGAACGCGCGGGAATTGCAGATCAAGATGGCGCAAGGGGCCAAGCCCGGAGAAGGCGGCCAATTGCCCGGCCACAAGGTGGACGAAAACATCGCGCGCTTCCGTTATGCGACGCCGGGTGTGCAACTGATCTCGCCGCCACCGCATCACGACATCTATTCGATCGAGGATTTGGCCCAGCTCATTTTCGACTTGAAGAATTCCAATCCCGATGCCGGTGTCTCCGTGAAACTGGTGGCGGAGGTCGGCGTCGGCACCGTCGCAGCAGGTGTCGCGAAGGCCCATGCGGATAAGGTGCTCATCAGCGGCGATTCGGGCGGGACGGGTGCGTCGCCGTTGTCGTCCATCAAGTACGCAGGCATCCCTTGGGAGCTGGGATTGGCGGAAACACATCAGACGCTGGTCCTCAACGATCTGCGCGGGCGCATCCGTGTTGAAACGGACGGCCAGATGAAGACCGGCCGCGACGTGGTCATCGCCACACTGCTTGGCGCAGAAGAATATGGGTTCGCAACGGCTCCCCTCATCGTCGAAGGCTGCATCATGATGCGCAAGTGTCATCTGAACACCTGCCCGGTTGGCATTGCGACGCAGGATCCGGAACTACGCAAGAAGTTCGACGGCAAGCCGGAACACATCGTGAACTATCTATTCTTCGTGGCCGAAGAAGCACGGCAGTTGATGGCGAAGCTCGGTTTCCGGACGATCAATGAGATGGTCGGCCGCGTCGATAAACTCAAGATCACCAGAGCCATTGACCATTGGAAAGCCAAGGGGTTGGACCTCACGCCGCTGCTGACGGCTCCCGATGTTCCTGTGGATGTGCCGCGCTATTGCGTGCAAAAACAGGATCACGGTCTCGCCGGCATTCTCGATAATAAGCTCGTCGAGCTCTGCAAACCGGCGATTGAGCAGGGGGAAAAGGTCCAGCTTGAGCTTCCGATCAGGAACATCAACCGGACGACCGGCACGGTGCTCTCAAGCAAGATCGCGAAGAGGTATGGGCCGGACGGGTTGCCGGAAGACACAATCTCGATAAAGTTTTCCGGTTCTGCCGGACAATCGTTCGGGGCCTTCCTCGCGAAAGGCATCACGCTGACGCTGGAAGGGGAGTCCAATGACTATATCGGCAAGGGACTATCCGGGGGCAAGATCATCGTCTTCCCACCGAAGGACATTCTTTATAATCCGGAAGAGACGATTTTGATCGGCAATACGTCGCTCTACGGAGCAACGCAGGGTGAAGCCTATTTCTACGGGATGGCCGGTGAACGGTTTGCCGTCCGGAACAGCGGAGCGCATGCCGTGGTCGAAGGGACGGGCGATCACGGATGTGAGTACATGACGGGTGGCGTGGTCGTGGTGCTTGGCCGGACAGGCCGCAACTTTGCCGCCGGTATGTCCGGGGGAGCGGCGTTCGTACTGGACGACGCGGGGACCTTCCAGAGCCGTTGTAACACCGGGATGGTCGAACTGGAGTCGGTGACGAAAGTAGACAAGCAACTGCTCCACGGGTTGATCACCAAGCATTTCATGTACACGGGTAGCCGTAAGGCCAAGCAAGTGCTCGATGCGTTCGAAGCCACGATGCCGAAGTTCGTGAAGGTGATGCCGGTGGATTACAAACGAGTCTTGGAAGAACGGAAGCGTAAAGCAAGCGCAGTCCATTAGGGAAGCGCCGAGTAAAAAGTGCCGAGTTCGGATTTTCACTCAGCACTCAGGACTAGAGAAATGGGTGATCCAAAGGGTTTCATGAAATATGCCCGAGAGGGTCCGAAGCGCAAGCCGATCGAGTTGCGTGTGCTCGATTGGAAGGAGATGTACGAACCGATCTCCGAGGACAAGCTGAAGACTCAGGGTGCGCGTTGCATGGACTGCGGTGTGCCGTTTTGCCAAGGTCACACCGGCTGCCCGGTCGTGAATCTGATTCCCGAGTGGAATGATCTTGTCTATCGCGGTCGCTGGCAAGATGCACTGAAAGCCCTGCATACGACGAATAATTTCCCTGAATTCACGGGACGACTCTGCCCGGCGCCTTGCGAAGGGGCCTGTGTGCTGGGTATCAATGAAGATCCGGTTTCCATCCGGGTCATCGAATGGAATATCGTCGATCGCGGGTTCAACGATGGACTCGTGACCCCGATCCTGCCGGTGGTCAAGACGGGGAAAACAGTCGCGATCGTCGGTTCCGGTCCGGCGGGCTTGACTGCTGCTCAGCAACTGGCGCGGGCGGGCCACGAGGTCACGGTCTTCGAAAAATCCGATCGGATCGGCGGCCTGCTTCGTTATGGCATTCCAGACTTCAAAATGGAGAAGTGGGTCATCGACAGACGGCTGGAACAGATGAAGGCCGAAGGGGTGAAGTTTCAAACCGGCGTCGCCGTCGGCAAAGCCATCACCGGTGAACAGCTGCGCCAGCAGTTCGACGCGGTGGGCCTCACAATGGGAGCCGAACAAGCGCGTGAGTTACCCATTTCCGGACGCGAGTTGAAAGGTGTGCATCTCGCGATGGAATATCTGACCCAGCAGAATAAGCGTACGGCAGGCATTCCTTTCAGCGATGAGCCGATCACCGCGAAGGGGAAACGGGTAGTCATCATCGGCGGAGGCGATACGGGATCGGACTGTCTCGGCACCGCGCACCGCCAAGGTTGCGTCGAAGCGCACCAATTTGAATTGCTGCCGGAACCGCCGCCGCAGCGGGCAGATTCAACCCCCTGGCCGTTCTGGCCGATGCAACTTCGCACGTCGCACGCTCATGAAGAAGGTTGTGACCGCCAATGGAGTTTGTCTACCACGAAATTTACCGGCCACGATGGCCATGTCACCAAACTGCATGCGCATCGCGTACAGTTCAGCAACGGCAAATTCACCCCTATTCCAAACACTGACTTCGAGATGAACGCCGATCTGGTGCTGTTGGCCATGGGATTCACCGGTCCCATCAAAAATGGCCTGCTCGACAGCTTGGGCGTGAAGTATGATGCGCGTGGAGCGGTAGTTGTAGACGAAAACTTCATGACCAACCGTGATGGTTTCTTTGCCGGTGGCGACACCAAACGCGGCGCCTCACTCATCGTTTGGGCCATTGCTGAAGGGCGCAAAATGGCCGCTGGGATCGATAAGTATCTGCAAGCCGGGAAGTCGGCAAAAGCCGCGGTGAAATGACGAGAAAAAGGCGAACGCTTATCGAGATCGCCGGGGCAGAATGAACCAAGTTATCGCTGATCAGTTACGGTAGACTCCACCCAGAAATAAGAATTTAGAAAAATGGATGCTGCCTATAGGATCGTCGCTGGGTTAGGCCTTCTCCCACGGGTGAAAACGCTCAAGCAGAAGTCTGAACGAGATGTCAGACGTCGATAGCTACAGCTAGAGACAACAACTCTGTAAATTTATCTTCCTTCGCTTTCCTTGCTCCTGCCATTCGTGCTCTCTGTAATGTAATCATTTTAAAGCGTCCGATGTTCCCAGCATGATTATCGGAGGCGTTGCCGCGAGTATCCACGGAAAAGCAAGGCGACAGAAGACGTCGATGCCGCTGTCTTGCTGGATGAATGGCATCTGAACCGTTTCGTCAGGATAGCAGCAGGCAAGGGCTTGCATCCGCGACTATCGGACGCAATTGCGCTCGCGCAGCGAAACGCCGTCCTTTTCAGTGTGCATTCTGAAAGCGGTGTGTAGGTGAGTGCCGGTCACAGGATTTGGCGGATGGTAAGGGACTGGAGGCGATCCGCAGACAAAAGGAGATTGTTGGCATGGCCGGTAAACTTGAGGCTGCTGCTTCAGGTGAGGAACGAACGGAACTTCCTCAATGGAATGTACAAAACAAGACATAATTTCAACTTTGTTATGATCTCATTTTATTCTGATCGACCAATTTCAGGATTACTGGCTACTTGCTTTGACTACGATGACCTGACGAGTGACTTCGGCCCCATTGCTCAGCACGCGCGCCTCAATAGTATAGAACCCAAAGGGTTTCAGTTTCGTCACGCAATGCGTGCCATCGTCCGCGCCGTCGAACGGGCAATAGGGAGCAAAACCTTCGATGCGATTCACGGTGGTGTTGATTAAAAATTGCACGGAAACGGTCCCCGCCACATTGGTAGGGTACGCCTGCGCGGTCCAGGGCTGACCCGACGTCGGCGATCCGAGAACGCTCAGCATCACTTTTGGCGCGGAGGTTGCCGGGGGAGTTGCGGATGCTTGAACTACCATCGCCTGACGAGCGACTTCGATCCCATTGCTCCGCACACGCGCCTCAATGGTGTAGGACCCGAAGGGTCTCAACCTCGTCACGCAATGCGTGCCATCGTCCGCGCCGTCGAACGGACAATAGGGAGCGACATTCTCCATGTGATCAAGGCTGTTGTTGATCCAGTATTCCACGGAAACGGTCCCTGCTACGTTGGCAGGGTACGCCTGCACGGTCCAGGGTTGACCCGATGTCGGCGATCCGAGCACGGTCAGCGTCACCGTTGGGAGTGTTGAAGTCCCGGCTGCTGGAGGGGGAGTCCCGGCTGGGGTATAGGTGGCAACGTTGCTCGCGCTCGATTCGATGTTTGCAGAGTTGTACGCCGTGATTACATAGTATTGAACGACGGCTGGTGTTCCAATATTGAAACTAGTAGTGGTTCCCAGTGTGATAAGCAGCGTCGCCGTGTCAGCTGATTGCGAGCATGGTAGCTGACTACATTGATAGACGCGATATCCTGCTAAATCCGGCCCGCTGCTCGCGTTCCACGTCAACGTGGCCCCCCACGCTGTACTAGACCACAGGACAAGAACCGTCGCAATTGCTTTCACCAAACCCATACGGATATCCCTTTCATGTTACATAAATTACTTAATTAACAATAATTAGTATATTTTTAGCATAGCAATTCCCTCCGAGATGCGCGCATCTCATCTGCGGGAACCTATGGGTAAATGGCTCAACTGACTTGGTTATCCGAGAAGAGACGGAAGAGCAGAATCATCCGCCACATCTCTACACCAGCTAAGCAAGATGTGGACCGGTGCGCTCGCAAGGCGAGTAGGGAAAAAGCTTAGAATATTCAGCAGTGCCGAGAAGAAAATCATTGGCCATGTGTAGGCGGGACACAGAGTCTTGTAGACGAGTGCAAGCTAAATGCAATGTTTTCTATAGGATAGGCGATGTAGTCGTTTGCCTATAGATTATACAATTCGCACCGGATGGGCGGTAGTGGAATCGATACAGTCCCCAACTGAGCCACACCAGTCAATCCTCAGGACCCACGCATGGGAGAGATTCTTCTGCAGATCGACCTAGGTCTCTGTACTCTGCTTTGGGTCGAAAAGCCAGGATCACTGGCTACTTGCTTTGACTACGATGACCTGGCGAGTGACTTCGGTCCCATTGCTCACCACACGCGCCTCAATAGTATAGAACCCAAAGGGTTTCAGTTTCGTCACGCAATGCGTGCCATCGTCCGCGCCGTCGAACGGGCAATAGGGAGCAAAACCTTCGATGCGATTCACGGTGGTGTTGATTAAAAATTGCACGGAAACGGTCCCCGCCACATTGGTAGGGTACGCCTGCGCGGTCCAGGGCTGACCCGACGTCGGCGATCCGAGAACGCTCAGCATCACTTTTGGCGCGGAGGTTGCCGGGGGAGTTGCGGATGCTTGAACTACCATCGCCTGACGAGCGACTTCGATCCCATTGCTCCGCACACGCGCCTCAATGGTGTAGGACCCGAAGGGTCTCAACCTCGTCACGCAATGCGTGCCATCGTCCGCGCCGTCGAACGGACAATAGGGAGCGACATTCTCCATGTGATCAAGGCTGTTGTTGATCCAGTATTCCACGGAAACGGTCCCTGCTACGTTGGCGGGGTACGCCTGCACGGTCCAGGGTTGACCCGATGTCGGGGATCCGAGCACGGTCAGTG
The DNA here is from genome assembly GCA_024998685.1 of Nitrospira sp. Taxonomy (GTDB): domain Bacteria; phylum Nitrospirota; class Nitrospiria; order Nitrospirales; family Nitrospiraceae; genus Nitrospira_D. Next base: position 73,194 of record JACOEH010000019.1, read on the forward strand.
TCACCGTTGGACCGGAGGTTGCCGGAGGAGTTAGCGGAGGAATTGCCGGGGGAATGGGCAAAGGAATTGGCGGGGGAGTTGCGGATGCTTGAACTGTAATGGCCTGACGAATGACCTCGGTCCCATTGCTCCGCACACGCGCCTCAATGGTGTAGGACCCGAAGGGTCTCAACCTCGTCACGCAATGCGTGCCATCGTCATCGCCGTCGAATGGGCAATAGGGAGCGACGTTCTCCATGTGATCAAGGGTGTTGTTGATCCAGTACTCCACGGAAACGGTCCCTGCCACGTTGGCGGGGTACGCCTGCACGGTCCAAGGCTGACCCGACGTCGGCGACCCAAGTACGGTCAGCGTCACCGTTGGCGGGGGTGTTGAAGTCCCGGCTGGTGGAGGGGAAGTACCGGCTGGGGTATAGGTGGCAACGTTGCTCGGGCCCGATTCGATGTTTGCAGAGTTGTAGGCTGTGACGACATAGTATTGGATGACGGCTGGTGTTCCAATATTGAAAGTGGTGGTGGTTCCCAGTGTCGTGAGCAGCGTCGCCGTGTCAGCTGATTGTGAGCACGGTAGTTGACTGCATTGATAGACGCGATATCCTGCTAAATCCGGCCCGCTGCTCGCGTTCCACACCAACGTGGCCCCCCACGCTGTACTAGACCACAGGACAAGAACCGTAGCAATGGCAGTCACCCAACTCATGTGGATATTCCTCCCATATTGTATTATTACTTAGTCTACAATCATTAGTATATAATAGGTATAAAAAGTTCAATCCGAGATGCGCCCATCTCATGTGAAGGTCCTATGGGTGAATGGCTCAACTGACTGTTCACCCAAGAAGATGCCGAAGAGCAAAATCCTTCATCACGTTACTGTGGCAGCTACGCAAGATATGGGCCTCTGCACGATGGAAACAAGTAGTGGAAAAACTTGAAATATCATCAGTGTCGAGAAGGGAATGATTGGTGATGTGTACGAGGAATACAGAGTCTCATGCTGATTACGAGCTAAATTCAATGTTTTCACGACGATCGATGATGCAGTCTTTTCCTATAGATTAGGACAATTTTGTACCGGAGGGGCACTGGTGGAATCGACGCAGGAATAAGTAGGTGTGTGAGGTGATTTGGGCAGTAAAGGGGTCGTTGGGAAAAGAAATGGTGTTGAGAGCTTGTTTATTGAGTGCAATTTTGAAACAAGGAGGCTAACGCTTGCTGTTGACTGATGGCCAGGATTGCTTTGAGGAATTGGCTTACGCGGCGACGGTGCTGAGAATCAGTTCTTCCTGCTCAGCGTGATTGGAAATGGCAGGGGCTTTGCCGCCTTCGACCAGACCCGAGATTCGCTCACGATCACCTTCTGTGTATCGGAGAAACTCGATACCAAACTGATTGTCTTTGTGCCACCGCACGATGGAAACTCCGACGGCAAGTGGTGATTCCGCGTCGGGAATCTCAATGTGCAGCGCGAGATAGTTCCCCGGAGTCAGAGTCACGTTGCTTTGCATTCTGCATCCGCTTGCAGAGAGATCGAAGAGAATTCCCTCACTCGTGCCATCGTCGGTCTGGATACTGGTGGGATACCGCACACAAATTCTGGGGCTGCATCGAAGCTGCATACTAACCTCACTGCTGTCGAGTACTCCCTTAATTCCAACCGATCTGAGTGTACCCAGCCCCCTGCTTCACGAAGACTCCATTTTCGGTGATCTTCAAGGGGCAGGTCGCCACGCCTGGGCTGGTTGCCTCAAAGCAGAAAATCAGTGGTCGGTACTGCCCCGTTCCGCCACGCTCGATACCAATGCGGTACGCCCCTCCCTACGACTGGGTGACCATCGCTGACAGACTGATGCGCTCCATCGCGGGATTATCCCACTGATATCGGTTCAACGTTAACTCAGCCAACGAGTGCTCGGTCGGTGTCGTCCCGCTCGTCGGCCACATGTCGATGGCGGTACTTTGGTTTGGGAGCTGTGCCTGAAGGCTCATTCGTCCGTCAGGTGACACCCACTCCTTTGCTCGGGAGATTCCCTCGAAGCCCCAAAACTGAACGCTGTTGTATGTGTATGTAAATCCGGTCAAGACGAGAACCAGTGCCAATACTGTAAGTAATGTTTTAGGTTTCATGGTTCCTTTACTTCGTAATCTTCTTGTCAACCCTCTGCCATCACGCGACACAAGCGGCGGCTACCTGGGCTCTCTCCTCGGGTAAGTTCGGCGAATTCCTTCACCAATGCCTGTATCGGTAACGGCGAAAAAAACTTGACAGGCTAGCCACGTTGCCTTTCTCTCTTCGGCTCCTCTACACTTCATCGGCTCCCTGTTTGTATCGTGCGTTGAATCTGCACATAGGAGAACTGAACCGTGTCACAGCCAATCTATCCTCGTAGTCCAAAAGTTTTACTCGGCGGCATTGCTCACTTGGGGAGGTTTATCGATAAGATTCGCCTTCGGAACGACGGGCAGATTCAGGATTACAACTACATCACGGTCGGGTTCGATAAGTATCTGGTCGATTTCCTTGGGATTGATCCAAAGGCGTTTGAGCAGCGCGTATTAATTGGTGGGAGCGATGAGGAGTTGCTTGCTTGGGTGAAGGCCAATGGGCGCAAGCCATCCGAGCAGGAGATTGCGCAATGGTCGCAAGGGCTCCTTGTCTCAGGTCCAAAAGATGAGGCAGCCCGTCAGCGGTTTCAAGGCCGCCTGAAGGATATCGCGGCAAAGCGTGGTGTGCCGGTGAGTTCCCTCCCATCTGTTACGACCTGGACTGACGTGATTGAACTTGATGAAGGCCGACTGTAAAGGTCCGGGGCATGAACCGGGCCGGCGTCATCCTCACCTTCCTTGTGTTGGTGCTCGGGCTTCCTCTTCTCGGTGTGCTGTGGGCAGGTCAGCCGCTCGGGCGCTATCTTGAATTTCCTCCGCGTACCCATTATGTGCAGCATGAACCGTTCTCTTGGCCGGTGTTCCTCACGCTGACAGTCTTGATCGCTACATTCCTTGGGCCAATTCTCTTTCGGATCATCGTCTCAAACCATCAGTTATCAGCAGGTCACCAGCTCTTGAGGAAACGCTCCACGCTCGCCTCGCTGAGCGGGCGAAGCGGGCTTCATGACTCACGTTTCACGCTCCCCTGGTGGGGTTGGTTGGGGATCGGATGGACGGGCCTCTGGTGGGTGATCGCTTGGACGCGGTTTCCTTGGATGGCTGCCGTCCAGGAACATACATTCACGTCGCTTTGGCTCGGCTATATCGTGACCGTGAATGCCGTCACATTCGCTCGCACCGGCCGATGCATGATGCTCCATCGCCACCGCTATGTACTGTCACTTTTCTTCCTGAGCGCCGCCTTCTGGTGGCTATTCGAATACCTGAATCGTTTTGTCCAGAACTGGTATTACGTCGGTGTCGCCGAGCCATCACCATTCGAGTACTTCGTTCGAGCCACGATCCCATTCTCCACGGTGCTGCCGGCCGTTCTTTGCACGGCGGAGTTGCTAACCTCATATCCTGCTATCAGTACAGGTCTGGATCGCTTCAGACCGGTACACCTCTACAATACGAAACTGGTCAGCTGGTCACTCCTTATCTTGTCATGTCTCGGATTGTTCGCCATTGGGCACTGGCCCAATTACCTGTTTCCAGTTGTCTGGGTTGGACCGCTGTTGCTGGTGGTCTCGCTTCAGGGATTGGTCCGAAGGCCGACCATACTTTCACCACTTGCGCAGGGCGATTGGCGGGGTATGTGGATATCGGCGCTGGCGGCCTTGATCTGCGGATTCTTTTGGGAGCTCTGGAACTGGAAGAGCCTTGCCCATTGGGAATACGCCATTCCATTCGTGCATCGGTTTCAGCTGTTCGAGATGCCGTTGCTCGGCTATGCGGGGTATTTGCCGTTTGGTCTCGAATGTGTGGCGGTCGCCGATCTCTGTTTGAGTCGCCGGTTTTCTGGGGGAGTGGAATCGGAGTGATTGCGAACTACAAGTTGTCGATCCGCATGGGTCGCCACTTCCGGCACATTGAAGAGCGTAGGTTCTACACCGAGGGCAGCGTCAGCAGCTTCTTCATTTCACAGTGCGCGAGGACGACATCGGGGGCGCGTTGCAGGGCTTCATAATAACTCCGCTCATATCCGTCGCCGAGTTCCGAGGGGCGAATGAGCGCTCGTACCTCCGTCAACAGGACCGCCACATCGTCGACGGTCAGTTGGTCGTTCCCATCGAGCAGTTCGTCGATGCGGACTACCATATTGGAAAGCGGATGCAGCCAGGTAAACCACGGGTCATTCATCACCAACTGTAGTAATTGACCTGTTGAGTCCACTCGTCCGTAAATCCGCTCATACGTCAGCTGTTCGGCGACGATCAGGGCTTTATGCAATCCTAAGAGCCCATGCCGGACATCTGTGAGGGTTCGACGGAGCGGATTGGTTTCTCGAACCGGTGTTTGTCTCGATGAGATAGCCATAGAAATAATCTTACCAGGTCAATAGAAGAATTGGGACTCAGCGCCGGTCCTCAATATGTTAGAAGCCACGATATGTTCCTTATCGGATATCATGGGCTTGTTCTGTAGTGGCGGTAGAGATCATTGTGATGTGAGATCAGTTGTCAAATCCCAGGCTTTCCCGCCGTCATCGTTCATGTACAGCTGCGGATGGAGAGACGGTGTCGGCCGAAGAAATACTTCTCTGAGGATCTAGCAGGTTTCCATAGAAGGAAAATAGCTCACCGGTCAAACGGGCCGTGTGATCGGCATCAGCTGGATGTTTCCGCCGTATGTAGTCGTTGAGCACATGACCGTCGCGAGTCTTATGGATATGAGGCTGGTCCAAATTCATGCGGTAGCGCTCGACTGCGTTGGCGACGCGACTGATGAAGACCACTGTGCCGTCTGGTTCCAGCCGTTCGACCACTCCAACATGGGTCAGGGGATCGTTCACTTTGCCGTCCCCGTTGAAATCCCACGTGTTATTGAAAAATACGAGATCGCCCGGGTTGGCGTTCGATCCCTGATGAAGAGTGCCATGCTGGCGCACATGGTTGTAGATGAGCCGGACACCATTCCCTTTCGGATCATTGAACGCTCCCCGATACAAATCAATGCCGTGCTCCAAGAAGATGGCACGAGTGACCCCTGCACAGTCATAAGCAATACGTTTGCCCTGCCTTGTAATCGTCCGTGCTCCGACCAGACTGGCCGCAGACTCAACAATGGCAAATCGACTGGGAAGCGACACCGGGAGCGAAGTGGGGTGATCGATTGTGGCTGAGCTCGGAGACGGCTGCCGCAGTGCCGGTGATTCCCGGGGCTTTGTCTTCTCCGCTGAGATTGGTGGAGCCACGGTTTCCCTAGTCAATTTCTGCACCGGCTTGTTGCAGCCCACGAATGCCACAATGGCAAGAAAGGCCATGATTGGGAGAGAGAGCATCGGTAGTTACCGCACGTTCACAAATCGGTCTTCAGCTGTCTGTCGAAGTGCATCGATGTCTTCACGTCTGGTGACGGAGAGCGGCATCGTGTGGGCCAATTCTTCGATGAGCAGGTCGGTCGTGAGCGGAGTTTTTCGGTGCAGTGCCCGATAGAGGGCCGCTACCACCGCCTGTTCGATTTCAGATCCGCTGAAGCCGTCGCTCGCGCTGATGATCTTGTTGAGGTCGAACTGCTTGCTGTCCTGCTTCCGGAGGCCCAGGTGAATGTTCCAGATGGCTTCTCGTTCGGCATCGTTCGGCAAATCGACGAAAAAGATTTCATCGAACCGCCCTTTGCGCAACAGTTCGGGAGGCAGTGACGACAGATCGTTGGCTGTGGCGACTACAAACACGTCCTGCTGCTTTTCCTGTAGCCACGTGAGAAAGGCACCAAAAAGTCGTCGGCTCAATCCCGCATCGGCCTCGCCGCTTCCCCCGCCTGCGACCATCGCTTTTTCGATTTCATCTATCCAGAGGACGATCGGGGACAAGGATTCCGCCATTTCAATCGCCTTGCGAAAATTCTTTTCCGATTCGCCGACGAACTTATCGAATAACCGGCCGGCGTCGAGCTTCAGGAGCGGGAGTTTCCATTCGCGCGCGATCGCTTTTGCGGCGAGCGATTTGCCACAGCCCGGCACGCCGACCAACATGATGCCGCGAGGCGGGGTGAGATTGAGCGATTTGGCTTCGGTGGTAAACCCGACTTGTGCGCGCTCCAACCAGGACTTGAGATTGCTGAAGCCTCCCAACTCAAACCGATTGTCCTCCAAGGGATAATATTCCAAGAGGCCGCCGTCCTTGATCGCCTGCACTTTACGCTTCAGGATTGTTTGGACATCTTCGGCGGAAAGCGTGCCGCGTTCCACGATACATTGTGCGATGACCTGGCGGGCTTGATGGAGTGTCAAGCCCTGTAGAGCGTGCAGGATTGCGCCGGCCTCCTTGGATGAGAGACCGTTCTCGGCTGTCTTGGTATCGCTGATCGAACTGAGAATGCTTTGCGCGAGGGTCGTAGGCCGTGGGCGGGTTGTTCGAGGTCCCAACGATTGGAGCAAGCCGCGCAGCATCGACCGCAGTTCGTCTCGATCCGGAAGTTTCAGATCGAATCGCACCGCAATTGTGTCGAGGTCCAGGGGCAACGTGACTGGTTGGCCGGTCAAGAGGCAAGTGGCCCGTGATCGACTATAGATTGCCGCAACCTCCCGGAGTTGTCGGCAGACAGCGGGATCTTGCAGATGCGGCCCAAGATCCTTGAGCCAAAACACCGCTTCTACTGTCAGGCCATGAAGATGCTGAAGGGCAGCCAAAGGCGTGGCCGTCATCTTACTGAGTGTTGAGCCTTCGTCGGCGCGCGTGAGCCCTCTGGTGACGGACCACTCGAAGAGCGGCATGCGCTCTTGTGCGGTCACCGACTGTAGTAAGGCCAGAACTCGCTCCTCCTCCACCGTTTCAATGACGACGAGAGGATGGGAGGAGCGGATCAGAGTGCGGAGATCGTGCACGCTGGTCGAGAGAGCCATCGGAGGGAAATGCTAGCACGAGGTCTCGATGGGACCAAGAAAACCGATGATTGTGGCCGCCGTGTGCTGAAGATTTTATGTCTTGGCCGGATTGGCGAGCGCTTTATTGATTTCGTTGATCAGGCGGTGCTCGATTTCATTCGTTTCTTCGCGGCTGACGCTTAAGATGCGGCCCCCCTGTGCGACCCGTTCGAATTCGGCTTTCACGCCGAGTTTCGTCAAATTGTCCGGAAGGGCTTGAAGGGAAATGAGGTATTGATTTCGCGAGCCTGTTACTTCAAGTGACGCCGGATTGGAGACCTTGCGCTCCGTCACATAAACCGCACGGTGATCGGTCTTGACGCTGACCTTCAGCTGATAGCCGTTGCGTGCCAATGCGTCTTCAACGACCTTGGCTACGGTCGGCATAGGCCGAGGGAGGGTGTCGGATTGCGCGCCCTTCTCCTCGACTTTGAGCGACTCGGTCATCTGCGTGGACATCATTCGTTTGGTCTCAGCCAGTTGCAGTTCCAGTTGTTCAGTCTGCTGTTTGGCTTCCGCCTTCGTGGCTTCGGTGGTGCTTTTGGCGTCCCGGAGTTCTTGATTGAGCAGATCGATCTGCTGCTGCATCACCTTATTTCCGTCCAGTAAGGAGCTTAGGAGAGCTTCTTGCTTCACGACTTGTTTCTTGAGGGCCTCATTCTCCACGCGAATGGAGTTGTCGTCGGGAACAACGCAGCCGGCGATAACCAGTACCAATATGGCCCAGATGCCTAGTGACCACGGATCAACGATCGTTTCGTTGCGCACGCGATAATCCTCCCAGTCGAGTTGTGCGATTATCTACGGTTCAGATCAACTTGTCCACGTGGTATTCGGCCGTATCTTGCTGCATCTTTTAGTTGTGGACTAGGGCCGGTACGATCCATCCGTAATAAGCAGCCATCCACTGTAAAGGATGAGATGATGGAGGCTCTAGCTTGCGCTTCCAGTTCATTGGACTGTAGCATGCCCATATCATGACTGCCTTGATTCGGAAGACCTTTTCAGTTCCACCCCTTGGTTGTAACTGCTCGATCATCGGTGATCCTGCCACGAAGCAGGCGGTCGTCATCGATCCTGGGGGTGCACCGGAGCGAATACTCCAGGAAGTGCAGCGGCTGGGTTTCATCGTCAGCCGCATCCTCCATACGCATGCCCATCTCGATCACTTTCTCGCTTCGAGCGAGATCAAAAAAGCGACCGGTGCGGCGATTTGCTTGCATCAGGACGATCTTCAACTTTGGAAGAACCTCGAACTCCAATGTCGGGTGTTCGGGGTCTCGTATGTGCCGGCTCTGCCTCCGGACCATTGGCTTGCCGATGAGGAAAAGGTGATGTTAGGACAGGTGTCGATCGTGGCGCTTCATACCCCTGGCCACACGCCTGGATCGATGAGCTTTCATGTACCGAACGACAAACTCCTGTTGGCCGGGGACACGCTTTTCCGGGGCAGCATCGGTCGGACCGACCTATGGGGTGGCAACTTTGAGACCATCGAGGAATCGATTCGTGAGCGACTCTACACCCTCGATGAGGCCACCACTGTGGTGACCGGTCACGGGCCGGACACCGAAATCGGCCTTGAAAAGGAATCGAATCAGTTTGTCCGTGTGTGACGGCATGGGGAGGAGACCATGGCTTCATACAAGCTGTCGGCCATCGTTGCGCTGCTTTGTTTTGTCCCGGTTTACGCTATCGCCCAGGGCGAAGAACCCTTCCGTTCTCATTCTGACCCGGTAAAAATCGCAGAGGTGACGGTCCGTATGTCGGACCATGGTCCGGTGGTGTTCCTGCAGGCCGAAGGCCGGACGATTCCGATTTTCGTCGACCTCACGGTGGCCCTCTCGATTCAGAGCGCCCTGAACGGGGAAAAGCTGCCTCGGCCGATGTCGCATGACCTCATGCACACAATCCTGGACGCCTACGGTGGAAAGGTGACGCAGACGGTCATCACGCTGAAGAACGGGACATACTATGGGGCGTTGACTGTGGCATTCAAGGATCAGGTCAAGGTGTTTGACAGCCGATCGTCCGACTCCATCGCCTTGGCCGTGCACTTCAAAGCGCCGATTCTTGTCGGGCGGGAGTTGCTGGAAACAGCGGGGAAAATTCCTGAAAAAGAGAAAGGCGCGGAGTTGTAGCGCGCTACTCCTTGGCCATGCGTTCCTTGAGTCGTTCGATGCGCTTTTCGGTCGATTGTTTGATGAAGATCATGTTCTCGGCGAGATGTTGCTGGGCATTGATCTTTCCTTCATCGCGCCGTTTTTGTTGATCGAGCCCAAACTGCGCGATGGCCGGCCCGTCTTCCTTGTTGAACTCATTCCAAATCTCAGCACAGCGTGATTGTTTTGCTGGTGGGTACTTGTCGCAGGGCGGATCGGCAGCGAACGAAACCGATGATGTGATGACCAAGCAGATGATCAGAGTTGACCAGTATTGCCAAGAGTGAATCATACCTTCTCCATCGGAATGCCCATCGGCCGGTTGCAGCACCATACCATAAGTTGCCATGTCGTGGAGACCCTTCTGGTATATGAGCAGGATGCAGAAATCTTCCCTAAGCATTGGGGAAGGAAGAAATACAAACGGAAGGGAAGATGGATCAATGTGGTTGCCAGGCCAAGGTGATACGATTACTTTTTGAAGACATGCTCTCTATGGTATTTGAGGAACTCTGTTTGTTTGTGGCTAAAGGGCTTCAGAGTTAATTGATCTGAAATGCTCCAGGCGGCTAGGACATCTTGATTCAGCGATTGCGATATGAGGAGAGAGCCATCGTCCTTAAAGGATATCCATCCACCATCGAACAAATGATCAATATGGGGAGCGAGTAAGAGACCGTTATACCCATTTATTCGTTCCTCATCCGTCGATTCACGCCAAGGTTTGATGTGACTTGCAATGAGGTGCTCCGGAATTGATATGCCCGTTACTCTGCACGCAGTCTCGCAATGGCGCACATTTGCTCTAAAAATACCTTGCTTGCATCGAGCTTGGATGAGTTGCCGCTTTTCTGTTGGCCCGATATCTGTCCGTTTTATGATTTCGGCATCCTCGCGCTCTAGGCCGGAAAGGTCCGGTAGTTCATTGAGCTTGGACGGGGTTAAGGAAATTGCTCATTGATAAACTGAATCAGACCAGGAGAGTGTGATCTTGCGTAACTTGTTTTTCGTCCCTCAGCAAGGGCCAGATTTATAAAGGTCGTATGCGGTCTTCTTAAGTCTTCTGCGAACGTCAAGAACTTTTGGTGGGGCATATTAACGGAGGACGATCCGGGGATCGCTCTATACCACCCTCGATCAAAATTACCTATCTGTTCTCTCAATCCTTGATTCACCTCAGAATCAGAGATGAGCACCCTCACCTTGTCCTTATAAATTGCCAAGGCTTCAATAGGGCCAATATTCAGCCGAACAAAATTTTCACTCAGTGTCAGCGCCCACAGGATCTTCTCTTTCCCTGCAGGCAGAGTGCGGATGGATTGTGCCAATTCTTCCAAGATCAATCGCTGAAGTCGTTGGTCTGGCAGTAACTTATTCAAAACCGAGGCTGCTGTTTCTCGCGAGGTTCTGTCGATGTTTGCAGATCTGGGCATTGGGACAAGAGGGTCATTGCGAGTTCGGTCAGTTGATGGACGCTGTACCCGATTTCTGTTCCAGCGTCACGTAGACCTTATCGTCGAAGGTGTAGTATCCGCCGTTGTCTTTATCGGTTGAAAGACATGCATGCGAGAAGATGATGGCGCGGCCGAAGATATCGCCAACGACCCACCAGGACCAGGTTCTCGTCAGGATCATCGTCTGGGGTTCATAACTGTCTTTTGGTGATGACTGCCTGGTGATCGTCTTTTCGATTCAAGGAGACGGTTCCCGGCGCTAGCAAGTGGACGGGGTCATCGACCACGACCTGGGCATCGAGGGGTGTCGTGAAGATTGTGACGGACTGATGGTCGCCATGCCACCAGGTGCCACAGCCGGTGAGCGACAGAAGCCCGAAGAATAGCGCGATGCGTTCAGGTCGGATCTGAGTAGTCCAGCCGGTCATAGCGATGTCTCTCGCTGGGAGTTGTCCTGCGGGCATTCTTACACTGACCAGCTGGTTTTTCTAGCGGTTTCGCAAGTCTTGCAGGAGGAATTTCGAGGCACAAAGCAGAGCCGCTTTCCGCTCATTATCTTTCCGCGACATTTCCTTGTACAGCGGCATGCATCGCAGCCGACCGCAAGAGGAGATACTGTGTCGTACGGATCTTTACCGAACAAAGGTTGGAGCAGGGTTTCGAAAGATCGTGTCGAGCCTGGTCCGAGATTGCTCGCGTAGTTGTCGTAATCCGTCTCTGGCGAGGAGCGGATCGTCGAAGTTCTGATCGGAGGGTGCGATTGGAGCGAGAGGAAACATGGTCAGCATCGATCGTCTGGCCGCCGGCTTGTTCTTCCATGGAGTGTAGAGTGGATCGCCGAAGAGCACCATGCGCCAGCTGATCCATCGACTAGTCAAATTATGCTTATCCGCTTGTTTCAGCAGACCGCAAGCGCTTGCGGTCACGGGCGTGC
>JACOEH010000083.1 GCA_024998685.1 Nitrospira sp.
CAGCCCCGGGGCTCATTCATCACTCCGATCGCGGGGCTCAATATTGTGCCCAGGTGTATCAATCAACGCTGAGGCAGTTCGGGATGATCCCATCCATGAGTCGGAAGGGGAATTGCTCTGACAACGCGCCGATGGAGAGTTTCTGGGGGACGCTGAAGACTGAGCTGGTGCATCACCGGCGCTCCGAGACCCGTGCGCAGGCTCACCGCGAGATCTCGGAGTACATCGAGCTGTTCTACACCCGTCAGCGGCGACATTCTCGACTGGGAAATCGCTCACCGGCGGCATTGGCCCTTCAGTGGGCCCGTCAACAGCCGGCGGCATGAGGCTGCAATTCATGGCGTCCACTATTGACAACCGAGGTCAGTCGTAGCCCGACCCGTGGATTGGACGACCGACCGATCGTTGAGCTTAGGCCAATTGCGCGTGAAACAATTTCAGCGCGCAGCTGAAATGATTCGAACGGAAATACCGGACAGATCATGTGCTCCATACACCGGACAACTTAACTTGCTATCGACAGATGACAACCGTCGGGGTGTCTCCGCCTAGGTCGCGGAACTGGGGTAGTTCCAGATCGGGTGGTCGATCATCGAATGGTGATCCAGGAGGCGGTATCGACGGTCTCGATCGCTGCTCTAGAAAATTGCAGTCGATCATGATATGCGTTGCGCGGTAGTACCACATGCCAAGTCCTTTCGCGTGTGGTGCCGCTAAAAGCAAGTCTTCTACTGATATTGTGAACCGTTGCCCCACGACATTGAGTAAACAGCTTGGCGATGCCGCTCAATCGACGAGAGAGTGATGCCACTGAACGAGGAGGATCTATGGTTCTCACGACGACCAACAATATCGAAGGCAAGAAAGCGGTGAAGTATCTGGGATTGGTGTCCGGCGATGCGATCCTAGGCGCGAATATCTTTCGCGACTTTTTCGCGTCGATCAGGGATATCGTCGGTGGCCGCTCGGCGGCCTATGAAAAGGAACTCCGGAAGGCCAAAGATATCGCCCTTGGAGAAATGCGTGAACAGGCCAAGAACCTGGGCGCCAATGCGATCGTCGGCATCGATATCGATTACGAAACCATCGGTGCCAACAGCAGCATGTTGATGGTCAGCGCCAGCGGGACAGCGGTAGTGGTCGAGTAACGAACTCGGTGGGTATGGCGAATCTACCGTAACATCGTCTTTACCAGCCCAATACATCCTATATACAAGACAAGCGAGCCGGCCATGGTCGGCCAGAAGCCGAGGCGGGGGATGCCCATGATCATGGCGAGGACGTAGACGATCCAGGGCGGGACAAACCACAGTAAGTTCTTGGCATAATCAACTGTCGTCGTGCCGCCGCCGCTGACGTAGAGCAGAATAAATGTCACGCCGGTGATGGCAGGAAAGGTACTGGCCATAGCGGCAAGGAATGATTTGCCTTGAGACCCAAGATAGGTCGATACACTGACGATGGTTCCGCCCAGCAGAAAATAGACGGCATACTTCACGAGTTCATTCACGGACGATCCTCCTTACTCTCCCTGAAACGCCTCCATCGCTTCCCGTTCCAGCGCCTCGCCTTGGCCGGTATAGCGCGGCGAAAAATGAAAAACCACGAGATCGCGAACCTGTGCTTTGCGCGCCATGAGTCCTGCTTGCCTTGCAGTTAGATGGTACCGGTCGCGGGCCTTTTCTGCATCACAATCCAGATACGGCGACTCGCAATAGAAGATATCTGCGCCTTGAGCTAGAGCGACGACCTTGGCTTCGTTCTCCTCGTCATAGCGCGCATCGACGGCATAGGCGATCTTTTGCCCTCGTGAGATCGTCAGAAACCGTTCCTTGACCTCCCCCAGGACAAACTCATGGTCTTCGCGCCGATGCTCGTCGTAGAGCGCCACAGTGAAACGAAAATCGTCCGGCTTACCTTGCCGGATATACTGCTTCACATTGTTGAGCCAAACGCCGACCCTTAACCCTGCCTCATGCAATTTCTGTTTGTTGACGTTGATGTGAAAGTGCTCTTCCAGCGAGTATGCAAAGGAGGGAATGCGATGGTTCAAGGTCACGGCTTTGACCGTAAACATCGGATCTTCCAGCACGGTGAAGAGTGGGCTGCTGGTGGGTGAGGCTGGAAAGGCTGCTTGTTCGGAGGGCTGGAAGCCGTCACTCGCTCGGAACTTGATCTGATGCATCTCGCTTTCGTGGAATTCCCGAACTTCAATCGTGAGGGGATAGCCATCCACGAGATTCCAGGTATAGCCGCGCAATTTTCCGTAAACGTTCTCGATCAGGCCTGGTGGGCCGAACAGTTTGAGCGTCTTGCCTCGTCCGAGCGCGACGCGAAGAACAGCATCAAATCCAATGAAATGATCCATGTGCGTATGAGAGACGAAGATTTCTCCCGCCCTGAGCAATCTGGTCGGTCCCAATCCGTCGTTGTGCCCAAGATCAAAGAGCAAGGCTCGCTTCGACCAGCGGATGTCCACATAGACACCGGGATCATCGAATACATCATTGATGAGATAGCTGGAGAAGGAAGGATTCATGGAATTATTCTACACCGACAACAACGAATCACAGATCATCCTATCGCCGCTTTTACGGCACTATACATCGCGATGACTTCGACCGCGTGCGCGACGATGGTAATCCAGAGGTTGCGCGTCCTGAGCCAGATGGTTCCCCAGATGAGTCCATCCCACAAAGCAATCCAGTGGAGATAGCGAAACGTATTCTCCATGAATGGATCGAATGCAAACGTGAGTGTACTGGTGATTAACGCAAGGGGAGAAAGGTGTCGTCTCGAATGTGTTCCACCCCAGGCCGATTCGAGTTCAGCAAGGCGGCCCAAGATGAATCCACGAAAGTTGATCTCTACGAACAGCGCAATGCCACAGATGAACCACGGCACCATCAATAAGACTGGAAGCCGGCCATGGGGTGTTTGTTTCAGGAAGGTGATATCGTAACCGAGGGAGGGATAGACCGAGAGAATCACGAAGGTATTCAGACATCCCAGCAACAATCCTGTGATCAGTCCCCACTTCAGTCCGTTGCCCAGCTTCGCTTTTTCCAATCCCAGTTGAACCGAGATCTGAAACGTACGCGAAGCCCAGAAGCTCATCCCCAGATACGCGAGAAGTTGTGGAGCGAATTGGACGAGAAGCTCTTCTCGGAGTGAGCTGGGAAGCCAGTAATAACCGATTGTAGCTGTGATGGGGAGCAGCGGCAGCGCTGCTCCCATGTTGAACGTTTGATTCGGACTCGGCCGATCCGGCCCGGAAACCATAGAAAGCTATGAGAGTTCGAGATGATAGCGGTCCAGGGTGGTCGCCTTATGCCGCGCGAGATTGGACAACGATTTGTTGTAATCGACGATGGCGCGCAACTCATTGCCTTGGGCAGTAGCGAGATCACGCTGGAAATCGAGCACGAAGCGAGTGGTACTGAGCCCAACTTTCAACCGTTCCTGCTCGGCTTGGAGCTGTTTCTCGGCCATGATCCGTGCCGACTTGGTCGTCTCGATGCGTTTAAAGTCCGTCTGGACGCGGCGCACTGCCTCGCGGACCCCGACAATAATTTGCTGACGGATATTCGCAAGGGCGATTTCGGCGTTCCTGGCTTCGAGCTGCCGTTTATTGTAAGTGCTGAGGGCGGAACGGTTGCCCAGCGGATAGCTGAATACCAACCCCGCGCCGTAGTTGTAGAAGTCACCGCTGAAGTTTCTGACAAAGGACTCGCCGTAATCACCGCCGAGGCCTGCAAGGCCCATGGTGCCTTGAAACGACAGGGTCGGGAGTAACTGATTTCGGGCAAATTGTTTGTTGAGTTCGCCTGACTCAATGTTCTTTTTGGCTTGGACGATTTCCGGTCGTTGTTCGATTGCGGTGTCGATTGCTTCCTGTAGGCTGAGCGGCTCAAGGACCGTGATGGGTGAATCAGCAGGTGTGAGGCGGACATCTTGCCTCAATTCCTCTTCCCCCGGGTTCAAGAGGCGGCGGAGCTGATCCTCCTGATCGCGAATGGCTTTCTCGGCGACCAACACTTGCTCCACTCTCGAGGCGACGGCAGCTTCGGCTTGGAGGACGTCGACGATCGACATGACACCGGCTTTCGACTTGGCGCGGTTGGTCGCTAACAGTTCTTCGGCGGCCTTCATGGCGGCTTGCGCCACTTTCAAGTTCTCATTCGCGAACACCAGCTCCCAATAGGTTTGTTCCACTGTGGTAATGACGGTCAGGACGCGGTCTCGAAACACATGCTGTTCGACCATCGCATTATTTTGGGCGACCTTGATGAAGGTCCTATTGATCCCGATCCCGGCGTTCTTGAGCAACGGCTGGGTCACTGTGAATGCCAGGCCGCCTGTCCAAGACGGATTGAACAGGAAGCCTCCGGCAAGATTTTGGTTCACGTTGGTTCGGGCCGGGCTATAGTTAATGTCAACATTACCGCCGGTGATGAGGTTGGTCGATGCATCGACGGTCGCGGAATAGTTACGCTGGTCGAAAGTCGTAATCTGATTAAGATTAAATCCGGTTCCTCCAAATACGGGTCGATTGAGCGGGTTCGCCGTCCGGGCATATTGGCCGTTTATGCTGAGATTGGGATCGAACTTGGATTGCTCGATGATAATGTCGGCCAACTGGCTTTCTTTATTGTGACGGCTGATACTGATGTCGAGATTGTGCTGCAGCGCGCGAACTGCCGCATCCGCCAGCGAGACCGTTTCGCGCCGTTCGACATGGATCGGTTGAGTCACATCCAAACTCCAGCTATTGAGTGGAAATGAGATGCACCCCCAGCCGGCGATCAGGATGATCGTGAGGCGGTAAGGATGGACTGAGGATTTGCGATTCATACGTGTCTCCTTGATCGACGATCGGAACAAGAGCATATTAACTATAATGTGTCAGGGAGGACTTGTCATGAAGATTAATACGTCTTCTTGGATCGGAGAACCAAACACGGAGTTTCGTCGGATACGTGCAATCGGCGGCCTGCTGTCTGTCCTGGCAATCGGTGCGATGTATGCCGACGCTTCTGCGTTGGCACAGAGTCTATCGGGTACCTCCAGTGTACGGTCGTTTGATGGCGGGGTCGCACCGCTGTCCAAACTTCCAGGGGGCAGTTTGTATATCGACAATCAGGGAACGCAGGGCTTTCTCTATACGCCGGGGCAAAACTTTGAGTCGTACAGCTTTCGAAACCCTACTACGGGACAGGCATGGAATGGTGCCGTCATGACCTTTGGCCCGCAACTCTCCATTGGGCTTATCCAGGGTGCGAATCAAGTCGGATCCGCCACCGTCCTTCCAGGACCACCACGTCAAACGGCTCCATTGCCTCCGATTGAATCCACGATACTTGATGAGATTCCCTAACAGAATTCCTCAAGCTTCATTCTTGTCTTGCTGAACGACGGCGTGGCGCTCGTGCAAATGTCATGGTTGATAGGCAAGTTGCCATGTCACAGCCAAGACGTACCGAGCCACCGTTTTTAAGATTTCGGAATCGATGGTGTCGGCGGTGTCGCTCGGTTGATGAAAGTGCGGGTGTACCCCGCCGCTCACCACGGTGACTGTCGGCACACCGGCCTCCTTGAAGGGTACATGATCCCCTCCGGGGAAGAATCCATAGAGGTCCAGTTTTTCATGAACATCGGCCGTCTTCCCTACCTCTCGTAGGACCTCCGCCTCTATGCCTGTTACACCTACAGTGAGCCGCCCATTTCCGACCCCGGCATGGTCGATGTTGATCATGGCTTTCGTAGAATTGAGTGGAACCACAGGCCGCGATGTATAAAGACGCGAACCAAGCAGATCGCGCTCCTCGCCGCTGAAGGAGACGAAGAGGATCGTTCGGGTGGGACTCAAGCCAATCTTCGTGAGAGTCCGTGCTATTTGTAAGATGACCGCTGTTCCGGAGGCATTGTCATCCGCGCCGGGAAAGAGCATTCCCCCTGGATGACCGAAGTGATCACGATGGGCTCCGATGATCACAGACTCTGTTCCGGTTCCAGGGATCATCCCTACCACATTGACTAAAATTCCGTCCTCCGTCGTCGTCTTCCACTGGAGCGATGCCACCCGATCTATCCGTGTTGCTTGTGATGACGATGCTTGGTTCAGGCGCTCTTGAAGGACACGCAGGCGATCGGGAATGGCTGTACTCAACCCTGCGAGAAGCTCTTGGGCCAGGGCTGTGCTGATCCAGGCACCGGGGATAGCCTGATCGAGGGGCAGTTGTCCGTAGAAGGCGCTGGGATTGCCGGTTACGCCGCGGCGGATTTCATAAGGGTGGAGAATGGGACCCGTTGCCGTCAGATAACCGATCGCTCCATGTTCTCGTGCAAACCGAACCTTGTCGGCGTGGCTGACAGGTCGTGGGTAGTGCTCCGGCTTGCCTCGCAGAAACAGCACGATGCAATTATTCACATCGGCGCCCGCGTAGTCATCGATACCGTGAGCAGGATCGACGATGCCGTATCCGACGAAGACGATGTGGGCTTGGAGATCTGCAGAGGGCGAATCGAAGATGGGGAGGTAGTCTGAGCCGGGAATTTTAATGGCCAAATGATCTGTCGGACCGACTCGTAATATTGGATCCGGTGCTATCAGGGGAGTGGATATCAGGCTGGCCAACGTCCCTGATGAAATGCCACCATTTCCTGCCAAGAAAGGTGCTAGTGAGCCATTGTGAACGAGTGGTAGACGTAATCCCGCAGAAAGAAACTCTTGCACCACCCACTGCGCCGATTGGAGGTCATCTTTGGTGCCGCTCTGCCGTCCATTAAACGAAGGACCACTGAGCATTCGAATGTCGGTAAGCATCCGTTCTGCGGAGAGCGAGCCGATGGCTGTCTGAAGGTTTGTCTCAGGCGATTGAGCCAAGCCTAGCCTGAATGGGAGAAGAAGGAAGGCGACAGCGAGGACCAGGATGCAATGATTCCTGGTATTGCTGAAGAAACAGATAAGACTCATAGTGATACCCTGGTCATGTCAAGTTTGCAGTTAGACGTGGGATCATAGCATGAGGGAAAGCAAGTTGCAGAGCCGCATGGAGCCCAGGTACTATTCGGGAGAGCTTGAGTTTGTAGCCGAGCTAGCCGAGCCGGAAAGACGGAAAACGCTTCTGCAGTAACGGAGTGAGTATGGCGGGTGGTGAATCAGGAAAGGGATTGTACGATCATTTGTATCGACGATTTTTCGAGCAGCGTGACAGCCATGACGGCTATTCGTTTCAGCAGGCTCCCGGCGGCAGTGCTCCGACGCCGGTGGTGACGTTCGGCGAGAAGCTGCGTTGGTGGACTTGTGATCGATGGCAACGACGAAAGAAAATACTCGCCGAACGCGATCGTCTGCAGCGAGAGATTCTTCAAATTGAGAAAACAAGAAGATCATAGTATGCGGGTACTATCCATGTTTGAGAAATATCGAATGTGTCTCGTCATCGGGCAAGTCAGGACGGGGTTCTTTGCTCTCGTGGTGGCCTGCCTCGGTTTCTTTATGTGGCACATTCCTAGTTATGGAATTCAGAGGGAAACACAGGAAGAAAAAGCTGCCAATCTCAAAAAGCAGGCGGTGGGTGGGCTTTTCCAAAAGTGGACATTCGACCTGGATCAAACCAACGCTCAGCCCAGCAGCTTCGTCAAGGGTATTTCTACTGACGAGCCACTTGCAAATTGGATTGTCCAGGGACATACGACCGCGCCTTCTCCGCCCAACATTGTCGCCGGTTCATCGAGTTGTCTGCAGCTCTGCTATCAGGTGCTATTGGCCGACGGATTGGAGTATGAGTATCCGGATCTCAGCGTTCGCTTCCATGCACAGGAAAGAACGGCCGGGCTCGGAGGCATCGTGTTTGGAGTGCGCGATACACGCAATTTTTACGCGGCGGTCGTCGATCCGATCAGTCAAAAGGTGCAGCTCGTTCGCATCTCGAATGGACGCGAACTGCTCCTCGCGCAGGCGTCGGTCAACTTGAAGCCGATTGATTGGCATTCGCTCAGAGTGCAACGAAACACCATCATCAGCAAAGATTTTATTGAAGTGGTTGTAGACGGAGCACTCGTCCTTTCCGTTGAAGATCAAGCCCTGGGATTGGGACAGATTGGGCTAGTCGTTCTTGGGTCCTCTACCGTATTGTTCGACAGTTTCCATGCAGTTCCCCTTTTCTCCCATCGGCCGCTTTCCACGCCTCCTGCCTATTAATGTAGATTCGCCGGCGAGCCGATTTGGCCTTAAACTTGCCTTTTTTCGTTGGGCTGGAGTAGGATCGAATAGCCGGTTTGTGAAAGGCCTGGCAAGACCGGCGTGGAAGAGTGACAAGGCCTGAATGGATGTTGTGTTGGGTCAGCCCGGGAATCTGATCGGAAGCCAGAGCTAAGCCGCCGCTGTGTTGACGTCTTCGGCCCATTCCTTCCCCGTTGTTTTCTCGAGTCCAAGACAACATCATTGTGTCAAAGGAGGAGTCCGATGGGTGCGAAGATCTATGTCGGTGGATTGCCCTATTCAACGACTGAGCAACAACTAAGCGACTTGTTTGCGGCGCATGGGGCCGTTGCCTCGGCGCGGATTATCACGGACAAGTTCACCGGACAGTCTCGAGGGTTTGGATTTGTCGAGATGTCGTCCGATGCTGAGGCGCAAGCGGCGATTACCGCCCTGAACGGCACGCAACTCGGTGGTCGTACATTAACGGTAAACGAAGCTCGTCCTCAGGAGCCTCGTTCTGGTGGAGGAGGGCGTGCAGGATTCGCGGGCGGTCGCGGGTAACCTCAGATCTGTTCAGGTGTGAAGAGGGCTGCCGGATTTTCCGGCAGCCCTCTTCACTTTTTGGATCGCGATATCAGGAGTCCTCGATGTCCACCCGGATTTCCGTTCACATTGTTTCACCGGGAGAGGACCGTGTCATCCTTTAAGTTAGAAGCTCCCTTTCAAGCCTGTGGGGATCAGCCGGAAGCCATCGCAAGATTGACTGCCGGAGTGCAGTCCGGGAAGAAACACCAAGTATTGCTCGGAGTGACGGGGTCCGGCAAGACCTTCACGATGGCGAATCTCATCGAGCGTGTCCAGAAGCCGACGCTCGTGTTGGTCCACAACAAGACATTGGCCGGCCAACTCTATCAAGAGTTCAAGCAGTTTTTCCCCCACAACGCCGTCGAATACTTCGTGAGCTATTACGACTATTATCAACCGGAGGCGTATATTCCGCAGAGTGACACGTATATCGCGAAGGATGCCTCGATCAACGATGCCATTGATCAGATGCGTCACTCCGCCACGACCGAACTGTTGCAGCGAAACGACGTGGTGATCGTATCCTCGGTGTCCTGTATCTATGGGCTTGGGTCACCGGAGGTCTACCATGACATGCTCATTTATTTGGAGGAGGGCGTTGAAACGAGGCGAGAAAAGATTTTATCGAAACTGGTGGAGATCCAATACGAGCGCAATGATGTGGATTTTCATCGAGGGACGTTCCGTGCGCGTGGTGACGTGATCGAGATTTTTCCTGCCTCGTCTGAGGCCAAGTCGGTGCGCATTGAGCTGTTCGGAGATGTTGTGGATGCCATTCATGAGATCGATCCACTCACCGGGAAATCATTGGCCAAGCTTCCCAAAATCGCGATCTATCCGAATACCCATTACCTCATTGCTCCCGATCGCTATGAGCGGGCCATTACCGGCATTGAGGAAGAATTGGAGGCACGCTCGGCCTTGTTCAGGAAGACGGGTCGGCTGCTGGAGGCTCAACGGCTCGAACAGCGCACCAAGTTCGATCTGGAGATGATCCGGGCCATGGGGTATTGCCATGGGATCGAAAATTACTCGCGTCATCTCAGCGGACGGAAGTCGGGTGAGCCGCCTCCAACATTATTGGACTATTTTCCGAAGGATTTTCTGTTGATCGTCGATGAGTCTCATGCGACCGTGCCGCAAGTCGGTGGGATGTATGAGGGAGATTACTCCAGAAAGCGGACGTTGGTGGAGTATGGATTTCGACTTCCGTCGGCGGTCGACAACCGCCCATTGAAGTTTTCCGAGTTCGAGAGTTGTCTCAATCAGGCGGTGTATGTGTCCGCGACACCGGGTCGCTATGAACTTGAGCATGCCGGCCGTGATGTGGTCGAGCAGATCGTTCGACCGACGGGTCTCATGGACCCGCCAATCGATATCGTGCCGGCCAAAGGACAGGTGGACCACCTGCTTGGCCAGGTGCGTATGGAAGTGGCCAAGGGAGGGCGAGTCCTGGTTACGACCTTGACGAAGCGCATGGCGGAAGATTTG
Source organism: Nitrospira sp. (assembly GCA_024998685.1). Lineage (GTDB taxonomy): Bacteria > Nitrospirota > Nitrospiria > Nitrospirales > Nitrospiraceae > Nitrospira_D. The sequence goes on from JACOEH010000083.1 coordinate 10,286, forward strand.
ACCGAGTATTATCACGACCTGGGAATCAAAGTGCGCTATCTGCATTCCGACATTAAGACGCTTGAGCGAGCCGAAATCGTCCGTGATCTCCGATGCGGGACGTTTGACGTGCTGGTCGGAATCAATTTATTGCGCGAAGGGCTCGATCTCCCGGAAGTGAGTCTTGTGGCCATTCTTGATGCCGATAAGGAAGGATACCTGCGCTCGTACCGCGCGCTGATTCAAACGGCCGGACGAGCCGCACGCAATCTTGAAGGACGGGTCGTTTTTTACGGAGATGGTGTGACGGATTCGATGAAGCAGGCGATCGAAGAAACGAACCGCCGCCGCGGGATCCAAGCCGAGTATAACCGAGTTCACGGAATTACTCCGGTCGGTATTACGAAAGGTATTCCTTCCCGTGAGTATGCGGTGGCCGACATGGATTATGTCCGGTTGGATCTCGCAGTTGAATCGATCGAGCCGTACGGGAGTTCGGAATCAACGGATCAGCTCATCGAACGATTGGAGTCGGAAATGAAAGCTGCCGCCAAAGAGCTGGCCTTTGAACGGGCTGCAGAGCTACGCAATCAAATTCGATCACTCCGGCTTCAAGCGTTGAATGCAAAGACCTAAAAGATTGAAGTGGGGGTGTATAAGTGTTCGCTATTGAGACAGCTTCAAAAATTTGTCCGCAATACCGACATGTTATGTAATTCTATGGGTCCTAGGAGTCTGTCCGACATTGATCTGAGCGAACTCGAATCGTGACCGAGGATGTG
>JACOEH010000020.1 GCA_024998685.1 Nitrospira sp.
AGGTCGAAGAGCCGATCTATATCCGGCCCGCCGAACGGGTCACCTGGCTCTAAGCTGCGGCGACCTCCGCATCCGACCGGGGGCAGCGTTCCTTCGCGAACGCTGCCCCCGGTTTGTATTGATAGAATGTACGGATCACACGTATGGACTATTGTTGCCTGTCACAGAACAGTAACCCATAGCGTTGAATCCACGGCCAGTTTGCGGCTTCAGCCGAGTGGCACATCCGGTCCATCAACTTCTGAGGACTTCCCCATCTCGCCTTCCCGCGCACGAATCGTAAGGCATTGTGTAAAGAATACCGAGTTGGCGGCTACACGGCATTCAACGTCGGCTAGAACCGATTCCAGAGCAGTTGGTTGGTGACCTCGTGATGGAAGAGAACTTCCGAAGTCTTCACCATCGTGCCGAGTTCCTTCGGGGATCGGTCCGCCACTAACTGCTTGAAGCTTGAATATTTCTGTTTGCTGTCCTCTCCGAGGATATCGGCGATAAACTTCGACTCTTTAAATAGCGCGATGGCGTCACTGATGCTGCTCGGAAGAAATCGCGCGCGGTCGTCGGCCGTCGCTTTCTTTTCCAAACGCTCCCCTTCGAAACCGGTCTTGAGCATCGTGTACAGCACAAGATAGGGGTTTGCATCGGGAGCGACCGACCGCAGTTCGATACGGGCTGTTTTCTCATTCGCCATCGGGATGCGGATCATGGCCCCCCGATCGACCGCCGACACCTTGATCTGATTCGGTGCCTCAAAATGAGGATCCAAACGGCGATACGCATTCACCGACGGATTGAGCACAAGACAAATTTCCGGCGCATGATTCAAAAGTTTGAGGATGAAGTCCCACGCCGTATCGGAGAGGCCGTCTTTTCCCTTCGTATCGTAGAATATGTTCTTGCCGTTCTTGCTCAAGGAGAAGTTGGTGTGCATGCCGGAGCCGTTGATCCCGACGAACGGCTTCGGAAGGAACGTGGCGGTATGTCCCATGGATCGAGCCACTTGGCGGCAGATCAACTTGTACAGTTGCACTTGATCGGCCGCGCGTACCGCTTCGGCATAGGAAAAGTTCATTTCGAACTGCGAAGGCGCGACCTCGGGATGATCTTTCTCGTTCTTGAACCCCAGTGCGCGTTGGGCTTCCGCCGACTTATCGATAAATTGGCGGAGCGGATCCATCGGGAGTGAGTGGTAGTACCCGCCGGCTGAGATAAGATTCAGTCCATGTTCACCGTATCGTTGCTCGGCGTTCTGCCCTTCCACCAGAAAGCCTTCTATTTCACAGGCGGCATGGGCCGTCATGCCTTCGTTTTTCTTGAGGCGCTCCGTCAACGATTTCAGCATGCCGCGAAAGTCGCTCCGGTACGGCGTACGATCGCTGTTTAAGACGGACGCGAAGAAAATCACCTTTCCTGCCCCGATCACATCCGCCGGAAAATAGCGGATGGATGACCAATCAACGGCAAGACGGAGGTCCGACTCATGTTGCGGCGTGAATCCTCGGATGGACGACCCGTCAAACGTCAGATTGCCCAACGAGTCCAGCAGAAACTTCTTGTCGTAATCGAGCATGTGGAGGCGTCCCTCGATGTCGGAGAAGCATAACGTCACGGCCTTGATGTGCTTTTCCTTTTTGAGCCAGGCGGTATATTCCTGCTCGAGATCTTGCGCGCCGGCCTGCTCCGCGCGCTGCGCCGCCTTGAGATTCATGTCTTCGAGCTCGTCATATGGAATTTCGAGGAAACTCTTCAGCTCGGCCGCTGTCTTTGTATTCATGGTTCACCTCAACAGTTTGTAGTTCCAAGCATGGACACGGGGCCTACTTCGACTGGATGCTGATTGCCTTACCTCGACCGAAGAAGACCAAGAAGCAACCATCCAGACGGGAGTGAGTCTGGCATACCTCTCCAGAGCATGCAATGTGGATTTGGGAGGAATGAGCGTGGTGCCTGTTCTTTCAAACTAAACCATTGCTGACCGTCAAGCTCAACCCTGTGGTCGCCATGGCGATGTGGGAAGAATAGCGAGCGGTTCATCCACGCATACAGAGATCAGTCATGAGGCATCCGATCCACCAAGGTGATTAACTCCCTGGAGTTTAGGCAACGCTACACCGCGACTTCGATCTCTCGCACGTCCTGTCCCTTGATTTCATCGTCAACAGCAGCCAAGTATTCGCGGATGGCCTCCTGGATATTGTGGATGGCCTCTTGCTCGGTCGTGCCTTGCGACCAACAGCCGGGGAGACCAGGAACAGAAACGGCATAACCTTCTTCTGATTTGTATAAGGCGATTCGATATTTCATTGGTGCCTCTTTAATGTATCTGGTACGCCTCTGTCAGGTCAGACTGTTCCACTATTGTAGCCCATTTCGAAACAGTGTAGGTATCCACGCATTGAAAGTCCAGACGAGAACTTTTCTTGGCCATTGATTTCAGACAAAGGAAAACGAGAAGTGCCTCGCTCTAACACGTCCTACAGTGGGCCGCGATTCTCCAAGAGGCGTTGCGCTTGAACCAGCGAGACCAGGAAAGTGGCTATCCCAAACAATGATTCTCGACCTCGTTCATAGCCGACACCGTTTCATTGCCCTCAAACGCAAGTTAGGAGGTCCCCCGGATGTGAACGCTCATAATCCGATCAGGTAGTCCACGAATTCTTCCTCGAAAACGAAACGGCGCACGTTGTTGTAGGTGATCTCCCTGACCAGACTAAAGTTCGTGAGTACCTGAAGCTTGCCTTCTAGATCTTGGTGGTCATCGAAGTAGTACGCGAGATAAGGGCCTCGGCTGTTGTAGCTCCACGCGCGCTTGAGAAGCACAAACTCCCGTGTCGTTGGATTGTTATGAAGGTCTTCGCGCATCTCCTCAAGTAGAGCCGGCAGGAGACGCTCTATCTTAGCGAAGTTTGGTTGAGACGCGCTTGTGGGGCGGCGGCCCTGGCTCAGGGCAATCGCGGCAGCGCGCTCCGCAGCACGTTTCCAGCCCTCAAGAGCCGGGCGGCTGAATCGATGGTCGTCACTATCGATTAGTTTGGCGCATGTCTGACAGAGCCAGATCCCGTTACAGGAATCGGCGCGCTGCTTGGGAGACAGGTCGGCCTTATACCTGGGGCCTCCTGGCGAGGCAGCTGAAATATGCGCTGCAACCCCGATATTGACCGTGCCAGCAGGATCAGCTTGCGGTCCACTAGTTGGCTGGCGACACTCCGGATTAGAGCACACAAAACCAACTCGCTTTGCCAGCAGCTCCCTTGTAGCCGCCGAGAAGTCGTCACGCATGTTCGAATCTGTTCAGTTGTGTACGTCCAAATTAACCTACCAGCTCTGGGCACAACGAGTGAATCGAGTGCGCTACGCTACGCCCCGGTCGAATTGCGTGACCGCCGCAAAAGAAACTCAAGCATAGCTACACCACCTCGGCTCTTTGGCGTTAAGTGGGCACTCCGCGCTTCACCCCTGTGTAAGTGACGATATTTCGATATCGTGGAAGCAGCCATTTTTCACCGCGCGGTAATGATAAGCAAGCACTTCTCCGGGCGCGCACGCGAAGAATTGGGGGTCTGATCTTGCTATGTGCATTCCTCGTCTTCCTGCGCTTATTGTCACGCACAGAACAAGGTGAGACACTCGTTCATCCTCGAGGTCCTGTGCTTTCTTGATAGGAGCCTTCGAGATGGTACTCCTTATAAGAGACCCGAACAGTGGTCCTTGCGTAGTGTCTTTTCTTTGAAAAAGTCATAGCACGACCCAGCAAAAAATTGCAGCCATATTTAGATCTTGCTTGGCGCGGTTCAAGCGCCTATCCTTCCTCACCCATTGACCACAACCAAGAGGTGAACACAAATGAAAACCGCCGTGGTTCTTTTTCTTTGTCTCGCCCTTCCTACCCTAATTTCTGGCTGTGTTGCCCACAATGCGGCAGACGAAATGGAGAAGCGTATGCGGGACCAGGCACGTTTGCGGGCATCAGAGCCAACCTACGTGGCCACATATGACGTTTCATTGTTTGATGTACAGCGACCGGCCGATGCGCAAGCACGATTTGGGGACATCAAGACTTCTCAGATTGACACTGATAAGGGCCGCCTTTTCTAGGCAGAGGATCAACTGCTGCGCATTGTCTGGAATGGTCCTGACGTTCAACTTGGATTCGACCTATTGAACAAGGCGGATAGTTCAGTGAAGGTCGTGTGGGATGAGGCAGTATACGTTGATATTGGGAGACAAACACACAGAGTGATTCATAAGGGGGTCAAACTTGCCGAGAGAAATTCGCCTCAGCCACCTTCAGTCATCCCAAGTAAGAGTCGCCTAAACGACATGGTGTACCCGAGTGATAATGTTAGCTACTCAAACTCGCGATATAGCAGAGGCTGGTCACAGATGCCGATGTTTCCTTGTACGCCAGGAATGGTGTGTCCCGACCATTTTAGAAAACTTGCTGTTGCCCACAGTGGAATGGATTATCGCATTCTCCTCCCGATTGAAGTTGGAAAGGAGAACTATCCTTACACCTTCGTCTTCAGGGTCAACAAGGCGGAAGTTGTAACGATCAACAAGGGCGGAGATGAGTCGCCCAAGTAACAGCCATCCACAAGGCGTTGGAATCAAGAGTGTGGGGCAAATCTTGTTCTTTGCATATCGGTGAGCATTGACTTGAGCAGTCGCCCATGAGATGGAGAGTCTTGCAAGTATATAGGGTTTCCATTTCCGCATCAGATGGAACGACATCGCAGCCTAAATTAAGCTGCGAGGGCCGGTTCTTGATTGGCAGTTGCATTAATCCTAAGGGTTACGAGTCTCCGAGAGCTCGGCATGCGACGGTGATCTCGGTATCCCCGTCGAAATTGCTCTTTCTGCAAGACCGAAGCGTCGCTCGTCATTGGCAAGCTCTTGACACTACAGGCTTTCCTTTGTACAAATAATTGTACAAAAGGAGGCACCGTGGACGCAATCACCTACAGCACTGCCCGAGCCAAATTGGCCGACACCATGGACCGCGTTTGCGAGGACCATGAGCCTATCATCATCACCCGCAGCGGCCAGCAGGCCGTCGTCATGATATCGCTCGACGATTTTAAGGCGCTCGAGGAGACTTCGTACCTGCTGCGTAGCCCCAAGAACGCACAGCGGCTGCTGGAAAGCATTGCCGCACTTGAATCCGGTAAGGGAAAGGTACGGAGCTTGGCCAAGTGAAACTTGTCTTCTCCGAGCAAGCGTGGGAAGACTATTTGTACTGGCAGAAGATCGACAAAAAGCTGGTGCAGCGCATCAATGACCTTATCAAAGAGATCACCAGGACGCCGCACACAGGCACAGGGAAGCCTGAGCCGCTCAAGCACGCACTGTCAGGTTATTGGTCGCGCCGTATCAACGAAGAGCATCGCATCGTCTACAAGGTGATCGATGATTCAGTGCTTATCGCTCAGCTGCGATATCACTACTGACGGTACCTAACCCCTTGGCGTTGAGCCGCCGACGCCCAGGACCGCTGAACCTGTGCGAGGGTCAGGAATTGAGGTCAACTCTTGTGCTATGCATACCGGTGACTATTGACGGAGTTTTTGTTCGCTCGCTTCAATCGCTGATTCCTGGTGGTGTAACGCAAAATACAAAGAGTGGGTCGGTCTTGCCATCACACATTGTGCGTGGCTCTGTGTAACTGGCGGCTTACCGTCATACCGTGCGCTCCGTCGGTCGTCATCAAGCGGCGCCGTTCGTCCGGCAAACTCACGATACCGAAGGCGGTTGGCTTGTCGTCCAGATATCCCGATGCAGCTTCCACGTGCCGTTGTCGTGCTTCCACACGACGAGGTACTTGCCTTGGTCGGCAACGGCGTCATTGGCAGCAAGAAGCCGGTATCGCCCAATCTCGATCGCCGTCTCGCCGTAGACCTCCAACTCAATCGTTTCCACACTGGCGCCCTTGAGGCCCCTGTCGATCACGCTCTGCCAAAACGTGCGGATGGCCTCCGTGCCACGCACGAAGTCGCTCTGAGCCGGAAGTAGCTGAGCCTCAGCGGTATAGAGGTTTGCCATGCCGGTGGCGTCACCGCGTTTCAACGCGCTCGCGAACTGAGCGTTCACCGATTCGATCTGCGGCCGGATATCGCGACTCATCGGTTCCCTCCTGGCTGATCAGTGCTAGCCCTGGCTCTTGAAAAACACCGCCGCCAGGGCGGGAACCGTCACGGTCAATGAATGGGACCTCGCGTGCAGCGGCACCGGCTCAGCATTGACGCCGCCTCCGTTACCCCAGTTGCCGCCTCCATACCAGGAAGAATCGCTGTTGAGAATTTCCTGCCAGTATCCCCCGCGTGGCACCCCCACCCGGTAATTCGGCTGCGGCACCGGCGTGAAATTGCACACCACTAGGATAATGTCCTGCGTCGTGTGGCCCTTGCGGATCAGACTGATGACGCTCGACTCCGCATCGTTACAGTCGATCCACTCAAATCCATGGGGAGTCACATCGTCTTCATGCAGAGCCCGTTCGGTCCGATACACACGGTTGAGATCCGCAACCCATCGCTGAATACCAAGATGGCTCGCATGCTGCAATTGCTCCCATTCCAATTGGCCGTCGTGGGTCCATTCCGCGCGTTGAGCAATCTCTCCACCCATGAAGAGCAGCTTCTTGGCCGCCTGCGCGTACATGTACCCGAACAGCACACGGAGATTGGCGAACTTCTGCCAGTCGTCTCCCGGCATCTTTTCGAGCAGCGAGCGCTTCCCATATACCACTTCGTCATGAGACAGCGGCAGGATGAAATTCTCGTGAAACGCATAGAGCATGCGAAACGTGAGATTCTGGTGGTGATAGCGCCGGTAGATCGGATCGGTCTGCATGTATTTCAAGGTGTCATGCATCCAGCCCATATCCCACTTCAGGCCGAAGCCCAACCCGCCCACGTAGCCTGGGCGCGAGACAGCCGGCCAGGAAGTAGATTCCTCCGCCGTGGTCTGCACATCCGGATACCGCGTGTAGACTTCCTCGTTGAATCGTCGCAGAAAGGCGACCGCATCCAAATTCTCTCGCCCACCGTATTGGTTCGGAATCCATTCCCCTTCCTTCCGCGCATAATCCAAATACAGCATCGACGCGACCGCATCGACCCGCAGTCCGTCGATATGGTACTTGTCGAGCCAGAACAGCGCGCTGCTGATCAAGAAGCTGCGCACCTCATTACGGCCGAAGTTGAAGATGAAGGTGTTCCATTCCGGATGAAACCCCTGCTTCGGATGCGCATGCTCATACAGGTGCGTTCCGTCGAAGTAACCGAGTCCATGCTCATCAGTGGGAAAATGCGACGGCACCCAATCGAGAATCACGCCGATGCCGTGCTGGTGCAGGATGTCGATCAAATACATGAGATCTTGAGGCGTGCCGTAATTGCCGGAGGGCGCAAAATACCCGGTGGTTTGGTAGCCCCATGACCCGAAGAAGGGATGGTCCATCAGCGGGAGAAACTCGACATGGGTAAATCCCATCTGCTTGACATATTCCGCCAACGGCACCGCCATCTCGCGATAACTGAGGGAGCGATGGCCTTCCTCGGCCACCCGTCTCCATGACCCGACATGCATTTCATAGATCGCCATGGGCGCGGTGAGCGCATTCCGGTCCCGTCGTTGCTTCATCCAATCCGCATCGTTCCACTCGTAGGCCAGGTCCCACACGATCGAAGCGGTCTTCGGAGGAATCTCGTTGAAGAGCGACAGAGGGTCTGCCTTATCCACGCGATAGCCGTTGAAGCGCGAACGAATGTGATACTTGTACAGAGTACCGACTCCGATGCCGGGAATGAACCCTTCCCAAATTCCGCTGCTCCCACGAGGGTTCAGATAATGCGCATCCTGTTTCCAGTCGTTAAATGAGCCGATCACGGACACCCGCTCGGCATCCGGAGCCCAGACCGCGAAGAATGTTCCATCCTGTCCGTTCACACGGCCCGGATGCGCTCCCAGTTTCTCGTAGAGATTGACCAATGACCCTTCGTTGAACAGATACAAATCGTCGCGCGTCAGCCTCGTCGGTTCATCCACAGTCATCATCGCTCCCTGTGTCATCCGTTCACTCCATAGTTCTGAATTCTGAAATAATCCTCACCAATCGAATTCAGAATTCATGTAGGTTGTGCGAGCTGAAGTAGTCCGCTCAGTGGAATCCCGGCCCACGAAGGCCGGTTGTTCAGTTCATAACTCAGTTCATAACAGGCCTTTTCGATCAAATAGGCATCCAGAAGCATGTCGCGGTCATCGGACTGCTCCGGAAGGAATGGGACCTTTCCCGTTGTCTCTGTATAGCCGGATAAAAAAGCATCCGCCGCCGACCGATACCATTGCCTCATCCGTTGTTCCAGCTCGGATCGCCGGCGCCGCTCGTCGCCGCCGGACCGACTTCCCACCCGATCAAGCGCCGCACAAGCGGCATAGTGGAACGATCGGATCATTCCCGCCACATCGACGATCGGGACATGTTTCACGCGCCGCTCCGCCAATGGTCTGGCCGGCTCGCCCTCAAAATCAATAATTACGAAATCTCGGCCTGTATACAAAACCTGACCCAAATGAAAATCACCGTGGCATCGAATTCTGACCGCCTGAGGATTCCGCTTGCTCGGAGCCTCCAGCCGGGACAGCAATACGGCTTTCGATTCGAGCACGAGAGTCGCCAGCCGCCGGTTCGGTCCATCAACATCCTGAAGCCGTCGACCAAGCAATACCAGCGAGTCTTCGACGGAGCGCGTCATGCGATCCCGCAACGATTGCCAATAGCCAGAATCACATGGCTCCGGCGCAAACGCCGGATCGGCGGTGTCCTGTGCCAAGGCGAGGTGTAGTTCAGCGGTCCGACGTCCAAGCAGGGCTGCAGCATCGGCGTAGACGCTGCTTGGACCCATGGACGAGCCTGGACTATTCATCAGTTCTGCTTCCAATTCGCTCAGCGTGAATCGCCAAGCATCACCTTGATTCTCGACGAACCGATGCACAATCGCAACCGTGCCCGGCTGTTGGTCGGGTCTTACATATTCCAATGAACCAAGCACGGCGGGACTGTGAGCATATCCGCGCGCCGTTAATACTCTGCTGATCTCCAGATCGGGATTGGTTCCTGCTTCGAAACGCCGATAGAGCTTCAGCATCGCGTGACGACCGAACCTCACAGAGGTATTGCTTTGCTCTCCTTGCATGACGGACGAGTCCGCCGATGCCGCTTCTACAATGGCCTGTGAGAAGACTTGGGTAGAGGCAGCATAAAGCGTCCCCTCCTCGCCTTGAAATCTCTCCTCCTTCCGAATCGCCTGCAGCAATGCTCGGGTAGAGTCATGATCCCACAGGGCATCATGCAACAATCCGTTGCGGTCCTCGCTCCGGCCGGCAATGGTCACCTCTGCCAACACCGCCTCCGGATGAATTTGCTGTATCCGCAATGCCCGTTCACCCGCCGAAGCGGTGAGTACCATCGTATAGACATCCTGGCCGCCGTCTTCATAGGAGACGTCGATGAAGACCATGACCATGGGATGGACGTCTGTGAGAAGAGGAATCGCCTCTTTGATGTGAACCGCCGCAATCGTTCTTGCCTTGCCTCCATACCATCGAGCGGACGAGATGGCCGACGGCAGCAGCGCTTCAAGCGCGCCGACAGTATCTCGGTCGAGCAGCCGCTCCCAATTGTCTTTGATGGTCAACATGCTTGGTGCAAAGAGCTTATAGCCGATAGCCTATGGCTGATTGCGCCGGACAAGAAATATATGGGCCGGCAGCACATGCGGATCGAGCCGCACATAGTTCCGTGGTCCCTCCCAGGTGTAGTACGCGTCGGTGAGCAAGTCCATAACCTGGAACGGCTTGTCTGCCTGTAGTCCTAATGAGCCGAGATCCAGGTGTACCCATCCGGAATGGATATAGTGAGGACTGAGGTTGACCACCGTCAGTGTCACGTTTTCCCCATCGACTGAACGTTTGCTGTACGCAATCAGCTCCTCATTATCCACATGATGGAACACCAAATTTTCATCACGATGAAAAGCGGCATTCTCGCGGCGGATGCGATTGACACGGCGGATCAACTCTCTAAGGCTGTCGGCTCGATCTCGATCCCATGCGCGGATTTCATACTTCTCCGAATCGAGATATTCCTCGCTGCCGGCCTTTTGCGGACGTGATTCCATGAGCTCGAACGCAGGACCATAGATTCCATAATTAGCCCCCAGCGTGGCGGCTAAGATGAAGCGGGATATAAAAGTGGGGCGGCCGCCCTGCTGCAATTGCTCCGTCAAAATATCCGGCGTATTTGGCCAGAGATTGGGCCGGAAGTATTCCCGCACATCCGTCTTGGTCAATTCCGTGAAGTACTGGGTCAATTCCCACTTGGTCTGCCGCCAGGCAAAATAGGTGTAGGATTGTGTGAAGCCCACCTTCGCCAGCCGGTACATAATTTTGGGTCTCGTGAAGGCTTCCGAAAGGAACAGCACGTCGGGATGATCGCGCTTCACCTCTGCAATCAGCCACTGCCAGAATACAAACGGCTTGGTGTGAGGATTATCGACCCGGAAAATCCGGACTCCCTGCTCGATCCAATGAACCACGACCTCTTTCAGTTCCCGCCATAAGGGAGTCCACTGCTCGTTTTCGAAATTCAGCGGATAGATGTCCTGATACTTTTTCGGCGGATTTTCTGCATATTGGATGGTGCCGTCCGGGCGCTGCACGAACCATTCGGGATGATGCTTGACGTAGGGATGATCGGGTGAACATTGAAAGGCCAGATCGAGCGCAATCTCCACGTCCTGCTCTTGCGCCTTGTCGATCAGTCGCCTGAAATCCTCGCGCGTACCGAGATCCGGGTGAATCGCCTGGTGGCCTCCCTCAGCAGCTCCGATGGCCCACGGACTTCCCACCGAATCAGGACTTCCAACCGGATCATTATTCTTGCCCTTCCGGAAGGTTCTGCCGATCGGGTGAATCGGAGGAAGATACAAGACATCGAACCCCATCCCGGCAATGTAGGGAAGGCGAGCTTCGCAATCTTGAAAAGTACCGTGGCGGCCCGGCTCCGATGCGCATGAACGCGGAAACGCCTCATACCAGGCCCCGAATCCCGCCCTGTCTCGATCTACGATGACCACCAATTCCTTGTCATAGATGGCCGGCCACGGGTGGTCTGCATGCCGTGCCATGAGATCAGCCGGTTCTTGTTCCAAAACGGTCTTCAGCCTCTGCTCACGGTTCTCGCCATATTCCATCGCTCTTGCGATCGCGCTGAGCCGCTCCGCGTCCGACCCGTCTGCATGGAGCGCAGCCGCTTTGATCAAATCCCGGCCGATCAGGAGATCCACCGTCACATCTTGATCGGCGGCGACGCGTTTGCGCATATCCCGCTGCCAGGACCGGAAGTGATCGATCCATGCGGTCACCGTGTAATGGTAAAGGCCTTGCTCCAGGACCTTGAAGGAGGCACGCCACCGGTCGTTCTCCACGAAGACCAGCGGCACATCGGTCCAATCTTGTTCTCGTTCATGCCGGTACCGGACCACGCCGGCTATCTCGTCATGGCCGTCGGCGAACAGATCCGCTTCCACCACCACCGACTGCCCCACCACCCGCTTGATCGGAAATCGGCCACCGTCAATTTCCGGCCGAACCCCCTCAATCACGACACGGCGGCGCCCATCCACGTTCAGACTGCCGCCGTCGCTCGACGGACGCGCTTCGGTCACCGGTTTCTCCGGTGCAGCAGCCGCCGGAAGATTAGGCTTTTTATTTGGTTGCTTCATCTAGCAGGCCAGCGCGGCCTCACACTCCGGGTCCCAGGCGTGACAGTCACTGTGGCATGACCATCAACCGTGGCCGTTCTCCGTCAGCACATGGCCGAGGAGAAACATGCCTAGTTACTTCTATCTATCTATTCTATTTACCTAAAGGAGGTCGGGGAACGCAAGAGTTTTTCCACAGCCTGTTAGAAAACGCAGATGCAAAATCGGATCACTCATCAACATCAACTCTGGCCTGGAACTAACGCACGCTTAGCATGCGTGCTTAACGTTATCCGGTTCAGCACCTCATTCATACTCGTCAGATCCCTATATCGGAGCATTCGAAAGTGTGGCCTGATTAGCTATAAAATATACATTGTAAAATATGCATGTGATGTATTCATAGCCATTCGCTTTTCTGATGGTTGGCGTTCGACCAGGGATTTATCTAGCTTCTTCCGGCAACACTAAGTGGTATACGATAAATCGGTTATGTGGGATCAAAGGGTTCTCTGGGGATATAACTTCAAACTGGAGGTATCTATGCGAACCCACACAATTCATGGCGTATTGACACAGGCCGCCCTTGCTTTAGGCGTGATTCTGGGAATAGGATGTGCGATAAGCTTGCCCAATACGAGTAGAACCGGATCCATTCACGATATCACTATTGAACCGGAAATTCTTCCAGTCGAGGCCAGTGCAAACATAGGAGATGAAGTACGCTTCGTGAATCATCGAACAGCTGCTGTAGAAGTCGTATTTCTTGAAGGCGATCTGGATAAAGTGTCCTGCCAACGTGGATTTCGATCCATGGGCGTAATGCGAGAGGCAGCGAAAATAGCTCCCGGAGATGCAGCGAGCGTCTGTTTCAACAAACCAGGTTTCTACAGCTATACGGTGAGAATGACCGAGAGTGTGCCGGGGGGCGAAACCATTCGTTCGGGCAGCATACAGGTTGGGAAGGTCACTCTCTCTACGCCAAAGTCTTGAAGTCAGACTGACACTCTAATTTGGAAGCGTACGGTAGACGCGATGAATGGTGTTATTCCATTCGATGAAACAAAAGCGATCCGTACGCAACCGGTCGTGCTTGGAAGCCTCACCATTATCACGCTCATCTGTACATTTATAATCGATATTGGAACAGCGGATGAAGTGGTCACATGGGTTCCTTACTGCATTGCCATTGTTCTCGCGCTGCAATGGAAGGGAGTCACTGCCATCGTGCCTGTTACGGCGGCTGCCTTGGTCCTGATGGTTTTAGGGTTCTTATTATCGCCGCCGGGGAGTTTTCCGACCGAGACAACTAATCGAGCGATTGGTGCCGCGACACTCACCACGCTCGCTCTCGTATGCCTCTACATAGACTGGCGTCGAGACAAGCACCGAAAAGCACTCGCCAAAACGACCTCGCGACTGAACCGACTTCGTCTGTTTGTCAATAGTTTGAAGAAGGTGGCTCTGGTCTTAAGTGACACCCGAGGACGAGTGACCGAATGGAATCGCACAGCGCAACGACTCACTGGTCATCCGATCGACCAAATGATCGGACAACCTGTTTTCCGCATTTTCCAGCGCCGAGAAACCGCAGTGAACAGCTTGGCGCAGGTCTACCGAACAGCTCGTTTGAAAGGAGGCGCAACGTATGAGGCGGTGTGTCATCGTCGCAATGGCTCCTCGTGCCATCTACGCGTAGTCGTTAAACCGCTTTGGAATCAGTTCGGACGTCTACACGGATATTCTCTTGTCTTGCAGAAGTCTGTCACTGTGCAGAGCACCGATGGAGAGCCCGACAGCACGCATAAAGAAGAGTCGTCGCCATTGAACCCCACTGAACCCCACCGATAACTGACTGCCATTCTGAAACCGAGTTATTAGGACATCCGACTGGTAAAATTTGTCTTCTTTGTTGCGAACATTGGCTCACAAAACATTCAAACTTTACCAGTGCCTGGTTTACTTATTATTTATATGGTAAAACCTCGTGCATGGAGAACATACGACCAGAAGTTGGAAAGTTCCTCCGTTCCTGCGAACACTTATTTGGCTTCACGTATGAGAGGGGAAAACTGACACCTGAGGAGTGTCAAGTCTTGGAATATTACGTGGAAGAACTCCATAAACAGATAGCCCCGCACTGTACTAATCCCCAGGCTCATTGCCACGATAACGCTGTTTCCTCTCAGAAACATTAACATCACTTACATCTTATCTGGCGCCTTCATTAATAATAAGGTTCATGGTTCGGTCTAGCAGGCTACCGAAAAAATCCTCCGTTCATCCTTGCTAGAAAATTCTCGTATCTCATCGCTCGTATTGGCCGCACAATTTCATGATCTGTTGATCTGATGATTTTCTGATAATACTCAACAGATCATCAGATCGCCAGATTCCTCACTTCATGCTTCATGCTCACAGATGCGACAGCTCGTCGATCTTCTCTTCCTTTTCTTTTCCCTTTCCCAGGCGCCGTTCGATGGTCTCCCGCATCAGATGTCGGATTCCGAGCCCCACGCCAAGGGCGAGCGAAAAGACGACACCGCCGAATGTAATTGAAAACGCCGAGATGACGATCTCTTTGGCGATGCCCATCTGCGTCAGTACCATGGCGAACGTGAATAAGAGAATCCCCCACCGAACCAGGCTCGCCACGATGCGTGCCTCCTGCAGTTGCGCATTCACCGCCGCGATCAGCGCCGCCTCCGAGAAGAAATTCGCGGACAGTACGCCGATCAACAATACCAATGCGGCTGCAAGCACATTCGGCAGAAAGCCCACGATCTGGCTGATGAGATTGGCCGTGGCCGGCAGATTCACCGCATCTACGCCCATAAACGCAAAGAGCAGAAACACCGTCCAAAACAACACGCGACTCAGGACGACCGACGCAGGTTGTTTGATGCCTGCTTGAGCCAGCGGCTGATTGAGTCCGAACCGCTCGCAGAGACGATCGAACCGAAAGGCCGTGAGCACGCGTACCATCAGCGCTCTGACGAGCCATGCCATGGCCAATCCGACCAAAAGAAACGTGACGAGCGCCAGAAGTCTCGGCAATACCGACAGGATCTGCATCACGGCGTCACGAAATCCTGCTATCATGGTGTCACGCCAGAGGTCACTCATCCCGCCACCTCCATCGATCCGTAAGATAAGGCTTCATCGCCTCGAACCGCCGACAGAGCGACTCTATGGCCGCCTCCACCTGCTCGGTACCGCCGCGCTGCGTGTCAAGGACAAAGGAGGCGGTCTGGCCGAGATACAATGGTGTCAGCGATTTCAGCACGTGTTCCCGGTGCAGTACTTGATCATGATAAGCCAGCGCAAACTCGTAAACGACCTGCACCCAGAGATTTTCTGGAAAATGAAATTCGTCGGACTCTTGGATTCCAAGCGTGAGGATTTGACCGAGCGTCTCCGGTGAGAGGATGACTTCCCACAGCGGCAACAGATCGCGCACCCCCTGCCGCATTCCGCTGACCATGCGGGCAATGTTGACCGGGCCGGTGAGCGGCGCATATTCGACCGCCCCATAAAGCGGTACATCGGTCGATTCATGGGTGCGTTCCCAGGCCGGCTCGTAATTCTCCATCGAATGAAAGATCGCCCCGACGGCGGCCGCCAGCACATGGGCCAGATCGGCGGTTCCCAATTTGGAATCCTGCTCCTTGACACCGAGAAACGCATGGCACACGTGATAGCCCTCGGCGAGCGCGACGGTCGTCATCCACCCGTCGAAGCTGATGCGGGCCTCATCCTGTGACCAGAATGGGTTCTTTATCAATTCCCGCGCGAGGCGGCCGGAAAGACCGTAGCCGCCGCCGCTGGGATATCGCAGCCGTTTTCCGTACAGCGCACGCATCAGCGGATAGAGCAAATTGTTCACCAACGTGCCTTCATACCGGTGCCTCCGGAACAGGGGGACTACGAAATCCATGTCGTCGTGATAGACCGGACGACCCAGCAGCTCAATCCACTGGGGAGACAACGAGCGCAGGTTGCCCTCGATGATGAGGCAAACTTTTGCTTGGAGCGACTGCGCCGTCTCACACAGACGGCGGACATCGTCAACTCGTCCCGAGAGGCCGGAATCCGCCCCAAGGCTTGCATAATGTCCCACCGCACCGGGGACGATGCGGACAGCGACCTGTCCTGCGGCAAGCCGTTCGACGATCTCCGGCGTGCCGTCCTGAGACCCGCCGTCGTAATTCACGATCATCACCGAGGCGCCGTCAAAAAATCGCTGCAACCCTTCGATAATGCTCTTCACCACCTGCTCGATCGTCCCGGCGTTGTTGAAGGTCAACAGACCCACGACGACATCGGCAGTCGCGGCCTGCGTGGAGAGGCGCTCGGCTGGTTCATTCATGACTGACTGGTCGGCCATCGCGGTATAACCGTGAAGCATGAGGTACTGATTGGAACAGTGCTTCGGCGACTCATGGATACTATGATATCTTCACGACTCAGCACGCAGCACGCATAACTCAGAACTTCCTCCGTCACTGCGGCGACATGATCTTCAGCAGCGTGAGGAAGTCTGCCAGTTGCCTGGTGATCAGAAAATTCCGACGGACATGCTCACGCCCCGCTGCTCCCATGCGTGTGATCAAACCAGGATTATTCAATAAATGACGCAGGCGGAACCCCGCTCCTTCCGCGGAATGGACGACATATCCCGTCACCTCGTCGATGAGTTGAGCCGCAATTCCCTCGGCTGTCCCTCCGACCACCGGCTTTCCCTTCCACATGGCCTCTGAGACGGTCACGCCGAACCCTTCCTTCAGCGACTTCTGGAGCACGATCGTAGCAGTCCTTTGCAGCGCATTGATTTCCAGATCGGCTTCCGGCGGCAATTGCACCAGGTGAATATCAGGATCCCGACCCGCCGCCTCACGCGCTTCGGCCAGCACCACTTCGCCCTCCGCGTCGTGCATGACCCCGGACCCGGCAAGCACCAACCGGCAATCATGGTGCTTCTTCACGATGCGATAGGCCTGGATAGCACCGAGCGGATCCTTGAACCGCTCAAACTTTGCCACCTGCAGGATGATCGGTTTGGTTCGCGGGATCCCCAGCCGATCCACGATCTGATTGATTTCGGATCTGGTCATCTCCCGATTTTTCGGACTCAGCGGATCGATCGAGGGATACATGAGAAATTTCGGAATCGGCAGCCGTTGCGCGAACCCGGACAGCGAGAAGATGGCCGCGTCGTATTTCAAGGCGTATCGCCGTAGAAAGGCCCAGGCGCGCCGTTGCGGCTGGGACAGATCCAGGTGGCAGCGCCACAGCCAAGCCCCGCTCGTCCGATACTCGACCATACCGGCCGGCTGATGATCGTGGATCATGATCATGTCGGCTTCGAGGTTCAGCGCTTTCGCGTTCCGCTCGTTGATCTCGCGGAAGGTCTGGTACATATCTTCGGTGATCTTTTCGTCCCGTCCTTGCAAGGCGTCGGTCAACCGTTTCACGACCGCGAAGAACTCCTGCGTCCCCGCAATAACCTCCCAACGAGCCTCTACGCCTAACGCCGTCATCATCGGCACCAAGCGCCGCAAGAGCTCCGCCGCCCCTCCACCATACCGGACCGCGCTCACATGCACGACGCTTCGCCCCTTGACCAGGTCGCTCAGGCGATACAGGAAGTCGACCGTTCCCTTCGGCGACACTTCCCGGTATTCGTCGAGCGCGGTGGTCATCGTGCTGTCTTCCTTCACCGGCTTATCCCCGTCCGCTGGTGTCAAATGGCGCTCCATTCAAGATTGTAGGTGCTGTCCCAGGTTCGGATCGCCGGCAGGCTGAACCAATAGGAACCGTACGGACCGAGAGTGAGCACATAGGGATGGTCTCCGATCTGCGGAAATCGCGAACCTCCGAACAGCTCGATCGGAACGATACCCTTGAATCGGGTCAGATTCAGTTCCACGGCCTGCGCCGACTCCGCCAAATTATGGACGAGAAGCACGGTCTCTTCTTCGGAGGTCCGCAGATAAGCGAGGATCTTCTCGTTCGACGGCGTCAAGAATTCCAACGTGCCCCGTCCGAAGACCTGGTGCCGCTTGCGAATGGCGATCAGGCGGCGCATCCAATGGAGCAGTGAATGCGGCGTCTGCTTTTGCGTATCCACATTGATCGATTGGTAGCCGTAGACGGGATCGGTGACGAGCGGAAGAAACAACTTCGCGGGATCCGCCTTGGAGAATCCGGCGTTCCGGTCCGCGGTCCAATGCATCGGCGTCCGTACACCGTTGCGGTCGCCCAAATGAATGTTGTCGCCCATGCCGATCTCATCGCCGTAATAGATGATCGGGGTGCCCGGCAAGGTGAACACGATGCTGTTGAGCAATTCGATCTTGCGCCGGTCGTTTTCGAGCAACGGCGCGAGACGGCGGGCGATGCCGATGTTACGGCGCGCCTGGGGATCGCGGGCATAGGCGTAATACATGTAATCACGTTCTTCTCCTGTGCACATTTCCAACGTCAACTCGTCATGATTCCGGAGGAAGAGGCACCATTGGCAATTCGGCGGAATCGGCGGCGTATGTTTGAACATATCAAGAATGGGCCGGCGGTCCTCGCTGCGCAATCCCATGAACAGGCGCGGCATCAGCGGGAAATGAAAGGCCATGTGGAATTCGTCGCCGTTCCCTAAATAAGGACGCACGTCGCTCGGCCACTGGTTGGCTTCCGCCAGGAGAATTCTGGTGCTGTACCGGTCGTCGATCCGTTTCCGGATCTCCTTCAGATAGGCATGGGTCTCGGGCAAGTTCTCGCAGATCGTGCCTTCGCGCTCGAACAGGTAGGGCACTGCGTCGCAGCGGAATCCGTCGAGCCCCTGATCCAGCCAAAACTCCATGACCTTCAGCATCGCCTCCTTGACCGCCGGATTGTCGTAGTTCAGGTCCGGTTGATGGCTGAAGAACCGGTGCCAATAGTACGCCTGCGCCTCGGGATCCCAGGTCCAATTGGATTTTTCCGTATCCACGAAGATAATGCGCGCCTTCGTGTATTTCTGATCCGTCTCGCTCCAGACATAATACTCCCGCGTCGGAGCCTGCGGCGACCGGCGGGCCTCCTGAAACCACGCATGCTGATCGGACGTATGATTCAACACCAGATCCGCGATGACACGCATGCCGCGCTGATGAGCCGCATCGAGCAGCCGCCGGAACACTTCGGTGGAACCGTACGAAGGCGCAATGGTGGTGAAATCAGACACATCGTAGCCGTCGTCGCGCAAAGGCGACGGATAAAACGGCAACAGCCAGAGACAGTCCACTCCCAGCCACTCGAGGTAATCGAGCTTCTCGATCAGGCCGGCGAAATCCCCGATGCCGTCGTCGTTGCTGTCGTAGAAGGCCCGCACGTGCAGCTCATAGAACACGGCGTCCTTGTACCAGAGGGGATCTTGGTTCAGCATGGCAACATGACCGAATCTGTCGATCTGTTGAGAGAATGATCCGTTCTTCAATTCGACAGATCGACACATCATCAGATCAAGAGATTCTTCACGATGGTTTCGCCAGGAATTCGTCGCACGCTGTGATGAGGCTCGACCGCAGACGCTCGAGGCTTCCCAAATACGGATTGATGGAGCGAATGCAATCCGCCAATTCATGCAAGCCCAGGCCGGATCGGATCCAGGCTGAGAAGTCGCTTTCTTCGCGCCCCAACCGGAAATGCGCTTCAAACATATGGAAATAGATCGCGCTGACATCGACTTCCGACACCGCCTGTCGAAATTCCGCCAGAGACCTCGCTTCCAGGCCGATCGGCACCTCCAGAATCCTGGAGCGCTTGAAATGAAACGGCTCGCCGAACACCACACGGGGAATAATGGACATCCGCGACAGATGGTCGTCGATGATTGAAATAATCTCTTCCCGAAGGTCCTCCAGGTTCGGATAGTCGAATGGATCGACCACGGCGAGCCGTTCGCCCAGCACATGGTCTCCGACCTGCATCACGACCCATTGAGCAAAATCATTCGGATAGGCCCGCTCGATGAAGCGATGCCGGAGAAAATAACTATGGGTATGAAAATGGATGGAATCGAGTGGGATCTCTTCGACGAGTTCGGCAAGTTCTTTTTCGTCCTCCGCCTGTTGGCCGAGGATTTCCTGCACCTCGCTGCACCCGATGAATGTAAATGTGGAGTCGGAGATCGTATGGCCGGTCCGCTGAGTCATCATGAGATATAGATCGCTACCCGGATAATTTGAGGCGCATTCTTACGATTCATGATCTGTTCGCGGTGAATCCAGCCGGAAATCTGCGATATAGGCCGACATTACGATTACGCATTCTATCCTGAACCGCGATACTACCAGAATGTGGCAACTCACGCGCCAGAAAGTCGGCTAACTATGCAGACTATGCTTTTCTAAACCGCATGCTCTACTCAATGTCATGGAGTAATCCTCATTTGTCAAGCGGCCAGGAAGCGACTGCTGTGGCTGCGACGAGCCAAGCTACAGGTCAACGTAACTCTTTCTCCATGTTCGTACAGCTCGGGAAAGCTCTACATTGCACAGAGATTGCGTGAGATCATCCTTCAACTCTCCGCATCCGGACCGGATTGATCAGGGATGCCGCATGCGGGAATGCTTGTCGGAGTCACGTCTTGCAATACGACAACAGCATCACGACAACAGCATCGACCTGCCTATCCTTCTCCTTTCGTCAAACGATTGACCGGCTGGTATGGCAAAGATCCCGACAACAAAATGCAGAATGTCAGGCACGGCATGGATGACGGTCAACTCAACCGGTTGATGCGACGCCCTTCGTGGAGGGATACCCAATGCTGCTGCCTCGCTTGCCCATCCGGATCTGGCCCACTCTGCTAACGGGACGAACGTGGCGGCTCCACGCCGTGCCGGCTTGCGGCGGGCGTTTCCGGTATTGATCGGAGTGACGGCCACTCGCTTCTCATACGCAGCAACCAAGGCGGCCGTATCCACCGCCATCACGACTTGAAGCCTCGGTTCACAGGCAGCCTTCTGACGATTGAGGCGATCCACATTGAGCCAGAAGAACACACGCGCATTGATCATGGCATACCAGTCGGCTGGTTCCATGTCACAGAGGCATTGCGCCAATGCGGTCGGCGGCATCGGGCATTGATCGCGAATCTGCACTCCATTGCGTAGTTCCGTATGTGTCAGCCGCTGCGTCCTCCTCAGTCGATCTCGATCCGACCTGGTAAGTCCTGCTGCTTCCATCAACCGGCCGGCAGACAGCAACCCATAGCGTTGGATCGACGGCCAATTTGCGGCTTCCGCCAAATGGTAGATTCGATCCGGCAGTTTCATATTGCAGTTCTCAACGATCGACGCGCAAAAGCAATGATTGCGAATCGAACCATTGCTACTTCGTACGCCGCTTGACGGCATACCCATAGGGGGTCGGCCATGAAGGCTCCTCGCCGAGCTCTTGTTGCGCCTTGAGTGCCCAGTACGGCTCCCTGAGCAGTTCCCGAGCGATGAACACCAGATCGGCATCCCCGCCGGTTACGATCTCATCGGCATGGTGAGGTTCGGTGATCATCCCGACCGCACCGGTCATGATGGCGGCCTCGTCCCGGATCTTCCGAGCGAACGGGACTTGGTATCCCTTAGCAACCGGGATACGTGCCTTGGGAACCAACCCCCCGGAGGAGACGTCGATGAGATCGACGCCGAGGTCTTTCAAATGCCCGGCCAGGACCACCGACTGCTCGACGTCCCATCCTCCGTCTATCCAGTCAGTGGCTGAAATCCGTACAAACAGAGGAAATTCAGCCGGCAACAGTTGCCGCAGATGTTCGGCGACTCGGAGCAAGAACCGCATCCGGTTCTCCAGACTCCCACCGTAATGGTCTGTCCGACGATTGCTCAAGGGTGACAGGAACTCGTGCAACAGATACCCGTGGGCCGCGTGGATCTCGATCACCCGGAATCCGGCCAGCATGGCTCGACGAGCAGCTGCCTCGAAAGCGGCGATCATCTCATCGATACCGGCCTCGTCGAGGGGCCTCGGTGCCGGGTCGCCCTCATTGAACGGGATCGGGCTAGGGCCAAGGACCGTCCAGCCGCCCACCGCAGATGTCTTGAGGCTCGCTCCTCCCTTCCAAGGCGGCTCACAACTGGCCTTCCGCCCCGCATGGGCCAACTGAATACCGGCAATCGCCCCTTGTGAGTGCACAAATCGCGCAATGCGCGCGAGCGGCTCGATATGTTGATCCCCCCAGATCCCCATATCTCCCGGCGAAATCCTGCCGACAGGGGTGACGGCCGTGGCCTCGACCATCACCAGCGCCGCCCCGCCGACGGCACGGCTTCCGAGGTGGACCAGATGCCAATCGCTTGCTAATCCATCCGTCGCGACATACTGGCACATAGGAGACATCGCGATCCGGTTTCGAAGCGTAATGCCCCGGATCGTCAGCGTGCTGAGCAAATCGACTTCCGGAACTTCTCGGTCGTGATCCGTACTGGCGGGACATCCGTGGGCTGCCACATGCGAAACTTGCTGATCGGGTCGTTCGGACATGGGCTTATTCATCCTCTGGTCTCCATGGAAAAATGTGGATGGATGCGGCAGCTCTATTCAGCCTTATAGAAGTTGCCGAACGTTTCTCATATGTTCATTGGTCCCCCGAGCGCTGGGTACTGACACGAAAACTGTACCCGTGGCGCTCGAATCCCAGTGACTCATAAAAAGCATGCGCCCGCTCACGCTTCAGGTTCGAGGAAAGCGCGGCCTTATAGCAACCCTTTTCTCGAGCCACTTCAAGTGCATAATGGATCATCATATTTCCAACGCCATGTCCCTGCCAAGCCGGATCGACCGCCACATCATCGATGACAGCCGAGGGCGTTCCCAAATGACCCAGGTTCTCCATGATCAGTAGCGCGAACGCCCACAGTTTGGTCGTTGCAAACCGCAACATAGATCGTGTAATCGGGGTAGCGCGCCATACGTTCGAAGATGCGCTCGGCCTCGGATAAAGGAAGCACCTTCCCATCATCTAAATCCGGCTGCGCATAGAGACGGAGTATTTCGGGGAGATGTGTATGGGGAGGAATGCGCGATCCAGCTTTCATTCTTAAACGATGAATAGATCCCGATGGCACCGGCTCAGCCAGCGGAGCCCAGCTGCTACCTGGCAAGAAGTCGATCGCTGAGAAGGCTTGATCCGATAGGTCTTTAAATGTTTGAGCCACTGAACACCTCCAGAGTGATCTCACTATTGAGTAGACTGATCCGTATATCCCACGCCTGGTAGACCGCTGGGCATTGCGTAATTCTCAAAAGGAATGCCTCTCCTCATTCGTTAAACACGCCCTTCCAACTCCAGGAGAGCGCGTTTTTTCGCCAAGCCTCCGGCGTAGCCGGTGAGTGAACCGTTCGAGCCGACGATGCGATGGCAGGGCACAATGATGCTGATCGGGTTGCGGCCGGTGGCTGCACCGGCTGCTCGTGCACTACCCGGACGTCCAGCTCGCCGTGCCAATTCTGCATACGCGATGGTTTGACCGAATTCCACACTCGCAATCGACTTCCACACCGCGCGTTGGAACGGCGTGCCTTGCGGCGCGAGTTCAACTGTAAACCTGGTCCGCTTACCGTCGAAATATTCCGACAGCTCGCGCTTGGCCTGGCGCAGCGGCTTATGCTTGTCGGCTCGTTTCCACTTTTTGTCAATGCGGGGGTGATATTTCTGCCCGGCGAAATAGACGCCCGTCAATGCTTGGTCATCGGCAACCAACAATATGCGTCCACGGGGACTTTGATGATAGTCGTAGTACAACATGCTTACTCCCTGGTCAATGAATGCCACAGCTGCATCACGGCATACGCGCGCCACGGCCGCCAGGCTTCGCCGGCTTCGAGCACGCGGCGCGCATGCTTCTCCTTCAGCGCCTTCATGACACCGAAATCGGTATGAGGAAATGCATCCGGCCACGCCAGCGCCCGCATGGCAATGTACTGCGTCGTCCACTCCCCTACGCCGGGCAGCGTACGCAGCCGTTCCAGTGTCGCGTGGAGATCCGTGTGAGGCGTTAAGATCAAATCGCCGTCCGCTACGGCACGCGCGAGCGCGATCACGGTGCGTGCGCGCGCCGCCGGCATGCCCAAGCGCGCAATAAGATCGACCGCCACGCCGGCCACACGCGCCGCAGAGGGGAATATCGTCGTCAGCACCTCAAACGGCGTCTCGATCGGATCTCCGAGCGTGGCGGCAAAGCGACCCGCGATGGTCCGTGCCGCGGCAACGGTCACTTGTTGCCCGATAATCGCCCGTACTGCGACTTCGAATCCGTCGAACGCTCCTGGGACGCGCATGCCGGGACGACGCTGCGCCAGCTCCCCCAACACGCCCGCTACTTCGGTCGGATTGCAGGAGAGATCCATGAGCGCCTTGATACGCGCAAGCAATGGCGGCAGAACCCGGGCGAGCGATGAAGAGACGACGACACGCAGTGCCGGCTTTTTCGACGACAATCCGATCTCGACCCATCCCACATGGTCCTTGCCCTCTACTGTCACACGCACCGTGCGGCGGTAACAGGTACCATCCAACATCTCAACACCGGCAACTGCCCGTGTACCGAGAAACGTACGCATCGCCGGCCAGTCATAGGGCGGGCGGAAACTGAGCTCGAAGCTCAGGGCATCGGCGACCGGTATCGCCTTATCATTTGCACGCTGTCGCAACTGTCCAGGTTGTAGCCGATATCGCTGCCTGAAGAGCGCGTTGAAGCGCCGCAGGCTCCCAAAGCCACTTGCGAATGCCACTTCAGTGACCGGCAAACCGGTATCGGTGAGCAGGTGTTTAGCGAGCAGCAGGCGCTGCGTCTGGGCAAACTCGACGGGTGAGACGCCGAACTCGGCGCCGAACACTCGGCGCAAATGCCGATCGGTGATACCGAGACTCGATGCGACGCCTCCCAATCCGTCAGAATCGAGCCCGCGATCTTCGATCAGGCTCGCCGCAGCCCGTGCCATGCGAGTGGTCGCATCCACGCTCGCATTGCCCGGTGCGAGTTCAGGACGGCAACGCAGACAAGGCCGGTAGCCGGCTACTTCCGCCGCTGCGGCGCTAGGATAGAAGCGGCAGTTCTCCAATCTGGGCGGCTTCACTGTACAGACCGGTCGACAATAGAGGCGCGTGGATGAGACCGCGACGAAGAATCGTCCGTCGAAGCGCGGATCGCGCGCCCGAAGCGCTCGGTAGCAAGTGACAGAATCCAGCATCATGGGTGTCATTATAGCGACGGTGAACGGAGATCTGCTCGCCATTTTCGGACATGACAATTCAAGTTGGGAACCTAGCCGTCATCTCAAGTTTGCTCAAGAGTTTGGTCCGGACTCCTCACTCGAACACTGTGACCTTGCCGCTGTGTAAGTCGTAGACGGCGCCGACGACCTTCAGCATCCCTTTCTTCACCGAACCGGCCACGATCGGCTCCAGACGCTTGAGTCGCTCCACCCCCTGCTCGACGTTGGCCTTGATGGCGTTATCGAGTATGTTGCCCGGTTTACCCTTTACCGCCGCCACGGCCGGCCTGATCAGATCGACAAGATTGGCGATGGAACCTGGCAGAGCATCCTTTTCAGCAATATGCTTGATGGCAGCTTTGACTGCGCCGCATTGGCTATGGCCCAACACCACGATCAGCCGCACATCGAGTTCAGCAACCGCATACTCGATGCTTCCCTTCACGATAGCGCCCGAACCGTTGATTACGTTTCCGGCCACGCGGACCACGAAGAGATCTCCCACACCCTGATCGAAGATCAATTCAGGCGCAACCCGTGAGTCCGCACAGCAGACGACAGCGGTGAGGGGGGCCTGGCCCTCTGCAAGCGGCATGAAGTCCTCCGGCTTCCGGCGCGGATGCGCGAGGTCTCCCCTCATAAACCGCTTGTTGCCCTCAAGCAATTGAGTCAACACCACATCCCCGTCCCGTCCTCCCATAGATAGGTCGGCGGCCCGCCCGATCGTCGAAAGCGTCGAAAGGGTAATACCGGCCGCGCCGGCCGCCAGTCCGGAAAGCCGCAAGAACTCACGTCGGGACATCGGTTTCGGACCTTGCATGACATGCCTCCTTGAGATCATCCAGATTCAATCGACTTGAGCGCCGACTCATTTGGCAACACAAGGGCGGTTCAATTGAAAGGATGTCTCCACCGCAGGCCTGAAAAACGCGCGTAGTCACGGTCTGTCGTAATCCACTCCGCGCCGGTCTCAATGGCGAGAGCGGCCAAGTACGCATCGGCGACGAGGTTGCCCTTCGTGTTCGCCTCACGGCATAAGCGTTGGAAGATTTCCCAATGGCGTTCCCCGGGGGCCAATGTCACACCGCGTTGGGATGAGCACGTACCGACGCGACAAACTCCATGGCCACGTCAAGAGGAGTCGGATCGCCGAAGACTCGCGGATGAGTCACAACTCGTAGAAACCCGCTCAGCACCAGATCGGAAATTCCGAAAGCCGCATCCGATCTAAGAATCTTGTTCAGCCAATCTCGATAATCTGCATGGCAGGTTGAATCTTGCCGGTGCGCATACACCAGCACATTGACGTCGGGCATGATCAACGGCTTGACTCCATCACATCAAGCATGGACGCGGTATCGTCAATATCCACTCCAGGAAGCGGCCCCTGCTTTCCGTATGTAGGCAAGATGACACGCATTGCTCGGCGTCTGTGGCGTCGGCTCGCCAGTCCCTCACGTAACGTTTCCTCAATCAAAGCGGTAACCGTCGAGTGAGTCGCCGTCGCAAGCTTCTTGATCTGGATCATGAGATCATCAGGCAAATTGATTGTTGTCCGCATGCATCAAAGCCTATGCAATAGGCATATTGGTGTCAAGAACCATTCCCACTACTGAGGTCCTGTTCCATGCGGGTGACGACGCGTGATGACCATCGGCAAGTCGGCTTGTCGACTTCAACCATTTCAACGGCTATCGTATGTGGCTGGAGGTGCCTCATGAAATATCTGTTGTTGGTCCACCACAACGAGGACATGTTTAACCAGATTCCGGAAATCAAGCGGAAGGAAATGCTCGCCGAATCGATTCAGCTCTGTCACCAGCTCGACGGAAAGGGGCAATACGTCCATGCGTCCCCGCTGCAGCCTGAGGCGACAGGAATCGTCGTTCGGGTGCGCAACGGCAAGGCAACGGTAACCGATGGGCCGTTTGCCGAGACGAAAGAGCAGCTCGCCGGCTACTTTCTCATCGAAGCCCAGGATCGGGATGACGCCGTCCGTATCGCCACGCTGGTGCCGGGGGCTCGTATTGGGACAGTTGAGGTCAGGCCCCTACGAGAGGTCACCGGCCTGCCGGGAGAAGAGAAATAGCCATGAAGTACAAAGAGATTCGGTGCCATGATGACCAATGAACTGGGGGCTTCACCAGCTGGATGGCCTCTTCATGAATGGGACAATTTTGCCGCGCCCAATGCCGGTTGAACAAAATAGCGCTGCTCACGAAAGAAAATTGTCCCATGGACAGAGACGTGAACCGCTCAATAGCACGATCTCCCGCATCACGTTATAGAGCTATTCAACCGCCTCCTCAGTCATGAGCCGCACGGCCCGAAAAAGGTTGACCGCCTTTTCCTCTCGTTCAATCCCCACAGGAGAGACTGTATGAAATGCACCGGTCGCTGCATCGGCGCGGCCCTAGGAGTTCTCGTAGTTTGCGGTATCGCCGCGGCTGTTTTCGCGGCACCGTCCGGCAAGCCGGAAAACGCGAGCGAGCAAGAACTCTACTTCGATGTGGAGAGTCTGAACCGGGTTGAGGGTGCAAAACCAGATTCATTCGTCACGCCACGGGCTACATTGGAACATTTCATCCGGTCGTCGCGCGACGGCGATTTCAAACGCGCCTCTCAGGCATTCAACCTCAACCACATTCCGGAGGAACAGCGTGCCGGCAGCGCACCAATCTTGGCTGAGAAATTCTTCTATGTGTTCAGCGAGAAGCTCCACATTAATGTCAGGGATATTCCGGACCGACCCGACGGCGAACTCGATCCCAAGGGAGACGAAGACCGGCCTCATGCCGAGCAACCCAGACGAAGCATCAAGGTCGGCGCGATCGGCTCGGAGCTTTGGGATGTCGAAGTGCGGCTTGAGCGGTTCAAGGCTCCTGACACGCCGCCGATCTGGTTATTTTCGCCTCGGACGGTCGAGAATATCGAGCGGCTGTATCAGGAGCACGGTCCCGGCCCCCTCATGCGCTATCTTCCCACGTCAGTCATCCTGGGAATCTTGAAGAACGACCCACTCTGGCACTTGAGCATTCTGATGGTCTTGGCGGCGTTTACCGCCGTGATCGGATGGATTGTTCAGATGTTCATTGTCGGCTCGCTGAAGCGATGGCGCTCTTCGCGGCGGGCAGTCGCGTTGGGCGATGCGGCAGCCGGTCCGGTGGCGTTCCTGGCTGCAGGCATTGCGTTTCATGTCTTGACGTTTCGGTCGTTCTCTCTGCCGGGCCGGATCACGCACAACCTGGAACCCATTGTCGGCCTGTTCATCGTAGTGGCCGCCGCATGGTTGGCGGTCCGGATTGTGCGGATAATGGCGGATGTGTCAGGCCATGCCTACTTGGACAAAATCCAGTTGGAGGAAGAAGGCGGTGCGCGCAGCCGGATCACTCGACTTGCTGTAATCAAGCACGTCCTAACGTTTATCGTGGTCTGCATAGGACTCGCGTTCGGATTGCAGCAATTCAATCTCTTTGAGAACCTCTCTCTTTCGCTGTTGGCGTCAGCCGGCGTGGCCAGCGTCATTCTCGGCGTGGCTTCCCGTGAGGTGCTGGGGAATATCATGGCCGGAATTCAAATTGCGCTCACTCAGCCGGCCAGCATCGGCGACAGCATTCTCTTCGAAGGTCAATGGGGCTCGGTCGAAGAGCTCACGTATACCTATATTACGATTCGGACATGGGATGCCCGGCGTATCGTCGTGCCGCTGTCTTATTTTATTTCTCATCCGTTCGAGAACTGGTCGATGAAATCGGCGCACACGGTTCAGCCGATTTATCTCTACGTGGACTATACGATTGATGTCCCAACCGTCCGGTCGAAATTTCATGCCCTTGTCAATGAAAGCAAGGACTGGGACGGACCGGCTGACTCCGTCCTCGAAGTCACGGGCGTCAAAGAAGATACGATGGAATTGCGCGCGTTATGCAGCGCAAAGGATCCTCCTACAGCATGGCGACTGCAGTGCCGTTTGCGTGAGGAACTGATCGCCTTCGTTCGAGATCTGGAAAACGGCCGATTCCTTCCGAAACACCGGTTGGCGTGGCAACCGGAGGACGACCGGCAAGCCGTCGGACAGCAGGCACCCCGCACGGGGAAGTCGGACACGAAGGCGGGGAACGTGCTGACCAAGCAATAGAGGCGCGATGGAGGTGCGGCGAAGCGCGGTGGAATGCCCCCTATTGAGCTGAAACAATCCGATACGTCATACTACACCGCACCTATGGATTCGATTTCTGCATCGCCTTGCGACACACTGATGGAGCGGCACCAGGCGCTACTGGAAGTTGCGGAAGCGATCTCTGTCCACCGCGACCTCCACGAACTCTTTCGCGATCTCGTTCAACGGCTCCCCCGCGTGGTGGACGTGAACTTCGTGTCTCTCTCATTGCATGACCCGATGCGCAACCATATCCGCCTCCAGACCATTCAAGCGAACGTGCCGGCTGAGCTCTTGGGCGGCCATGAGGAGCCGCTCGATGAGACTCCCGCCGGTTTGGTTCTCCTCACACAGAAGCCGATCTTCGTGCCGAACCTCGCCGACGAACATCGCTGGCCCAAGGTCATTCACCGTATGAAGGAGGACGGCATCAACTCGCTGTGTGTCGTGCCCCTGACCACCGCCGTACGACGACTGGGAGCCATGGGATTTTCGAGCATGCGGAAAGAGGCGTACAGCGAGTCGGACGTGGAATTTCTCCGGCAGGTCGGGAAGCAAGTCGCGGTGGCGGTCGATAACGTCTTGCACCATCAAGAGCTGATCCACGATCGGGATCGGCTACGTCTTCTGCTGGAAGTCACGGAGTCCATCGCGTTTCACCATGATGCGGACCGGCTGCTGCACGATCTCGCGCAGCGGCTTCCCCGCATCGTGCCGTTCGACTATATCAACATCGTGCTGCATGATCCGGCCCAGGAGGTCATGCGCCTGCGGTTGTTGGTCACGTCGAAACCGGCAACGATCCAGCCGGGGCTCGAATTGCCGATCGAGGAATCCCCCGGCGGTCTCGTCTGGAAAACACAACAACCCTTGACGGTGCCGGATGTTGCGTACGAGTCTCGCTTCCCCCAATTGATCGCGATGCTGCGAGAGAACGGCGTGCAATCGTTCTGCGCCGTGCCGCTGACCACCGCGAATCAACGGCTAGGCGCCTTGGGATTCGGCAGCCTGGAGCGCCGACCCTACGACGCATCCGAGATCGAATTCATGCACCAAGTCGCGAAGCAGGTGGCCATCACCGTCGAGAACGCATTGAACTACGAACGCGCGCAGTCCACTCAATCGCAACTCACCCGTGAGCGCGACCATCAGCGGTTGCTGCTTGAAGTGAATAATGCCGTCATCAACCATCTGGATCTCAATGACTTATTCACGGCCGTCAGTGAGTGCTTGAGAAAAGTGATTCAGCACGACGGATCCAGCCTGCTGCTTTGCGACGAGGAGACCGGCGCATGGCGCATTCATGTGTTGGATTTTCAGCGGAATGAAAGTTTCATCGAGGAAGGAACCATTGAGGAGAGTACGGAATCCCCGTCCTGCCTTGCGATTAACACGGGCAAAGCCGCGTTGTTTAGAGAGCAAGATCTGAAGGAGATGGCGAGCTCTTCACCTTGCGCGCAAGATCTTCTTGATCGCGGAGTGAAATCGTTCTGCTCCCTACCGCTCCTTGCGCACAAACGTACGCTCGGCGCATTGAACGTGGGGCGACGAAGGGATGACGGCTTTACATCGGAGGATGTCGAATTGCTCAGCCAAGTCGCGCAACAAGTCGCCATCGCAGTCGAGAACGCCTTGGCCTACAAGCAAATTGCCCAGCTCAAGGATAAGTTAACGGAAGAAAAACTCTACCTTGAAGAAGAAATTCAGACGGACTACAACTTTGAAGAAATCGTCGGCGAGAGTCGTGCCCTCAAGCAGGTCCTCAAACTGGTCAAAACGGTCGCTCCCACCGATTCTACGGTCTTGATCCTGGGTGCAACAGGCTGCGGGAAAGAGCTCGTCGCCCGCGCGCTCCACAATCTGAGCACCCGACGGGAACGCACGTTCGTGAAATTGAATTGCGCCGCGATCCCGACCGGCCTGCTCGAAAGCGAATTATTCGGGCATGAAAAAGGGGCCTTTACCGGTGCGATTGCGACCAAGGTCGGCCGGTTTGAATTGGCCGACCGGGGCACGCTGTTCCTCGACGAAGTTGGAGAAATTCCCCTGGAACTCCAGGTCAAGCTCCTCCGGGTACTGCAGGAGCAGGAATTCGAACGGCTGGGCGGCACTCGCACCATCCGCACGAATGTGCGGGTCGTCGCGGCCACGAATCGCGACCTGGTGCAGATGGTGGAAGAGCAGAAGTTTCGCAGCGATCTCTACTACCGACTCAAGGTCTTCCCGATCACTGTGCCGCCGCTGCAGGAACGTCCGGATGACATTCCATTGTTGGTTCGGCACTTCGCGCAGAAGTTCTCCCAGCGGATGAAGAAACACGTCGAGACGATTCCATCCGAGGCCATGAAGGCGTTGCAAAATTATTCCTGGCCCGGCAACGTGCGCGAACTGGAAAACTTCGTCGAGCGAGCCGTCATTCTGACGCATGGATCGGATCTCTACGTGTCGTTGGCTGAATTGAAACCGACACCGAGCCACGTGGAGCATTCCATGGCGATCACCCTCGAACAGGCCGAGCGCGAGCATATTCTCAGAACCTTGCGCGAGTCGAGCTGGGTCATCGGCGGGACCACGGGTGCAGCGGCAAAGCTCGGCATGAAACGGACCACCCTCCAATCCAAGATGCAAAAGCTCGGGATTGCCCGCCCTCGCTGATGCTGCCCTTTCGGCAAACGCCGAGATATCGACAGATGGTTGAGCTGAGACCGCTGCTAACACCGCGACCGTAACAGAAAGCGCTTTAGATCAGTGAGCCGATGAGCCCAAAAGAATACCACAGGAGTGTTCTGTGCCTGGATTAGATAGGGAGGGTTGAACACTCCTTGGATCACCGCAGCCGGAACGACATTCTGCTCTCCAAATTGTCTGACCCAGCTTCCGGCATCAACAGCTACCTCCTTATTGATACGTTTACGGCTATTGATTTCTGAATTTGATGCTTTGCACTCCAGCGCGAGTACCCGTCCATCAGCAAGCCTGACGACAATATCGGCATTATGTTCTCCCACCGTACACCCGACCATGAACTTGCCCTTCTGCGGCGCATCCGTCAACAACACCTGTATACCTCTTCTTGGAGACGGCTCTTTTGTCCATCCCATCTCGAGAAGTAACGCTCTCACGGCTCCTTCAACGGCATCCCGTTCGTCGGATCGTCTCGATGTCTGAACACGTTGAGCCGAAGCCGCCACGGAAGAGGCTAAGACGGCGGCCTTCTTTTCACTCGTGGAGGCGGAGCGATTCTCATAGATCCATGGGAATCGCTTGGGATCAAGGATACGACGGAGAATATGGACCAGGTTCCTCGCTCGTTCAGGGTCATGAGCGATCAGCATAGGCGCAAGTGTATTACCCAGCAAGGTTTCAAGATCGTCAGTCGATATCGGTGGAGCGCCCAAATATCGGAGTGCCGTGAAGAGATCCTCGTCCTGAACCAGTGATGAGACCAGACGGGGATCGACAGGATCGGCCAGTAGGCCGGGTAACAACTCCACAACCTTCTTGTTGGCCAATTCCAACGATTGAAACGCTTCTAAGTATCGTTCTTTTGGTTCTTCCAGGCGGCGCTGCCTGAACAGTTCTTTGGCCTGTTTTGTATCTCGCAAAACTTCTTGCGGAGACCACTTACGGGCACCCTTCGGCCATCCCATTCAAGCGATCTCTATCCTGCGCAACTGTTCAAGGCGTGGGATAGGGAGCCTCGTCACTTCTCCTGGCTCGAACTTGGTCAACCCGCCGACATAGGTCCGACCTCCTCCAAGCCGAACATTCGCGTTCAGCCAACGAATGATCAGCATCAGATCAGATTCAGAGAGCGGAACGAGCGGATAGAGCCCATGAGCAATATTCAGAATTCTGGCCCCGCAGGCGTTCCGAACAAACACCGGAGCGCGTCGAGCCATATACGTCATGAGGATGGGCGCAGGTGCTCTCAGGTTGACCCGCCACCACGGTCTCCGATGCGCCGCAATATAACTGTCCTTCGCTCCTTGCGACTGCGCCCACGCCATAAAGGTTTCGATACGCTTGCGGTCTTGCATCGAAAACCGGCTAAAGTCATTGGGAAGATCCACGACGCGCCGCAGTTGGCGGGCATCCGTCAGCCGAGAGTTGGAGGCTTGAATGAGTTCCTTCGCGCGCGTAACAGCAGGAACCAAGACGCAGGTGGGCAACCCTTCCGCCTGCTCAGCAGCGATCCACACCTTGTTCATACCAGTCACCTGTCCGCGGTGCACCTTGAACAACTCTCCAACCTTGATAAAGCTCTTCTCCTCCCAATCGTTTGGTCGAATCAAATGCGACCATTTGTCCTGGCTCTCAGCGCGCGAGAATGTGATGTTCATGCCACCCTGCAAATTCCCTAGCTGAGCGGAAGATTGAACTCGGCGTATCGACAGTGAACGATGGCAGGAGCCAATTTCAAAACACACAACGGCAGCGCTCGTCATGGTATCGGGGAAAACCTGCGATGCAGTATCGATAAGATGCAGTGATCGCCCGCCCATACCGTTCATCAACATCGCTCGGGCTGTGGATCCATAGTTCACGTCGAGCCATTCCGCTGCCGTAATGAAGCATCCATAGTCGCCGGGAACCGCGAGTTGACGAGTCTTGAGAAGAAAATGGAGATGGAGCCCCGCCAAAGCACTGCCGGGCAATCCATATGCTCGAAAAGTCTCGGTATACCAACGCTTCCAACGTGGTTCGATATCATGATGGCGAACGTAGGGCGGATTACCAATAAACAATGTCCGGCCGGCGGAAGGCAGATGGATCGAGCGGTAATCATCTATAATGATCGAAACACGCTTTATGAGCCCTGCGAAGGCAATATTGGCGCGCAGAAGACTCGCGATATGTGGATCTTTTTCAACAGCAATGATGTGAGCATCCGGAAAGGCCTGTGCCGCGGCCAGGACGAAGCGGCCGGAACCGGCACCGGGGTCGATAATACGCTCAAACGTTACGCCTTGCGTCTTGGCCCATGCCACCATCGCCCGCACTACTTGAGGCGGTGTGAACGTCGCCCCCTGAGCACGCCGCTGTTCGGCCGGCACCACTCGGCCATAGACCTCCCCGAGCAGGTCTTGCCCTGCCAATAGCCGCTTTCTTGTTATATCGAGCAATACATCTTGTCGACGGCTCCGACAGGACTTGAACAAGCGATCTGCAAGGCGGAAGAGAGAATCTTGAGTGGTCGGAAGAACCATCGGTTCGCAACTGCCGACGCCAGAAAAGAGTTTCATAAAACAGGAATTGAGAAGTTTGTGCAGTATGCCCAGGACAAAATTTAATGTCAAATGAAAAGTAGCCGATGGTTACAGCGGTGCCGTCGACTGTACCTGACCGCAACGCGGTGGGGCAACAGCATGAAACCGAACGCCATGGCACCACGAGGTCTACCCCCTTAGACATACCGCATGGAACACACCATGTCGCAATCCAAAATTCAAAAGCTCGGGATCGTCCGGTTTCACTAACGCCGGTCTTTCGTCAGATGCCGAGATATCGACAGATACCTTCCGTCACGAAGCCTCTTGTTCCTTTCTACTCGTATCGTTGGATTCGATTAGACCTGCATATTTGTTCTTCACTTATGAATGTCCGGCCCTCTGAGCAATTCATGGAACGATCATTGCCCTGGCTTAAGAACATCACAGAACGCTCGCAACACAGTTGGGCGATCTTGAAATGACAACGGGAAGGAGACTCACTCAATCCTCGTCCATTTTTAAATAGGCGCGCTTCCCAATTGCGATCGCGACTTCTTAGAGGGTGCTATGCCGATAGAAAGGAGAGCCCCATGAACCGCTCCATCGTGATACTGGCCTTTCTGGGCACCTTGGTTTTAGGTTTCGTCGCCATCGCCCGCACTCCCTCATCGGGTGCCCAATCGCAAGCGCCCTCTGATACCGTCCATCCCGAACTGGCCTACTTGAAACAGGCCAATCAATGGCGGCCTCCCTCCGATCCTCAATTACTGTTCCTTTTGATGCAGCAGTTCGCTAATACCGGACGCCATGTCGAAGGCATCGCCTATTTTGAAGAAGTCTTGAATCGCTTTACCTCCGGGCTGACCGGCAACCAAAAGGCTCAGTACCTTGTGGCAATCGCCTTCCTTCGCGCCGATCATGCGTACGATGTCTTTCTATTCAAACGATTCGGCTGGGTGCGCGACACGTTGGCTCTGCTGGACGACGCGAAGCGACTCACCAAGAACGAGATGTTCATCGCGCGATGGATGTCCGGTGTGGTCAGAGCGAAGATTCCTGGTTTTTTTGGCGAACGCGATACCGCGCTGGCCGACTTGCTCTGGTGTCTAGAACACGTGGACGCCGCCCCGCACCGAAATTGGCTGCGCGAGGTCTACGCCCAATTGGCCACCCTGTATCGTCAACGTGGCGACACCGGAGAGGCGGAACGGTACCAAACCCTGATCGGCGCCGGCACCGAGAATGATACGCCGGTGTTCACCACTCCATTCGCCGAAGATCCGTCCAATGGCCACACGTTCATGTCACGCTCCATACGAGAAGTCATTCCCGGCATACTATATTGCCTGTCCGGCTTCGAATTCACCGAATACTACTTTGTGGTCTCGGCGGATCGGCAGGAACTGATCGCCATTGATGCCGGAACTCGCCCAGACACCGCCCAGGCAGCATATGAGGCGCTACGAAATCAAGTTCCATCGCTCCCTCCTCTGACAACGGTCTTCGTCACGCACGCACACTGGGACCACGTGGGCGGACATCGGTATTTCCTCAGCCTCAATCCAGCTGTGCGCTTCTATGGTCGAAGCAACTATCAAGAAGAGCTCTCGGATGACGCGTTGGGCAATCCTGCGATGCTGCAACGTTTCTTCGGCGAGAAATTCAGACTCGACGACGTGCTCACCTACAAACCGGATGTCCTGATCGACGGTCCACGTGATGTGGCAATCGGCGGGACTCGCTTTCGTCTGATACCGACCAGCGGTGGAGAAACCTCCGATGCTCTCCTCGTGCATATGCCGGAGGAGGGCGTACTTTTCGTGGGCGACATTCTGATGCCGTATCTTGGCGCCCCGTTCGTTCCAGAGGGAAGCGTCGACGGTCTCTTGGAGGCTATAAACCAGGTCGATCGGCTGAAGCCTGGGCATTTGCTACACGGGCATGAGCCACTGACGCGGCTATTCTCATCCACGGCTATGCTGGATGACTTACGCATTCAGCTGACGTGGTTGCGAGATGAAGTGTTGCGTGCCATGAAGGCTGGTACGGAACGTGGCGTGATCCAACAAGCCAACTTGATCCCACCCACGCTTGCGAACAGTGCGTCGGACGTACACCTCGCCTATCTTGTGATCCGAGAAAACATGATCAATCGTCTGTTCCAGCAGAACAGCGGCTACTGGCAAAACGGCTTGCGAGGATTGGACATGCTGACGGACGCGGACCATGGCGCAGCGCTGGTGGACTACTTCGGGATCTCCGACTCGCAGCTTGCCGCCGCGGCCGAGCGCATGATGAAGGACGGCAGGCATGAACTGGCCGCAAACTACCTCCGATGGGCACGGACAAAGTTACCCGACAGTCCTCGATTGAACGAGTCTCGCCGACTGGCTTACCTCAAGCTCATGGAGAAGTACCAGGAATTCAACCCGTTCAAGTTGATTGTCTACGCCGGCGAGATCAATCAACCTGTCGTGCAAATAAAAGAGACGGCAGGGCCACGGTAAAGGAGCCGTTACACGGTTGACATTATGCATCGCATAGGTATTCAGGCTGGTTCCGACAAAGTGTATTGGGCTCTTTCGACAATCGAGGGACTTGCCGCTTGGTGGACGGCGGACACCAGTGGTGTCGCTGCGGTTGGGAAAACCATTGTGTTTCAATTTCGTGATCCCAACGGGAAGATCATAGGTGAATTCGAGATGGAAGTGTTAAAGCAAGAGCCCTTCAAGAAATGCGTCTACGCCTAATCTATGGGATCGGCTAATGAAGCAAGTTGGACTTGGGGACCGATATGATAAATTTCGAAGTGAGGCCCATAGGATGGGTCTCGTCAGATCTGAAAGATCTTGACTCGGCCCCTCGGCAAGCAGACGAAGGCGCACCCGAAGCCTGGTTGGTCTTCGAACCGGAGATGTCGGAGGGCCTCCAAAGCCTGAAGTCCGGTGATCATGTTTTCGTCCTCACCTGGCTCGATCGGGCTCGCCGGGACATTTTACGCGTGCATCCGAGAGGAGATGCCTCTCGACCGCCGGAGGGCGTCTTCAGCACACGCTCCCCTCACCGTCCGAATCCTATCGGCCTGCACCCTGTAGAAATCACTGCGATTGAAGGTATGCGATTGCGGGTGCGCCATCTTGAAGCGCTGGATGGAACGCCGGTCATCGACGTCAAACCCATCCTCAACACAGAAGCCGGCCGACGTTAAACAGTGGTGTCTTGACGGACAATAATGATGAGTGCCGCCTGGATTGATACGCTGCGCTCTGTGTTATCGATGAGGAGTCATTGCCATGAAGGTATTTGTCGCAGGCAGTACCGGAGCCATCGGAAGAGTCCTTGTGCCGCAACTGGTTGAGAATGGACATGAGGTGATCGCGCTTGTCCGAAACGATCGGAAGGCCGAGTCTCTCCTGGCCGTAGGTGCCAAGGTTGCCGTGGCCGACGCGCTCAACAAGGAGGAGTTGACGTCAGCCATCAGGAAGGCCGAGCCGGAAGTAATCATTCATCAGCTGACGGCCCTCGCCCACGCCGGCAACCTCAAGAAGCTTGACGATGAGTTTGTGTTGACCAACCGATTCCGTACCGAGGTCACGGACACCCTGCTCGCGGCAGCACGTCTGGTAGGAGCACGCCGGTTTATTGCGCAGAGCTTCTGCGGGTGGCCGTTCGCGCGTGAGGGTGGGCCGGTGAAAGCTGAGGAAGCCCCGCTCGATCCGAACCCGCCCATGAGGTTCGCTAAGATCTTGGCGGCAATCCGATACCTGGAAGATACAGTCCAAAAGACCGTGGACCTCCAAGCGCTCGCCTTGCGCTACGGACCCTTCTACGGACCCGGCACCGGGATTGCGAAGGATGGACCGGTTATCAAACTCGTCCGAAAACGAATGCTGCCGATCGTCGGCGACGGGGCCGGTATCTGGTCATTCATCCACATTCACGATGCGGCTCGCGCGACGGTCGCCGCTATTTCGAGCGGGAATCCAGGAATCTACAACATTGTCGACGATGAACCGGCTTCCGTCACAACCTGGCTTCCGGCGCTCGCCGACGCCGTGGGTTCGAAGCCGCCCTATCGAGTGCCGGTGTGGCTCGGCAAGCTGGCGATCGGTGAGGGCGGCGTATCGATGATGACCCAGATCCGTGGCGGATCGAACGCCAAGGCGAAGCGTGAGTTTGGATGGGAGCCAACGTATCAGACTTGGCGGCGGGGTTTCGTCGAAGGGCTTGGTTAGCATCTTTCGCCACCCGAATGGACATATCAAATCGACGGTTCCTAAACCGGAAGTCAGACACATTGGCATAAAAACGGTGATCTTATGAACACCAAGATTCGAGGAGATCGAAGAATACAACATATCGGGTGGCCGACCGGCATCGTCGGTGGGCTGCTCCTCGTCAGTTTCGGATTGGAATTGCTCGCGCGTCAAGTGTTCGGGCAGACGGATGTGGCCACTCTGCTCTGGGCGCTCTATGTGGGGTTCTGGACATTTGTCCTGGGCACGACCGGCTTTCTGCTTCTCGCAACACAGTGGGTGATCGAGTGGCGACATCTTCGGGCGGGCCCAGCCGCCATGAATCAATTATTCTCCGTTGAATCGAAGAGCAGCCGTTTCGAGAAACCTGAGTTGGAAGCTGTTTTCCCTATACGCCAGCAGAGTATGACTTCAGTTATTCATGGCCGATCTTCATTGGAGGGCCATGATCGAAACGAGGTCGGTGATCGAACCAAGGTCGCGTGAATGGATAGACGGATCGGTGAGACACACAGCGGTCACCTTGTCCATCACATGACAAATTCAGCATCGGATTTCTGGACATGCCCGTGATGAAATGACGGAGGTGTACCATGAAGACTGTGAATGTGCTGTTCTCCGTTGTCTTGGCCGCTGTTGTGCCGCTAGTTTCCGGCTGCTCCATGACCATGGAACAACGCTGGGAGGCGGAACAACGTTGGGAGGCATTTGACGAGCGGATGCGGCAAGAGATCGGTGTGAAGACTGAAGATTACTATGTGCGCGAATGGGGAAAACCGGCGAAGACACGACAGACCACCGATGGCGGGGAGATCGCGACATGGGAATTTCGTGATTACGACGACACCCAGGGTTGGAATCAGGACCTCACGTTCGGCCCTAACGGGGTCTTGACGAAATTTCAACGGAACCACTGGCCGAAAGAACAGGGATGACCGGCTCTTAGCGTGAGGGAGGACTTTGAAGGTGATGCACGAATTCCTGTAGCTCGCGGCTGTTCAAATCGGATATGGCCCAATAGGTCATGCCGGACTGGGTCCAACAAACCAGATGGTAGCCCTGGTGAGCCAGCGACCTTGTCTCTACCGCGACGGCGGACGGCCAGAGAAAGACATTGATGACATGCTCCCGCCGTTTATACACCAGTCCGGCGACTGCCCGACCGCTCACATAATCGAGTCTACCTCCGACCAGAGGGAACCCCTGTTCAGTCAGATCAGCAACGGAGGGGGCGAAATCCAGCTTGCCGGTGAACCAAGGCTTGACCACATGTCGGTCGGAAGACGGGATGTCTACCAGATGGCTGACCATCGACGAACGTACGTGGCTGGCAGTGACTTCTTGAATCAACTGGTCATCCGTCGTTTCAGTCGGTAAGAAAGGCGCCACGCGCCAGGTGAGGACACTCACAAGCGCGAGGGAGGCCGCGACAGCAGCCCAGCGCCATTGCGGTAAGCCCATGAGCGATTTCCGGGTGGGTGCCGGCTTGAAGGATGATCGAATTCGGTTCCGTAGCGCCGGCTGCTCCTCATCAGTCTTGGATTGGAGTTGCTTGCGTATCAAGTGTTCGGACAAACCGACGCAGGCACTCTGCTCTGGGCGCTCTACTTGGGTTTCTGGGGCTTTGTTCTGGGCACGATCGATTTCCTGCTTCTCGTCGTACGCTGGCTGTTGGCCTGACGGCGAGTTCGAGCGGATCAGATGATCATGCACCGAGAGGCCTCTACTGAGTCGAACAGCTGCCGCACCGAGAAGCCCTTTCCGGCGGGTCCTTCAGATACGCTTCACCAAGGTGGGCTCCTGTCGGTCTTGATCGATCGACATGGGATCGCCATAATGCTGGACGAGGCCAGTGCTCAAACCGGAGTCACACGAACAGATGATCACTCAATGCACAACGCAAAATCGGTGAAAGGTTCGAAGAATTGTGCCGCGCTTGCCGAAACGCCTCGTCACCTCATCTGAAACAATGGAACCTGACAACAAGGGAGCAGTTCTATGACGAGCAACATACTGATGAAGAAATTGGCCGGTAAGGTCGCCCTGGTCACCGGCGGTTCCCGCAGCATCGGTGCCGCTATTACTAAACGACTAGCCGCCGATGGCGCCGCCGTGGCGCTGACCTATAACGCATCGCCCGGCAAGGCCGAGGAAGTTGTGCGCGCCATTGAGGAAACAGGCGGTAAAGCATTGGCGATCCGTGCCGATGCGGGTGACGCAATCGCCGTGAAAGGCGCCGTGGCTGAAACGGTCAAGGCTTTCGGCCGGCTGGACATTTTGGTTAACAACGCCGGCGCGATGATCATCAAGCCATTGGAAGCCATCTCGCTCGACGACTTCGATCGCATGATTGAGATTAACGTGAAGGGGCTGTTCGTCACAACGCAGGCGGCGGCACGGCACATGGGCGAGGGCGGCCGCATCATCAATATCGGGAGCATCAACAGCGACTATGTACCGTACAGCGGTGGTGTGCTCTACGTGCTGACCAAGGCCGCCGTTGCAGGGATGACAAAGGCCCTTGCACGCGATCTCGGCCCACGCGGCATCACAATCAACAACGTACAGCCTGGCCCCACTGATACCGACATGAACCCGGCCTCGGGAGAATTCGCGAAGTCTACGCGGGAATACACGGCGCTCAAACGCTATGCCCATGTCGAGGAGATTGCAGACTTTGTAGCCTATCTGGCCGGCCCGAGCGCGAGCTTCATCACCGGCACAGGGTTGCATATCGACGGAGGTTATGCCGCCTGACCTCTCTTTGGCACTCGTATCGATGAATCGACAAGGCAAGCCGTGCAGACAAGGCGAACCGGGAGGTTATGCTGATGAAAGCGATTC
Organism: Nitrospira sp.; assembly: GCA_024998685.1. Taxonomy (GTDB): domain Bacteria; phylum Nitrospirota; class Nitrospiria; order Nitrospirales; family Nitrospiraceae; genus Nitrospira_D. The sequence goes on from JACOEH010000020.1 coordinate 41,504, forward strand.
GATTACATAGGAGCGGGGGGCCGGAGTCACTGGTCTGTGAAGAGGCGCAGACACCCAAGCCAAATGACGGTCAGCTGCTCATTCAAGTCCATGCCGCAGCCGTCACGCCGACGGAGTTTGCCTGGTATCCCACATTCCATACGCCTGAAGGCAACGCGAGACCGTTTCCCATCGTTCTGGGCCATGAATTCTCCGGTGTGGTTGCAGCGATTGGGGGCTCGAACAAGGATGTGCAGATGGGAGATTCGGTCTATGGGTTAAACGACTGGTTCATGGATGGGGCACAGGCGGAATATTGCTTGGTTGCAGCCGCCTCGGTTGTGCCGAAACCCACGACAGTCGATTATGCGCAGGCGGCGATCGTTCCGATCTCGGCCTTGACCGCTTGGCAGGCGCTGGTGGAACGCGCGCAGCTTTCGAAAGGGCAACGCATATTGATCCATGGTGGAGCCGGCAGTGTCGGAAGTTTCGCAGTGCAACTAGCCCGATATAAGAAAGCCCATGTGATCGCCACTGCCTCTGCCGCAAACATGGATTTCATGAAAGGACTCGGGGCCGATGAGGTAATCGATTACCGGACGACGCCCTTTGAGACGGTGGTCCGCGACGTGGATGTGGTGCTGGACACGGTCGGTGGAGAAACGCGGAACCGCTCATGGGGAGTCCTCCGAAAGGGTGGGCGATTGGTGACTATCGCGGCAGACGCTGAAGGGATGAAAGAGCAGCGGGTGCGCGATGCGTTCTTCATCGTCGAACCGAATAGGGGGCAGTTGATTGAGATCGGGCGCCTGATCGACAGCGGCGTGATCCGCCCGATCGTGGGAGCCGTCTTCTCCATGGATGAAGTCCGGAGAGCTTATGCAGAGAAACCGACACGGGGTAAGAACGTGCTGCGGATATCCGAAGGGTGACCGGCATGGAACATAGCAATGAAAGGACATCGTGTATGGCGAACCGGATCATACAAAAGGCGGCGCTGGCAGGTGTCATGATGCTGATATCGGGGATATCGGCGTCGGCGGCCGACAAAGGATCGATTCTCATGAAGCAACGGTTGGCTGACGTGGCGGGCAAAGAAGTCACGGTTCTCACCGTGGACTATGCGCCAGGCGCTGTATCTGAAGCGCACGTCCATCCAGGGTCGGTTGTCGCCTATGTCTTGGAAGGGGCGGTGGTCTCTCAATTGGAAGGCGGCCGGCCGGTGACCTATACACAAGGCCAAAGTTGGTATGAGTCTCCCAAGACTCCGCATGTCCTGTCCAAGAATGCGAGCCGGACCGAACCGGCCAAACTCCTGGTATTCCTGCTGTCGCAAGAAGGCGAGGCGATTAAGGCTCCGATACGATGAGGTCCGACATCATGAAATAATGGAGTTCTACCATGAAGACTGTGGATTTCCTGATCTCCATTATCATGGTTGCCGTCATACTACTCGTTTCCGGCTGCTTCATGACCTTGGAACAACGCTGAGAAGCGTTTGACACGAAGATGCGGCAGGAAGTCGGCGTGAAGACGAAAGAGTATTATGTGTGCGAATGGGGGCACCCGGCGAAGCGAGCGAAAGCCGGAGATGGTGGAGAAATTTTACGGTGGGAGTCCCGGGCCTACGGTGGCGCCCAAGATTGGAATAAGGCCCTCATGCTCGGCCCTGACGGGGTCTTAAAGGAATTTCAACGGGACTACTGGCCAAAAGAGCAATGATACCGTGAAGGAACAAACGGGATAGAATTGCAGCACCATTGTTCTCCAGACATTAGAGTTTGTTTCTACGAAGGAGGTTTGAGCGCAGCGCGTGCTGATATTTCGTCAGTTGACGAATGGACGACAGATTAACTTCGTCACCTCGCATATCCTCCTTCCATACTTCACGGACACGTCATTTAAATCTCATTGTATATCATACAGTTGTGAGAGCCGTCTTTACCTCAAACTTGATTGGAACAGTCATTGCTGTTCCCTCAAACTGACATGTGGTAGGAAGGGTCTCTACATGATTCTTGGGCCAAGTACCTTGGAGGGTCGTTCTCATGAATCGTCGTAACTGGATCGGAACCGTCTTGCTTCTCGCATTGGTACTATCCACGGGCATCGGGTTGGTCGCCTGGAAGTACGAATCCATTCAAGACTCCGTCACGGCCTCTGCAAACCAACCGGAGCCGATGGAGTCTATTACCATCGCCGTCGCGCACGAGATGGATCATCGCCAGACCACCACCTCTATCGGGACGGTTCTGGCCTTACGCTCGGTCATGCTGAAGAACGAACTTGCCGGGACTATCCGTGAGGTCCGGCTCACGCCGGGCCAGATCGTGGAAGCCGGCACCTTGCTGGTCGCGCTCGATGTTTCCGTCGAAGAAGCCGACCTCAAGGCACAAGAGGCTCAGGCCGCTCTTGCCAAAACGGTGCTCAATCGCCGACAGAACCTCAATCAAGAACTTGCCACCACTCAGGAGGAAATCGACCGGGCTCGCGCCGACTTGGATATTGCCCAGGCCCAGATCGCCCGTACCAAGGCGATCATCGCCAAGAAGACCATTCGTGCACCGTTCCGGGCACGTGTCGGGATCGCCGATGTTCACCCCGGTCAATACCTGGACGAAGGAACCTTGCTCACAACGCTGCAGGGCGTGAGCGACGCGGTGCATGTGGATTTCACAGTGGCACAACAAGTCGCAGCCGGCTTACGGGACGGGGAGATTGTCGAGGTGTTTGCGGCCGGCGAAGTTCCCGCCATCAGAGCCACCGTCGTCGCGCTCGATGCACGCGTCGATCCAACGACTCGGAATGCCATGGTGCGGGCACGGGTTGATAGTACGCGCTATATGCTGGCCCCCGGCGCATCCGTCCGGGTGCGTGTGCCGGTCGGGCCGCTCCGGAGAGCGGTCGTCATTCCAATCAACGCGTTACGCAAAGGACCGGGGGGCGATCAGGTGTTCGTGATCGCGCCGGATCAAGAGCAGAAGGCGCGGGCGCATGTGCGGTCCGTCGAAAGCGGCGCGATGGTCGGCGATCAGGTTGTGATCCACGCCGGACTCGGCGCCGGCGAAACAGTCGCCGCGTCAGGGTCGTTCAAGTTGCGTGAAGGCGTGCTCATCGCGGTCGCGGCTGAATTACCACAGAAGGAGGCCCACGCACAACCTGTCGGCCAAGATTGAACCGATCATCGTCGAGGAAGGAACGAGGCCATACCCCATGCGTTCATTCACAGACATCTTCATCAAGCATCCGGTCCTTGCCGTTGTCGTCAATCTTGTCATCATCCTCGCCGGCTGGCGAGCGTTGACGTCCTTGCCTGTGCAGCAGTACCCCCAAATCGAGAGCTCGTCCGTGGTCATCACGACAGTCTATTACGGGGCGAGCGCCGAAACGGTTCGCGGATTTTTGAGCACGCCGATCGAGCGGGTCGTTTCCGCGATCAGCGGTGTCGACTACGTCGAATCGACCAGCCGGGCCGGTGTCAGCACCGTGACCGTGCATTTGAAGTTGAACCACAGCAGCACGGCAGCCCTAGCTGAAGTCACGGCGCGGCTCCAACAAGTGAGAGCGGAGTTGCCGACGGAAGCCGAGCCGCCCGTGATCGAACTGCAGCGCGCCGATCGACCCTACGCCTCGTTCTATCTCAGCTTCGCCTCCAGCGAACGAACTGTGCCGGCCGTCACGGACTGGTTGTTGCGCACACTCCAGCCGCAATTGGCCACGCTGGCCGGTATCCAGCGAGTCACCTTCGAAGGCGGGCGACAAATCGCCATGCGCATCTGGATTGATCCCGACCGCCTCGCATCCTTCAATCTGTCGCCCGGCGACGTACAGAACGCACTGCGGCGCAACAACTACCTGGCGGCGGTCGGGCGGACGAAGGGAAACTTCGCTCAGATCAACCTGCTCGCGAACACCGACCTGCGCTCCGCCGCTGAGTTCGAAGAACTGATCGTCGCCGACCGAGGCGGGGCCATCGTCCGGCTAAAAGATATTGCGAAGGTCGAGCGCGAGGCCGAAGAAGCCGAGATGATCGCCAAGTACAACGCGACGGAAGGCGTGTACCTCGGGATCTGGCCGGTACCGGGCGTGAATGAAATCGAGGTCCAGCACCGATTGGTCGCCGAGATGGAGCGTATCCGTCCGACATTGCCGCCCGACATCGACATGCAGTTGGTGTGGGACGGCACGATGTTCATGCGGAATGCGCTCACGGAAATCACGAAGACATTGTCTGAGACGATCTTGATCGTCGCCGTCGTCGTGTTCCTCTTTATGGGCTCGGTCCGAACCGCGCTGGTCCCCCTCGTCGCGATGCCGGTGTCGCTGATCGGCGCGGCTATCTTCATGGTTGCGTTCGGCTTCAGCCTCAATCTCCTGACGCTGCTCGCCATCGTCCTGTCGGTCGGGCTGGTCGTGGACGACGCGATCGTCGTCGTCGAGAACGTCGAACGGCACGTGCGCCTCGGCAAGTCGCGGATCGACGCGGCCCTGATCGGCGCACGCGAGCTGCTCGGTCCGATCATCGCCATGACGATCACGCTGGCGACGGTCTACACCCCGATCGGAGTCCAGGGCGGGTTGACCGGCTCGCTCTTCTTGGAGTTTGCCATCACGCTCGCCGTGGCGGTCGTGTTGTCGGGCGTCGTCGCCATCACGCTGTCACCGGTCATGAGCTCGCGGTTCGTGCATCCACAGGGCAAGGAAGGCCGGTTGACTGCCTTTGTCAATCGACGCTTCGAAGAGGTGCGCCGTATCTACACCTGGTTGCTCGATGTCGCGCTGACGATGCGTTGGGGCATCGTGGCGGCAGCGCTGCTGATCATGATATCAATCTGGCCGCTGTATCTCTTTTCGCGCCAAGAACTCGCCCCCGTGGAGGATCAAAGCCACATCAGCTTGTTCTTCGAGGCGGCTCCCGACTCGACGGTCGCCGCCAGCAATCGCGAACATCTGAATGTCGTCCAGGCCATCACGTCTCTTCCTGAAACGAAGTTCACCTGGTCGCTGACGACATCCTGGGGCGGGTTCGGCGGCTTAGTCGCAAAGGACTGGCACGAACGGACACGCTCGACCGAGCAAATGTACGGCGAGCTGTTCGGCCGGGTCTCTCAAGTGCCGGGCCTGCGAGTCTTCCCGCGTTTGGATCCGCCTTTGCCGACACCGGGTCAATACGACGTCGAACTACTCTTGCAGAGCGACCTGCCGATCGAACGATTGCTCGAGACGACGGGAGCAGTCCTGGCCGCCGGGTGGCAAAGCGGCATGTTCTTGTATGTGGACACCGACTTGAAGATCGACTTACCCGAGGCGCGTGTGGTGTTGGATCGAGAGCGGCTTGCCGATCTTGGGTTCGACCTGGCCGGAATCGGCCGTGAGCTCGGCACCATGCTCGGCGGCGCGTACGTGAACCGATTCAACTACTTCGATCGAAGCTATAAGGTCATCCCGCAGCTCGGAGACAAGGACCGTTCGACCGTCGGTCCACTGCTCGATTTGAAGATCAAGACGCCGGGCGGGCAGCTGGTGCCGGTGTCGACGTTCACCCACATCGAAACGAGCACCGCGCCACGTACCTTGAACCGTTTTCAACAGCGCAACGCCGTGCGCATCTTCGGCGGCGTCAAGCCCGGCATCACGAAAGATCAAGGGCTGCGCATGCTGGAAGAGGCTGCGGCGAAGGCGACCAATCCTCCCGTCATGCTCGATTATGCGGGTGAGTCGAGACAGATCCGCCAAGAGAGCGCTGCATTGACCGTCACACTGGGCTTCGCCGTCGTGCTCATTTATTTGGTATTGGCCGCTCAGTTCCAGAGCTTCCGTGATCCACTGATCGTCTTGTTGGGCTCGGTACCGCTTGCGATCTCCGGCGCACTGGTGTTCACTTTCCTGGACCTCACGACGATCAACATCTATTCGCAAGTCGGCCTGATCACGCTGGTGGGATTGATCGCAAAAAACGGCATCCTGATCGTGGAATTCGCCAACAAACTGCAGGCGAGCGGCCTCTCACGGATCGCGGCGGTGCGTGAAGCGGCCTTGACCAGGCTGCGGCCGGTGCTGATGACCTCCGCCGCCACCGTGTTCGGACACCTTCCCTTGGTGCTGGCCTCTGGACCGGGAGCCGCGGCCCGCAACAGTATTGGGACGGTATTGGTCTCAGGAATGACCGTCGGCACGATCTTCACGCTGTTCGTTGTGCCCGTGTTTTACTCACTGATCGCTGCACAACACCAGCCGGCTCTAGAACCTGAAGCGATCCCACTCGATGCCGATGATGAGAAGCTGCTCACGGTGGGAGCATAGAACCGAAGGAACGTTCGAAAAATATTTGCCATGTTGAAGATTACTTCGGAGAAGGATCGAAATTCGGTGCGACTCAGACTGGAGGGCAGCTTGACCGGACCATGGGTCGGTGAACTCGAGCATGAGTGGCGAACCATTCAACCGGCCGAAGCCGTCTCTCCCGTCGTGGATCTCACGAACGTGACCTTTGTGGGAGAGGACGGCAAGCTTCTCCTCAAGCGGATGTGGCGAGAGGGAGTTCAATTGATCGCAGCAGGATGCTGCACCGGTCATCTTGTGGAAGAGATCACCCGCTCACGACCGAATTAGATCCTCAATCCGATACAGAACAAAATGATGGAACGCATCTTACGCACAATCAGTCTCTTGATAGGGTCCAGCTTGCTCGTGGCCTGCGCCGTCGGACCGGACTATACCAGGCCGGAACTTTCCCCACCGGCATCATTCAGGATGGCCAGCGCTGAGGCAGAAGGTGAGTCCTTCGCGAATTTGCCCTGGTGGGAGCTGCTTCAGGACCAGGCGCTTCACGATCTGATCCAGACGGCTCTCCGAGAGAACAAGGATCTCAAACGCGCGGTCGCCTCTGTCGAAGAATTCCAAGCGCGTCTATTCGTCGCCAGGATGGACTTTGCCCCAAAGGCCGACATCACAGGCAACGCACCGATTATGGGACGGAAGGCAGAATTTCTGTTCCCGGGCTTTCCGAACCCGTTCAACTATTATCTCCAAGGCAATCTCGCCTGGGAACTCGACATCTGGGGTCGCATCCGGCGATCCAATGAAGCAGCTCGCGGCGATCTTCTGGCGCGCGAAGAAGCCCGGCGAGCCGTGGTCTTGCAGCTCGTCAGCGGGATCGCAGAAGCTTACTTTGACCTCTTGCAGTTCGACCGACAACTCGAAATCGCCAGACGCACGTATCAGTCGTGGCAAGAATCGGTGAGGATCGCTCAGGCGCGTCTGAGGGAAGGCGTCATCGCCAAGCTCGACCTCGATCAATTCACATCGGAGCGGGCCAACGCGGCGGCGCGGGTCGCGGAATTGGAACGGCAAATGGTGCAGAAAGAAAATCAACTGAGCGCGCTCTTAGGGCGTAATCCCGGTCAAATCGCCCGCGGCCGCTCCCTGACGGAGCAGGTGCTGCCACCCAGCGTTCCCGCCGGGCTCCCATCGGAGCTGCTACAACGGAGGCCGGACCTCGTGCAAGCCGAACAGGATCTGGCGGCGGTGACGGCGAGAATCGGTGCAGCCAAGGCGGACCGGTTTCCGAAACTCACCATCACCGGCATTTTGGGCGTCGCCAGTCCGCAGTTTTCTCGCCTTATTGCGAACGAAACCTCATTCGGCGTCGCCGGTCCCAGTCTGGCCGGTCCCTTGTTGAATGCACAAGCTCTCGGATTCCAGCAGGAAGCCGTCGAAGCGCAAGCCAGGCAAGCACTGGCCCAGTACGAGCAGTCAATCCTCGTCGCGTTCAAGGAAGTGGAGAACGCCCTGGTCGCAGTACGGACCGCCCGGGAGCAGCGGAATGCACAGGCCGAACAGGTCGAGTCGCTTCAATCCGCCTTTCGCCAAGCCACGCTCCGCTACAAGAGCGGACTCGCTCATTATCTGGACGTGTTGATTGCCCAGCGCAATCTGTTCGAGGCCGAACTGTCGTTGACGAGCACACACCGGCTTCACCTTGTGTCGATTGTCCAACTGTACAAGGCCCTGGGCGGCGGTTGGTCGCCCAAGGATTCCGCTCAACAGATGCCGGCGGCCAACGTCGCCGAAGCCCGGAAGGGTTGAATCCAAGTGATCCTCTATAGTTGTTCGGCGCCGTCAATGCTCTAAATAGCTTGGGATCCATCGGTCGAGTACTTCACGCAATTGTAGCCGTGCCTTCGATACCGTCGATTCTCCAGTTCATCCGATGGACGAAGCAAGCACATTCGCACCGCAATTTCTGCCGTCTGACGAAGAGATTCGCCGTCTTCAATGGTGGTTGCACGCAGAAATGATCGTGGTCGTTTTCATCCCGTTTCTCGCAGCCGGTATGGCGCGCGGCGTGATGCTCTCATAGCCGCCTGTTACGTATAGAAATTACAAAGCGTTTTCGAAACGACTAGGAACATTGAAGATCGATGTCGATTTCAGGCCTACTTGTTCGACTATAGATAAACGGAAGCATCGGTCACACCGACGAATGAGACGGCATAGGAGGTTGATATGCGATTCATGGTCATTGTGAAAGCGACAAAAGAGTCGGAAGCGGGGGGCATGCCGAGTACACAACTGCTGACCGAAATGGGCAAATTCAACGAGGAACTGGTAAAGGCGGGGGTGATGCTCGCGGGCGAAGGGCTCCAGCCGAGTTCGAAGGGTGCGCGCGTCAGATTTTCGGGAAACAAGCGCACCGTGATCGACGGCCCTTTTGCAGAAACCAAAGAGCTTATTGCCGGCTATTGGCTCTGGCAGGTGAAATCGAAGGAAGAGGCGATCGAATGGGTCAAGCGCTGCCCCAACCCCATGCCGGGAGAATCCGAGATCGAAATTCGTCAAGTCTTCGAAGCAGACGACTTCGGCGCCGAGTTCACGCCTGAACTGCGAGCGCAAGAAGAACGATTGGGTGCAGAGACGACCCAAAAGAAATAGAGACGTCTCGCTCGAAAACCAAGACCCAGCGAGCGGTGGCTGCGCAATCAACGGTACTTTCCCGACGTGCACGTTGCCGGCAAACCGGCTTACGCGACCGACCATCGATAGTATCGAATGCAGTGTAGTTCAAAACTTAACAACAGGAGGCCGCCATGCAGTTGAAACAATTGGCAGTGACCACGCTGTGTATCATGCTGACTGCCGTACCGGTTTTCGCGAAAGAGAAAAAGCATGAGAAAGCAATGGACCCCCAAGAGATGATGGAGGTGTGGAAGAAACTGGCCCAGCCGGGCGAGCCGCACAAACTATTTGCCGGCCTTGCCGGCAGTTGGACAACACAGACGAAGGAATGGATGGAGCCGGGCAAGCCGCCGACGGAATCTACGGGCACAGCAGAGATCAAGACGCTGCTCGAAGGACGATTTCTTTATCAGGAGTATACCGCTCAAATGATGGGACAGCCTTACTCAGGTGTCGGCATAGACGGATATGACAACCTGACTAAGAAATATGTCACGGTCTGGATCGATACAATGAGCACCGGCATCTTCTTCATGGAAGGCACTACAAGCCCGGACGGCAAGACCATTACCTTGCGCGGTTCACATCCCGAGCCCGGTGGCGGCAAGATGACACATCGTGCCGTTTGGAAAATCGTCGACAACGACAACCAGACTTTTGAGATGTACGGCGCCCACGGCAAGGAAAAGGAAATGAAGTTCCTCGAGATCATCTATACTAGAAAACCGTAATCGAGAAGCTGAGAGCAAATCACGAACGGCGTATGGCACGAGAATGAAAGAGCAGCTGTATGTCTTTCGCTCTTCCGATGAACTCTGAAGCGCCCTTCGTTCCGCTGTCGATTTTCTTGCGGTCGGACGACTAGCTTACGAGAGGTGTGGACGTCGAAAACCGGTCATCGAAAGAAAGGAGCCATGCAATGAGCAGTGTTCGAGTACTGGTCGGCACCCGCAAGGGTGCATTCATTCTTACATCCGACGGCGCTCGCAAGCGGTGGGATGTGCAAGGGCCGCACTTCGGAGGATGGGAGCTGTACCACCTCAAGGGCTCACCGGCTGATCCGAATCGACTGTATGCCTCTCAAACCAGTAGCTGGTTCGGGCAAGTCATTCAACGCTCGGATGACGGCGGGAAAACCTGGAGTGCGCCCGGGACCAAACCGGAAGATCTCATGGGATCCGACGGCATGCCGAAGGGTGAGAGCAACATGTTTCTCTACGATACCTCTGCGGAAACAGGGAAACCGCTCACGACACACCAACATTATGACGGCTCGCAACGCCCATGGGAATTCAAACGGGTATGGCATCTCGAACCGTCATTGACTGATCCTGATACGGTCTACGCCGGCGTCGAGGATGCGGCCTTATTCCGTTCGACCGATGGTGGGCATACCTGGCATGAGCTTGCCGGGCTACGCGAGGTGAAAGGAAATCTGTGGCAGCCCGGCGCCGGAGGGATGTGTTTGCATACGGTCGTCCTGGACCGGACAAATCCTCAACGTATCTATATTGCCATCTCCGCGGCCGGCGCATTCCGAACCGATGACGGTGGCAAGACATGGCGGGCGATCAACCGCGGCTTGAAATCGCAATTTGAGTTGCCGGATCCGGATGCAGATGTCGGCCATTGCGTACACAATATCACCATGCATGCATCACGCCCGAATGTGCTGTTCATGCAGAAGCACTGGGATGTGTTGCGGAGCGACGATGCCGGCGGGTCCTGGCACGAAATCAGCGGCAACTTGCCGAGCGATTTCGGATTCCCGATCGCCGTCCATGCCCATGAACCGAATACGGTCTATGTCGTTCCCATTAAGAGCGACTCCGAACACTATCCACCGGAAGGCAAGCTGCGCGTGTATCGTAGCCGCACAGGAGGCAATGAGTGGAAAGCGCTGACGGAGGGCCTGCCGCAAGAGAATTGCTACGTCAATATATTGCGTGACGCGATGACCGTCGATCAGCTTGATCCCTGCGGCATCTATTTTGGAACAACAGGAGGCCAGGTCTATGGCTCCATCGATGACGGTGACAATTGGGCACCCATCGTCCGGGACTTGCCCGCAGTGCTCTCCGTCGAAGTGCAAACACTCTAAAGAAACGTGAAGCGTTCGATCCCACGAGATACGAAATACGAACGACGAGATACAAAATGATCCGAATCATATTGCCGCAACATTTGCGGACCCTGGCGCGCGTCAACGGTGAAGTGGCCCTTGAGGTCAACGGTCCGGTGACGCAACGCGCGGTCCTTGATGCGCTTGAAGCGCATTATCCGATGTTACGCGGGACCATCCGTGATCACGTCACACACAAGCGCCGGGCATTCGTGCGCTTTTTCGCCTGCGAGCAGGACCTCTCTCATGAGTCGCCGGATATGCCGCTGCCCGACGCCATTGTAACGGGAAGCGAGCCGTTCCTGATCGTGGGGGCTATGGCAGGAGGATAGTTACCGCAATATAGAAACCAAGAATACGTCGCCCGAACATTCAACCGAAAGGAGAAATCCATGGACAAGCCAGTCAAGCCGATTCCAGATGGAATGCATACGGTGACCCCGCACTTGGTGTGCGCCGGGGCTGCCAAGGCGATTGAATTTTACAAGAAGGCTTTCAACGCGGTGGAGTTGGGTAAGGTACCCGGACCGGAAGGAAAACTTCTTCATGCCTTGATCCGAATCGGTGACTCTCCCGTCATGCTCGTCGATGAATTTCCGGATCACCACTCACTCGGGCCGAAGTCGCTTAAAGGTTCGCCCGTCACGATCCATCTCTATGTCCAGGATGTGGAGGCGGTCTTCAACCAAGCCGTGGCAACGGGTGCGACAGTCACGATGCCGGTCGCCGACATGTTCTGGGGAGATCGTTACGGCCTGCTGGAAGACCCCTTTGGTCACCACTGGTCGATCGCCACGCATATTCGAGACGTCAGCCCGGAAGAATTGAAAGAGGCGGCACGAAAAGTCTGCGGCTCATAGTTCTACTTGTATGGAACTCACAAGGGTGAGAAGGGAATGGAGATTAGCTACACCAGGAAACAGTCATCGCATCCTCATTCACTAATCCATGTGAAACGAGAGACACAATGCCTACCATACAACGAATTACCCCTTGCCTTTGGTTCGACGACAAGGCCGAAGAGGCGGCGAAGTTCTACGTGTCGATTTTCAAGAATTCGAGGATGGGGCCCATAACACACTATGGAGAAGCCGGTGCTCAGGTCTCCGGGCGGCCGAAGGGATCGGTGATGACCGTCACGTTCAAGATCGAGAATCAGGAATTCGTGGCCTTGAACGGTGGCCCTCTCTTTAAGTTTACCGAAGCCGTCTCGTTGATGGTGAAATGCACGACACAAAATGAAATCGATGAGATGTGGGAGAAGTTGTCGGAAGGTGGAGAACCGGGCCCCTGCGGATGGTTGAAGGATACATACGGCCTGTCCTGGCAAATTGTCTCACCTGAGTGGGATGAGATGTTGAGAGATAAGGACCCCAAACGGTCTGAGCGGGTGATGGAAGCCATCCTTCACATGACCAAGCCCGATCTTGGGAAAATCCGGCAGGCCTATGAAGGTAACGGTACAAGAAATTCTGAATCTGCCCATCCTAGCCAAGCACAAAAAGAATAAATCACCGGTAGCCTCTTCTGGCCATGATGAAGGACTGGAACACAGGTTTTCATGCTCGACGAGCCGCATACATTATTCATTAGCCTGACTGTTCATCACTTTCACTGTTGTATCAAAGTAGGACGCTCGGGAATTGCCGAGTAGCACCACGCGCACTCCTGTACTAACGTGAAAACTAATCCATCAACATAGTCTGGAACCGATCGCTTGCCTCGCGCATCCATCCCGCGACCCCTTCCAGTCTACAGACGAACCACTTCTCACAGGAGGCCCCTATGAGACGCTCGTACATATTTCAAGCACTCAGTGGTTGGTGCACAATTCTCTTGCTCTCGGCAGTTGTTGCATCAGCCGGCGATCTGAAGAAAGGAGCATCAGCGATGACCGTTTCGGATGGGAAACAAGTGACCTTGGAATACACCATGAAACTGGACGATCAATCAGTCGTCGATACCAACGTCGGCGGGGAGCCGTTGAAAGTAACCCAGGGCAGTCACGAGGTCATTCCTGGGGTCGAGAAGGGACTCTCAGGGATGACGGTCGGAGAAAAAAAGCAGTTCACGATTGTCCCGGCCGATGGATATGGCACCGTCGATCCGAAAGCGTTTCAAGAAGTGGACAAGGATATGGTGCCGCCAGATTCCCGAAAGGTCGGAATGCAGCTGGAGGGAAAAACCGTAGACGGCCGAAAGGTCTTTCCGCGGATTTCCGAGGTGAAGAACCAGACGGTCGTGCTCGACTTCAACCATCCGCTGGCCGGCAAGACACTCTACTTCGACGTCAAAGTCCTGGATGTCGCGCAAGCATCGCCGAGGTGATTCCGTCCTCCTCATGCGGGGCGATCACCGCCCCGCATGAGTGGCCACATCGCATTTCTCGCGGTGCACCAAAGTTGAACGGTTGGTACATTACTGGGTAGCATCACGCATGCTCATATGGTAGCGTGAATCGCAACCGAGCAACATAGTCTGGAACCGATCGCCTGCCCCTCTCACAACGTCCCGCGACCCATTCCAGTCTACACATGAACCACTTCTCACAGGAGGTCCTATGAGACGCCCATGCCTATTTTTTTCGCTGTCCGGTTGGAGCGCAGTTCTGTTGCTCTCGACTGTGGCGGCGTGCGCCGGAGAACAAAAGAAAGGAGTCTCACCGATGACCGTCTCGAACGGGAAACAAGTGACCTTAGAGTACACCCTGCAATTGGACGATCAATCCGTCGTCGATACCAATGTCGGTAAGGAACCGTTGAAAGTAACTCAGGGCAGTCACCAAATCATTCCAGGGGTCGAGAAGCAGATCGAGGGTATGGCACCCGGTGAAAAAAAGAAGTTCTCGGTAGCCCCGACGGAGGGTTACGGCACCATCGATCCGAAAGCATTTCAGGAGATCGACAAAAAAATGGTACCGGCCGATGCCCAGAAGGTTGGGATGCAGTTGGAGGGTACCACCGCCGAGGGACGAAAGGTTTTTCCTCGTATTTCCGAGGTGAAAAACGAGACGGTCGTCCTGGACTTCAACCATCCGCTGGCCGGTAAGACACTCTACTTCGACGTCAAAGTCCTCGACGTCGCACAAGCCTCATCGAAGTAACCCGTCCCTGTGCGGGGCGCACCGCCCCGCACAAAGAGATGCTCCACTGTCCTGAAGGTTTATAGGTCGCCTGCTGAATTTTTCTCCGACCGGACGACTTCAGGGAACCTCGTAGAGAACACGCTGGACAGCTCAAACAACTCTGGGAAGAGTCCTTTCGATCCGCTGTAATCCTCTCGCCTACTCCTTCTTTCAACGTCTAAGGACAACAACGATCGCCAGGCTGGCGTAGCGCATAATCCTCTAGCTCAGAAACAGCTGATCGAACGACGCGCGCCGCCCTTCCAACTGCGGGATTTGATCGAAATCCTCCTGCTTCAGTTTTGCGGCGGTTCGTTGATGCAATTCTCGGTAGGTCAGCTTGCCTTCAGCTTCTTTGATCGACTCAACCAGATAATAGGTCAGAGCCCCATTGTAAGATCCGCCGATATGCGCATCGGCGGAGGTCTGCGTATCGCGGCAGCCGGTGATCAACAGCTCACCAATATCAGCATCGACGATATCGCTCTTTCGCTTGCGTCCACGAGACGCCTTTCTGAGTTGCCCTCGAAGCGTCCCGCGTAGTTTCCGGCCGGATTCCGTCGCCATGAGATCCAAGGGACACGGAAGGTACCGTTGTCTTCTGGGAGCGTCCAACGGATTCATCACGCGCGTGATGGTGCCGGAGTGACAGCAGTCCATGATGACAGTCAGGTTTACTCCCGACCGAAGTTTCCCCAAGGTCTTCCGCAGCCAGTCGTCACGGAAAGGATCCTTCCAATCCAGATCGGTCGGACACAAGATCTCATCGCGCTTATCCGCCTCATCTCCATTGTCGTCCGGTACGTTTGACCCATGACCGGAATAATGGAGGAGCAGGACATCGCCCTTCTTCCCTTTCGTAATCAGTTTTTTAATGGCTCGTTCCATCGCTTTTTTTGTCGCTTGGGCATCCGTCAGGATCGTGATGTCCTTGTCGTCAAAGCCGTAATAGGTCGTCAGCGCCCCCATCAGATTCTTCACGTCATTGACGCACCCTTGGAGATCAGCGCCGGGCACTTGATACTTATTGATCCCGATGAGCACGGCTCGTTTGGCCATATCTTCTCCTTTCTGTGACTGAATACAAGACGGACCGAGCGAAATTCGAGATATGTGTGACCTGAGCAATCATCTTGCCAGTACACATTTACACGAAGAGACTTTGGTTGATTGCATTCCTATGTACTCTTTCTAAGGATTTTTTTCATTATGGTTTCTTCAATGAGGGTGAAGAAGTTATAGAACCACAGCGCGGTTGGCTCGAAGCAACGGGATGGAGAATCCAAACCGATACGGTACTGTATCGAAATAGGTACGATAAGGTCGGTGGATATTCATAAAGTCATCCAGTCTGACTGCAAGACCAGGAAGCGAGATCGACTATTCCGATGTCCGTACGAATGTCGCCAGCTCGCTCCTCTTTGTCGGCTCGGAACACTTCCAGCCCCATAACCTCCAGCGCCGGCTTGACCAGCTCCGCATAGATGCGATTGAAATCAATCTCCTTGCCTTGGCTGTCCCTCTTCATGCCAAACGGCATCGCGACAAAGGCGTGGGGTTTCATGCAATGCTCTTCTCAATTGGCCCGTTCAATCTTGCGACTTCACTGCACAGAGGGTGTCTTGTCATCAGAGTCCTTTTTTTCTTTGAACACCTGCGTGATGTAGGACTCGACTTCTTCACGGCTCAGCTCTTCGACCCGCGCCGCAAAGGCTGGGTAAGCTTGAATGTGGGTTTGGTTGGCGTAGCCTCCGCTCAACTGAAGAAACTGCCAGCCTTCGCTTTTGAGCGACTCGGTCATATGTCGATAATGCCGCCATCGTTCGCCATAGCGAAAGAATTCCTCCACGGCCGCGCTCAACGCCACCGCAAGGCTGACGATGAACGTGAGTGTTTTGACCAGAGGTGCAACGTCATCGCCGACATTCAGGCTGACCAGCGCCGGCACGATCACGCCTCCGATGATCGTCGCCAGACGCAGCCTCCGATACCACCATACGGACTCCTGCGCCTTCCCATCCATCCAAATCACCAGCTCCAACCACCGCGCCCGCATGAACTCCTTATTCAGTTCCGGCAAATCCAGGGATGCGATGAGCTTATCCATCTCGGCCCGCATGTGCTCATGGTCGGTCGTCTTATTGATGCTATTCATAGGCTCCTCCATCGAGTCCTTCACGACGAAAGAAAGGTCACGCAGTTATCACAGTCTTCGTTTTCAAGCGTAAAGAGTCCATGTCCGACAGAAACCCTGCTCTTCATACCGACAATTTGCACAGGCTCTGAAAAGGCAAGAAAGGAGCTATGATGGGATGAATGAGGGAAGCGGCGATAAAGGTGTGTCGCCATAACGAGGTATCAAACGAGATGCAGCGTATACCAGTATAGATACCATAAGGAGAGCCGGTCACGAAACCGGAGTTTGTTCGATCGTTCCTTCCTCAGCCTGTGTTTTCAAGTTCTACTTTGTCTTCCTCACCACCAGAATTCCATCACGAATCGTGACCAGTACGGCCGTCACTCGGGGGTCAGTTGAAACGGTACGATTCAGCTCCTGGATGGCGGCGGTGGATTCGTCCGGCGGTGGCCGTTTCAAAACTTCTCCGCTCCACAGTACGTTATCGATCAAGATGACGCCGTTCGGAGCAAGCAGATCGAGCGAACGGCGGTAGTAATTGAGGTAATTGGTTTTGTCGGCATCAATGAAGATGAGATCGAATGGGCCGGAGAGGGTACGCATGGTGTGGAGCGCAGGCCCCATGCGGATACTGATTTTGCTGCCACATGACGCTTGCGCGATATAGCGCCTGGCCACCGCCGCCGCTTTCTCATCAATATCGCAGGTAATGACGGTTCCATCCTCCGGTAGGGCTTCAGCGAAGCAGAGGGCGCTGTAGCCGGTAAACATGCCGATTTCGAGTACCCGCTTCGCACCGACCAGTTGCGTCATCGTTTTCAGAAACGCCCCTTCCAAGGGACCGACCAGCATCTGGGGGTATTCCATGGTCTGATGGGTTTCTTCGCGCAGCGCGCGACAGACCGACGACTCCGGGATGGAATGGGTTTCGGCGTAGGCTTCGATGTCGGACGGAACCAACCGGTTCATGGAAATCCTTTCGTGGTTTGAAAATGACCCGCCGCCCTGCGTACACTGCGGGCCACACTGCCGATCTTAGCACAGTGAAACGAGAAGGAGGCCTGCTTGAAAACCCTTGCGACGTTAGAGCCCCTCACCACCAGACTGCTGGAAATTCAACGCATCAATAGTGCCGCTTCGGTCTTGTCATGGGATCAGGAAACCTACATGCCGGCCGGCGGGGGGGAAGCGAGAGCCGAGCAGATTGCCGTGCTTCAGGGCCTGGCCCATCAGAAGTTGGTTTCGCCGGACGTTCAGCATCTCTTGGCTCAATGGGTCGATCCTGCCACCGGTCAGGCAGCCGATCAATCCGGTGAGACGTGGGATGAGCCGTCACGCTCGCTTTTGCGCGAAGTGTGGCGGGATTTCAGCCGCGCGAAGAAACTGCCGTCGGATTTCGTCGTGAAGCTGAGCCGCGAATGCTCGCTCGCCCAGCAAGTGTGGGCCGAGGCGAAAGAACAAAATAGATTCGCGATGTTTTTGCCGAATCTCCGGACGGTGCTGCAGCTCAAGCGGGAGGAAGCCGAGTATCTCGGATATCAGGATTCGCCTTACAACGCCCTGCTGGATGTCTATGAACCGGGCGCGACCATAGCCGGCCTCCAGCCGGTGTTTACCGCGCTCAAGACGCGGCTCGTGCCCTTGCTGAAACGAATCACTCAGAGCCGCGTTCACATCGATGACGGCATTCTGCGCCGCTCCTATGATCAAGCCCGACAGTTGGAGTTCGGCCGATTGGTCTTGATCGCGATGGGGTATGACTTCGAACGCGGCCGACTGGATCTTTCAGCCCACCCCTTTACCACGTCGTTTCATCCGACCGATGTGCGCGTGACCACCCGTGTTCATGAACACGAATTACAATCCTGCCTCTTCAGTTGTATCCATGAGGGGGGGCATGGGCTGTATGATCAGGGGTTGGATCAACGATATTTCGGCACGCCGCTGGGCGATTCGGTCTCCCTGGGAATCCATGAAAGTCAATCTCGTCTCTGGGAAAATTGCGTCGGACGCTCGCGGTCATTTTGGCGCTTTTTCTACCCGGTTTTGCAACAAACCTTTCATCACCAGCTGCGCGACGTGGAGATCGAACAATTCTATGCCGCGATCAATCGCGTGAAGCCGTCGTTGATCCGCGTGGAAGCCGACGAGCTGACCTACAATCTCCATATCATGCTGCGGTTTGAGATTGAGCAAGCGCTCGTGGAAAACAAGACCCAGCCCGACGACTTACCGGCCATCTGGAATCAGAAGATGAAGGATTACTTGGGAATCGTTCCGACCTCCGACGCGGAAGGAGTGCTGCAAGACGTGCACTGGTCATTCGGCGCGTTCGGTTATTTCCCCACGTATACCTTGGGCAACCTCTACTCCGCGCAATTCTTCGAGCAGGCCAAGCTGGAGATTCCGCATTTGGAGGATGAGATTGCAGCCGGTCAGTTACTGGTCTTGCGCCGGTGGCTGGAGCAGAAAATTCACCGCTGGGGCCGCATGTTCACGCCGGCCCATCTCGCGCAACGCGTGACCGGTTCGACCCTCAATCCTGAACTCTTTCTCAACTATGTGGAAAAGAAGTACGGCGAGCTCTACCAACTCTGACCATCGATGACAGGTCGGCTGTCATACCCCATCGCCACATTGAGCTTTGCCGCGATGGCCGGAGACAAGGCAACTTCAGCCTGCACCTCAATCCGATGCGGCACGAGCAGCGTGGTATGAAATACAATATCTCGAATGGGAATCTTGAGATCAGGGTCCTGAGGCGTACTCAGCTGAACCGATTCGACGGAATTCGTGATGGCAGCGGTGTCTTGTTGTCCATAGGCGGCGACGACGGCATCGACAATGTCTTTAGTCTTCTCATTGGCCTCCACCCCCTCGATCGCGTTCAGGAATAACGGGATCGCCTCCTCCTTCACGTGGTCCGATACCGTGAAGTTTTCAATCCGCCCTTTCCGACGGAGAGAGGTCAGGTCGTTATCGAGATCTTTACTGAAGGCTCCGTACGCAAAGCGAAAGAATTCGAAATGGAACGCTTTCAGGCCTTTGGCAAAGGTTTGAAGCTCACACAGAAAACACAGCTGCTGCAACTTCACATCGGTCAGCAGGCCATAGGGTTCTAAGAGCTGCAGGACATACAGGAGAAGCGCTCGGTCGACCGTAATTTGGTTGGGTGTTCTCAAGGTTTCCTCGATATGTGCGTGGGCGCTTCACTATAGACAGCCTCGAAAGCAGCCGTCAAAGGGGAATTTGGGTTCATATCGGTTTGAGCAGACACTCTTGACCGGCTGCTCAGTTTCGTCTTTAATTCCCGATCTAGGAGGCTTGATCTCATCATGATGTCGAAACATGCCAAAGAAATGGGTGTCCTGAAGGAGCATCTTGGGAAGCACCAGCTCAAATTTACACGGCAGCGTGAATTGATCCTCGATGCCTTCCTGAAGCAGGAACACATCACGGCTGAAGAGATGTACCATCAGCTGGCGCGCAAAGATCCGCACTTGGGACTCGCGACCATTTACCGCACGCTCAACCTCTTCTGCGAAGCGGGTCTGGCACAGGCCAGACACTTCGGTACTCAAACCCAATACGATAATGTGTCGCATAAGGGCCATCATGACCATCTCATTTGCACAGGCTGTGGAAAGATCGTGGAGTTCGAAAACTGCGACATTGAACGTCTTCAGGAAGAAGTGGCATCGCGGAACGGTTTTACCATTCAAACCCACCGTCTCGAACTCTATGGGCTCTGCTCTCGCTGCCGTCATTGACCCTCCCATTTTTCCGGGACGGCTTATCAATTTCAAATCCTTCTCTACGAGCTATATAATCTCTACGCGCTCTATAAAAAGGATCGATCATGTATATATCCCCTCGACATTCCCCTCGCGCCATGGGCATTGAATTTCACCTCAAATCACTCGTCATTTTTGCCGGCTGTTTTCTGGCGTGCATCGGACCGGTCATGCCGACCTTCGCATCGGCTGCCGACAAGTTGACTGTCTATTCTGGACGGGCCGAACGATTGATCAAGCCGGTTCTGGATGCCTTCACGGCAAAGACCGGCATTCAAATAGAGTTGCTCTCGTCCGGCACCACCGAGTTGGTGAACCGAATGAAGGCGGAAGGAGGCCGCAGCCCGGCCGATGTCTTCATTACCAACGACGCGGGCAGCTTGGAAATGGCCCGTGCAGCTGGGCTTCTTCGCCCATTGAACATGCGGGAAGTCGAACGGGCCATTCCTCCTCAATTTCGCGCAGCGGACAACAGCTGGATCGGTTTGTCGGGACGGTTTTGGATCATTGTGTACAACACGACGATGGTGA
Source organism: Nitrospira sp. (assembly GCA_024998685.1). Taxonomy (GTDB): domain Bacteria; phylum Nitrospirota; class Nitrospiria; order Nitrospirales; family Nitrospiraceae; genus Nitrospira_D. The sequence continues at coordinate 62,149 of JACOEH010000020.1, forward strand.
AGCCGGACCAGATCAAGTCATTGCTGGACTTGGCCGATCCGAAATGGAAGGACAAGATCGCCATTCCCAACGCCGGCAGCGAATATTTGCAAGCGGGTGTATCGGTGATCCGCGCGAGCGTCGGCGACGATCAAACCAGGAAGTTTCTTGAAGGCCTTCGGAACAATGCCGGCACGCAGGTCTACCAAAAAAGTTCGCAAATCGTTGAAGCCGTCGCCAAGGGTCAGGTCGCCATGGGCATTGTGAATCACTATTACGTCTATCGGCATCTCGCCACACAACCGACTGCTCCCCTGGCGGTGCTGATGCCCGACCAACAGGAAGGCGGCATGGGCGCGATCATGAACGTGGCCGGCATCGGCGTCCTGAAGCATACTCCTCGCGTGGAGAACGCCAAATTGCTCGTGGAATTTCTCGTGGCACAAGTCGGCCAGAAGATGTTCGCCGACCTCGACAAGGAGTACCCACTCCATCCTGATGTCAAGGCGGATCCCGCTCTGACCGAACGGAAAAGCTTCCGAGCGGCCCTCGTACCTTTAGCGAAGCTCGCAGAGCTCCGAGAGCCTACCCTGCTGCTCATCGAACAAGTAGGGATGCGGTAACTCCGCGATCTCAATCTGTGATTGCCTTCCACCGATCATCTGTCTCTCTCCTACAACTCGCGGCCCTCGCCGGTGCGACACTGGTCCTCCTGCCATTAGTCTATGTGACTGCCCTCGCCTTGTCGGCCGATGCTTCCATTTGGCATCGCCTTTGGACCACCCGTGTCCCTGAACTGCTGTTGAATACGGTTTCCTTGGCCGGTGCCGTGGCGTTTCTCGCACTCGTACTCGGCGTATCAACCGCATGGATGGTGACGCGATTCGAGTTCCCTGGCCGCCGCCTGTGGGAAATTGGTCTCGTGCTGCCGCTGGCCATGCCGACGTACGTCTTGGCCTATGTGTACAACTATCTCTTGGGATTCGGCGGTCCGGTGGAACGACTCTGGCAGATGATCGCAGGGCCTCAAGCCAGGATCATCGCACCCCAAAGTTTCTGGGGCGTCACCGTCGTGATGGCGCTCGATACGTTTCCCTTCGTCTACTTGCTCACACGCAGTGCGCTCCTGAGTTTTAACGTATCGTTCGAAGAGGTCGCCCGTACCTGTGGTGCGTCACCGCTTCGTAGAATGCTGTTCGTCACCCTTCCCTTGCTACGCCCGTCCATCGTCGCCGGCCTCGCTCTGGTCGTCTTGTACGTGGTCTCCGACTTCGGCGCCGTCTCTCTGCTGCGCTACCAAACACTGACCTATGCCGTGTTTCAGCAAATGACCGGACGGTCCGACAACCAAGCCGCGAGTATCCTGAGCATCCTGTTGGTCATCCTGGCGCTCCTGTTCTTGTTGACCGAACGATGGTTTCGTCGAAAGAGCCGATTTTACCAGACCACCGGGCGCTTTCGAGCGCCGCAACGTATCCGATGCGGATGGTTGCACACTGCAGCTCTGACGGCATGCTTGGCCACCGTGATCGGATTGGCCTTTGGAATCCCTGCCTATCGACTGGTGACATGGAGCCTGTCCCCGGAGGCCCGGGCGATTCTTGACGCTCGCTTCCTCGGCTTCGTCTGGAACAGTGCCTTGCTCTCGACCCTGGCCGCTACGGCCGGCGTATTCGTCGGACTACCTCTCGCCTACCTCGCCAGCCGGAAACCGACTTGGCTCAATACCGGTTGTTTGCAAGCGGCCTATGCCGGCTACGTTTTGCCGGGACCGGTCGCCGCGCTCGCGGTGTTGGTCCTCTTTCTAAACATCCTACCGTTCTTGTATGGTACAGCCATCGTCTTGATCGTTGCCTATGTCTTACATTTTCTCCCAGCCGGTCTTCAGTCTCTCGAACCGTCGATTCAACAAATTACACCGAACCTGGAGGAAGTCGCCCGCACCCTGGGCCTTACCGTTCGGGACACCTGGCGTCGCGTGACATTGCCGCTCATCCGCAACGGGGTCATCGTGGCGTGGGTCTTGATCTTTTTGCAGACGATGAAGGAGCTTCCTGCGACGTTACTGTTGCGACCGGTGGGATTCGACACCTTGGCCATTCGTGTCTGGCTGGAAGCCAGCGAAGAGTATTACCAACTGGCGGCTCCATCCGCCTTATTGATCATACTCGTTGGCTTACCGGCGCTGGTCTTGTTGCTGTCCCGTGATTGGCGGGCGGCCTAAAACCACCGTGAACGCACTGTCACACATCACACAGGTGGATGCCGACCGGCTCGAAGGTCAAGTTCACCTCTCCCAGCCGGCGTCTTCTATCTTGGAACTCCGGTCGGTGTCTTGCGCCTATGAGCCCAATCGACCAGCCGTCCGCGATATTTCTTTTTCAGCGCGTGAAGGCGACATCCTCTGTTTGCTTGGACCGTCCGGCTGCGGCAAAACCACTATCTTGCGAGCCATCGCCGGTTTTGAACCGGTTCGGTCCGGACAAATATTTTTATCGGGCCGAATGGTCTCCTCCTCCTCGGAAACGATTCCGACGGAGGAACGCCGTGTGGGCATGGTCTTTCAGGAGTATGCCCTCTTCCCTCACTTGCGCGTCGCCGATAACATCGCCTTCGGGCTCCGCCACCTGTCGCGGGCGGAACGGAGATGTCGTGTCCAAGAAATGCTGCGGCTGACCGGCCTCGAAGGGCTCGACCGACGTTACCCGCATGAGTTGTCGGGAGGGCAACAGCAACGAGTGGCCCTTTCACGCGCACTGGTGCAGAATCCCGTCTTGCTCCTCTTGGATGAGCCGTTCAGCAACCTGGATCCTGATATGGCCGGCCGCATGCGGCAAGAAGTTCACACCCTCTTACGGAGGATGAAAACAACAACCATCTTAGTGACACATGATCATGACGAAGCCTTCGCCATGGCGGACCGTATCGCCGTCCTGAATCAGGGGGTGCTCGAGCAGATGGATGCCCCGGAGCTCATTTATCATCTTCCAACCACGCGCTTCGTGGCGGAGTTTGTGGGTCAAGCCGACTTCATCACCGGACAGATTCGCCAAGGCATGGTCCATACCGAACTGGGTGAGTTCCCCGATACGTTTCATAGCGCCGAAGGGAGCTCCCTCGTCGTCATGATCCGCCCGGATGACATCCATCTGACGCCCAACAAGTCGGCCGAGCCTCGCATTGTAGCTCGTCAGTTTCGAGGATCGGAGAATCTGTACACAATCCGCCTTCCCTCCGGACAAGTCGTCCATAGCAGTGAAAGCTCCACCAGCGTTTACCAGGAAGGAACGACCGTCGAACTGCGTGTTTCCGTCACCCATACAGTGCTCTTTCCCGCCGAACAGTCTCCTCGCTTCTAATGCTTGCCCGGATTGACAGCTTCCGCCGGATCTGGCATGGATGCTCAGACGCTCTGATCCCGCGCCCGACATGAGCCACCTTTTCAGGACGTAAGGAGTTTCGATGGACGCGTTGAAAGACACCATTGATTACGGAGTGATCGGTCTGTTACTGGTCCTGAGCGTGTGGTCCGTGGCTGTCGCCATCGAACGCTGGCTCTTTTATCGGCGCGTCAATCTTTCGCAGTTTTCAAATGCGCAACTGCTGGAAATCACTCTGACCAAACACCTCGTGATTATCGGCACGGTGGCTGCCAACGCCCCGTACATCGGCCTCTTGGGAACGGTGCTTGGTATCATGCTGACATTCCATACGATGGGAACCTCGGGTACGATGGCCGTGAATACCATCATGATCGGCTTGAGCCTGGCGTTGAAGGCGACCGCCATCGGTCTTCTGGTCGCCATTCCTTGTGTGGTGATGAATAATGTGCTGCGTCGTCGTGTGAGCGAGATCCTGACCGAGTATAAGGCGCAACATGGAACGGAACATTGATCAGATCAACGTGATCCCGCTCGTGGACGTGATGTTGGTCTTACTCGTTATTGTATTGACCACCGCCACCTTCATCAGCACCGGACAAATTCCCATCAACTTGGCCAAAGCCAAGGAGGCGGGCGATCGAAAAGATGTCCCGATCGTGATTTCCTTGACCGCCGATGGAAGTCTGTACATAAACGATACCCCCGTCCCCAATGGAAGCCTTCCGTCCGCTCTGAGCTCCCGGCCTCGTGAATCAGCCGTGATCGTACGAGCCGACAAAGTGACCTTGCTCGAAAAATTCGTTGCGTTGGTCGACGAAATCCGCGGCCTAGGATTTCAACAGGTCAGCCTGGAGGTCATTCGTCTGTGATGGGGCAATTCCATCCAGATTACAGACAATCGAATGGGTTCAATGACGGCTGGTTGGTTCGTATCTTGCCTTTTCGATCAGTTATGATCCGACGGCGGTTCAGTAATCGGCCCGGATTGAGACGTACAGTCTTGTTGTTTCCAATCGCGCAATACGCCTGACTGATCGAACGTCAGGAGATACGCTTCGCACTTGTTCGACGCCGCATGGCCTGAATATCCGACCGTGCCGCTGCCTCGATCATAGTAGGTCCAGACCGATCCTCCCGCCGGCAATCTCTCCTCCTTGTGCGGCATACCGTACCGGCCGGCCACCACGTTCTGAGTAACGTGATCCACCTTGTTTTTGAAATATGCCGTTTCAAACTCGCTGCAGGCGGACAGGGCTACACACGCAACAGACAACAGGCGCAATGACTCTCGTAAAATTATTTTCATTGTGTCGTCCTCATCCTGTATTGACCATCATGACAGTAAATATAGGCACTTCTCATGGCGCACGCAGCCGACCACGGAGCCCGGACGAAACGGTCACCCTCCCTTCATCGTCGATGATGATCGCTTCTACATCCGGTAAGCGCTCGACCAACTCCAGACCGCGCGTCGGACCCAGCACAAAGACTCCTGTATCCAGCCCATCGGCGACCGCCCCCTCTTTGGCAATGACGGTGACACTTTGACAGCCACGGGCCGGCCGCAAGGTCTGTGGGTCCAAAATGTGATGATACCGGACTCCATCCCGCTCGAAAAACCGTTCATAATCACCTGCCGTTGAAATCGCTTCATCTTTTAAATCGATGACGGCAATGACCGCCTCATCTTCACGTGGATGCTTGATCCCTACGGGAAACCCATCGCGTTTGGGAAGGACACCGAAGGTTTTAATATCTCCCGATAAAGCGACCACCCCGCTCTGAGCGCCTACCCGTTTCATCTCCTCTACCACCCGATCTGCCGCATATCCTTTTCCAATACCTCCAATATCGACACGCATTCCCTTGTGTGGAAGAAAAATGGTTCGTGCCTCCTTGTTGATCTGAATATTTGTCCAATCGACAAGAGGCTGCAGCTGTTGCAATTCCTCGTCACTCGGAATGTGTTGGCGTTCCGTAAAACTCCAGGCTTCCATCGCAGGGCCCACGGCGATATTAAAGCCGCCATCGGTCAATTGTGCCATTTCCATGGATCGGACCACCAACTCCAATGTCTCGCGGCTCACCCGCACCGGCTGAAGACCGGCTTCGGCATTCACATGTGAGAGTTCGCTGTCCGGACGCCAGGTGCTTAGTAGCTGTTCGAGTCGCGTGACCTCATCAAATCCGGCCTGAATCGCTCGATAGCCCACGTCCTTGTCGAACGCCACAACGGTGATCGTCACCAGCGTGCCCATGTGGATCTGCGTCCGCTTGACGATGGGAGGTGATGGATCAGGCCGCAGCTCCACACACCCAGCCAAGGATGCTGCGATAAGGCAACACATTGTCATCAAAATCGCAACGGTCCGACGTGCCTTTATTGCAACAATGATCTTCATCACCAGTGTCGACGGAAATATCTGGAATACCGAGGATAGGGCATGGCTTCGTAGAGGTGTGCTTCCGACGTGTGATGGCTGAGCAAGGCTTTCCACCATCGCTAGCAATTGCGTCGCGCAACCCGACATATCCGACCTGATGGAGACCCTAAGAGTTAGAAAGAATATTCCGAGTGTCCTCTACATACGGGAATTATAGGGCAACGCACTTTGAATGCCCAGATGCCCTACGCTGTCGAAATTCTCTCTTGACACTGCGACACTTGCTGAATCATTACATAATAATAGTTCTCAATTTCATTATGTAGATCATCGTATCGTGGCCATCGCAAAAGCTCTTCATTGGAACCTTTCCGGATTCTTGAGACACGCCGCGAGTGTGGACTTGATCGCCAAGATCTTGAACAAGGGCTGCAATGAAGTGCAAGCGGTGAACGCGCATTGCCGCCTACCCCCTTCTCTTCAATCGAAGGCTGGGGACCGGAATGTCACGATCCATTCTCGCGAAAGGAGGAACAGTCATCACATCTCATAGATAGAAGCATGTGTTCACGGTTACCTGAAGGCCAGAGACCATCGAGTCCCGAGTCAGACCACAACTTTACTCACATCAGGGAGGATACCGATGAAAACGCGGTCAATCCTCGGGGCTCTTTCGATCATTGCGCTGTCGGTCACCTCCGTCTTCGCAGAAGAAAGCCTTGAGGAACGAGTGAAAAGACTGGAAGAAGCGTTACGGAAAGCACAGGAACGTGAATCTCGCGAAGTTCCCGAGGACCGTTCATCCACAACGACGGACCAATACCCTATACCGGCCGGCCCGATGACCGATATTAAAGTTGAGCGTAAGGGGGAAGAAAAGATCCCGCTTGGGTTCGGCTCAACTGGATCCGGAAAACTGATCTATGGCAAGCCGTTTTTGAGTGCGCCCAAGGCCACTGTCGGCGGTTATGCCGATGCCATGTATAACATACTAACCCGCCAAAACTTGGACAACCCCAGTCGCAATAGTTTCGGTCAGCAACGATTGGTGCCTTTTATTTACGCCGACATCACCGATCGGATAAAATTCGCGACGGAAATTGAGATCGAACGAGGTGGAACCAACACTCCGCAAGGAGACGGCTCGATTCAGGTCGAATTCGCCCAGTTGGACTACTTGGTCGACGAGAAGATCAACCTCCGCGGCGGCATTCTTCTCATGCCTGTGGGTAAGTTCAATTTACTCCACGATTCGCCCTTGAACGACCTCGTGGATCGACCAATGGTGTCGAGGATCGTCATTCCGAGCACCTGGTTTGAAGCCGGGGCCGGCATTTATGGAACGCTGTACCCGACAACTCTGTCGAAGTTGGATTATGAACTCTATGCGGTAAACGGCATGAGTCAAACCGCCGGTGCTATTACAGATTTGGGCATCCGCAATGCACGGGGAAGCGTGTCCCGAGATCGTGATGACAGCAAGGCAATTGTCGGCCGTCTGGCTTATAGTCCCATGTTAGGTATTGAAATCGCCGGGTCCGGTTACCACGGCCAATACAAACCCTCAACGGCTACGGTCGGCTCCGGTAACCTCGATATTTTCGCGGTTGATTGGACCTTGCAACGTGGTCCGTTCGAGGTGATCGGTGAAGCGGCTTGGGTCCGAATCAGCAACAACAACGCCACCGGTGTGGCTGGAGCTCCCATCGGACCAGCAGGCATGTTCGGCTACTATGTCCAGGGTAACTATCACTTCATGCCGGAGTTCTTAAAAAGGGCGGCGCCAACCCACTTCTCTGATGCGTCAACCTTCACCGCCACCATCCGATGGGAGCAAGTCGACACCGATACCGACAATCGCACCATCGTAAATGGTCTCGGCAACCGGCGAGAATTAGATCGATTGACGGTGGGCCTCAACTTCAGGCCGATTGAAGATACGGTCTTCAAAATCAACTGGCAGTATAACGCGCAGAACCGCGCGGTGGGTTTAACACCCGCCGGAGATTTGGGCACGGCCAATAGTCCGATCGACGGAGATGGCTTCCTCTTCCAGGCGGCGACATACTTCTAACGGTCATGAAAGGATGCTCCCTGCCGATTCGGCAGGGAGCTCGCGACATGATGAAGTTCCTGCAGATGAGCCCATAAATTTTCCCGCTCGTTTTACTCGTGAGCCTAGTAGACTGCACCGGCCGCTACATCATTCGGGATAGTTCGCTGTCCAGACACCAGGTGCTCAATAGCCGTTCGAGTCGCGTGATCTCATCGAACCCGGCCTGAATAGCTTGATAACCCACGTCCTTGTCGGAGACCACGGCGGTGATCGCCACCAGCGTGCCATGCGATCTGCGTCCGCTTGACGACAAGAGGCGGTGGATCAGGTCGCATTTCACGCAACCAATTACCAAGGCTGCGAGAAGACTGCACATTGTCATCGAAATCGCAACGGCTCGTGGTGCCTTCATTGCAAGAATGACCTTCACCACCAATGTCGCCGGAAATATCTGGAATACCGAGGATAGGGCATGACTTCGTAGAGGCGTGTTTCCGTCTGTGATGGCTGAGGGAGCCTTTCCACCATGGAGTTCTCGTTGAAGGCCGGATATTGTTCATTGAGAAAGGTACGTGCCATGGCTCGTTCTTCGGAAATCATTGACACGATGACATTCCGTCCATAGCGCGGCGAATCAACTCCAAACCGCCATGTACCCACATGCGTGATGACATCTGCTTCTACGGAAAATGTCATGTCCAAATCGGCTATGGACATGAAAGGCCCTTCACTGATCTGCACTCGGATGAGTCGATACTTTCCAGTCGGTAAATCGATGGCAAAACGTTGATCCGGAGACTCGATGTCCACCTGGAAGCGTTGTCGGGAATCCGTGTCCTCCAACTCCAGAAATCGCATCTGTGGTACATACCGTCGAGACCTTTCGCCTGTCAGGACCGTTATGACTCGCCCGACGACCAAGTTGCCTGCGACCTGATCTTGATCGACCAATGCAGGCAATTCCGTCACACAACTCGACATACCGAGAACGAGCGATCCCAGGAGACCTCCTCGAAACATCCGGATCTTCTTCATAGAAAATTATATGACGAGCTGTGCTGAAATGGCACACCGCCCGACGAAAACTAACCGCTTGACAGCTGAATACTGATCGAGATATTAATAATCGTTCTCAATTTAAATCAATCCGCCACGTATCGTGACTATTACAAAGATGCCCACGTTGGAACGCGATCAGACTCTTGAAACGCGCTGCGAGTGTGGGCAACTGATCGCCAAGGTATGCGGACAAGGACTGGAACTGAAGTGTAAACGGTGCAAGCGCATCGTCGTTATTCCCTTCTCATCGATAGAGGGTTGGGAGAACGAACCATCATGATTCATTTCAAGTGGCAACTTATTTCTAACTGTTATGAAAGGAGGCTTCCCGCTCCCCGGCGGGGAGCTTGTGACATGACGAAGTTCCTATTAACGAGTGTGCAAATTCTCCCGCTCATTCTGCTCGGAAACCTGGGCGGCTGTGCCCTGATGAGCGGGATGGAAGAACGGTCTGCCGTATGCAGCTACGATCATGCCTGGGATGCGGCGGTCGATGTCGTGAAGGATCGATCGATCAACACCAAGGATAAAGACAGCGGATTGATCGTCACTCATTGGCTCGAAATTCCCATGCCAGGACGAACCTACGGCATTTTCAGGAGAGAAGTGGCGGACAGTCGGGATCGGTCCCGTCTTACACTGGAGGTGAAGCGGCGGGACGATGTCACAAAAATCTCTTTTATCGAAGAACGGGAGAGCTGGGCATTTCGTGGAGGAGCGCGCCTCTTTGGTTGGGTTCGCACGGAGCCTTCTGACTCTGTCATGCGCGACGTGCAGAATCGGATTGATGCCAAATTGAAGGAACATGGATGTACCGTCAGTTAACCCTGGTTCGGCCGTCGCGAAAGCGCCTTCGTTTGAACATTGCGCGACTCGTGGGACACGCTGCGGGTGCAGACAATTGATCGCCAAGGTATGTCGACAAGGACTGGAACTGAAGTGCAAGCGCATTGTGGTCATTCCCTTTCCCTTGTAATGAAGACTGGGAGACAGGAACATCATAATTTATGGCGCGAGAGGAGGCGTTGCCGTCACATCCAATTTAGAGAGCGTGTGTCATTCCTGAGAAAGACCAGAGACCATCGAGTCCCGAGTCAGACCACAACCTTAGTCATGAAGGAGGATGCCGATGAAGATGCGGTCAATCCTCGGGGCTCTTGTCCTTGTCAGCCTATCGGTGATGCCGGTTTGGGCCGAGAACTTGACCCCGGAGGAAATCAAGAAAATGGTCGACGAAGCGGTGGAAAAGCGCTTGCAGGAACGTGAGCGGCAAGAACCGCTTTCAGAGCCCCGCGAAAGGGTAGAACCAACGGCTGAGCCTGGGGTCGGCCCTATTCCTGAAGTCGGCAGGGATCTTCGCGCCAAAGAGCGCCAACCTCTGTCCTTCAGCTCAACCGGATCCGGTCGACTGCTGTACGCAAAACCGTTCCTGACGTTTCCCAAAGCGATTGTCGGCGGATATTTTGACATTCAATATCGCGCTCATCGCCAGCCGGTGCTGGAAACAGGCTATGAAGACATACGGAATGGTCAGGGCACCACGAACGGATTCGACCAGCAGCGATTCGTTCCATTTATCTATGCGGATATTACCGAGCATGTGAAGTTTGGATCTGAAATCGAAATCGAACATGGGATCAGGGAAACCAATAGTCTGGAAATCAGCGCAGAATTCGCATTCATCGATTACCTGATACATGAAAGTGTCAACCTACGAGGAGGAATCATCCTCCTCCCCATCGGCAAGTTTAACCTTCTGCATGACTCGCCGTTGAACGACTTGACCGATCGACCGTTGGTCAGCACACTGATCATCCCGAGTACCATATCGGAAACAGGCGTCGGCTTGTACGGTACGTTCTACCCTGGTCGAACGAGCAAGGTGGATTATGAAATCTATGCGACGACCGGCCCTTGCGGCTACAACACCGATGGAAGCCCTCGCGTCACTGAGTTTGACGGCACGAAAAATTCCCGTCAACGGAAATGCTTGTCCAACGACGGGCTCGATATCAATAATGGAAAAGCGGTCGTAGGACGCGTCGCATACAGCCCGATGCTGGGCGTCGAAGTGGCCGGGTCCGGGTATTATGGGAATCAATCGCCCACAAGCTATAACCCGCTCAGTATCTTTGCCATAGACTGGACCCTTCAAAAGGGCCCGTTTGAACTCATCGGCGAGGCCGCCTGGGCCTATGCGAGAAATAACAATCGAGCTATCCCCGGAAGTACATTTGGATTCGCGCCAGGCTCTCGGATAACCGGCATCAACGCACTAGGATTCACACTCAACCCGCTCGCCACTCCGCCTGAGAGAATGCAAGGATTTTACATCCAAGGCAACTACCACTTCATGCCTTCTTTTTTGACGAACCTCTCACCAAAGCGTTTCGGTGAAGGTTCGACATTTACCGCCGTCATCCGTTACGACCGAGTCAATTTGAATTTAGATAACAAAGGAGAGAACGCGGGGAAGTACGAGCAGATTTCGTTCGGGTTGAACTACCGTCCGATCGAAGATACGGTGTTCAAGATCAGTTATCAGTACTTGCCGGAGTCCTTTAATCCAAATAACGGACAACGCGTTCACGACAGTGCATTGGTGATTTCAGCGGCAACCTATTTTTAGAGACTCGGGGAGGCCGGCGGTTACTGTCGGCCTCCCCGAAATTGGGGCGACCTCATGATCATTGGCATACTCTCCATACTAGCGGTTTTTTTTGTGATGCCCTCTTCCTCCGTTGGCGCCGAGCGTGTATGGGATAGCGATCTCAAGCGTTATCTCACCGATCAAGAGATGAACATGGCCGAGGTCTATCTGCAGGAAGAAGAGGGCATCAAGATCATGTTTCCGAAGTCCGAACGGGTTCGGAAGGAATTCATTAAACTCAACCCTGAGAAAAAATCTCTCGTCGAAGAACGGATCGGCTGGAAGTTCCCGGAAGAATCCTTCGAGGTGTACATCGGAGAAACCGCAGGCCAGATCGACGGCTATGCGGCCGTACAAAACACGATCGGTAAACACAAGCCGATGACGTACCTGGTCGGTGTCGATAACAAGGGTTTCGTATCGAATATCGAATTGCTCGTGTTCCGTGAATCGCGCGGGAGTGAGGTTCGGAAGAAGCGGTTTAACTCTCAGTATGAGGGCAAATCCGTTCTCGATCCGGTTCGGATCAACAAAGACATTATCAACATCAGCGGCGCCACGATGTCCGTTCGCTCGATGAGCGCCGGCATCAAACGCGTGTTGGTGCTGATTGACGAGTTTTACTTGAAACCGTCCGGAATCGGCAGTGACACAATGGCTGCCAAAAAAGATAAAGGATTTTTCTCGTCCATATTTGGGAATTAATTCGAGCGGACCCTGCGTCCCTGCATGCGGAACTTCAACCAGAAATTTAGGCTGCGTGATGCTGATCGACATATTCGGTTGCTCTATACCCTGTTCTTGCTCTTAATGTTGGCGGGCTTTGCCTTCTCATTTTTTTGGGCGCATAACATGACGGGTCTCTCGCCGCAAGGCATTGCTGATCACTATCGAGGGTCCGATACGACGTTCGGAGAACCCATGTCTTTCCGAGAGTTGGCTGAAATCACGCATTTTCATCTCTTTACGATGCCGGTCGTGTTCATGATTCTCATTCATGTGATGTATCTGACCGGCGCAAGTCATATGCTGAAAATGGTCGTCACATGGGCCGGCTTCGGTGGCGTGATCCTCGATCTTCTGTCGCCGTGGTTGATCAGCTACGTCTCCCCGATTTTCGTCGTCTCGATGCTGACCGGTGATACGCTGATGACCGTCAGTTTTCTGGTGATGCTTGTCGTCCCGCTGTATGAGATGTGGGTGCTCGAGCAACCGCTGATGGGAGGAAAACGACCGCAAGAATCGTAAGATTCAGATTGTCGGCACAATTGTTTGAGAGGCCAGCGGTTATTCACCCAGAGCCCAGGATCACGCCAATGGTCTTGGGCTCTGTGCTTTTGCGGAGGTGATGTGATGCGAATCCATATAGTAGATCAGGTCGAACCAGCCGTGCTGAAGATTCAAGGCATGCTGCAGAAGATCGACCGCCTTCATCTTCCAGCCACATCGCGGCGCGATCTCGAAAGCATCCTGGTCCGGCAAGTCGGTAAGGAACTGGATCGGCTCCTGCCATGGCAAGCAGGGCATGGCCAAGAGACGGCAGTTGTTGCGATTCGTATGGGGTTTGCTGCGAACCTCGATGAGGAGCTCTTGCATCAACTGAAACTGGCCGCCTTGCTTCACGACATCGGTCTTCTGATGCTTCCGCCTCACCTCCAAACAGGGCGAGAGGCCCGAGATCTGGAATCGTACGTGGCCATTCAGAATCATCCGCGATTTGGGGCGAATTTACTCGAGCCTTTTTCATTCCTCCGTGACGCGACCATCATGATCGCTCATCATCATGAGCGATGGGACGGATCAGGCTATCCCTATGGCCTCAGAGGAGCGTTCATTCCGCTGGGCGCCAGAATTCTTGCCGTCGCCGACGCATTCGAGGCTATTCAGGTTCCCCATGTCCGCGACCGATCTTTACGTAATCGTATCGCGCTTCGAATTCTGCGGGTGGCCTCAGGCACTCAATTCGATCCCTTTATCGTCGATCTATTGGTCGAACTGATGGGAGAAACGGAAACCCCATTTTTACAAGGAACGCCTAACCGGTGACACAAGCGAGGGCCTTCATTTCCGGAGGACCCTCGCCTCTCCCGGAGATCCGCTTAACAGAAGGACTACTGCGTCATGAGCCATGCCCATGTGCCTCATCAGACACCGACATATCTCACCCTTCTCTTCTCTCTCCTTTTCCTCATCGGCCTCGTTGCCTGTTCGGGCGGTGAAAGCTCATCTCCGCCTATCGCCCTCGCGCCAGGTACGCCAGGCGCTGAAGAGGACGTCGGCGAGCGGCTGTTCCTTGACACCCGATTCGCGCAGGCATTCAAAGTCTTCATGGACAATGGCGGCAACGTCAACAACCCCAATGTCGGTGATGGCGTCGTCAATTCCCTTGAAACCTTAGGGGCGCCGATTAATCCGGGACCGTTCAGGGGCATGTCGATGAATTGCCGGACCTGCCATTTGGTGGACGATGTCCTGGCGTCACCTGGCGGCGGCATGCGGGCCTATGCCGACTTTGCGCACCGCAGTCCTATTCCGGCCAGAGCCGACGGTAAGACTCACGCGCCAAGGAATTCTCCGCCGCTGGTCAACTCAAGCCTCGATAGACCGGGAGGGGTGTTGTTCCACCTCGACGCGGAATTCAATTCGATGGAAGATCTGGTCGCAGGAACCTATACAGGCCGGAACTTCGGCTGGCTCCCCGGCGAAAAGGCTCAGGCCATCGCACACATCGCAAAGGTGGTTCGGGAAGACGATGGCTCGTTTGATTTGACCGACACCGGTTTGTCTTACAGAATTTTATTTACCGGCACCAACCCGGATATTCCCGACGAACTGCGCATGCCTCCTCAATTTCGTGCCTTTATCGGATCGGCCACGGACCAGGAAATCTTCGACGCAGTCGTGAAGGTCGTCACGGCGTATGTGAACGGTCTTCGGTTTTCCAAGACCGACGACAATGGGGTGCCAATTCGCTCGCCGTTTGATGTATTTCTTAGTATCAACGGCTTACCTCATCGGCCCGATCCGAACGAATCTCCGCCCTCCTATAGCCGACGGCTCCGGACACTGATCAATGCACCGAGCTTTTCTCCGCAATTCGTGACGTCCAACCCCAACCGATCGGACGGACGGTTTCAATTCCACGCTCAGGCCTTCGAGTTCGGCACGACGGAACTGGCCGGCTTGAGAATGTTCCTTTCCGAGCCGGCTACGCTGCCCGCTTCACCGGCCGAGTTGACAGCGGGCGAGATCGGCAATTGCATTGCTTGCCATACCGCACCCGACTTTACGGATTTCAAGCTGCACAACACCGGCACGACACAAAGAGAGTACGACAGCATTCACGGTGCAAACACATTCAGCGCGCTCGTGATCCCAAATCTTGCGGCTCGTAATGGAAACTACGATGCCTTCCTCCCTGCCACGGAGCACCATCCAAACGCCTCGGAACGTTTCCGAGCCATCCCTACGATTGCCGATCCCGCTTTGGTCGATCTGGGCGTGTGGAATATCTTCGCCAACCCCGACATCCCAAATCCCCAGGCCAAAATCAGAGCCATCTTGTGCGATGACCAGGTGCCCTGCCCCTTATCCGATTCGATCTTACTTGATCGGGCCATCGCCAGATTCAAAACGCCAGGCCTCCGAGATCCCGACCATTCCGCTCCTTTTATGCACAACGGTCGATTGGATACGTTGAACGATGTGATCAATTCCTATATCGACAGATCAAACGAAGCTCGAGCAGGCACGCTGCGCAATGGAGATAGCCGGCTTCAGGGCATCGCGCTCACGCCCAACGACATCGTCCCTCTCGTGGCATTTCTTAAATCTCTGAATGAGGACTATCAATAGTCATGTATCGGCTACTGAGATGAAGATCCGTCAGCCTATGCAACAAGCGGAGCCTCACGTGTCGCACGTCGATTCTGAGATACTTGTCGCGACCTGCACCCGCTGCAACAGACCCACTGGACACCCGAGCTCCCTCCTCTGGTGCAGAAACTGCCGGCTATTCAATCGTCAGCAAGGGCAGGCACGCGGGCTCGCAAAATCGCTTCGGACCCGACGCCTTAAAGCCTGGTTGAAAACCATTTCGCTAGGTCGATGATGGACGCGGCTTGGACGCTTTGCTGTTCTTCCAGGCCAACGATCATAAGGACTCATGGGTTGTCCCCATACCAGGAGCCGGATGTCCTTCCACGTATCATGAATTCGCCACTTGACTGCAGCTGACGGGCCAAGTAGGAATGGAACCCAAGAGGTTGCTATGAGCAGCGGCTACATCATCAATATCGAAGAAGCGACGACCAGGAATGAACATTATCGTCAGGTGTTATTTACCGCACATCATACCCAACTGGTGTTGATGAGCTTGAAGCCGGGAGAAGAGATCGGAGAAGAGGTGCATGACCTCGATCAGTTTATCCGCTTCGAGGCAGGTGAAGGCAGCGTGATCCTGGACGGCAAGACTCATTCCGTCAGTGACGGCTATGCGGTGGTCATCCCGGCCGGGACGAGACACAATGTGATAAATCGTTCGAATATCACGGATCTCAAGCTCTATAGTTTGTACAGTCCGCCGGAACACAAGGATAAGACTATTCATCCGACAAAGCAGGACGCCGATGCCGATGAACATCATCACTTCGATGGGACAACTTCAGTTTCCTAAGCCCTCGAGCGAGAATGACGGGTAGGCAAGTGATCTCGCCTACCCGCTCCTGAGTTGCCACTACTTTTTGATTTGTTCGGCGAGGTAGTTCTCGATTCTCACCTGTTCGATGGTCCGCAGTTGGGTCTCGAACCAATCCACGTGCTCTTCCGAGTCCTCAATCATATGTTCCAGCAGGTGACGGCTCGTGAAATCACCGACTGTGGCGCAGTGCGCGATTGCCTTTCGGAGCAATTCGACATCTTCACGTTCGAATGCCAGATCCGCCTGAAACAGAGCCTCTACGTCGCGCCCATGCGCCACACTATCGATATGCTCCACCTCCGGCGTACCATCCAAGTACAGGACATGATCGATGAGTCCGGAAGAGTGCTCTACTTCTTCATCCGCCAAATGGTCGTAATAGTCATGCAGCCGATCATATCCCCAATTCTTGCACATCGCCGCATGCAACAGGTACTGGTGCACGGCCGTCAACTCCGCTTTTAATATCTGATTGAGATATTCAAGGACGCCTTCTTTGGCTTTCATGGTCTCCCTCAGGATTCTTTCTTGATCTGTTCGGCCAAGTAGTTTTCAAGACCGACTTGCTTGATGGTTTCCAATTGGGTTTCGATCCAATCAATGTGCCCATCGACGTCCTTCGCCATGTCTTCGAGCATGTGCCGGGTCGTAAAATCAGTCACCTTCGTACAATGCACAACTCCCTCGTTCAACAACGTCAGCATCTCTTGCTCGGCTTTCAGGTCCAATTTAAATTGTTCGGGTACCGTCTCACCTACCTGCACCGCATTCATTCGCTGCATATTGGGCACCCCTTCCAAGTAGAGAATATGACCGATGAGTTCGTCGGCATCTTTCATCTCATCGATGCTCCGTTCTCGCACCTTGTGACAGAGCCGATCATACCCCCAGTTGTCGCACATTTTGGCGTGGACAAAATACTGATTGATGGCCGTCAAGTCCGCCGTCAGAATTTTATTGAGAATGTTGATGACCCCTTCTTTCGCTTTCATTCCTGGCCTCCTTCCATAGGTGTTTTGTCGCTTGTCTTATTATCACCAGGTCTTGCGCGCGCGTCAACCATTAAATGCACGTATTACGATAATGCCTCTCAATTTCGATGAAATGAGTTCTCAGTATTTAGACGATCACGTCGGCACATCGCGGCATGCATTGGATGCACCCCGCTGCGCGGGGCGGGTCAGATAATCTTTTCTGTGTAAAAGAAGAGTGTCGGCTGGGCGCTGATGAAGCGAATCCTTTCGCCATCCAGCCAAGTAAGGTGCACACCATATCGACTCGGGCATCCCATCCGACCAAGCAACGGCGACACGTTCAGAAAGGACCCCAAGGCTCCAGTACTTGAAAGAACAGTCTGCGGGGTGGTACATTTCTACAAATCTAGCCCGTAATGGAATATTGACGCTGCGAATGAAGTCATGATTACGCAGGTAAGACGTTTTGGCCCGCCCCTGTTTCTATTGGCTCTTACGGCGATATTCAGCCCCGATCTCGCCGCCGCGCACGGAAACGTATCGATGGAAGAAGACATCTGCGTGCGAAGAATCGGCGGAAATATGGTGCATTTCAGTGCATACCAGCCACAAATTGAGCCGAAGGCTCAATACTGCACGGATATCCCGGATGTGGGTGACACCTTTCTCGTGGTGGACTTGGTCGACCCGAGCCTGCGCAACCTGCCGGTGGGAGTCAAAATCATCCGAGGGGTCAATGAGAATGAGCAAGACGAGGCCAAAACCGTAGCGTACTGGAAGCCGGTTTCTCACCCTGATGGCGTAGTGAGGGGAGAAGCGAAGTTGGATAAGGGCCTCTATAAGCTGATCATAACGGCGGAAGGGTTTAGTCCTTCCTCTTATTTACTACGAGTGCAGCAGGTCGACTATTCGAAACTCGGGCGTGCGGCTCTAGGCCCCTTGGCCTTGCTGCTGGTACTCGGAATCGTCGGGTATGAGCTCTCGAAATCGAGCCGAGTGCGGGGTTGGTTTGCATCTCGCCGTCGTTCGTGAGCAGCCGGCGCCCGCGTGTGACTATCTGAGCATTCACTTCACCATTGCAGAGAGGGATCTTTCATGAGGCCTTTCGTATATCTGAAACTGACGGTTGGATGTGCGGTATTTGCTATGGGTGCCCTCGTCTCCTCACAAGTCCATGCTCATGGCGGACTTTCCATGGCTGAAGACATGTGCAAACTCACGATCGGCCCCTATATGATGCACTTCAGCGGCTATCAGCCTGAGAATTCGCAGCAAAAGCAGTTCTGTGAAGATATCCCGGCGACCGGCCAGACGATCGTCGTACTGGATTATATCGAGCAGGAACTTCGCTCGCTTCCCGCCGAAGTGCGCATCATCAAAGATACGGGTTCAGAGGACAATCTTGAAGGCATTACAGTTTTTCACCTTCCGGCCAAGGTGTATCCGAATGGTTCGATCGACTTTGCATACACCTTTGACAAGCCGGGAAAATTTGTCGGCATGGTCAGTGTCGGCGACAAACAACAACATATATCCCGGTTCCCATTCTCAGTAGGCGAACCGAAGTTCTTTTCCAAATTCTTAAATATCTATATGGTTCCAGTCGCTGCGGTAGTCATCGTCGGCGCGATTGTCTTTTTCATGCGCGACCGCCGCAAGCCGTCGCAAATCGCGGCTTCCTAGAATTAGGGTGACGCCGAGACCTTACGCTTCATGAGAAGCAGAGAGAGAAGAGGTTGAACATGTCGTATCACTTGCTGATTCGTGCGTTGATATGCGGTCTGTTCTTTTTGGTCTTGGCTCCTTTTACGGCACTGGCTCAGCATGGGCATGAATTGGCAGCTGATACGTGCGTGCTCCACGTCGGACCCTATAAGATGTATTTCGCCAGTTACCAACCTGACACATACTACGATCGGAAATTTTGCCTAGAACTACCAGGAACGGGGAACTCCGTCTTGGTGCTGGATTTCGTTGAGCAAGAACTTCGCTCAATACCGGTAGAAGTGCGTGTCATTCAAGATACCGGCTCAGAGGATAATCTCGAAGCAGTGACCGTCACCCATTTCCCCGCCAAGGTCTACCCGACCGGGTCAATCGACGTAAAATACAACTTTGACAAACCCGGCAAGTTCGTCGGCCTGGTTTCAATCGGAGACAAGCAAGAACACGTCTCGCGGTTTCCTTTTTCGGTCGGAGAAACAGGAGCCATTTCGCACCTGACACACTACATCATGGTCATCGTCCCCGTTCTGGTAGGCATCGCTGTAGCTGTGTTCTTTTCTTTTCGGGATCGTCGCAAGCCTTCGGGAATCCCCGTGTCATCACAATAGGCGACGGATACCGGTTGGAGCATTGAGTGAGGCGGCCTGATGCGTCACGCTTTATTGGATACCATAAGCAGTAACACGGAGGATCAATGATCGGCTCACCTGGCAGACACACGTTCAGGCATGTCATCTTGATCGTGGCGTTCGTCTTGGGAGTCTCCGCCACCTCGGCGTTCGCGCATTCCATGTTGGTCAAGGCCGAACCACCACGGCGGGCCGTCCTCACCAAATCGCCGATTCAGGTGCGCTTGTGGTTCAATGAGAAAATCGAAGGAGACTATGCTTCCCTCATAGTCCTTGATGCCAAGAAACAGCCGATCACCGACTTGAAGCCCACCCTGGTTCCTGACGATCAGAAATCGATCGTCCTGCCGTTGCCGGAGCTGCCTCCCGGAAAGTATTCCGTCAAGTTTCGTGTCCTCTCGGTGGATGGACATGTCGTGGAGTCGTCTTTCGACTTCACGGTGAAGGGCGAAGCACAAAAGAAATGATCGAGGCTGCTGGCGTGCTGTTTCGCTGTCTGCAGCTGGCCTCCTCTATGCTGCTGGTCGGTGGTTGCGTGTTTTTGGCAATCGCCGAGCAGAAGGACTTTGCCTCCCGATATATGTGGCTGGCTCGTCTGAAACAGACCTTTCCATGGTTGGCCGTCACACTGTTGCTCGGGTTATTCGGTCTCCTCGCTACAACGACGGCGCAAGCGACAGGAGTTCCTGAAAATGCCTGGAGTCCTCAAGCCTGGTTAGACTTCTTACAAAGGACCCGCATCGGTCTTATTTGGACCCTGCGCACTGCCAGTGCCCTCATGGTTCTTGCGATCGTCCTATACGTTCGGATTTCTCCTCCAGCGCAATGGCGCTACGTGGCCTGCGCGTCGGTTGCGACGCTGCCCCTGGCCCTCGGTTCTCTCGCCAGCCATTCGGCGGCCGAAGAGCAAGCAGTCCTTTCCACCATAACCTATGCGCTGCATCTCATCACAGCCAGTGTCTGGTTCGGCGGCCTCCCGGGCGTGATCCTTGTTGCCTCCACCACCACGACCGAATCAACGGACGACCGATCACGTGCCGGGGAAGTGCTGAGCCGTTTTTCGGCATTGGCTCTCCCCACAATGATCGCCATCGTCGTGTCAGGTCTCGTCGTGGCTAATCGTATGATTGACACCAATTATGCCGGACTCGTCGCAACGACCTACGGCTTGCTCCTCATCCTAAAACTCACGTTGCTTGTCATCATTCTTTTGATTGCCTCGCGCGCGAAGTCTGTTTGGGTGCCGTCGCTGAGTCAGAGTTCGGCCCTAGCCGAAGCGGGCGGACAAAAGCTCCGGACTTGGGTGAGAATCGAGTTCGTCCTCGCCATCCTGCTGGTAATCGTCGCCACGTTGTTGGCCAACGCCGTGCCTGCCAAACATGATGTGATCGATTACTGGCCCTACCCCTTTCGCTTCTCCATCGATGCCACGTGGGGTGATTGGCTTGTACGAGCTATCGTACTCACCGGCCTTGTACTCCTGATCATAGCCGGAACGATGATCGTTCTCAGCCGCAAAAAACATTGGGGCACCTCGTGGCGAATCACTGCTCCGACAATTTTAGGAATCCTTGGACTTGGCGCGACACTCTATCCTATTGCCGTGCAATCGTACCCGGAAACCTATCGGAAAACTCCGGTGCCGTTCGACGCCATCTCCATTGCCAACGGTGTTGAGTTATTTGCCGCGAATTGCATTCCATGTCATGGGCCGCAAGCAAAGGGGAATGGCGTACTGGCCAAAACCTTGCCGAAACAACCGGTAGACCTGCTGACGGAACCGCATACCGCCATGCACACAGCGGGTGACTTCTTCCATTGGCTGACCTACGGACGATTCAATGGTATTATGCCGGCCTTCGGCGAGAAATTTTCTGAAGAAGAACGCTGGGACTTGCTGAACTTTCTCCACGCCAATTCCCGAGGGTATCAATCGAGAATCATCACCCCCCGTATTCTGCCTGAGCAACCGTTCATGGCGACTCCGAACTTCTCGTATACCGCGCACGACGGCTCAAGCGGCACACTGAAGGATTTCCGCGGAAAGCAAGATGTGCTGCTGATCCTCTTTTCATGGCCGGAATCGCGTGTTCGGCTCGATCAGCTCCGCGCGGCTGCCACCTCGATCATCGGAAAGAATACGGCCATCTTGGCAGTCCCCATCACTGACTTAACTCCAGATGAGCTGATCGCAATCGTCCGGGATATGCCCTTCCCTGTCGTCACACAGGGCGCGCGCGAGATCTCCAGCAGCTATGCCCTGTTCCGGAGGACACTCTCTATTCCGGATCTGTTCGGCGAAGGGACGAGCCCAAAGCATATGGAATTTCTCATCGACCGTTTTGGTTATTTGCGGGCACGATGGATTCCAATTGGGGACGTATCTGGGTGGGGGGATACAACCGTGCTGACACAACAAATCACCCAACTCAATCAAGAACGAGAAATCTTACCCCCCCCCGGCGATCACGTTCATTAGACGAATCGCATTTTACGTAGTTAACCTGGGTTCTCCTCCTTGCAGTCACTAGACCTTTTTCATTGCCCAGCAAAGCCGACCTGGCACTAAGGGCTTCCCTGCTGATCTTGACTTCCAATACCCGCAGGAGTATACCTGCCCCTCTAAGCCGAACCCCCCATTTGCGCTGTAGGCAAGGGGTTAGGTGGCCTGTCTCATGATATTTTGCTTGACTCGTCTCGAAGCTTTGTCGGATACTTGCTCACTTTTTGCGGGTCTTCCGCCGGAAGAAGTATATCAATCGTGGCAGAGGTCCTTTCTTGAAACCTGGTATTCGGTAGTAGGACACTTTCATTTAACACAAGGAGGTAGGGGACATGGCATCTGACAGTTCGGGGCGAGGGTATGACATTTCGCAGTGGTACGACTCGAAGCCGGTGAAGATCGGGTGGTTGG
>JACOEH010000021.1 GCA_024998685.1 Nitrospira sp.
CATGTTCGCTATGCCGGCTGATGCACTACGCACTATTTGATGGTCGGCTCAGTAAAGAATGAAAAATCGCCGGTCTGGGACTACCGACGCACTCTACGCAAGGGGTTGAATGATCGCTATCCAGGAACTCAATTCACATTCCACCCTCCGATCTGACCGCCAAAACCCTCAACTTCGGGGCGCCCGCGCCCATTGATGTGCAGGTCAAGGGTCCCGACATGTATCTAAACTATGAATTCTCCCGCAAGTTGGCGGACAAGTTGAGCCAGGCCCCCGGCGCTACGGATGTGGTCATACAGCAGACGATGACCACGCCGACCATGATGGTCGAGGGCAACCGCACGTTTGGGTTCGGGGTCAACAGGACCCTGAAGGATATGGCGGACAATCTGCTCATGACGACTGCGGGCAGTCAACAGATCGACCAAATCTATTGGCTTGACCCCAATACCGGCATGTCGTATTTGATCAACGTCTATACGCCGCAGCCGCAGATCAACAGTGTCAACAGTCTCATGACCATCCCTGTAGATGAGTCCTCAAACAATAGTTTGAAGAATGATGTGCAGCTCCTCGGTAACTTGGCCAGCCTATCAGTGAAGGGAACGCCGGGCGTCGTGACCCATGGGAACATTATGCCGCTGTTCGACATCTATGTCTCCGTCGAAGACTCCGACCTTGGCGGCGTGCTGGCGGATGTGGAGAAGGTTGTGCATGGCATGGAGCGCGAGAAACCGCACAGCGCCACTCTCGAAATTCATGGCCAAGCGGCACTGATGAACGATGCCTATGTCGAGCTGATCCTCGGACTTCTGACTTCAATCGTTCTTGTCTATCTGTTGATTGTCGTCAATTTCCAATCCTGGCTCGATCCTTTCATCATCATCACGGCCTTGCCCGGCGCGCTGGCGGGCATCGCGTGGTCTCTGTTCCTGACTCATACGCACCTTTCGGAGCCCGCACTGACGGGCGCTATCATGACCATGGGAACCGGGACCGCCAATTCGATTCTCGTGGTGTCCTATGCGCGCGAGCGGCTCCAAGAGCACGGCGACGCGCTGCGGGCCGCGATCGAAGCCGGAAGGACTCGTTTCCGTCCGGTCCTCATGACCGCCTCGGCCATGATCATCGGGATGATCCCCATGGCGACCGGCTATTCGCAGAACGCGCCGCTGGGTCGCGCCGTCATCGGCGGCTTGCTCATAGCCACGCTCTTCACTCTGCTTTTCGTGCCTAGCGTGTATGCAGTCATCTATGAAAGACGAGCCATTCGCCGAAAGGAGAATGTATAAATGGGTCTACGGGTCAAGGCTCGGCCTGGAAAGGCCGTGGCAATCTTGGCGTTCTTGTTTTGCGGTCTGTACCTCGGCTTTCGCTACTATGATGCGAAGCAAGTCGCTGCATCGCTTCGCGTGGGGACGGTTGAGGCATCCATCCCCACCGTCGCCGTCGTCTCTCCCAAGCCGCTTCCCAGGACCGCGACCATCACGCTCCCGGGAAATATTGAGGGATGGTATCAGGCCCCGATCTACGCGCGAGTCACGGGCTACGTAGAGATGTGGTACAAGGACTACGGAGACCTCGTGAAACAGGGTGATGTCCTGGCCGAAATCAGCACACCGGATCTGGATGCCGAATATAAACAGTCCAAAGCAGATCTGGAATCAGAGCGCGTCAAATACAAACTCGCAGAAGTGACCGCGAAACGCTGGATCGCCCTGCGCCCAAGCCATGCGGTCTCCGAGCAGTCGATTACAGTCCAGGAACAAGGCTGGAAGTCCCAGGCAGCGGTGGTCAAAGCCGCGGAACAAAAGGTCAAAAACATCGAGGCGTTCATCGGGTTTAAAAAGATCGTCGCTCCCTTCGACGGCGTGGTGATTCAGCGCAACATCAACGTCGGCGACCTGGTCAGTAAAGAGGGCGACCTCAGCACTCCCAGTGCGAAAAGTAACCTATTTACGGTGGCTGTCGTGGATAAGGTGCGGCTCTTTGTCAATGTGCCGGAGACTTCTTTCGATCTCTTCCTCAAGCCTGGCCTGACGGCGGATGTGACCGTGCCGCAATTGCCTCATCGGCATTTCAACTTCCGGTTTCTGACCGTGGCCAAGGGATTCGACGTAGGCACGCGCACCGCGACCACTGTGTTCACGATCGAGAACGAGGACCGAACGCTCTGGCCAGGCTCTTACGCCCAGGTCCTTCTCACCACCCCGGTCGATTGGCAAGCGTTCACGATGCCGTCCACTGCATTAGTGTTTCAGGAGCACGGCACACAAGTGGCTGTAGTGACGGAGGCCGACCGAGTGCACTTGAAATCCATCGTCGTCAGCAAACTCATGGACAACGCCGTCGAGGTTGCAAGCGGACTTTCCAAAAACGACCGCATTATAAATAACCCCGGCGCCGCATTGCTCGAAGGCAAGAAGGTTCGCGTGGTAATGCCGGAACCTGGTTACGACCTCCTCAATACACATGAGCTCTCGCCATCCTGAGGGGTGCATGTTCATGTTTTTGAGACGGAGTCCAGAGTTCTCCATTGGAGGGGCGATGTAGGCCAGAATGCGTTAACCGTTGTCGTTTCAATGAGTTGAGACTGCAGGACTATTTGTCACGGATCCTTGTGCAGGTGGTGATCACCGTTTTCCATCATAGCCTCGCTCTTTCCAGCGTTCCAGTAATTGAATGCGTTTCCTCAGTTGCTCGGCTGTCGCCTGATCGACACGGCTCCCGGTGCGCGCGATCAATTCCGCATTAAGCCTCCGATGATCGATTCCACTCGTTCGTGCCACGCCGGCAACCAGCAGCCGGTGAAGATCCCGCAAGTCTTGCTTCTGTTCATGGAGGGAGACGGCCGGTTCGGCAACGCCGACCGCGTCGCTCTCCCCTCGCGTCTCGTCTTCGCCGATGAGGCTGTCCATCCTGGCCACAGCCATCAACGGCATGTATTCATTGGCCGAGACCGTGACGCGGCCGAACAGATCTCGCTGCCCCACCGGCATGATATCTTCCAACACATGATCGCGCTCCGCCTTGATTTGCTTGGCATAATGCACCAGAACCGGATCTTTCGGCAGGTACAGCCATGCCCGTTGCGGTTTAGGCAAACCATCTTGCATTCGAACGAACCGGCCGACGACTTGCCGGAAGTACATTTCCGTAATCACGTTCGTCCCATAGACACCGACACGGAGTCGCGGAATATCTACGCCCTCGCTCACCATGTTGACCGCCGCCAGCCACTGCTGCTTTTTATGATCGGCGAACTCTTCGATCGTGCGCGACGCCGCGGGATCGTCCGATACGGCAACGGCGGCCTTCGTGCCGACAATACGGCCGACGAGGTCTGCGACCCACCGCGCATGCTCCTGATCCATGCACACGATCAATCCACCGGCATCCGGTTGTTCCTGCGTCCGAAGGCGGGTTAATTGAGCATGAGCATCGGTAATCACCGGCCCCAGCCAGGTTTCCTGAAGCAATGCCGTCTTCAGCCGTTCGCGCTGCCGATTGAATTTCAGTCCATCCTCAAATGTCGCCTGATGCTCGCGGCCATCGGACAACCAGCTGAGTTCGCCTTCGTAACTCGGGAAGACGATCGGCCGGCAGACGCTGTCGCGGATCGCGTCGGTATACCCGTAGGCGAAATCCGCCCGGCTTTCTCCATTTTCATATCGAATAAACGGGATCGGATTGTTATCTGAACGAAACGGCGTGCCGGAGAGAATCAATCGAAACACCGCAGGATCGAACGCTGAGCGCAGCGCCTTCCCCCAGTTCTTACCGTCGCCGGCGTGGTGGAGCTCGTCGAAGATGAGCAACGTCTTCTTGCTCTTGCACACCCACTGAAAGCTCGCCGGAGCCAGACAGACTTGCTGATAGGTCACCACGGCGCCGTGATAGTCCGGTGCTTCTGCCGCCTGTTCATTGGTCAAAGTCGGATCAAGCTGTAACCCGATCTTCCCCGCGGCATCCGACCATTGCGTGCGGAGATGATTCGTCGGGCAGACGACCAGCACCCGGGCCGCAGCCTGTTTCGTCATAAACTCGTGCGCGACGCGCAGCGCAAAGCGCGTCTTTCCCGCGGCAGGAGTGGCCATCGCCAGAAAGTCTTTGGTCTGATGGGTACGGACAGCCGACAGAGCTCGCTGCTGCCAGTCACGAAGGGGCGCGGTCCAGACAGGCAATCGCTTCATGGCCGGTGCATGATTACCGGTTCTCGGAAGGGAAGGGAGACTAGTCCAGCCAATCCCGTTCCTGAAGTTTCTTCGGCAGATATTTCTTGGTGAGATACTGGAAGTCTTTATTGGCCAACGCGTCGAGTTCGTACTTCAATCCGCTCGTCAACATCCGCTTGATCTCCGCCTGCCAGGCCGGCTTCTGAAACCACTGGTAGTTCATCAACTCTTTCGCGCGGGCGATGTCCTTTTCATTGAGCTTGATCCCGACATTTCGCGGCAGCTCGTACTGCTCCGGATCGGCGCTCGATAAGCCCATGAACTTGGCCTTCGGAATCGCCATCCGCTGGCTTTCAAAGGCGAGATTGATCGAGCCCTGTTTGATGACGGAATAGATGTAGTATCCCCATGGATCGTTGTCGACCAGGACATAAACCGGCAGCCGATGCTCCTCATGAAGCCGTCTCGCCAAACGCCTGACGCCACGCGGGGGCTGACCATTTCCAGTCAGGAGGATGCAGTTATAACGCCGCCAAAACTTGTCCTCCGACAGCCGGTTCCACTGTGTGCCCTTTTCCACGAGCAATACAAAATCCGCCGTGCAGCGACGGATCTCCAGATACTCCGGCTCCACGATCGACGGCACGGAGTAGCCGCCTTTCCCCAACTTCGAACAGTCGACGCGATCGCCGTCATCGCCGAAGACCACCGGCCCGACGATGCTGCCGCTGTTCTCGGCACGCACATGCAGCTCCTCCCGAAGCGCGGCAAGGGAGACTTCCAAATCTTCGATCACCGGATCGGACTCATCCTGCGTATCGAAGGTATTCTCGTGCGAATCTTTGATCGTATGTTTCGTGCGGTAGTAAATTTCCCGAAGCGAAGTCGTGAGATCAGCCCGCTGCAATTCAGAGAGGGCATCGGCCACCAGCACCGTCTGCATGAATTTCTTCGCCATGCCGACATTGAAAAACGACCGCTCTTGTTTCTTGCTTCCCATCTCGATCAGGCCCTTCCGTTCGTTGAAGGACACATTCGAGAGAGCCCGGATCGGAATTTGAAACGTCGGGTCTTTTGATCGCTCAGCCGATTGGACCACAATATCCGCCAGGCCGATCAACTTCTTTTCAACGGCAGTCGCTTGTTTCTGTTTCGTCGCCATGGTGCTATTTCTTTCCTCGTGGCTTTGAAACGCGAGTGGGTTTATTAGGTCTGTCTCGTCTATCTTGTCTGTCTGGTGCCTCGAAGAGCGCTATCTGACTAGGTTTCGCTTTTGCTCCCTTCGGCGACTTTTTCTCGCGGCTCTCCCCGGCGGTTTTCTCTTTCGAAACCGGCTCATCAACTGACGGTGTGTCACCAAGCGAATCCGGCTCCGCCGTGGGCGCCATTGTCGCCTGATCGGCTTCGACCTGAGTGGCCAATGCCGTCTCGCCCTCGACTCCCTCCGCTGTGACGATGATGGAGTGAGGCAGCCCTTCAGGTCCTGCGCCGGTCTTGCCCAGCGTCTCGTCGGTCTTCGCACCACCCGTCCGCGAGCTCGCAATTTTCTGAAGCTGCTCTTTCAACTTTTCTTTCGGCAGCTTGCCGCCCTTGAGCCGGTTGCACGCATCGACGACTTCTTCAATGTACAGTTCGAAGATATTCCGTCGCCGATATTCACTCGCGGCTCGTTCGCGCCGACGAATAAAAAGACCCAACCGCCTGCCGCACTCGCGAAGCGCCAGGGTGATTTCCTTTTGGATCTCATCATAATCGGCGATCGCCTCTTTGGATTCACTCGTAAACGGCACCCACACCGACGCCATATGGACAAAGATCACCATCGGGCCACCCGGCAGCGCCCCGCGCGATTGGGTCAAGCCGTAGTTCTTCCAGGTTGTACTCAAGACGGCTTTGAACGTCGAACAGGCCGATTGTTGGTACAGTAACGGTACTCGATTCGCGTAACGGATCACGCGCGCGAGCTCCGAGTCTTCTTCTTCATATTCGCCTTCGGCCTTCGGCATGGCCGGCTGCTGCGGTTTATTCTGATCCTGAGGTCTATTCCCGTAGGCGAGCCCGGCCTCGATGATGAACGGATTGCCGCGATAGACCGCCGGTGGACGGCTGACCGCCGTGTAGAATTCGCCTTTGATTTGCTTATAGAGCCCTGAGAGGATCGCCTTCTCGCCGATCGGTGAAATGCAGTTGGTCGGAGGCGCCATGATCTTTGTTTCTTGTAATGTCTTATACAGTGTCTCCGCCACCGGCCCCTTCAGATCGCGGGGTTTTGCGTCAGGCGAGACCTTCGCCGCTTTGCAGATTTCATCGGCCATCTGAGGGGACACTCGGCAAAAATCGGCGGCGAGGAAGCCGGAGAGCTGGTGGCTCTTCGTATCCTGCAACATCTTGAGCAGCATGCCGAACTCGATGCCGTACGGATGGGGCTTGATCTCACGCGGTTGCGGCGGCAGCTCATGATACGTCCTGGGATACTCTTTCGTCTCACCTTCCGGCGTCTGGTAGATCAGTTCCACGTGAGGATTCGCGATCGACGTCTGCTCCAACCATTCATCGACCGAAGCGCGGCCCTTCTGATACTTCCCTTCGACTTCCAGCGTGACTCGGGTCCCACGCGGCTGCTCCCAGTCGATCTGTTTGTTCTCGTGGACCAGCGGCTCGTTCTTTTTTGTATCGATCTGCACTTCGAAGAAATGCGCCGCGGCTTTGGGGCCGATACGGGAAATAATCTTGACCGGCTTGCCGGTGGTCAGTTGTCCGTACATTCCGGCGGCAGAGATGCCGATCCCTTGTTGTCCCCGACTCATCCGCAATCGATGGAATTTGGACCCGTAGAGCAGCTTCGCGAAGATCCTGGGAATCTGCTGACGGACGATGCCGGGTCCGTTATCGGTCACCGTGACGCGAAACCTGGTTGCCTGGCTGGGCGCAACCGGCTCGCCGTTCGGCACCACTTCAAGCCTCACCGTCACATCGGGAAGGATCCCGGCCTCCTCGCACGCGTCGAGCGCGTTATCCACCGCTTCTTTGACGCAGGTCAGCAACGCCTTGCGGGGATTGTCGAAGCCGAGCAGGTGCCGGTTCTTCGTAAAAAACTCCGAGACGGAGATTTCCCGCTGACGCGCCCCCATCTCGACCGCAGTGACGCGTTCCGCCGGCTTGGCGGCGGCTTTCTTGGTAGCGGCTGGTTCAGGATTTGCTCGCGGAGCGGAAGATTTCGATTCAGTCTCTGACGCGGATTCTTTCTTTTTTGCCATTCACCCTCTCATGAACAAACGTTCACTGTTGGTACCATAAAACTTTCACGGAAACAATGGGAACCGGAAAAGGTTCTCGAAGCGGCGTGATGGAAGGATGAGTAAGGGTGGGAGGAGCACGCACCTAACCGAGGACGATTAGGTACGGCGGAGATCTTGGGAGGACTTTAGGCTTCCCAGTACAAGCTGGGCTTGCACACCATCCTCACGCTCGATCCCCTGATGAACCATATTCCCTCGGGGCGTTAACTCCTCCCACTTGTGTACGATAGGCTTCAATGATGAAGCAGTCAAGAAAACTAATATGTCGCTTGTCATTCGAGCAACTGCGAGCAACTGATGGGTGACGAAAACATGAGGGCATCCTCTTGACGTTTGAAATCATAACGTGCAGGGTGCTCTCTCTTCAATTTTTGAAAGATGGGCGATGGCTCACGCATTGACGGGTCAGGACGTACAACAGGCATGGTCGGCACTGGTGCAGGAAGTCCGAACCGCCGTGCTGCTCACGATGCGAAATGGGCGTCCGTTTGGATCGCATGTGCCCTATGTGTTCGGAGCTGATTGGACGCGAATTTATCTCCATCTCAGCCGGCTGGCGCTCCATACGCAGCATCTGCTGGCGGATCCTCACGTGTCGCTGTTCATCGCCGAACCGGATGGACCGGAGAAAAATCCCCTCGCTTTAAGAAGGATCAATCTTCAGGGCCAAGCGGCACAGCTTTCACCCGATGCACCGTCGTATGTGGAACTCAAGGAGCGATACCTGTCTCGGTTTCCCCAAGCCGAGATGATGTTCGGCTTCGGTGATTTTGCTCTCTGGGAATTGCGACTCGATGACGCGCATTTTATACTGGGCTTCGGTCAAGCCTTTGTGTCCACCGCCGTCAATCCAGCCAGATGGGTGCATCAAAAAGTGGACCGACGCTCTCCGAGGAAAGACTGATCGTCGGAGAGCAACATTGCTCTAAAATACACGAGCCGGCTCGCCCGCCTCGTCGAACGCACAAGAAATCCAGTAGAGATGTAGCGCACGCCGCCGGTTTCAGGGAGAGAAGCGATGATTGATTCGCCCGCTCTATCTCATCGGATGACCCAACTTCTCACGAGCATGATGTGTGTGTCGGCTCTATGGTTCTCTACATCCTGTGACGCAAAAAACCAGAATGGGACAACGACACATACCTTTGAACCCACTATGAAATCCATCGCACCACGAGTCATTCCCTATGAAATCTTGATTAAGTTCAAGGAAGGGATTTCGCAAGAGAGGATCGCGTCCATCCTGAAGGATAACCGGATCGACATTGTCGCTGAAATCCAGCGTGGACGCCTCTATCATGCCAGGATTTTGGACGATCGGTCGGTTGAATCCGCGATCGCTCAACTGACGTCATATCAGGAGGTCGAGTATGCAGAGCCCAATTATCGGTACGAAACGCAGAAGTAGCGTGACGAGCATGATGCTCTGTTTGGGCGGGACCATCCTGGGAATAGCACCCGTCATGGTTGCATTGTGGGGACTCATGCTGGGAGATCGCTTGGTTCATGCAGAGCAGAAACAGACATCCGGTGGAATGACGGCATTATCACGGGACGCGCGCCACCCGGCCCGGTATGTACCGGGAGAGATGATCGTCAAGTTCAGGGATGAGGCATCCTCGTCAGGAATCCAATCTCTCAATCTCGTGGCGGGTGCCAAAGAACTCAGAGCGCTATCGGTGAACGCCGGAGTGATTCATCAGTACAAATTGGAAGGCGCCGTATCGGTTGACGAAGCGGTCTCCAAATTCCGAAGTAATCCTGCCGTAGAGTATGCCGAACCGAACTATCTTTACTGGCTCACAACCATTCCCAACGATGCGCAGTTCGGCTCCTTATGGGGTCTCCATAACATCGGCCAGGCTGTGAATGGAACAGTAGGAAGAGCAGATGCCGACATCAATGCGCCGGGAGCCTGGGATATCAGCACGGGAAGTCCCAACGTGATTGTCGCCGTCATAGACACAGGTATTGCCTATGACCATCCGGATCTCGCACCCAATATCTGGACGAATCCGGGAGAGATAGCCGGAAACGGCGTTGATGACGATGGAAATGGACTGATCGATGATGTGCATGGATGGGACTTTCACATGAACGACAGTGAACCGATGGACCCGGTCGATCTCACTCCCGGTGGTAATCCTGGACATGGGACTCATGTCGCAGGAACCATCGCGGGAGCCGGAAACAATGGAACCGGGATCACAGGAGTCATGTGGACCGCGAGGCTGATGGCTCTGAAATCCGGAGGGATAGATCGATCTTTATCGACCACCGCCATTGTCAGCGCGATCGACTATGCCGTCGCCAAAGGAGCACGGGTGATCAACGCGAGCTTTACCGGATCTGACTGTAGCCGGGCTCTTTATGATGCGGTGAGTGCCGCGAATGGGGCAAGCGTCCTTTTTGTTGCAGCGGCAGGAAATGCAGAATCGGATAATGATGCCATACCCAGTTTCCCCGCAAATTTCAGCGCTTCCTCAGTGTGTGACGGGCAGCAGAAGGCCGCCCTGGCAAACGTGATCGCGGTGGCAGCCACAGACGCGAATGATCAACTGGCGACCTTCTCTAATTTCGGCTCCACGACCGTCCAGGTGGCCGCGCCGGGAGTCACAATCAACAGCACAAAACCCACGTCGAATGTCACAAATGTCCTCTTCCATAATTTTGACTCCAATCCGACCGGCCTCGGATATGTTTTCGGAGGAAGCAATAGTACCTGGGGATTTACCAATTCTTCATCATTCAGCCCACCCAACAGTCTGACCGACAGTCCGGCCGGAAACTATCGCGATAACACCGATTCATTCGCGATCGGACCAATATTCACCACCGAGAGACAGAGAGGGTGCCGATTTGACAGCCGCGTTCGTCTGCAAACCGATCAGTTTATGGACAAACTTTCGGTTGAAACATCAAGAAACAGCGGAACCAGTTGGCAGCGCATTCGTGAGGTCTCAGAAAGTGACGACGCTCAATTTGCGCCCTTCACCTGGGGGGACATCGCGGATGGTGTGGCAGGTTCACGGTTTCGCTTTCGATTCATATCGGATGAGAGTCTGGTTTTCGACGGTGTGTATGTAGACGACGTCCGCGTCGCCTGTGTGGCGGGGCAGCCGTCGGGAACGACGGACTACCAGTTTCTTCAGGGCACGTCGATGGCCACCCCGCATGTGGCGGGACTCGCCGGCTTGTTGCTCTCGGTAAATCCCAATCTCACCGTCTCCCAACTTAGGAACGCAATCCTCAACTCAGTGGATCGGAAGGCTTCCTTGAAAGGAAAAGTGGCGACCGGTGGTCGGATCAATGCCCTGGCCGCGTTGGCCAGCGTTGTGACAAATTTCACCGTCACCGTCGACAAAGCCGGTGCCGGCACCGGCACGGTGACATCCGATTCTGCCGGAATTGACTGCGGATCGACATGCACAGGACAGTTTCCTCAAGGCAGTACTGTCAACCTCACCGCAGCGCCCGACCCTGGGTCAGTCTTCGCAGGGTGGAGTGGAGATTGTCGTGGAGCTGATCCCTGCTCGCTCACCCAAAATGCGACTGTCACCGCAACCTTCAACATCGCGCCGCCTCCACCGATTCTCAGCAATGACGCCGGAGGTGGTGGCTGCACTCTCGCCCCCGGCGCAACGGGAGACATGTTGCTACCCGCCATGCTAGTCATAGCTCTAGTTCTTTTGTTGTTGAGAGTAAGACGCCGATGAGACTGAGTTTCGCAGTGCAAGGAATGCCGAAATTGAATCCCCGTCGCATGGTCGAGGCCCAGCGCATTTCCCCTGTTGTGTTCCCTGTACTAAGCCGCTCAGCATGCCTTCTATAATACCGGTTACTTTCTTCTCACGGGGGGTGTCACCCTTCTTAACTCCCGTTGAGATGCCTCACCTTGGGCTCTCTGGAGGAATGGGGCCGGATGTGTATTCGTGGAATGCGTGAAGCCCAGTCGATTGAACAGTGATACCGCTGTACCGACGAAGATGCTGGAAGAATATAATCAGTCAGCTTTCACATTGCTTCCTGGCGGGGTAAAGACTTCATTCAGATCGCTGAATGACCCTCCGGGAGTCGGTCCGCCGCTGATGACGTAAATGTGCCTCTGCACCACCGCCGACCCGAGACCATGACGAGCAGTCGGCATTGGAGTCATAACTTGCCACGTATCTCGAACCGGATCAAAAGCCTCATTCTGATTGAATGTGCCGGTGGTCCCTTCACCACCCATCACATAGATCTTTCCCTCGACAATGGCAGCAGTGATGCCGCTGCGTGCAGTCGGTAGATCCGAGACACGTGTCCAGCGATCGGCCGATGGATCGTACCGCTCCACAACTGCGAGGTTCTGATGATAGTCGCCGTCGATGCGGCCGCCGATCGCATACATCTTCCCACCGACCGTCGCGGTGGCGAGATGATCGCGGGGAGTCGGGAGAGACGCAGCGGTTGACCAGACATTCCGTACAGGATCGTAGACTTCGACCTGTGCATTGTTCGCCTTGCGATCGTAGCCGCCGATGGCATAGAGCTTTCCCTCATGTTCAGTCACAGACAAGGCGCCGCGTGCAGTCTGCATCGGAGCGCGCTCAGTCCAGCTGTCCATAGATGGATCATAGGCGTAGACCGTCGCGACCGGATTCCAGACACTGAGACCTGACTTACTGTATCCTCCGACAACATACAATCGCCCACCCACTACACCGATCCCAATATGATGCAAGCCGAACGGCAACGACGCTTTGGACGTCCACGTGTTTGTCTCGGGATCGTACACTTCCACGGAAGACGTGATCGCGAGGTTCATCACATTGCCAAGGCTCGGCTTCTCAAACCCACCGACGACATAGATTTTCCCCTCCAGCGTTGCAGCCGCTATCTCCGTCCGCTTTGTCGGCATCGAAGCCGCTGTGTGCCAAATGCCTGGATCCGATTCAGGCTGCGCCGCTTCGCTTGATCCCGGTAACGCGATCAAGAAGAGCCCGATTAGGATCGGCTTCGCAGGTCTTACGACGAGCAGGACACACCCGACGAGCGATCTCATGAGATGCGACATACCTTCATTCTATACCTCCTTGAGCTCCGGCGACAGGTTCAGCCGATGGCACTGCTGGACTTCCCCATTGACAAGGATGACAAAATCCGCAATCGTCTCTCGGTTAGCATGGACATCCAAATCATCCGCCAGCCATCATGAGACGGAATTCATCCCAGGGGAGCTTCAATTCAGGCCGGCAATCGCAGCGCTACTCACTCTTTGATCGGCAGAGTAGGCAAAAAGAACTGCCTAGCGCGAGGCCGCCGAGGAAGGTCAGACCGAGGATGACGCCGCGCAAAGCATTCGTCGGCCCCGCTTGGCGACGGATATATCGCCGGGCTTGAGAACCAACGGTCGCTTCGCCCCCAATCCAGCGGCGCGGGTCATCGGTTTGTAGGTCAGTTCGAGTATCGACGGATTTCATACCTCTCTCCCTTCATCAAGCGATGCATGCCTCGATCCGCTGTTCCAATTCATCCAATTCCGTCGGCTGTACATCGACAACCAACCCCGAACGTTCGATCGACGGCCCATTGTATGTACCCGAGCTTGCTCAATCAGACAGAATCGGCGTGTCGTCTCCTGGACAATCAGCTTGACGGCGATCTGCTTTCCCAGCTGGACCTCAAGAGAGCTTTCAATCCCGGGGCCCCGAGCGATATCGAGAGCGCCTCTCCTTCCATTTCATGAGAATCTGCCCGAAGCAGGCTTTTAACTTGAGCCGGAATTCGCCGGTGCCGACGCCGCTCCATAGAAGGTAGAATACCTCTTTCACCAGGGAAAAGCACGTGGGCCTCTCTCTCAAGTTGCTGATTGTTCAAGCGTTCTCTTGCAAGTCGTAGAACCTTTCGATATGGTACGGCACGATGGACCGAGCCCGTTCGCGCCAGATCCTCTTCGCCTGCGCGAGCGGACTGCTCTTGCCTCTCTGCTTTCCGAAGTTTGACTTGGGATTGCTGGCCTGGATCGTCCTGATTCCCCTCCATCTTGCGCTGGATCAATGCTCCCGACAGCGGGCCTTTTGGATCGGCTGGCTGAGCGGTCTCATCGGATTCACAGGCATCATGGCCTGGGTCGTCACCGCCATGACGACGTATGGCAAGGTTCCCGAACCCGTGAGTTACGCCATTTTGTTGCTGCTGACCGCCTATCTCGGTCTCTATGTCGGGCTTTATAGTCTCGCCGTCGTCTGGTTACGTGAGCTCATCCCCCGCTATGGAATTTTCTTCGCGCCCTGCTTCTGGGTCGCGCTCGAGTGGTTTCGTACGCAGCTGTTCTCCGGCCTTCCCTGGTGTCTCCTCGGCTATTCGCAATATCGCGAATTGGACCTGATTCAGGTGGCCGACCACACGGGTGTGTACGGCATTTCCTTCCTCATCGTCCTGGTGAATGTGGCCTTCGCCGAGCTGTTCTTGTGGATCATGCCGTTTTTCCGAGGATTTCACCCGGTCAAGCTTCCGTGGGAATTGCTCACCACTGCGGCCGCGTGCATGGTGCTCTCATGGTTCTACAGTTCGGCTGTCTTGAGTGCTAGAGATCTGGGCCATCATAAACCCTCCATTACTGTCGGTGTTGTTCAACCGAATATCGATCAAGCCGTGAAGTGGGATGCGGCATTCCGCGATGAAACGATGCGGAGATTCGACCGCCTGACGGCACAGCTGGGAACCGGTACCGACTTGGTCGTGTGGCCCGAGGCAGCCACCCCGTTTATTTTCGAGCGGGAGAAAGAGTATCAATTGCAGCTGATCGCTTGGGCAGAACGTGCTCAAGCGCCGATTCTCCTCGGCAGCCCTGCTCTACGATTCTATCCGGACCGCCGGCCCTACCTCTTGAACAGCGCCTACCTGGTGGGGAAAGACGGAACGGTCCTCGGCCGTTACGATAAACACCACCTCGTACCGTTCGGAGAGTATATTCCTCTCAAATCGTCATTGTTGTTTTTCCTCGACAAACTCGTCGAAGGAATCGGGGATTTTGAAGCGGGACCTGGACCGACGACACTTTCGTTTAACCCGAAATCCTGGGATTCAGTACGGTCGATCGGAGCCAGGTCAGTCAAGTTTGGGGTGGCGATCTGCTACGAAGTGATCTTCCCGGATTTGGTTCGTCAGTTCGCGGCAAACGGCGCAGAGTTTCTGGTGACCATTACGAATGACGGATGGTTTGGGCCGTCCTCGGCGCCTGCACAGCACTTTGCGATGGTCGTTTTTCGCTCGGTGGAAAATCATCTGGCCTTCGCCCGAGCGGCCAACACGGGAATTTCCGGGTTCATCGATCCGTTCGGACAGATCATCGAAGCGACGCCCCTGTTTGTCGAACACGTCTCGTATGCGACGATCCCGACCAGACAAACCCGCACGTTTTACAGCTATTACGGCGATGTGTTTGCCCATGCCTGTGTTATAATCTGCGCACTTTTGATTCTGGTCGGGTATTTCCGCACGAAGGAACCAGCCCTGACGGCAATCACACCGGCATGACCGCAGAAGGAGGATCGAGTATGTTAGAGGAAGTGGAAGTTCGTGTTCGTGCCCTGTCGGAACAAGTCTCTGAACTACGGGGGCATCTTTGACTTCGCTCATATGACGGCGGACTTACAAGAACTCGAAGCGCAGATGGGCCAGCCTCACTTCTGGAACGATGCCCGCGCCGCTGCAACGGTGAGCCGGAAAAAGGCGACGATCGAGCGGGAGCTCCAGCAATGGCGCGCCATCGAGACCAAAATGGGCGATTTGGATGCGTTGCTGGAGCTTGCCCACGAGAGCGGCGACTCGGCCCTGGAGACCGAGCTCGCCGGTGAGCTGAGTCAGTTGGAGCCGCGCCTCGCCACACTGCGTGTCGAGCTTCTCCTCTCTGGAGAACTAGACCCCAATAATGCCATTGTGGCGATTCATCCCGGGGCCGGCGGCACGGAATCGCAGGATTGGGCGCAAATGCTCCTTCGGATGTACGTGCGGTGGGCGGAACACAAAAAATTCAAGGTGGAAACACTGGACCTGTTACCCGGCGACGAAGCTGGCATCAAAAGCGTGACGCTCTCCGTCACGGGTCCCTATGCCTATGGATACCTGAAAGCGGAAGCCGGGGTCCACCGGTTGGTGCGCATTTCTCCCTTCGACTCCAACAAGCGGCGGCACACGTCGTTCGCGTCCGTCTTCGTGTATCCGGAGCTGAACGAGGACATTGACGTTGTGGTCGAAGAAAAGGAGCTCCGGATCGATACCTTCCGTTCGGGAGGGGCGGGAGGCCAGAATGTCAACAAGGTCGAAACCGCCATCCGTATCACGCACTTGCCGACCGGTATCGTCGTGCAATGCCAGAATGAGCGGTCCCAGCTCCAGAATCGAAACGGAGCCATGAAAATCTTGAAGGCGCGCCTCTTCGAATTGGAACAGAAGAAGAAGGAGGCGGAGTTCAACGCCATCGTCGGTGAAAAGAAGGACATCGCGTGGGGCAGCCAAATTCGCTCCTACGTGTTCCAGCCTTACCAACTGGTCAAAGATCACCGAACAGGCCATCAAATCAGCAACGTCTCATCCGTCATGGACGGGGAACTCGATGGATTCATCGAAGCCTTTTTGAAGAAGAAACTGGGGAAAGGAAGCGACCACCTCTCGCCGGTCGGCGGCGAAGATGATGTATGAGCCAGTCTATTTAGTCTGTCTGGTTTTAAGACAAGACCGACCGAATAGACCAGATAGACGAGACAGACCAGTTAAAAATTTATGGATGAACTGAACGAACAGCGACAACAGCGGATCAAAAAACTCGAGCTCCTCCGAGAGGCCGGCGTCGCCCCCTACGGCAGCCGCTTTGAGGTCAAGGATCGAGCCGGACAATTACTCGCGCTGCATGGTGAGAAGACCAAGGAGATCCTGGAGCGAGAAAAGGTTTCATGCATAGTCGCGGGACGGGTCGTCGCCTTGCGGCGTTTCGGGAAGGCCGGGTTTGCCGTGCTGCAAGACGGATCCGACCGCCTCCAGGTGTACCTCAAAAAAGATCTCCTCTCCGAACAGGCCTACACCGTCGTGGAACAACTCGATCTCGGGGACTGGATCGGCGTCACGGGAACGTTGTTTCGGACGAAGACGAACGAGCTCACGGTCGAGGTCCATCACCTGGCGTTTCTCAGTAAAGCCCTCCGGCCCCTCCCGGAAAAGTGGCATGGTCTGACCGACGTCGAAACCCGATATCGACAGCGCTATGTCGATCTGATCGCCAATCCCCAGGTCCATCAGATCTTTTCGACCAGGAGCCGTATCATCACCGGCATCCGAACTTTTCTGCTGGAGCGCGGGTTTCTCGAGGTTGAAACCCCGATGATGCATCCGATTCCCGGAGGGGCGACGGCCAAGCCCTTCGTCACACATCACAATGCGCTCGGCGTGGATCTTTACTTGCGTATCGCGCCGGAGTTGTACTTGAAGCGCCTGATCGTGGGCGGATTTCCGCGCGTGTTCGAAATCAACCGCAACTTCCGAAACGAAGGCATCTCAACGATTCACAACCCTGAATTCACGATGCTGGAGTTCTACGTCTCATACGCGGATTATCAGGACTTGATCACGCTTACCGAGATGCTGATCTCGACCTTGGCTCATCAGGTTCTTGGTAAAACCGTCATTCCGTACCAAGGAAAGGAG
The DNA here is from genome assembly GCA_024998685.1 of Nitrospira sp. Taxonomy (GTDB): domain Bacteria; phylum Nitrospirota; class Nitrospiria; order Nitrospirales; family Nitrospiraceae; genus Nitrospira_D. Next base: position 17,159 of record JACOEH010000021.1, read on the forward strand.
ATCGACCTCACGCCTCCGTGGCGACGATGGTCTTACCACCAAGCCGTCCTAGAGGTGAATAATCTCGATCCCTCGGTACTCCACGATCGAGAGACGGCATTGGCGGCCGCCAAACGGCTGGATGTCCCGGTGGATCCGAAGGCGTCGCTGTTCACGATCGTCAATGAGATTTTCGAGAAGACCGTTGAGCCTAATTTACAACAGCCCACTTTTATTACCGATTACCCGATCGAAATTTCTCCGCTCGCGAGGCGGAAGGATGCGGACACAAGCCTGACCGATCGATTCGAGCTTTACATTGCCGGGCGGGAAATCGCGAATGCCTTTTCCGAGTTGAACGATCCGTTGGACCAACGTGAACGGTTTGAAGACCAGGCGGCCCAGCGGGAGGCGGGTGATGAAGAAGCCCATCTCGTCGACGAAGACTTTCTCCGCGCCCTTGAATTCGGGATGCCGCCGACCGCCGGAGAAGGGATCGGAATCGACCGATTGATCATGCTGTTTACCGATCAGGCCTCCATCCGCGACGTCGTGCTTTTTCCACAACTCAGACCAGAGAAATCATAGTGGCCCTCCCTTATGAAATCTTCGTCGGACTCCGCTACTTGCGTGCCAAGCGCCGCAACCGGACGATTTCGCTGAACACCTTCGTGTCGGTTGCAGGGATTACGCTGGGGGTGGCCGCGCTGATCGGTACGGTCGGCATCATGACCGGTTTCCGAGAAGACATTCAGAGCAAGATTCTCGGCACGACCGCACATATCATCGTCCAGGAGCGAATGAAAGAGCACCTGACCGACTATGACCGTCTGATCGACAAAATTCAGACGGTGCCCGATGTCGTCGCGGCCACGCCGTTCGTATTTCGCCAAGTATTACTCACTACACAGAGTGGAGTACAAGGAATCATCCTACGCGGGATTGATCCGAAGCGAGAGGCCAATGTCACCGAACTCGCCAAGAACATCACGGTGGGACAACTGCTCGACCTGCTTACCCCGGTGAAGGTGATGCAGGCTCCGGCCGAGGACCCGCAAGGCGACCTCCGCGCCGTTGAAAAACCAGGCATCATTCTCGGCAAAGAGCTGGCGCTCAGACTGGGAGTGTTCGTCGGCGATACGGTCAACGTGGTCTCTCCCGTCGGCCCGATCAGCGCGATGGGGATGGTGCCCAAGATCCGAACGTTCGCCGTGGTCGCCCTGTTCCACTCAGGAATGTTCGAATACGACTCGTCATTCGCCTATATCGAACTCGGCGAAGCGCAGAAATTTTTCAATCTTGGAGCGAGCGTCACCGGAATTGAAGTCAAGGTCACGGATGTGTTCCGTGCCGGAGAGATCGGTCACACTATCGAACAGGAGCTGGGATTCAGCCATGGAGCCAGAGATTGGATGCAGATGAATCGCAATCTCTTCTCGGCCCTGAAGCTGGAAAAGACGATGATGTTTCTCCTTCTTGTCTTGATCACGATCGTAGCCTCATTCAATATCGTCAGCACCTTGACGATGATCGTCACGGAGAAGCAAAAGGAAATCGCCATCCTCAAGGCGATGGGAGCCACGAAGCGCAGTATCCGGCGCATTTTCATGCTGAACGGATTGATCATCGGATTTGCGGGGACAGGCATCGGCATCCCCTTGGGTTACGCGTTTCTTTGGCTGATTCAAACGTTTTGGACGTTCGATCCGAGCGTATACTATATCTCCACCATCCCGGTTCACGTGCTGGCCGAGGACGTGGTGCTCGTGGCCGGGTCCGCCATCCTGATCAGCTTTTTGGCGACGGTCTATCCGGCCAACCAGGCCGCGAAGCTGGAACCGGTCGCTGCCCTGCGCTATGAATAGACTCACAGGACTGAGAATTGAGAACGGAGGACTGAGTCATAAGTCCCATTTCAATATTCCGAGTCTCAGCCCTCATTCCTCACAACTCATCGCTGGCCCATGATCAAAGTCGTCAATCTCCATAAATCCTTCTCCATGGGATCCTATGAATTGCCCGTCCTCAAGGGGATCAATCTTGAGATTCACCGAGGCGAGCTGGTGGCGATCGTGGGAGCGTCGGGAGCCGGCAAAAGCACCTTGCTCCATATTATCGGAACCCTTGATAAACCGACCGGGGGGACCGTTACGTTTGATGGGCAGGATCTCTTTCGAATGACGGACACACAGCAGGCGGAATTTCGGAATCGGCGGATCGGGTTCGTATTTCAGTTCCATCACCTGCTCGCCGAGTTCACCGCGTTGGAGAATGCCTGCATGCCGGCGCTCGTGCAGCGTCGCGAGCCGGCCGTTGTCAGAGCCGATGCCACAACCCTTCTGACGGAAGTCGGGTTGGAGCATCGCCTTCAGCACAAGCCCGGAGAGCTGTCTGGCGGCGAGCAGCAACGGGTCGCCATGGCGCGCGCGTTGATGCAGAATCCGGACTTGGTCTTGGCCGATGAGCCGACCGGCAATCTGGACACGCATAGCGGGGACGGATTGTTCGGATTGATGCGCACCTTGAATAAGACACGCGGAACGACGTTCGTCATTGTCACGCATAACGACAAACTCTCCGCTCAATCCGATCGTATCATTCATATGCAGGACGGACAAATCGTGCCCTGATCCAGCGTATCGTTTCACGTACATTCCTCCCGACAGTTGAACAGACCGTGATTTCTTGACGAACAACCTTTCCTTCTCTAGACTCGCAAGACTGCCGGTTTGATCGAGGATTCGACATGCGCCGTTCGCCATGGCTCCGAATTGCCATTCTACTGGGGGCCTCAGCGTTGCCTTCCTATGGATCAGCGGCAGAATTCGTGATAGCCGGTCCTCGCGCCATGGGCATGGGCGGGGCCGGCGTCGCTGTCACAACCAACGCGCTCGCCACCTATTGGAACCCCGCCGGCTTGGCCATGACCCAAACCGTAGACATCCGTGCGCAAGGGGGCGGCCAAGCCACTGATCGCCTCGGCTTGGGTGATGCGCTTAATGACCTGGAAAAATTCAATACCAGCGATACATCCCCAGGCAATTTAGCAAGAGGCCAAAGCATCGCGGATCGCATTAATCAACCAGGCGCTGCCGTCTCAGTCAACGGATCCGCCGGTCTCTATCTGAAGGGGCATCTTGGCGAGCATGCGTTCGGGTTCAACGTGTCTGACGTTGCAACCGGCGGTGGGTTCGTGTCAACTCCTGTACAAGCTTCTCAACCGAGCGGCCCAGGGTCTCCCATCACCGTGGCGGGCCAGATGGCGCTTCGCGGCCTCGAAGCCAGACAGCTGGCGTTTTCGTATGCCTATGCCTTTTCCGACAAAACCTTTTCGGTCGGCATTACTGCAAAAGTCATCCAGGGCGCCGCGTATAATGGTTCGACGAATCTTCAAGGTGGAAACGGTGTCCGCACGATCGATCATTTCGGTAAGCCTACCATCTCAACGACCTATGGAATTGACATCGGAGCAATCTATCGTCCATCTTCATTGATTCGATTCGCGGTCGTCGCGAAAGATATCAACAAACCGACCTTCGATGCTGCCGGAGGCGGCGAGTTGACACTGGAACCACAGGTTCGAGCGGGCGTCGCAGTCAACCCGTACTCTACCCTGACGTTGACGGCCGATGTGGATGCGACCTCGAACAAGACCTTCGTACCCGGTGTGAAAAGCCAACTCTTGAGTCTGGGAGTCGAACAAACGATCTTGTCTGAATTTCTTTCGTTTCGGGCCGGCACCTTCAAGAACATGCAGGATGCGTCCACTCCGTTTGTTCCTACCGCTGGGTTAGGTATACGGTGGTTTTCCTTCCGTGCTGATGCCGGAGGTGGCTATGACTTCCGCGCAAAGGGTGCCTTGGTCTCGGCCTCTATTTCATTCACGTTCTAATGGTATACTAGGCCCATGCTGTCTCGATCATGTACACGTCTAGCATCTGTGATTGCTCTGGCCTTGCTCCTTGCAGGATGTGGCGGCTTGCAGGAAGTGTGGGAAGGCCCCGGCGCCAGAGTATTTCGACCACAGAGCATCGCCGTGTTGCCACCGATGGCGAGCCAATACGACAGCGCCCGCGAAGACATTCAGGATGTCTTGGCCAGCGCACTCAACCGTCAAGGTAATATTGAACGGGTCGTCTCGCCCGAGAACGTGACCGATATCTTCCAGGCCTCGAAAGAGGCGTTTGATTCTCTCGTGTTTTATTTTTCCCGTCTGGAGATGACCGGTCAATCCGATAAAGAATCGGCCATTAAGCTTGGGAAAGCGCTCAACGTCGATTCCTTCCTCGTGGCCCGTGTCAATTCATGGGAATACGTGCGGAAGGAAGGCGACAACGTCGGGCGAGTCGGGATGAGCCTACGGCTGATCGATGCCACGACCGGCACGACGGTCTGGAAAGCCCGCCATGAACGCTCCAACAGCTATATGTTCATCAAACCCAGCCTCAAGGACATCGCAAAAGAACTCGCCGACGAGATGATCAAGTACATGCCTCCACAGGCGAAGCGCTAGCGTAGAACTCGGAATCCTCTCAACTTACTCTCTTCGTTCGATATGCCACCACATATTCCAGTGCATGGAGCTGGAAAGGAGTGGCTTCATGGTCGGTTGCTTTTACCCTGCCGCACCAGGGCCTTCGCCCGAGTGTCGATGCTGACAAGCAACTCATGGAGACTAAAAAGCAGAATGGCTCCTTCGCACATCATGCGCCACACCAGATTCCCCACCAATAGGACTAAGATTCCTCCGACGCGAGGGAGAATCGGACCAATCTCATACTCATTCAAGGTCTCCGGGGATAGAATTGACAAGACCCCTGCTGCAGTAATGAAGCACGCTCCTACGATATAGACCACCTTAATGAGTTGCGGGGTCACCAATTCACGAAAGGCAAAATACTCAGCATAGAAGCTCGTGTACCTCGCAGACTTAACTTGCTGTGTGGCAAATACATGCCCACATATCGAGCATTTTGTGGCAGATACGTCATTTTCCGTCAAACATTGCGGACATTTCATGGCTCTCCCTTCGGTCAACGCCAAGTGTAGGCAGGAGTTCTATGGCCGGCAACTGTGCGCGATCAAGAGTCTAGAGTCAGGCCTAGTTCTGTGCATTGTCACTAGCCTGAAGATTCACGAGACGGCTGATCGTCGAATAGTGCAGACCCACCACTCGGCCAATTTCGGACAGACTGTAGCCATGTTCCAGATGCGCACAACAAATGGCCTCATTACGTCGCGTGCGGTCCGCATGGTACCTGGCAGGGAACAAGCGGCGTAGCGGCGGTCGGGACGCAAACCGTTGTTGCCGTGGGATTTCTTTGAAGGGACGCTTGTCCCGGAGTTCAGCCGTCAGGCGTTCGATGAACCGCTCGCTGCCGAGCAGCACTTGTCCTTGGACCTGTTCCCAGGGCGACCCATGGCCGATCCCCTCGGCGACAAAGGCCTGGTACTTCCGCTGGGCGGCCGCCCGCTGTCGGCCAAATTGGGATAGTACCCAGTCTTCCGCCAGAAACGCTGGCGCGGGGATGAGGCCCGCCGTCGCGCGATAGCTTGACCAGTGATAACTGTCGGGCTTGCGGGTAGTCTTGGCCCGCACCGGATTAAGTACCACATACCGGCATAGCTCCAGCAGATAGCTGTCCCGGTCCATCAGGATCGCTTTGAAGCGACCTTGCAGCAAGTGGCCAACCCGACCATGACGGCGGTTGAAGGCTTGGGTGTAGACGCCGTTGAGCTGGCGCATGGCCTTCGACAGATTGGCGTCGGGCGTCTCCACGACCAGGTGAAAGTGGTTATCCATCAGGCAGTAGGCGTGCAGCAACAGATGAAACCGAGCAACGACGTGTGTCAGCACACCGAGGAACCGCTGCCGGTCCTCGTCATCCAGAAAGATGTCTTGCCGGGCGTTGCCACGGGTGGTGACGTGGTAGAGCGCGCCAGGAAATTCGATGCGCAGTGGACGGGCCATCGGGCGGAGTATAGTTCATCGAGAAGCACAATACAAGATCTGACCCCTATCTTTGTGCGAACTCGGCGACGTGCCGCGATCATCGCGGGACCCTGTTGGTGAGATGTGATGCGTTTGACGGTGGCGCTGCCGACAATCACTCCATCCGCCATCTTCGACACTCGCGCCGCATCGTCCGGAGTCGCTACGCCAAACTCAACAGTAGCAGGAGAATGGGAAACCTTCCTGAGTTTGTCGAAATTGTGCTGGATGTCCCCCCCGTTGCTCAGCTGCGCCCCTGTAATACCAATGAGTGAAATATAGGAAGTTGATCTGGTATGAGTATTGACTGCGAAGCGACGGAAAGCTGAGGCTCGCCAGGTGTCCTGGCAGCTGATCAACTTGCCTTTTTCTGTTCTTCCTTCAATCGCTCGGCAATCCACAACTTGATCACCGATTGTCTCGTGACACCAGGACGGCTTGCTTGAGCGTCCAGTGATTCGATGATCCAACTAGGAAAATCGACTTTCACCCGTCGCTGCTCATGCCCAGGACGCCGCGCTCTAGAGAGTTCAAGATGAGGCGTCACGTCTTTCCCCTCATCAAACATCTTCTCAAGATTCTTTGCTTTCACAGTAGAGTCGAAACGCCTCCGGTTACTCTACGCCTGCGACCTCGCGCCCGCAGGTACCTCCTTCGTTTCGTAACGAGTGCAATGTTGGACAGGCTCCTAGGCAGCAGACTGTTTGGTCACGTCCCAGCCGGGAAATACCAGAACGACGGGGTGGCATTGCAGGACACGCGCCAGGGTCTTGGCTCGCTCGACGCCCAAATTGATGGCATCTGTTTCAATGGCTGAGATGGTGGACTGAGGAATCTTCGTCCGTCGAGCTAACTCGCTCTGCGTGAGCCCCTGAAGTTCACGGATAATGCGAACGGATTCTCCCACCGACACGCTCACTCGTGTTTTTGCCGGATGAATGTCCTTGCGTCTCATCATTGCCTCCGATAATCGTGCGCGGTCACGTCCAGGACTATGACGAGGGCGCGCCGGTCCTCAATCTTGTAGATCACGCGAGCATCCAGCTAGGCCGGCACCATCGCGGCCTTGAGAGACCGGACGAACTCGGCGACGTGCCCGACCATAGCGGGATCTTGCTGGTAGGACGCGATGCGTTTCACGATGGCGCTGCCGACGATCACTCCATCCGCCACCTTCGATACCTGCGCGGCATCCTCGGGTGTCGCCACGCCGAACCCAACGGCTACGGGAGCGGCAGAGACTTTCTTCAGTTTGCCGATATTGTGTTGGATGTCCTCGACGTTGCTCAGCTTCGCTCCCGTAATGCCCGTCAGCGAGACGTAGTAGACGAATCCGTGGGACTCTTTCGCCACCAGTTTTCGGCGATCAGCTGTGCTGGTCGGCGCAAGCAGGAAGATCAGCGAGAGCCCGGCTGCATCCGCCGGTGCCTTGAGCGGTCCCGCTTCGTCCGGCGGCATATCTGGGACGATCAATCCATCCACTCCGGCGGCCTTCGCTGCGTTGCAAAATTCTTCACAGCCCATAGCGTGGATCGAATTGTAGTACAGCATCAGGATAATCGGGATATTCGTCCGCTGCCTGAGCGATGTGACAGACGTGAGGATTTGCCGAAGGGACGTGCCGTTCCGCAATGCGCGCTCCGCAGCCTGCTGAATCACCGGTCCGTCGGCAATCGGATCGGAGAAGGGCACACCCAGCTCAATGATATCGGCGCCCGCCCGTTCCAACGCCAAGACCAATTGTTCTGTTTCAGTCAACCCTGGATCTCCCGCCATCAGATAGGCAATGAGGGCTTTCTGTCGGTTCTTCCGCAGGCCCTCAAATGTGGTTTCCAGCCGTCCGCTCATAATGACACGCCTCGCATCCTTGCCACTTGCTGCACGTCTTTGTCACCGCGACCGGAAAGATTGACGATGATGAGCTGCGACTTCTTCAGTGTAGGCGCCAGCTTTGTGACGTGCGCGATCGCATGGGCGCTTTCGAGCGCGGGAACGATACCTTCCTCACGCGCCAGCAGATCAAAGGCTGCGAGCGCCTCACCGTCCGTCGCAGAGGTATATTCGATGCGGCCCTGATCGTGGTAGAGACTATGTTCCGGTCCGACGGCCGCGTAATCCAAACCGGCCGATACGGAATGAGTCGGATTAATCTGTCCGTTTTCGTCCTGAAGCAGATAGGTCATGGTGCCTTGCAAGACCCCCGGCTTCCCGCCCGAGAACCTTGCCGCATGTTTTCCACTTTCGACACCGAGCCCCCCGGCTTCCACGCCGACCATCTTGACCTTAGAGTCACGGAGAAACGCATGGAAAAGACCGATCGAGTTGCTTCCTCCTCCGACACAGGCCACGAGATAATCCGGTAGACGCTTTTCTACGGAGAGAATTTGTTTCCGCGCTTCACGCCCAATGATCGCTTGAAAATCGCGGATCATCATCGGGTATGGATGCGCTCCCAAGACCGACCCCAACACATAATGCGTGGTCCGCACGTTGGTCGTCCAATCCCGCATGGCCTCGCTGATGGCATCCTTGAGCGTACGGCTGCCGGCATCGACGCCGGTGACCGTCGCGCCCAAGAGACGCATGCGAAAGACGTTCAGCGCTTGCCGCTGCATGTCTTCCGTGCCCATATAGATCTCACATTGGAGTCCGAACATGGCAGCCGCCGTGGCGGTTGCCACACCGTGCTGACCGGCTCCCGTTTCGGCGATGATGCGTTGTTTCTTCATCCGCATAGCCAGCAGGACTTGGCCGATTGCGTTGTTGATCTTGTGTGCGCCGGTATGACAGAGGTCTTCCCGCTTCAGATAAATCTTGGCACCCCCCAATCTCTTGGTCAGCCGATCGGCACGATACAGACTCGTCGGCCGCCCGACATATTGCTTGAGGTAGTAAGCGAGGTCCGTTTGAAACCGGTGGTCTTTTTTCACCTTGGCATACGCTTCTTCCAACTCCAAGAGCGCCGGCATAAGGGTTTCAGGCACATAGCGACCGCCATAAGAGCCGAACCGGCCATGGCGGTCTGGAAGCATCCGCATCTGATCAACTCCTCTTCAACAAATCCTCGTGAGTATAGCGACGGCGATCAGACGGACACAAGTCTGGCCGCTTCAATAAACGCCTTCAGCTTATGGTGATCCTTCTTGCCCGGACTCTGTTCCACTCCGCTGCTGACATCAACTCCGTAGGGACGCACGATATGGATCGCTCCCGCCACGTTTGCCGGATTCAAACCACCCGCCAGAATAACCGGAGCAGACCTCGCCACTTCCTGAGCCAACGTCCAATCGGCCGTTTGCCCCGTTCCGCCATACGATCGGTCTGAAAACGTGTCGATGAGAAATCCTCGCACGTTCGCTCGCCCTTGAAATTCGGCCAGGGCAAGAAAGGTACTGCGGTCCTTCAGCCGAAGGGCCTTAAGCGCCTGACGGCCGAGGTTCTGACAATACGCAGCTGATTCATCTCCATGGAGTTGGGCCAAGACAAAGCCACATTCATCCATGAGCGTTCGAACTTTCTCGGCTTCTTCATTGACGAACACACCAACCGGCAACACAAACGGAGGAAGACCGGCTATGATGGATCTCGCGACTGTCGGCTCGACCCAACGTGGGCTCTTCCGGTACATGACGAACCCTAAGGCATCCGCGCCCGCCTTTACCGCAACGTCCGCGTCTTCTACATTTGTAATGCCGCAGATCTTGATCTTCATGCCGAAACGCTTGAGGCGACTCCTTCACCACGTGCCGTCTGACCGAGCAACTCTCGGACTTTGTCCGCTGTGTGCTCGGCGCGAATGAGCGACTCTCCAATCAACATGGCGTGCACCCCTGCCTGGGTCAGCCTTGTCACGGCATCGCGATCATGAATTCCGCTTTCACTGACGATCAACTTGTCGGAGGGAATTCTTTTCGCCAACCGGAAAGTCACATTGAGATCGGTCGTGAACGTGTTCAGATCCCGATTGTTGATCCCGATCATCCTCGCAGTGGGAATCCACTCCAGGACCGTATCCAGCTCCCGCTCGTGATGGGTTTCGAACAGGCTGTCCATCCCCAGCTCGGAGGCCAACGCATGGAAATCCATCAATTGCCGACGCTCCAACGCCGCCACAATCAGTAACACCGCATCGGCACCGTGGGCACGTGCTTCATAGAACTGCACGTCACCGACCATAAACTCTTTATTAAGGGCCGGAATCGGAAGTGCGCGCTTGATCTCTTCAAGATACCGAAGGTCTCCTTGGAAAAACTCCTTGTCGGTCAGGACGGAAACGGCCGATGCTCCATGCTCTTGGTACGTGCGCGCAAGCTCGAGATAATCGAACTGCTCCGCAAATTCTTTTCGCAAAAGTCCCAGGCTCGGCGATGCTTTCTTAATTTCCGCGATCAAGGCCGGACTGGCGGGAGGTCTTGTCGCTTCCAAGGTGACGGCAAACCCAAGAGTCGGCGGAGCATCCCGGATCGCCGCCTTGAGATCAGCCAGATAGGAACGGCTCTGTTTGTGCCGGAGTTCGGCTCGCTTACGCTCAAGGATGCGATCGAGAATCATGAGTCAATCGTGCTTCCTGGTAAACGCGATGAGACGATCCAGCTTCTCTTCGGCGGCCCCGGAATCGATCGTTTGTTGTGCAAGGCGGAACCCATCTTGGAGTGTTTTTGCTTTTTGGCCTACGATCATTGCAGGCGCGGCGTTCAGACACACGATATCCCGTCTCGGGCCCTTCCGGCCTTGGAGAATCTCTTTCGTCATCCGTGCGTTTTGTTCCGGGGAACCGCCGGCGAATTCTTTTCGCGCCGTACGCCGGACCTCGAACTCCTCCGGCTCGATAAAATAGCTCGATACCACGCCGCCCTTACCCTCGGACACTTTCGTCCGGTTCGACAAGGTAATCTCATCCAGGCCATCCAATCCGTGAATCACGAAACAATGTTGTGATCCGAGTTCCAAGAGCACACGCCCGAGGATATCCGTCCACTTCACATCATAGACCCCAAGCACCTGGTGCGTGGCGCCGGCAGGATTCGCCAGCGGGCCAAGCACGTTCAGGATGGTCCGGATTCCCATCTCGTGTCGGACCCCGGCACATTGTTTCATTGCGCCGTGATAGAGCGGTGCGAACAAGAAGCCGATACCGACTTCGTCGATGCAATCGGCCACCCGTCTCGGATCGAGGTCGATCTTCACACCGAGCGTGCTCAGCACATCCGCGCTGCCGGATCGAGAGGACACGGAACAATTCCCGTGTTTGGCCACGGTAATGCCGGCTCCTGCGACCACGAATGCAGCGGTCGTGGAGATATTAAACGTATCGGCGCCATCTCCGCCCGTTCCGCAGGTATCGACAACGATCGACGACCCGACCCCGATTCGCATCGCTCGTGATCGCATGGCGTTGACCGAACCGACGACTTCAGCGACTGTTTCACCCTTTTGCCTAAGTCCCATGAGATAGGCGGCCATCTGAGCCGAAGTGGCAGCCCCATCCATAATCTCCAGCATGACCGTCTCGGCCTCGATCGCGGAAAGGTCGGTTCGATCGGCCAATTTGGCAAGCGCTTCTTTGATCATGGCCACAGAGTAGGACTGGCTAGAGTTTCAAAAAGTTTCGGAGGAGATCTTTTCCGACGGTGGTCAGAATCGATTCGGGATGGAATTGGACGCCTTCGCTACAAAGCGTCTTGTGGCGGAGCCCCATGATCTCACCCTCGGCGGTCTCGGCTGAAATCTCACAACAATCAGGAAGATTGACTCGATTCACGATCAGAGAATGATAACGCGTCGCTTCAAACGGATTGGGTAGCGATTGAAAGATGGTCTTCCCGTCGTGCTTGATTTGCGACGTCTTCCCATGCATCAGGCGTGGAGCGCGGACGACCTCTCCTCCGTAGGCGACGGCCATGGACTGATGGCCCAAACAGACGCCGAGAATGGGCAGCCTCCCTCCAAATCGACGAATCGCGTCGACTGAAATACCGGCTTCTCCCGGTGTGCACGGTCCCGGCGAAATGACGAGACGGCTCGGCTGCAATGCTTCTATCTGGTCGAGCGTAATCTTGTCGTTTCGAAATACCCGTATGTCCTCGCCCAGCTCTCCGAAATACTGGACGAGGTTATACGTGAAAGAGTCGTAGTTATCGATGACAAGCAACATGATCGCAATAAGAGCCTATGGCTGATGGCTAACGACACGAACAGAGAAAAGCACCATGCATTCTCTTACTATCAGCCATACGCTATTGGCCATAAGCTCTTCTCTATTCCAGTCCCTGTTCCGCCAGTTCGATCGCCTTCATCATGGCGCGGGATTTGTTGCACGTTTCTTCGTACTCATGTTCCGGATTCGAGTCGGCGACGATGCCGGCGCCGGCCTGGATGAAGGCACGGCGGCGTGTCACAACGACCGTACGGATATTGATGCACATGTCCATATTACCCGAAAACCCGACGTAGCCGACAGCACCGGCGTAGGGCCCGCGTCTGGTCGGCTCAAGTTCCTCAATGATTTCCATGGCTCTGATTTTGGGAGCACCGGACACGGTCCCGGCGGGAAAGCATGCCTTCAGCACATCATACACCGTCTTGTTCGGACACAGCTTGCCCGTGACATTCGAAACCATATGCATGACGTGCGAGTACCGCTCGACATCCATCAACGACTCGACGTGGACGGAACCGCCTTCAGCCACACGGCCGACATCATTACGCCCGAGATCCACCAACATGATATGCTCGGCCCGTTCCTTGGCATCGGCAAGAAGACGGCGCTCCAATTCCGCATCCTCATCCGTCGTCGCGCCGCGCCGTCTGGTTCCGGCAATCGGACGTACTGAAACAAGTCCATCTTCACACCGCACGAGAATTTCGGGAGACGAGCCCACAAGCTCAACCCCTCCAATCCGGAGATAATACATGTACGGCGAGGGATTCACGAGGCGCAGAGCCCGATAGAGTTGAAACGGATGGGCCTGTAGATTCGTTTCCCAGCGCTGCGACAGGACACACTGAAAGATATCTCCGGCCTTGATGTATTCCTGAGCGCGAGAAACGATCTTCTCAAAGTCCGCCTTGCTCATGTTGGCCGTGAAACGAATCGGCGATCGTCTACGCCTCGACTTCACACGTCGAAGTGGTCGACGGATTCTGGCAATCATCGCTTCAATCCGGCCTGTCGCGTCACGATAGGCCGAACGAATCTCTCTTTCCGACGGGGACTGCACATGTGCATTGGCTACGACCTTGATCTTTTGCGACACGTTGTCGAAAATGAGCAGCGTCTCGGTCAATAAAAACGCAAAGTCCGGAATATCGAGGTGCTCCTTTCTTCGAAAGGGAAGATCCTCGAACGTCCGCACCATATCGTATCCGAGGTAACCGACGGCCCCTCCGACGAAACGAGGCAGATCCGGAACTGTGACGGGGCGATATGTGTCCAAAATTTCCCTCAGACGGTCCAACGGCGCACCTCGGCTAGGGATCCGCCGGCGGTCCGAACCTTTCTTCACACAAAGATCGCCACGATCCTCATAGATGACGAGCGGGGATCCACTTCCGAGAAAGGAATATCGGGCCCACTTTTCGCCACCTTGAATGCTCTCCAGCAGGTAGGCCGAGGGACCGTGATCGATCTTGGCGAAGGCCGAGACCGGCGTATCATGGTCCGCCAAGATTTCACGGAACAACGGAATGAGATTGCCCTGCTTTGCGTACGAGCGAAATTCATCCAGAGTAAGTGAATAGGTCACGGCCTGCATGTCGTTCAGCTTACTCCGCTCCCACCAGAAGCTTTTGTCCGATCTCGACGATGTCATCCGGCAGTTTATTCAGTTTCTTCAATTTATCGACCTCAATTCCATACCGCCTGCCGATGCTGAAGAGGGTCTCTCCGGGCTTCACAACGTGCACCGTTCCCTCCGGTACCTTCGAAGCAGAAGGCGACTCCGTCACAGCCGCCATACCCTTGCCTGAATGATTGCCTCCGCTGCGACCGCCGGCAGCAGCTTTCGGCGGTTCAGCTTTTTTCGGTTTGACGGAAGGAGAATGGCTCTTCCGCTGCATATCCTCCAAGGCTTTTCGTTCCAGCACGGTCGCTTCCCTGATCGCTTCCGTCTCTTCTTGGAGGCGCCCCATCTGCTCTCGTGCCACTTGCACTTGTGCAGACAATTCACGATTCCTCGCCTCAAATTCAGCCAGTTCGGCCTTGGTATGCCTGATTTCGCTGTCCAGCTCAGCCGTTCGTTTTTCTTCCTGAGCCAACAAACGCTGAAAATTCAGGCTTCGCGCTTTTTCCGCATTGTATTTTTCCTCTAACACGACACACCCGCTTACCAGCAAACCGCTACAGAGCAGTATTCCTAAGGAAATGATCCTTCGCGCGCTCTCACAGACCTGCTGCTCTCCCTTCTGCATACATCCTCCTTTGCCGGGGCTTTCTGGCGACTTCAGAACTGCGAAGAGACGCTTAGAATAGTGGCCACTGATGCGAAAGTCAAAGCAGAGCCAGACTGTCCGGTTTGACCGTTTCGCGGCCCTATGCTACCGTCGGCACGGTTCGGATCTCTCTCCCTTTCATGTCGAACGTCATCTGCCATGACACCCTAGAGATAATCGCCGAAGCTTCACCTCGTTGAGAGCAACGATGCGACAGAATTCCCTCTATGGCGACTCTCCGTCCTCTTCGAAAGTCACTCGCTCCGAGCAAGAGCGACTCGCTCAACTCAAGATCCAAATCAGGCATCACGACTACCTCTATTATGTCAAGGACCACCCCGAGATTTCCGACGGAGAATATGATCGATTGTTCCGAGAATTGGTAGAACTTGAACGGGCGTATCCTGAGCTGGTCACATCCGATTCTCCGACCCAACGCGTCGGCGCCCCCCCGCTGGGTGAACTGGGCAAGATACAGCACGAACGGCCCATGTTGAGCCTTGATTCGTTGGTGAATCCCGAGGAGGTCCTGGCCTTCGACCAGCGGATGAAACGAGAGCTGGGCACGGATCAAGTCGAGTACACAGTCGAGCCAAAATTCGACGGTCTGTCGATTGAAATGGTCTTCGATCACGGGGCATTTGTTCGCGGTTCAACCCGTGGTGATGGAACTGTCGGGGAGGATATCACTATTAATCTCCGCACGATTCGATCGTTACCGCTCCAGTTGCAGATCGGTGCTTACCCCGATCATCTGGCCGTGCGGGGAGAAGTATACATGCGTCTCTCCGACTTTCATGCGCTCAACCGGCGAATGACGGAACGAGGGGGCGACGTTTTCGCAAACCCGCGGAACGCCGCCGCCGGTTCTCTTCGGCAACTTGACTCGCAAATTACCGCCTCTCGCCCGCTTGTCGTCACCTGCTACGAAGTGATGTCGATGACCGGAACCCCTCCTCCGTCGCACTGGGCTGAACTGGAGATGTTGGCTCTATGCGGACTTCCGGTCCCTCACCTTCGCCGACGGTGTGGAACCATCGATCAGGTCTTGGCGTTTCACCGGAAAACGGAAGAGCAGCGCGATAACCTTCCTTATGAAATTGATGGGGTCGTGGTGAAAGTTGATCGCTCGGATTGGCAAGCTCGACTGGGAATGAAATCCAGAAGTCCTCGTTGGGCCATCGCCTTCAAATTTCCTCCTCGGAAGGAAATCACAGAGGTGCAGGACATTGCCATCTCGGTCGGCCGAACCGGGACCCTGACCCCTCTCGCTCTATTGAAACCAGTGGAAGTGGGTGGAGTCACCATCAGCCGAGCAACCCTCCACAATGCCGATGAAGTGGCGAGAAAGGACATCCGCATAGGCGACACGGTTCGAGTCGAGCGCGCGGGGGATGTCATTCCAGCGATCGCTGAACGTATCCCTCTCTCGAATGAAGTCAGGTCAGACCCTTTCCAAATGCCGCATCACTGTCCGATATGCGGTTCTGCCGTAGCGAGAGAAGGTGCCTACTTCTACTGCACAGGTCAAGCCGCCTGTCCGGCCCAACTGAAGGGTGCCATTGAACACTTCGCATCGAAGGCCGCTCTCAATATCGACGGACTGGGTAAGAAAACGGTTGCACAATTAATCGACCACGGCCTCGTGAAAGATCTATCCGACCTCTATCGGCTAAGGCCTGAACAACTTCTTGAGCTTGAAGGGTTCGCGGAACGATCCTCAACCCTCCTCCTTGATGCCCTCGCTCGAAGTAAAACGGTTCCTCTCGATCGATTTTTGATGGGGCTGGGAATCCGCCAGGTAGGGCAGCACATCGCTAAAGTGCTCGCGAAAGAGTTTGGTTCTCTCGATGCCATTATGGCGGCTGACAGCGACCGCTTTCTGGAAGTGAGGGAAATTGGTCCGGAAATTTCTGAGAGCTTGGTCTCCTACTTCCGAGAAAGTTCGAACCGACAAGTCATCGACCAACTGCTTAAATTGGGCTTTTCGATCATAGGCCCACCCTCACTTCAAAGCGGGGCAGCTTTGCCCTTCTCAAGGAAGAGCTTCGTGTTTACCGGTGGATTAGAGAGGCTGACGAGGGATGAAGCCAAAGCGTTGGTCGAACGGTTTGGCGGCACGGTGTCATCCAGTGTCAGCAAGAAGACGGACTATGTCGTAACCGGCACAGATCCTGGCTCCAAACTCGATCAGGCTCAGAAGTTAGAGGTGACGGTCCTTGACGAAAAGGCTTTCCTAGACTTGATAGAGCAACAGAAGGAAGGCTAGTCACACCGAGGCTTCGACCGGAACAGGGACCTTTTCGTCCTTGAAAATTTGCACGCTTCGTATCGAGCGAGGATCCGCCTCATGGACCACCAGACGACAATTCTCTATGCGGAGTTCTTCTCCTGCCTGAGGGATACGCCCGAGGTTTTCCTGGATCAACCCTCCGATAGTCAAAGCTTCATCCCCGAGCTCGACCTTTAGGAAGTCGTTCACCTTTCGAACTTCCGTCCGTCCGTGGACCAGAATTTGGTTCTTTCCGATGCGTTTGATGAGTTCTTCAGTAATATCCGTTTCATCGACGATCTCACCTACGACTTCCTCGAGAAGGTCTTCGAGTGTCACCAATCCCATGACGCCACCGAATTCATTGACGACGACTCCCATATGCCGCTTGTCCTGTTGGAACTGCTTCATCAAATCATCGGCCGTTTTACCGGCCGGGACGAAGAGCGGAGGATGGGCGATATCCCGAAGACGCAAATCAGTTCTTCCTTTGGCCAACTCGGTCAACGCCTTCGTCTTGTAGAGAATCCCCGTTATGTTGTCGAGCATCCCGTCATAAAGCGGAATTCTGGAATACTTAGAATTATAGAGCAGCTCCTGTGCCTCCTTGAGTCGAAGGTTCCCGTCGAGAGAAAACACGTAGATGCGCGGCGTCATTGCATCTTCCGCCGTTATATCTTTTAACTGAAACACGTTCTTGATCATTTTGACTTCTTCGGATTCTAATTCTCCCGCCTTCCCTCCTTGGTCCAACATGATCTTCAGCTCTTCCTCCGTCACCAAGGGAAGCGTCAATCCCTTTCCTCCCGTCAAACTGTAGATCAGAGGAACGATCAGAAAAAGAAGAGGCCTCAACATGACCTGAACCCAATAGATAGGGTAAGCCATGTTCAGCGTCACGGGTACAGAGAACTTTGCCGCCAGAGTCTTTGGGATGACATCCACTGACACCAAGAGAACAAAGGTCAGGATACCGATCATGACCGCGATCGCTTCTTCAAACGCACTCTTACCCCCATAGGCATTCAATGTGATGAAGGTGGCGAACATCGGTGTCGCAGTACTGACGAGGCGATCACCTACGAGAATGGTCGAGAGAAGCTTTTGAGGGTCGCTCCTCAATTGAAGAGCTTTGGCTGCCCGTTTACTGCCGTTCTGCGCCAATGCTTTCAGTCGTGTTTCGTTGACCGAGAAGAAACCGATCTCGGCCGTTGAAATAATAGCGGATAACCCGATCAATCCTAAAAGGATGAGGATTTCCATAGCAGTCGTATGATTAGGGACGTTGGACCAGTGTGGCTGGCCTGATGAGAAGCCGGGCGTCTCCCAGAGGATACCTCTTGGCCCACCCTTCAGAGGATCGTAAGATTACGATGACCGAACCGCTTCGAATAGAGTTCACAGCTGATACATCTATCATATGGATCAAACACAAGCAAGTAATTCGAAAAATCTCACTTAAAAATCAACTGGTTCCGAGTTGGCTGCTCGGAGAGTCCCGTTGCCTCTCCAGTGTTCAGCCATCATCCCGAACAACAAACGATTGGAGGCTGAATATATGATCGAGACGAACCACAGCCAGCTGAGCTTCCGGCTCGGTCAAGAATCGACCGATTTGAACTCGATAACGACGCCCTTCCGCGAAATCCACCTGAATGATACGCCCATCGGGAAACTCCCGTTGGACTTGTGCAAACAGCGCCCGAGCATTCTGAAGGTCCGCGAAGGCGCCGACTTGAACCCGTAGTACCCCCATCCCTTCGGGTCGAGAATTATAGTCAACCACTCGAAGTTCGACCCGGTCGGTTCCGTTGCCGACCATCCCAAGTGCCTGAGCACCGGCCAACGAAAGGTCCAAAATTCTTCCCCTCGCGAACGGCCCGCGATCATTAATCCTGACCGTAACATGGCGACCCGAGGTCAACGAATGAACAACTGCAACGGACCCAAGCGGCAGCGTCCGATGAGCCGCCGTCAGTTTGTGCATGTCGTACCGCTCCCCGTTAGCTGTCTTGTTCCCATGAAAACCAGGGCCATACCAGGAGGCCATCCCTCGTTCTACAAATCCAATCGGATACCCGGGGAAGCGATCAATAGGTGGGGGAGCTGTGGTGCAGCCATCGTAGATAAAGGCGCCCACTCCAATCACAATGATGAACAGAGGCGTAGGTTTCGTGGACGGCATCAGCCGTATCGATCAAAACTCGTCGAGCGACTGATTGCGTAGAATGGCCAATGCTTTGTCGGTGTTGGAAACGGTCAGAACGACGATCGCCCGCTTCCCCTCCCGTGAAGGCGTGCAGTAGCCGCACTTGATGTTGATCCGGCTCTTCATCAAGGTATCTGCCACTTTCCTTAACGCACCAGGCTTATTTTCGAGACTCAGTAGGAGCGCGGTTTCTTCGCCGAACTTAATCTTCGCCGCCTTAAGGGCCGCACGAGCACGTTCCAGATCCGCGACCAGCAGACGCAACTTACCCGTACCCATCACTTCCGGAGCGGAGAAAGCCTTGATATTGACCCCGGCTTCACCGAGAACCGCCGTCACTTTGGCAAGAGCGCCCGGCTTACTCTGACCGCTGATGACAAGCTGCGTCGTAGTCGGCATATCAGTACTCCTTGTGTCTGTCCGGCGTCAAAACTTTTTTCGCCGTGCTGAGCGAGTGGCTCGCAACGGAGACCAAGACCCGTAATGATGAACCATGATGCGAGAAGATGCCGGTCTCACACAAAGTTTTCGAGCCCGTAACCGTAACGAAAATAAGACTGGGACACCCGATCGAACTCGCGGGAACCGCCGTTTTCCACACCAGAGACACGACAACGGCCGCTTGCTTTCCATCCTCAATCTCCTCTTATAAACAGCATTATGAGCATCCACTCGTTGCGCCGCACGTCACACATTTGAGACAGGTGCCGTTGCGGACCATCGTGAATTGCTTGCATTCTTGGCAGGGGTCGCCTTCGTAGCCTTTCACTTTGGCCTCTTTAGCGTTTTGAACCTCCGTCAGTGTGAGCGTTTCACGCATGATTTCCACTTGTCTGGCAACACCGTGTCCGTTTCCGTGACCATTTCTTTTTCCGCCGTTCCGACGGATGGGAAGATGTTCCGTAATAACGGACGATTTAGCCAGCGCATCAAGGTCCGCTTCTTCATCGAAGCATTCGGGATCCATATTGTCTTTTTTCACGGAATCCATGCGTAGATCTTCCTCGTTCACCTGCGCGAGATCATACCGATCGAGATATGTCACGGCCAATTCACGGAAGATGTAATCGATGATCGAAGTAGACATTTTGATTCGATCGTTCAATTTGACGGGACCGTTCGGCTCAAACCGGGTAAAGACAAACGCCTCGACGAATTCTTCCAACGGCACGCCGTGCTGAAGTCCAAGAGAGATCGCGATCGCAAAACAATTCATGAGGCTCCTAAACGCCGCCCCTTCCTTGTGCATGTCCAAAAAGATTTCCCCGACCGTCCCGTCCTCGTATTCACCGGTGCGCAGGTAGAGCTTATGTCCTCCGACAATTGCCTTTTGGGTGTATCCGCTTCGTCGACTCGGCAGCGGGCGTCGCTTGGCGAGGTATCGAACGAGCACCCGTTCGGTGACTTTCTCCGCCAGCTCCATCACGCCGGTGGTTGCCTCCACAGCCTTTCCACTATCCGTCGAGGCACTCAATGGCTGACTCAGCTTGGACCCGTCACGATACAGTGCGACCGCTTTGACCATGCTCTTCCAAGCCAGCAAATAGGCGGCCTTGACGTCTTCGAGCGTGGCATCGGCCGGCATGTTGATGGTCTTGCTGATCGCGCCGCTGATGAACGGCTGTGCCGCGGCCATCATGCGGATATGCGCGTCAACGGCGATGGAGCGTTGCCCGATTCGGCCGCACCGATTGGCACAGTCGAATACCGCAAGATGTTCGGCCTTCAAATGCGGCGCGCCTTCCACCGTCATCGTCCCGCAGCAGAAATCGTTTGCGGTAGCGATTTCTTCTTGCGTAAACCCGAGCGTCTTCAGCATGTTGAAGTTCGTTTCATTCAGTTGGGTCTCGGTCAAGCCAAGCTTTTCGACGCAGAACGCGTCTCCCAGCGTAAACTTATTGAAGGCGAACTGAATTTCGAACGCTTGCCCCAAATTGTTCTCCAAACGACCCAGGGCTGCATCGTCGAATCCCTTTTGACGCAACGTGTCGTGATTGATGAACGGCGCGCCCTTGAGCGTCTGGGCACCGACACAGTAACGGACGATATCCTGTGTTTGTTGGTCCGTATAGCCGAGGTGGGCCAGCGCAACCGGCAAGCTTTGATTGATGATCTTGAAGTACCCTCCACCGGCCAATTTCTTAAACTTCACCAGAGCAAAGTCCGGTTCAATCCCCGTGGTATCACAGTCCATGACCAACCCAATTGTGCCGGTCGGAGCGATGACGGTCACTTGTGCATTGCGATACCCGTACGCCGTCCCTAATTCAAGCGCATGGTCCCAGGCTCGTCTGGCAGCGAGGAGCATGTCGGGAGGACAATGCTCGGGGCGGATTCCCGCCGGAGCGATCGTCAGACCTTCATATTCCACATGAGACACCTGGTAAGCAGCCCGACGGTGATTCCGGATGACACGCAGCATGTGCTCTCGATTTTTTGCGTACCCCGGGAAGGGCGACAATTCGGCAGCCATTTCAGCCGATGTCCCATATGCTTCCCCGGTCATGATGGCCGTGATGGCTCCACAAATCGTCAAGGCCTTGGGCGAATCGTAAGGGATTCCTTGTCGCATGAGCACGGTCCCCAAATTCGCGTAACCTAACCCGAGCGTCCGGAACTGATAGCTCTTTTCAGCGATGGAGCGGCTCGGGAAGGAGGCCATCAACACGCTGATCTCCAATGCGATTGTCCACAACCGAACGGCATGGCGGAAATGTTCCAGTTCGAACTGCCCGTCTGCGGTGTAAAACTTCGTGAGATTGAGAGAGGCGAGATTACAGGCCGTATCATCCAAAAACATGTATTCGGAACAGGGGTTCGATGCGTTGATGCGACCGTCTTCCGGACACGTATGCCACTCATTGATGATGGTATCGTACTGAGTCCCCGGATCGGCACAAATCCAGGCCGCCCAAGCGATCCGGTCCCACAGCTCCCGCGCCTTGACGGTCTTACAGACTTTCCCGTTCGTTCGACGTTTGAGATGCCAATCGCCGTCTGTTTCGAGCGCGGCAAAAAACTCATTGGGAATCCTGACGCTGTTGTTCGAATTTTGGCCGGAGACGGTCTGGTAGGCCTTACCGTCCCAATTCGTGTCATACTCGTGAAACAGAAAGTGCGTGAAGCCTTGCTGCGCATAGGAAAACATTCGTTGGATATACGCCTCGGGCACCATATCCCGGCGGGCCGATGTCAGGGCCCCACGCAAGACCGAATTGGTCTTCGGATCGAGATCCAGCCTGAGAACGCCCTGGCCATCGACCGTATGACACGCTTTCAGCACAGCATTGAGGCGCTGGGCACAAATCTTTGAGCCCGTCACCATCGCCGCGACTTTTTGTTCCTCGATGACCTTCCAATCGATGAATTCTTCGATATCCGGATGATCGAGGTCCAAACAGACCATCTTGGCGGCACGGCGCGTCGTCCCTCCGGACTTGATCGCTCCGGCGGCTCGATCCCCGATTTTCAGGAAGGACATAAGACCCGAAGACCTCCCGCCGCCGGAAAGCCCTTCGCCATCCCCACGCAGTTTCGAAAAATTAGTCCCGGTCCCGGAGCCATATTTGAACAACCGCGCCTCCCGAACCCACAGATCCATGATCCCGTTTTCATTCACCAAATCATCCTCGATTGATTGAATGAAACAGGCATGAGGCTGAGGATGTTCGAAGGCATTAGTGGCTTTCAGAACTTCGCGAGTCTGGGGGTCGACATAATAATGCCCTTGTGCAGGTCCCGATAACCCATAGGCATAATGAAGGCCTGTATTGAACCACTGAGGAGAGTTCGGCGCGGCCATCTGGTGCGCCAACATGCAGCACATTTCATCATGAAAAGACTCGGCATCTTCCTGCGTCTTGAAATACCCATAGGACTTGCCCCAATGAGTCCAACACCCGGCCATGCGCTCGAAGACTTGACGGGCATCTCGCTCGCCGCCCAACACCGGCTTGCCATCGAGATCGATGACCGGCTGCCCATTCTGATCCCGCTGCGGAACTCCGGCCTTCCGGAAATATTTCTGGGCCAATATGTCGACGGCAAGCTGGGACCATGCCTCCGGGACGTCGATATTTTCGAGTTTAAATACGATGGACCCGTCGGGATTCCGAATCTCCGACGAACGCTTCACAAATGTGATCCCCTCGTAGGGATTCTGCCCGCGACGGGTAAATCTTCGATCAATTTTCACGGTAGACCTCCTAAGAGAGGAAAAGAACTGTGACCATGCTTTGATTTAGATGCCATCCTGGCACATAGAACTCGTTTAACTTCAATGGATAGCTACATATAGCTATCATGAATTTTTGTCAACACCAAGTATTGTGGATCTTTGGGAAATGAGAGGAAAGGCTGTGAATAGTCGCAATGCGAATCTCATAGCCGATTCTAGTCGCTTATCAACGAGGTTATCCACAGAAATAACCGCTGGATTGAGGCCCCTCCAAATTACCCTGGCCCTTTTTCTTTTTAGAAGGCCATTCGTCCGATCTTCAACGTCGCTTCCTCGACACCTTGAAGGGGAATGAACCGACCACCGAGACCGAGAACGATGACTTTCGTATCCGCCACCTGGGTCTCATACCGGCTCGCAATTCCCCAGTTCTGTCGCGCGGTATTCGGCCTCACGATGGATTCGAGAAGCTTTCTACTTTGCGACTGAAACACCTGCCGAATAAATTGTTGTTCTCGAGTCGGTGTACCCCGGTCCATTCGGTCTATCGCTTTGCTCAATTCCTGTTCGACAAAACGCAAATAGTCCTCCATGGTCGGGTTCGATAAAACCAGACCGATCGCACACGCAAGCGCAACAACGACCACACTTAAACGAAGAAGACTCATGACTTTCTCAGAAATTTTGCTCTCATTCTGATGAGACGATAGAAACGGCTGCTGCTAGGAATTTCCCCTCCTCCAAGGCCCTTTGGAAAGCACGAGTGAACTGAAGATTCACACGACCCAATGGACATATTGAACTATGCAGTCTATCGGTCTGGCTTTTTGTTTGTGTTTGGATGATCGACCAAGCGAGTGTGCGCGGCAATAATGCTGGTTATGACTGTCGCCGTTCGTGCTGGCTCCGCTGCCACTCTGATGCTCTTCGTGCTCTTCCTTCAACGACGATTGTCCTCATAGCCGTTCGGAAACCGGCGAGGCTGCCGACTCTGTGAGAGGGGTGCGAACGACCGTCCTCTGTTCCGGCTCGAGAAAACGCCGGACGCGCCAAACCGCCCAAAGACCCGGCAACGCGACCACCACGGTCAAGACAAAAAACTGTGTCCATCCGACCAGAGTCACGACATCCGCCGATGGACGACCTGCAAACACCCTTCCCAACGCCTCTAACGAAGACAGCAGCGCGAACTGAGTCGCCGTATACCGGGGATCGCAGAGCGACATCACCAACGCGACGAATGCAGCGGTACCCATTCCTCCCGTCACATTTTCAATCACGATCACCGCCGTGAGGGCCGCTGAATTCTTGCCGGCCGCGGCCAATGCGACAAAACCGAGGTTTGAGATTGCCTGCAAGACACCGAAGATCAACAACGACCGCACAAGTCCGGACCTGGTCATCAAGAGTCCGCCGACAAAGGCACCGAGCAATGTGGCAAAAACCCCTAGCCCCTTCACAGTGCCTACCTCCGTCGCAGAAAAGCCCAACCCTCCGATCAGGAACGCCGTTTGGAGCGCCGACGCAAAGGCATCGCCAAGCTTGTACAGCACAATCACGGCCAAGAAGCCCACCGCGTGAGGCCGACCAAAGAATTCCGCCAACGGTGCACCGACCGCTTCCTTCAGACTCTTTGGCGCATTGGCGACGAACGTAGGATCAGGACTGACCAAGACGAAGATTACCCCTGCAACCATGACTGCCGCCATCGCCAGATAGGTCATCTGCCAACCGATATAATCCGCAAGCGCCAGTGCACCGGCCCCGGAGGCCAAGAGCGCGATTCGATAGCCATTGACCCACACGGCCGCGCCCAACCCACGTTCATGTGGATGGAGCGTATCCGTTCGATAGGCATCGAAGACAATGTCCAGAGACGCGGCAAGAAATGCGACCAGCAGAGCATAGGCCGCGAGCCATCCAGGGTGAAGCTTTGGATTGGTCACGGCCATGAGCGCCAGGCCGACCGCCACACAGAGTTGCGTCACGACCATCCAGCCGCGACGCCGCCCCAACCAGGGCGGGACCACGCGATCCATCACAGGAGCCCAGAGGAACTTGAGCGTATAAGGAAGGCCGACCAGCGTGAAAATGCCGATGGTCTTGAGATCGACTCCTTCGACTGTGAGCCAGGCCTGTAAGGTCCCGGACGTGAGCGCAAGCGGGAGGCCGGACACAAAACCCAACGGTAACATCACGAGGATGCGCCGATTCACGAGGCCGGCGAGATCGAAAGCCCCTTGTTTCACGGAGACTCTTTCATACGAACGTGAGTCCAATCAGTCACGCCTTGCACCATAGCAAAGCGGTCTCCCGCTGCAAGGGAGAATACCATCGCCTCCGAGGGCTGTTCAGCAGAATCACAAAACATGCGGGACCGGCCTCACCGGCCGGCGCAGAAACTAACAGGGCTGTCCGTTGAACAAACAGGGCTTGTATCGCGAGATATCGAAGTCGGTATTTTCTTGGTAAACCTTTTCGTTGCCGTTGACCCCGTCCTGCTCCGGATCGTTCCACATGATGTGGTTCCACCAATAGAACAGCGGTTGGGCTTCCGTCTGGTAGATGGGATTGCCATAGATACTGCGAGAATACTCCTGAACCAGCCGGGCCGTGACATAGTCCACTTTGCCGTTTCCGCTAAGGGAATACAACATGATAAAGAGACGGGCCTCATGGTCATACAGTTCATCGACGCGAGTATTGAGATCGGGCTCGGCAGGAAGCGCATCTGCGCTCCAACCGGTCACAGGATGGTTCCAGAGCAGGCAGGTAAGAACAATCAAGAGAATGGGCACAGGCATAGCCTTCACGCTCACCCCGATGGCGAGAATTCGATCCGCGTCTTTCTGTAAGTACCGGACAATGGCTTGACCATTGACATCAAGGCAACCTTGCCGGAATACGCATACCCTCCCTATAATGCCGATGCTATGGCGACGACCCGTGCATCTCTACATACGCTCGGCTGCCGACTGAATCAAGCCGAAACCTCGATCCTTGGGGAAGGACTTAGGCGCAAGGGATTTGAGCTTGTCGAGTTCGGCCAACCGACCGACCTCCTTGTGCTCAATACCTGCGCCGTGACCGATGATGCCGAGCGGACGTCGCGATATGTGATCCGAAAGACTCTGAAACACTCTCCCCATGCTTTTGTCGCCGTAACAGGGTGCTATGCCCAGACGGGAATGGAGAGCCTCAAGCAGCAGGCCGGGATCGATCTCATTGTGGGACACCAGTACAAGCTCGACCTGCCGGCCTACCTTCCTTCCCCCCACGAGCTACGGAAACGATCCGTCGCGGAAGTTCAACATACGAAAACGATTGCGCGCGGAAACTTCGATCTGCCGCACTTCGCAGAATCGGACTCCACTCGTGCATTACTCAAAGTACAGGACGGCTGCAGCGCGATGTGCAGTTTCTGCATTATTCCGTTTGCGCGAGGCCATGAGCGAAGCAGAACGTTTGATGACATCCAGCGTGAAGTTGAAGTCTTAGCCGCTCGAGGATACCGGGAAGTCGTGCTGACCGGAGTGAACGTCGGCCAGTATGCGTATCAGGGCCGAGACTTTTGTTCGTTGCTTCGTTGGCTCGACCAAGCGGCCGACTTCGAACGCATCCGCATCTCCTCAATCGAGCCCACGACAGTCGGCGAAGAACTGCTTGATCTGATCGCCTCGTCGAAGAAACTCTGTCCCTATCTTCACATCCCCTTGCAAAGCGGGGACGATCAGATTTTGCAGGCCATGAATCGACGCCATACGATCAAGAGCTATATCAAACTGA
This sequence comes from Nitrospira sp., assembly GCA_024998685.1. GTDB lineage: Bacteria > Nitrospirota > Nitrospiria > Nitrospirales > Nitrospiraceae > Nitrospira_D. The sequence continues at coordinate 44,004 of JACOEH010000021.1, forward strand.
TCGAAAGGGCTCTCGTAAATATTCCCGACCTCGGTCTTGGAACTGATCTTCTGGTAGGATTTCCTGGGGAGAGTGAGACAGCGTTTCAGAATACGCTGGCCGTCGCCACCGATCTTCCCTTTTCCTATCTCCATGTGTTTCCCTACTCACCTCGCCCTGGGACGGCTGCAATGCGCCTGAAGCAGCGGATCCCGTCCGCATCGATGAAGAAACGAGCCGATCTTCTCCTGGCTCTCGATCGTGCCAAACGGCTCGCCTTCCACAACAGGCAAATCGGGAGTACGGTCTCGGTCTTGTTTGAAAGCGGGCGTCAAAACGCCTATCGTTTCGGCACGACTCCGAACTTTACACGAGTGAGCATCACCGACTCCGGAGATTTCCAGAATCGAATCCTGCCCGTCACGATCACAGCGGCAACTGACCGCTGTGCTTTTGGCCACATCGCCTCGGCGCATCCCACGCCTTCTTCAATGGGGGTGATATGAGAGTGAAACCCTTTCCTCACGTCCACATTGAAACCTTCGGCTGTCAGATGAACGAGTCCGACAGCGAACTCGTTCGTTCGATGCTGAAACAAGAAGGGTTTGTTTTTACAGAGGACCGTGAACGGGCCGACGTCGTATTGGTCAACACCTGCGCCATCAGAGAGAATGCGCACAATAAGATCTACGCCCATCTCTCTGAGTTGAGAACACTGAAAAATCAGCGCCCACTCGTCGTCGGCGTCCTCGGTTGTATGGCCCAGAATCTGAAAAGCGCGCTGGCGGAAAAAGAACCGCTCATCGATGTGTTGGCCGGCCCGGATGCGTACCGTCAACTTCCGTCGTTGCTGACGACCGCGCTCGAATCCCAAGAACAGGGCCTCTCCCAGAAAGGGTTTGCCCTCGATCTGTCGGAGTATGAAACCTATGAAGGGATCATGCCGGACCGCGACAGCGGGGTAAACGCGTGGATTACCGTGATGCGAGGCTGCGATAACTTCTGCTCCTTCTGTGTCGTCCCCTATACCAGAGGGCGTGAACGGTCGCGTGATCCGAAGTCCATTCTGCTTGAAGCTCGCGACGCTTCCGCCCGAGGGTTCAGGCAGATCACATTGCTCGGTCAGAACGTCAATTCGTACCGCTATGAAGAATGGGACTTCGCCAGACTGATCAGCGCCGTGGCGGATACAGCAGGAATCGATCGAGTCCGGTTTACCTCTCCGCACCCTAAAGACTTTCCCGCCGCACTCATCGAGGCTATTGCCACACACCCCAATGTCTGCAAACACATTCATCTTCCTCTTCAGGCAGGGAACGATCGCATCCTCGAACTGATGGGACGAACCTATACGGGAGCGGAGTATTTGGCACTTGTTGATCGCATTAGGCACACCATCCCCGGTGTCGTCCTCACCACGGATATTATTTGCGGTTTTTGTTCCGAGTCGGATGAGGACTTTCAAGCCACCTATCGGATGGTGGAACAAGTCCAGTTCGACTCAGCCTATATCTTCAAATATTCGGAGCGGAAGCATACGATCGCGGCGAGAAAGTATGCCGACGATATCCCTGATCGAGTCAAGGGCATGCGCGTCGCCCAACTCGTAGAAACTCAGCGCCGCATTACCTTGGAGCACAACCGCCGATACATCGGAAAAGACATGGAAATCCTGATCGAAAGTGACGCGACTCGGTCATCAACCCAGGCAATGGGAAAGACGGACGGGAATATCACGGTCGTATGGGATAAGAGCACCGGCGATTTTAGACCAGGCACTCTGACTACAAAACATATCTTTGACGCCTCTGCCGCGACACTCTATGGGAAGTGAGATCACTGCTATCTATGTAGCATTCATGAAACAGCCATCTCACCACATGGAACAATTCTGCACACCCAACGGTTGAAATGAGCATTTTTTGACCGACTCCATTGGCCATGTTCTGGCGGTTCCACGGTCATTTCTTTTCTGTATTCCTTCTTACTTCGCCTCACGTCTGACTGAACTCGCTGAAAACGGTCCGAGCCCCTTTCCTTTCGCTCCATGAATCCTTTGATGCTAAACCTTATGAATTCCTTAAATACTCTCTTATTGATTCGGTCATCAGTCCTGATCTTCTGACTTTGCGCTCTATTAGAACCTCTAAAAATCTTCATCCCGGCCTTGAACGACAATACAACCCGTCACTTCAAAAATGATAAGGCATGAACCTTGCTTAATGTTCAGCGTCATCTGTTCGGCAATGAGAGATTTCGCTTCTCGTTATGAAGTCCGCCGACTCAGAGTCAAAATCCAATCCAAACTCGTCCGATACCGGCATCACACTCGAAACAATCATTTCGGTCGGAGTAGTCGGATGGTTGGCGATCGGCATAATTCTCATGGCGCTAGGTATTTGGTAGGTCGGCATCCGAACTCCAATAGGATTCATATCTTTCGTCAATAACAAGCTACTTCGGCCACAAGACCATGTGAGGAGATTCCATATGCATGCATATTCCAATGTCCGAGGCTCCCAATATGTCGGTGCATTGATGTCCCTCAGCCTCATAGTGGCCGGATGCTCGATGTTTTCCGGAGAGGCAAAGCTTTATAAAAATGCAAAAGGATCGGTCTATCTCAAGGAAATCGCCGATTGGTCATTCGAAGCCAGCCATCCAGCCGCCATCGACCAGATGACGATGCTGAAAATAGTCAAAGGCGCTGTGATCGACGACGTTCAGAAAATGTCCGGCAACATGCCCGCCGGTGGCAGCAAGCCGATGAGAGTATTCAGCGATGAAGACGCCGAGTTTCTTGCTCCCCTGCTAGCCAAAGGCTTATCGCAAGCGAAACCGGAGCAGATTGTCGGTTTCAAGGTGTCTCCATCGGCAGGGTCAGGCGCTGAACCCACAGCGGGCACCCTCTATATGCATAAAGGATCGATCTACCTAAGCATTGCGCCTTCTCAAACCGGGAAGGCCGTGGGGTTCAGTCCTAGTTCCGCCGCTCGTCTTGAAAAGGCTCCTTCCTTCGTCGCTCTGGGAAGCGAAGCGATGACGATGGTAATCGACTATCAAGCCCTCGCCAAAGGATCGATGCCTGGTTCGCCCCCTGCGGTAGGGACCTCAAAGCCCATGCCGGTTTCCGCGTCTCAGGCCGTGCCGGTCGCACCAACCACGATGCCGGCACCGAGCGTTTCAACTGTGAAAATTGCCTCGTCGCAGGAAGATTCGATGTTGGGCCCTCAAGAGTTTCAAACTCCAAGTCGGACTGATTCGGGAACTTCTCAATTGAGCACCGATGAACTGCTCAACAGGAAACTCGATGAGCTTCGGGAAGCGCGCGAGGCCAACAAGCGCAAGGACTCTGAGATCGCGATGCTGAAAAAGGAAACAACGTGGATGAAGAAAGAGCTCCGTCAACGAACGGAAGAAGTCAAATCCTTGAAGGCCAGCAAGGCAGCCTCCCGCTCAATTCCAAAAAAGAAATCGGCGGAAGCGTATCCGATCCGTTGATCGACTGATCGATCATCCGACATCGTAACACTCAGGCTGCAGCAGGACGACTTCCCTGGACAGAGGCTGACGAAAGTTCATGCGACAGTAGCAGGCATAGGTCACATAAGTATCTTGCAGACAGTACTGTGCAAGCTCACGACCTTGCCTCCTTTCCCACATTTCCGCGACTTGCTCCCCACTGCCCGACTTCGTATCGACTTGTAATGCGCGGGCCAATACGTCGAGTTTGACCCAACCCCTCGTATCCCAATTACTCCAGATGGCCATCGTGTCATAGACCGGTTCGGTACGGAATTTTGCGAGATTGATGTCGAGGCTGGGTTTCACTTGATTGATGATCGACCGCTTCTTGATGAAGGGAAGATCGAAACCAAGCCCATTATGCGTGATGAACAAGGCAGGGCGGTCCTGGGCCAGTCTCGCCCAAAATTGGCGGAGCAGCTCACGCTCGTTCGTCCCGAACCAGGCGACTGCGCTGCGCGCTTCCATTTGATCGGAAAATTCCAGCAGGCCGATGCAGACGATGCGGCTGAACGTCCCATCGAATGCCGACTTGGCATACGACTCATCGTCCACACGGCGCTGTTCTTCGGCGGCACCTGCGGCAAAGAGATCGAAGTTACCTTCTGCCGGATAAAGAGCTTCGTTTGCCGGCGGCTTCCCCAATAGACGAGCCCATTCATCGCGTGTAGCCTGGACGGTTTCAATGTCGAGCACGACCTTCATCGTGAAACTCCGAACGCATCGCGCCGTAAAGCTTCGATCACCGCGTAGTCTGCCGGCGGAAACGTAAACCGTGTGAGATCTTCGGGATATACCCATCGGATTTCTTCACAGCCGATAGGCATCGGTTCCCCTTGTTCAATGGCACATCGAAAAAAGTGCAATTCTATGATTCTATCCCGATAATCATGCCGAATGATTCGATACGGAATAGGGAGGTCGACGCGAATGCTTAGCTCTTCGAACAGCTCCCGTTGCAAACACTCCGTCAACGATTCGCCTGTTTCGCGTTTTCCTCCGGGGAATTCCCAGAAACCGGCTAAGTGAGCACCGGGTTTTCGACGGGCGATCAAATAGCGACCGTCACGGTGAATAAGCCCTGCCGCTACTTCGATGACTTGCATGATCAGTCTACTACCGCTCGCGCGTCCCCGGACTGAACGGATACGTTTTACAGAACGACTTCATCGGACACAGGAGACAATAGGGATCACGAGCGGTGCATACCATCGCCCCAAAGTCCATCATAGCCTGATTGAAGTCATATCCTTTCCCCCGCGGGATCAAGGTTTCCGATAATTCCCATAGCATCATCTTCTGTGTCTTGGGATCACCCTCCGCGACAAACACCCTGTGTAAGACACGGATCACATTCGTATCCAAGATGGGCGCATCTTCGTTGAACGCGAAGGAGCGAATAGCCCCCGCAGTATATCGGCCGATCCCTTTGAATGAGAGTAACTCGTCTGCGTCATTGGGCAATTTCCCTCCGTACCGTTCCACTGTTTCGCAAGCGATTCCATGCAGCCGTTCCGGACGAATGTTATACCCAAGGGGATACCACGTCTTCTTGACGTCGGCGACCGGAGATTCCGCCAAGACCTCGAAACTTGGATAACGTTCCAGAAACTCGTGGTACTTGGGGACCACCCGATCAACTTGAGTTTGCTGAAGCATCACCTCCGAGACGAGAATATGATAAGGGTCGGATGTTTTCCGCCAAGGTAAATCCCGGCCATACTCCCCATACCACTTTAACAATCGCCGCTGAAATCGACGCTTAGCAGAAAGATCCGGCAGAATCGCCTTGGCAGGTTTTTTCTTATTGGAGAGACGTCGCGCAGACATGCACCCGGCTCATCGTTACAGTCGTTTAGCCGGTGGCATTGTAGGTGTGCCCTACATCAAAAATCAAACACACCGTTCGACCATGCCTTGAAGGATCGCTCGTGAAAGCCTTGAGGCAATCTGTTCAAACGAGCGTTCTCATGATATTCTCTAACAGTCAAAACAGAAGGCAGCCATGAACGTGGAGACCTTCCGATATCGGTTGTTTCAAGTATCAGTTTGGATTGGAAGTTCCGCCCTCGTACTCTTCCCCTTTCCGTCCAGAGCCGACACTCTCCAAGTACCATGGGAATGTTCGAACTACACAGGAGACGCCCAGACCCGTTGCGTGAACGCCTTCATGGAAGCGCAACAGAAAAAAATAGCGGAGCTTGAAGGGAAACTCCAAGCCCAAGAAGGGACAGTCAGCCAACTCAAAAGCCAGCTCGATCGGCAAACTACGGCAACAAGCGACCTACAACGTCAGCTTGCAGAGCGGCCCACAACGAGCATGGTTCCGGTCCCATATTCCTATCCTTACTCCTATGGTCCTTACTCCTATGGCTATCCCTTCGGCCTCGGGCTTGGATTCGGACTCCAATTTGGCGGCGCTGGAATTTATGCTTCGCCCTTTTACCGTCCCCATTGGAGCCACCGACACTATGGTTATTGGGGCTATCCTCGATGATGTTCCAGATAAAGGAGCCCGCAACCATCCGTTAGTTCTGAACTCTGCCGGTTCTGTCCAGATCGGTCTTTTCGTTGACAAGTTGCCTCCCCCCACATAGCCTGCTACCTAGTACTTCATTAGCACAACGGCGGCGCTCAGCAGTCTGGGAGCCCAAGTCGCACAACACAAGGATGCACGATGGTTGTTCGCAAATTCCCACGGTTTCCGGTTGCAATACCGAGCACGTTGGTTCAGAGAGATAAACTTCGATACAACGCTTCCGTGAAGGATCTCTCACTGAAAGGCTGCCGGTTGGAAAGCGTCGTCCGGCCCTTTACCGGCATGCAGGTGGAATTACTCATTGAACTGCCCGGCGAACCTACCCCGATCCACGTCAACAGGGGGGCAGTCCGCTGGTCCGGATCTCATGGTATCGGCGTCGAATTCTTGACCGTAGCACCCCACGAACAGGAACGACTTAAGCGGGTGGTTGAGCAACTCTCCGGTCAAGTGGGACAGGCCCTCATCATTCCGAAAGACGAGCCGCCGAAAGCATAAGCCAACCTCGCTTATCTGAGGCACCCCTTTGCAGAGGCACTGTGGTGCCCACTTCATCATCCGGAAAGTAAATCTATTCGCGTTTGAGCTTGTTTTTGAGAGCTAATGAAAACATGACAAATAGAAATGGACCTGCCAGTGTTTGTACCCAGCTCCAAATACGAGGCCAGGTGAGCCCCTTGCCGAGATTCAGTTCATTAGGCTTGAGAAAACCCATGGTTTCGGCGCTAAAACGCAGCGCTTGGCCAAAACATATAGTAGAGTCGTGTGGTTTGTAGCTAAGGAAAGAGCCGATACTCTTCAGAGCCCAGCCAAGAGGGTTTTCATTAAGCCACGAACCAATCCGGGTGAATTGCTGACCGACTGAATTCAATATCGGCCAGATGGTCCCATTGTATGCCCAATTGATCCATCCGACCATCCACTTGAATGTTTGATCGATCCAAGAATCGCAGCATTCCCCTTTTGGCGGGAAAGGCTTTGAACTGCAGGCCATTTCAAGACCGGTAGCCGGCAGTGCAACAATACATTGTCCGGAAGCCCCGTCTTTCCCATCTCGTCCGTCCGTACCATCCCTGCCATCTCGGCCCTGAATACCATCCCTTCCGGGCATGCCATCTTTGCCATCCCTCCCGTCTCGTCCGGCTCTTCCGTCTCGCCCCTCCCTTCCATCTCGTCCATCTTTGCCGTCTTTGCAGAGATCACAAGTCTCGTTAATCCCACACGATATTGGGGTGGAACTATCTCCAAAGGAACTCACTCGGATGGTTTCCTGCGCACAGGCATAGGAAGATACTAACGATAGGAGAAGCAGGATTATCCATAATTTCGATGTATTTCTTCGTGGCATACGAACGAAGTTATCAGTCACTTATAACTACGAAATGCTACTACTTAACCTACCACTAGCTTGTTCATTCTGTTGGCTAGGAGGATCAGGTTTCAAGGTGACTTGATCGCTGCATGCGTAAGGAATGGCACCAAGAATCCAAATGAGAAGAAACCACCAGATCGGCCTCAGGACTCGCTCGCCGTACCCACTGACCAGCCAGTACAGCTGAAGCTGAATTCGAATTTGCCGAGGAACTTCATAGTTGATTCGGCGGAATTCTTTCTCTGCATAATGAAAGTCACTGGCATAGATGTAGTCCTTGTTCCCCTCATAAGCAGTCTTAAGGTCACGATACGCTCTGGATAGCAGAGCCCAACGATCTCTCCAGCGGGGAATTTCTCCCTCAAGCTCTTCCACAGTCTCATAGTTACAATCCTTGAGCGCTCTATCTTGTTCATCATTCTGTAGTCGATGATCCCAAATACAGTATTGTTTCAAAGTCCTGCAAGATTCTCGGTACTCTGCGATAGTTTGTGATCGGTTAGAGCCTTGGTCGTCCGAGCGGTGTGGGACCATCCATCGAGTTGCAAAGCGTACAATAAATGATGCTTTAGAATGTATCCAGTGCGATGCGCCCGAACAAATGCGCACGACCTTGTTTACTACCCAAGCTCGTGTCCGTCGGTTGTTCGAGTTCTGCTCAAAAATCCTCAAAAATGCTGAAGACTTCTGAAGAGCGAGAGGATAGTGTGTTTCTACCTTTGGCCAACGGACATTGCTGAAGTGGCAGTTATCAAGATTAGTACCCAGTACTGAGCAACACGTGAGATTTTCTGTGTGGAATCGAAGTCCATGTGGCTTGTGGACATGGATGTACTTGAAGTTTGCATGAATGAATTCTTCCGAAACTTCTCCATACTTATATTCTTCTTCATCTTTTTCAGATCGTTTCTTAGATTTGCGTAGCGACTGATTGAATTCAACAGATCCAGAGATTTGAGCATGAGAGAAGTTAATGATGTCTGCGTCGCTGTTGCTGCCTTTCACAAATGGGAATTCGCATTGCAAAAACGTGGTGGCCTTCTGCCATGTGGTCTTATGAAAACAAACGGGAACATGAAATCTCGCACGGTCGAATTCCGCCCCATCGTTGAATACAGCAGCGTGGAAGTTAGCACACACTTTTAAATCATGATTGTGCTCTCCGCTGTCACAAGACATGGGATGGCAATACTCAAATTTGGACTCAAGAATTCCTTTGAGTACCGGACGACAGTCGTCACACTTCAAATTAGTTTCATGTGCGGGTGTGCCTTTATCAGACTCCTCACGATCAATCCCGAAGTTCGCCTTTTCAAAATAGACCTTTTCGTCAAATGAACAATCTTCGAAGTTCACGCCATGAAAAAACTTACTATTGGTGAAGTCCACATAACGTTCGAATCGACATGTAAGGAAGGTCACTTCTCTGTGAAATTCTACGCCAGTAAATTTAAGAGGTTTCTTGAATGTGCAATGGTCAAATACAAGAGCTGGATGGCCGTGACGTGGTAGTTCTGGTGGGAGTTTTGGTGAAGCCTGGAAAGTGCACCGGACAAATTTAAATGGGTTGGGTAGCTTGCCATGATCAATGTCTAGGCTGAGATCCGGCAGAGGATCAACTTCCTTATCTTCGAGTGGGCTTCCGCTTCGCAGTACGTCAATAAACCAATGATGGCCTAGTGGCATATTGTGCCCCGGCTTCTTCAAAAGCTCCGTGTCTGTGTCTGGACGCCGCGTATTATCGGAGTCTGACGTGAATCAGTCAATCAGCCTTAACGAGGAGAAACAGTCGCTATGAACGACGTCTTTGGGACTGCGAGGATTGAGAAAGAATAACGGTCAAGAAACGTGCAGAGCTTAGTTGTTACGTTATGCCTAGAATCCTGGCTTATCCGACAAACTGTCGAGATGCAGTCGAAATTCCCCCGCTTTCGCGTCGATCACGTAGCGTCTCAAAGCTTCGCTGACCACGTGAAAGGCCATTGTTTCCCACGGAATATCCGACAGAGGGAATAGTCGGACGTCCAAACTTTCCGCTCCCGCCTCAAATGCCGGCGTCTTCATTCGGCCACGAAACACCAAATACACCTGTCCGATATTGGGTAGACTCAGCACGGCATAGAGTCCGGTAATGGCGACATCGGCATGGGCTTCTTCCAGTGTTTCGCGCACCGCCGCTTGTTCCGTACTTTCACCCAGCTCCATGAAGCCCGCAGGGAACGTCCACAGCCCCAGACGGGGTTCGATGGCCCGACGGCACAACAGGATTTGATCTTCCCATTCCGGAATGCAGCCTGCGACGATTTTGGGGTTGTGATAATGAATGCGCTCGCACTGGTCGCAGACGTGCCTGGGCAGGGTGTCCCCGAGCGGAATTTTATGCGTGACCGTTGCGCCACAGTGGCTGCAATAGTTCATGAGAACGTGCATCGGGGTTCTCTTGAGAATATCAATACGGATAGCACAAACAGTGCTCTGCTTTCCATGCCGACAGTCAAGTCTTGCCCTTTCGCAATGCAGTCCAAACGGACCGGTATGTATGGAAGAGAGAGCGACGTAACGATCAGCGTCGATCCGTTGGGACCCTCTTCTGATTCCCGAGGGAGCGGCAGGAAACTCTTCTCTGACCATTAGTTATCGTTAACCCGGATCTCCTTCCCTTGACTTCCATGCCGGGGAACCTATCAGGTTGTTATAATATCTCGAACCCTGAGGAAGGATGGACTTCCATGGAAAATAATAATGTATTGTCGACATTGCCGATACTCCCCGTCAAACGGACGGTGTTGTTTCCTGGGGTGATGATGCCGCTGACGGTCGGCCGTGAGCGGTCCATTGCCGCCGTCAACGCCGCCATGAAGACCGAAGAGAAGACGATCGTCGTGGTGGCACAGCGAGATCCCCAGGCCGAAGAACCGGCACTCGCCGATTTGTATTCCATCGGCACGAAGGCGATCGTCAAGCAAATCGGCCAGTCGTCCGAGGGGACGATCCACGCGCTGGTTCAAGGGCTGGACCGCGCCGTCCTCCTGAAAGAAGAACAATCCGCTCCCTATTCCATCGTGCGCGTCCGTTCTTTAGGGCGTCCGACGGACGATGGGCCGGAAGTCCAAGCGCTTCACCGAGCCATTCAGGAACTTGTGTCGGACTTACCGAGGCTGATCCAAGCTCCCGGCATCCAAGAAGTCGGCGCGGTGCTGAGCAACGAGGATGATTCCGTGGCGCTGGCTTATCGCATCGCTTCGCTCGTCAATCTTGACGTAGTGGAAGAACAGCGCTTGCTCGAAAGTTCTTCGACGTTGGACCTCCTTCGCAGCCTCTACACCGCGCTGTCGAAGGAAATCCAAATCCTGCAGTTGCGGGAAAAGATCGCCAAGGATGCGCAGACCAAAATCGGCAAGAACCAACGAGAGTACATTCTGCGCGAACAACTGAAAGCCATCCAGGACGAGCTTGGTGAAGGTGAGGGCGAAGAGAACGAGGTCGCCCGGTTGAAAAAACAGATCGCTGAAGCCGATTTGCCCGAGCCGATTCGCAAGGAAGTCGAGCGCGAAGCCGCTCGGTTGAGCAAGGTACCGCCGACGTCGCCCGACCATCAGGTCTTGAGGACGTATCTTGAACTGGTTCTGGAGCTCCCGTGGAAGAAGGCCTCCGAAGAACATCTCAATCTTTCAACGGTCCGGCAGGTGTTGGAAGAAGACCACTACGGGATCAAGGAAGTGAAGGAACGGATCGTCGAACACCTGGCGGTCTTGAAGCTCAATCCGACGGCGAAGGCCCCGATCCTCTGTCTCGTCGGTCCTCCCGGCGTCGGCAAGACCAGCTTGGGGCAGTCGATCGCGAGGGCGATGGGCCGAACATTCGAACGATTCAGCCTTGGCGGCGTTCATGATGAGGCGGAATTGCGCGGCCATCGGCGCACCTATGTCGGGGCGCTACCGGGCCGCATCATTCAGGCCATCCGACGGGCGGGCGTCAACAACCCGGTCTTGATGCTGGATGAAGTCGACAAGATGGGACGCGATTTTCGAGGCGACCCGGCTTCCGCGCTGTTGGAGATCCTCGATCCGGCGCAGAACCACACGTTCCGCGACCATTACTTGGATCTGCCGTTCGATCTGTCGAAGGTGTTCTTCATCACCACGGCCAACACCCTCGACACCATCAGCCAACCCTTGTTGGATCGGATGGAGGTCATTCGCCTTCAGGGCTACAGCGAGCGCGAGAAAGCCGAAATCGCCCGGCGCTATCTGTGGCCGAGACGGCTCAAAGAGGCAGGCATCGAGGGGAGCCAGGCCGTGCTCACAGACGAGGTGTTGAATCTCGTCATCTCGCGTTACACCCGTGAGGCCGGTGTGCGTCAACTCGAGCAGATGCTGGGACGGTTGACCAGAAAAGTGGCCTTAACGTTCGCCGACCTTCCGGAAGGCCAAGAACGGCAGCCGATTGATATCCGTACCGATCTTCTCGGCGAGTGGTTAGGCTCCGAACGGTTTATGCCGGAAGAGGCCCGAAAAAATCTGCCTCCCGGCGTCGCAACGGGCCTGGCCTGGACCCCGACCGGAGGCGATGTGCTCTATATCGAAACAACTTTGCTCCCCGGCAGCCACGATTTGACTCTGACGGGACAGTTGGGCGACGTCATGCAAGAGTCCGCGCGTGCAGCCAGAAGCTATCTCTGGTCGCATGCCGAGAGCATGGGTTTGGACATCTCTCGGTTTAAACGGAACGGGCTCCATATTCACGTGCCTTCCGGAGCTATTCCGAAAGACGGCCCATCGGCCGGCATCACGATGGCGACGGCACTCGCGTCCGCTTATGAAGGCAGGGCCGTCCGGAGCGACACGGCCATGACGGGCGAAATCAGCCTGAGCGGGCTTGTCTTGCCGGTGGGCGGCATCAAAGAAAAAGTGCTGGCGGCACATCGAGCTGGAATCAAACGGATCATCCTCCCAAAGGCCAATGAGAAAGATCTCAAGGATGTCCCGCAAGAAGTGCGTGACGAACTGACCTTCATCTTGGCAGAACGGATTGAAGAGGTCTTACCGGCTGCCTTCAATCCTGACTCGTCCGATGGGTCGGCCGGGAACGGAAGCGAACCGGTAGAGGCCGCCAGCGCCACAGACGGTTAAGACTCGTAGAGCGCGCGGACAATCTGCGTCGTATTGAACAGTAAGACGTGCCGGCGCGTATAGACGGCATGGCCATAGTAATGGTCGCGGGGGTTTGTCGAGCCGAAGCTGTCCTTGTAATCAATGAGGAGACAGCGTCCTTCGCTGGGAAAACGCACGGCTCGTCTGGCGCATTCCAGCCACCGTTCGAACCCATCGTACGGCTCGACCATCTCCCAGATCCGTTTGTTCGCCGCCTTGGCCGGTTCAGTCGGCGGGGCGGCATCGCTTCCCGCGACCGCCAGTTCCTGAACATAATCTCCTCCCCAGGCGATCGGCATTTCCATGGTAATTTGAGGCAACTCCATTTTGGCCAGCCAGCCCTTTCCATCCGTCCGCAAGTTCCGGTGATTCACGACGTGCAGCAGCTTGCCGATACCGGACGGATCCCACCCATAGCGAACCGGCGTCCCGAAAGTGACCATGTCGAGCGCGACGCCGTTAAGAGGTGCCGCCGTCGCGAGCAAGGACTCGACGAGTTTGATCGTGTCCGTGAGCTTGGTCTGATTTGTCTGACCGGCATAGTCGGCCAGAATCCCGAGAAACCTTGGTCGACCGGTGATGAGGCTTGGACAGAGCAGATTTGATACCAGCGCCAGGACTAGTCCGGCTTGTCCATGAGCCTGTATCAATACTCGATCCCCCTTGCTCAAATTCTGAAGTTGACAGAGCTTGTAGAGCTCGGCGAGCAGAGACACGGCGGCGATTGCTCGCCCTAGGTGGTGGTGCTCCGATGACCAGAGCAGCCTGATGCAAGAGATCGGCTGGCTCAGATTCTTATTGATCGCCTTCCTGATCGATTCGACATCGGCATTGGTAAAGTTACCCGCGTCCCCGATTTGCTGATCCAGAAGAGTTTTCGTCGCGTCATCGTCGAAAAGCGGCGGCTTCAATCCCCCCGGCAGCAATGGAATCCCGTTGGTCTCCTCTCGCATGGCGGCGAGCAACGCATCGACACCGGACACGCCCCTCGAATAGCCCCGCTTGAGTCCGCCCGCTTCATCTAAACGCTGCATGCCGAAGACATCGGTGCCATGAAGCGCACCATGGAGGAAGACAATAGTTGCGACCCCAGCTCCAGACAAGCTCACCCCGAACTTGCCCATGGCCTCGGCCCAAAGCGGCGAATCCGGAGGTGCGACATCCGCCAGGTCGGCGACCGTCAACCGCTCGCCGGGGTTCTTCCGCGACAGCTCATCGTGCTGAAAATTATTCTCGATCGGCATGGGAAGACGTTCTTACCTGAAAGGCAGGCATGAGCGCAATGGAGCGAACCAGCGGAAACGAGATTGGCTGCTTTCTTTGGTGGGAGGCAAGGTGACCGTGCCCCATCTACCCGGATGAAGGCACTGGTCTCCTTGCAGATTCACCACAAGCTGGTGAAATCTCTCCATGATCAAGAGAAACATCGAGCAAGCGGTCTACTCGGCAATGGTCCTTTGACTGTCGGATAGCAAGACGCGACACCTTCAGAAGAGACGTAGCGTTGCTTTTCAGAATCACTCGCTTAGAATCATCCCCAAGCGGCACGGTTGCTTCCCGGACCTGTGTGGATGCTATATCCATGTGCCTTACCCCACTTTACCGCCCAGTCGTGGAGCTCGTCAGAACCCGAATTGAGGTAGTCCTCGGCCATTGAACGATCACCATAGACCATCAGCAAGGCTCCAAGCTTGTCGTGTGAGCCAGGTATACCTAGTTTGACTGCCAAGATTAGGGTTCGACTGCGGCGATCATGTGCCCCGATCACCTGCAGTGCAAGTGCGTTCGTTGTGAACCTGTCACGGTCTCTCGGTGACTATTGTAACCTGTCTAACCTAGGGCATTCTTTTGTAGGAACGTCGGAGCCGAGTTTTTGACATAGCTCGTCAATATATGGAATGTGAAGCAAGGAATCTTCCCACCTTCTTGGTGGCGGTTGAACTGGCTGCCAGTAGATAGGGTGGGTACCAAAAGCAGGTCTCCGTTTGGTTGCTTCTCGCAGCGTATCAAAAGAAGCGCCTTTGGCCTTCCCTGAAGTTATCTCAGGTAGAGTGCCATCGGGGATAAGATACATCTCCTCATGCAGGCAATCGCTACGGGGAGCGCTGGAAACGCTGGGTGTCGTACCGACAGCAAGTTCGGGAAAATCGGACGTTCTGGAAAGGCAATGAGCCTCCCAAAACTTCCCAATTAATTTGCTCACAGACCACTCGAGCAATGTGTTATTGCTCAGGGCGGAATCGGAAATGTACAAAACCAGGGTAGACATAGGCTCAATGCCGCGCAGTTCAAGCAGCTCATATGTTGACGGGAGCCTCTCACTTCTCTCGCGCCAACTGCCCTCATCGTAATAGTGAATGACCTTATAATAATTGTAGTCACGCTGCTTATAGATGATGTGGCTCGCACTTTCCGTTGTTCGCGCGTGAAAAAACACGAGTCGAAACCTGGACTTAGCTGGTTGTGGGTCTTTGCTAGCCCGCTCCTGTTTTTTACTATACTCATTAAAGCTTTGGAGTGTGGACAAATACCCTGTGTTAGGAACAAGTGGCTCAAGTGCTTTGCGAGCTTCATTCAGCTTGCTGGAATTCGGATGTTGAGCGATAAAATCTTCTAACGCCTTTGCAGTGCCCTGCGAGATCGCAGCGGCGAGGGCGAAATTCTCAGCTTCTATTGGCTCCTGCGTCCAACGTTCACGCATAGCGAGATAGGCTCGTACGGAATGTTCTGAAAGGGGATATTTACGAAGAAAGGACTCGTAGGCCGCGCTCGGAACGTGTGACCCTTCAAGCTCTCGAAAGGCCACGGTTGCGTCCATGTTCTTGATTTTCAACGCTGCATTAGCCGCGAGTGGCGATGTAGGATGATCAGCAAGAAAGCGTTGGTACGCATCCCGTGTATCTTCCGCCTGCGCCTGTCGCCAGTGATCCTTCTCACTTACCTCCGGCATCGCAGGCGTGGGAAGCGGTACAATCGCACACCCGGTAAATCCTACAAACATGAATGCTCCAGCCACTCGCCACATCCAGAGCAAGCTACTTATGAGGAGCGATATACCCATGCGTCTCTCCAACCCAACAATCTTTTTAGACGAATCCGAACAACCTGTGGGCCTTCGATTAGTGGCACATCCTAAATCAATGCATGGGCTCTGTCGAACTCCCTGTAATAAAACGCCCCCACGGGGTTGCCATCTCGACTCAGGACTGAACGGCGGATCGCGCTTGGGGCATCGCGTCATTCTGTAGCCATTCGCTTAAGATAACAACGGAGTATTTACGAAGCAGGTTCAAGTATTGGACTAACCTGGCTTGGGGATACCGTCTTTATGGAGCGTCTACAGGTGGCTTGAGCGCCATGTCCTTCTTCGGCATGACGGCAGTGGATGTGAGTCATGTGAATATGTTGGGTGCTGGTAACCCGCCGTGGCTCTGGCGGGTGCCTGACCCTCTCCTCGCGCCCGTTAGGGAAGCCGAATCAAACCCTCGATCTGCTTGAGAACAGCGGCCAGGTCTTGGGGGAAGGAGGCGACAATCCTGTTTTCTTCCCCCTCATGTTTGTGATGAGGGTACGTCAGCAGGTGCCTATCTCGATGGTGCCGGGTATTGTCATAGCGAAACACCAGTTTGCCGGTCTGATCCATGTACTGAAAGACGTACGTCAGTCGCTCAACGGAAGTCTCGGCGTCGATGAACTCTCGAAGGTGGAGGAGGGACCCGTCGCGAAAGTACAGATTCCCGCGAAGAAATCCTTCATGGCTGCTTCGCTGGTCGAATGTCAGTTCGGAGGATTGGATGAATGGACAGGTATCGAGAATCTCGCGGATGCGTTGGAAGTAGGATTCAATTCGCAATGTGGAGTGTCTGCAAGGTGCCCGCTTTTTCCCGGAGTCGCTCAATCAGGCGCCATTCTCCTTCCCATTCGGCAAAGTCGAGGGACTCCGGCACTTCGCCGGCTTCGGCACGCCGCAGAAATTCTTGCGTCGACATTCCGTAGCGGGCTTCGAAGTCACGCAGCCGTTGCTCGGTCCGCTGAATGCCGGCCTCCACCATCCGCAATTCGTTCTGGATCGCCGATTCAACCAATGGCTTCAGCGGATGCGAGCCGGAGGAGGTCAACGTCAGCTGTGTCATCGCGAATCCTTTTCCATGATGCCGTAATTGCCTGCATTATGGCAGGGATATCGAACATGGTCAATTGTACCGTCCCGTCCGGAGGTGCGGCTCATGAGGATGCGCGCCTGCACCGGCAGCCTTTTGGACGGCCGCCGCTCCCGATTGCTCAGGAAGTTCAGAATTTCAAAGCCGATGACTAACCCATCAGCTGCAATGGAGTAGACGACTTCTTTTTTGCCGACGTCGGATTCTCGGCAGACGACTTCTTGCTTCTTGCTGAACCGGACGGAGAGCACATTGCCTTTGCGATCATAGGTGATCCGAATCGGCGTCATAGACCGTGGTTCCTTTCTTGATACAATCGGTCAGATCGGCCGTGATCAGCCGGATAGTTGTTAATGGTCAACGGTCGGGGCTGAGGTCCTGATCCGTGGCAGGCTTCAACTGAACGCGACTCTTCGGCATGACCGCTGTAGCCGTACAAATTTTATTCTCTTCGTCAATCCGGCGGTCAACGATCTTCAAATCTTGCAAATATTCCTGAACGATTTCTTCGCGGGTCAGTTCGATGTCCTGTTCGCTCTCCCGTCCCGACCGTTCGCGGACTCGATCAATCATATGTTCCTTGACCAGCACGCGGATTTGTTTGGCCAAATCGGTCCGAGCCGAAAGCTCCGACACACGCTGACAAACGACTCGGCCTTTGGTTAAATCGCCCTGGCCCCTGCCGACCCAGTATTGGTCTGAAGAATATGCGCCATGGCCGAATTCAGCTCCTTGGCTGACCGAGGAAGAGGAAGACCTGTCCGCTGCTTTCCCTTCCTGGTAAGCCTTGAGCTGATCGAACGATCGTTCGGCCCGTGTCCTGGTATCTTCTGCGGGAACCTGCGCGCTAGTGACGACCAGCCCATCGATAAGGCAGAGACTCGCCACGATAGTGATCTGAACCGAGCCTTTCACGGCCTCCCACCTCCGGATCTATGACCTCCCCCTGGTGCTCCCAAGGATTGATCGAACCGATAGTGGAGACGTGGTTGCTGTTGAATCGGACCTTGGCGCGGCTGGATCATGGGCTGGTGATCGCTCTGAAGCCGTCCCGGAGGGGCCCTATGAACGATTTCATTCGGCGTCCGGAGGACTCCCGACACGCCGGGAGGCGGAATAAGCTCGTGCCTCGGCATCCGAGGAGACGCCATGCTTCCAGGTGAAGGGGGCTGCCTCGGGCCCTGTGGCTGCCGGTTGGCGATGGTTTGCTGCGCGATTGCGACGTGCGGGTTGGTCGGATAGAGATTGCTCGCGTTATTCAACAAACCTTGAGGAATGCCGATCGGCGAGACAAGCACCCAATTCGTCCAGGCTTGCGACACCATCGCGTTCGATTGCACGCGATTGAGAATGTCTTTCCGCTTTTGGGCCGCCTGTTGAATCTGCTCCGCTGTGCCTGCATTGCCCAGAGCATAATTGACGGCTTTCAGTTCTTCTTGGAGCTGTTCATTTTCTTGTTTCAGTGCAACCAGCTGAACACGGGCATCTTCGTTCTCACGAAGCGCTGCGATGGCGAGCGCCACTTCGTCCGTATCCATCTGTGCGAGAAGATCCACTTTCACGACCACGACATCGCCGTCCAACGTCGTGGCGATCTGTTGATGGAGCACGAGTACCAACCCGGCCGTATAGGACCGGATTTCGTCTTTGGTGACATCCATATCATGGACGACCGTGACGCTTTCGAGATAGGTGGCGACTTGTTCGAGTGCGTTCCGTTTAGCCGCCTCGCCGGCAAGTCTGATCGCGTCTTCCCGGGTGTCGCGGTTCCCCATGCGATGCTCGCCTTGAGCATTGACGACCCTGATTTCGGCGAGGGCAGAGGAAGCGACCATGAATACCGTGAGCGCGAGAAACATGGCAATGGGTCGATGCGACTGATGAGACGGCAGAAGCAAAGGCAGGGACGGTTGGAATAATCGATCGGACATCGGCTACCCCTTCTCACCCTCTCCCTGAACACGGATGGAAACGGTCAGCGGTTTCAGCATAGCACCCGGAAGGCGGTTCCGCCAGCAATCGACAGACGCTTTTCCCCACCTTGCCTTCAGGAAAATCTGCATGTTAGGGTACCACTCTTACTTTCGAGGACACATGCGGGGTGCTATTTCGTCATGACACATCCTTCACGATACCTTCGCTTGATCCTTGTCGGTTTTTTAACCGTCTTGCTTGAAACCGGAGCCCAAACGCCTGTCGATGCGACTCCCCCCCTTGGGAAGGAAGCCGCTGCCTCCGGTCCTGAGACTGAACATGTCATCCTCTTTGTCCTGGAGGGATTCGGTCAAGATTCGCTTAAGGGCGGCACGATGCCGGTCCTGAGTAAGCTCATCAAGGAAGGGTCGGTAACCTGGTCCGCGCGCGGAGTCAAGCCGGCCTTACGATTGCCCACTATGGCATCACTGGTGACCGGCATGCCGGTGGAGAAACATGGGATTACCTGGAATTTCTTCGAATTCAGCCGAGGCTATCCTCGCGCTCCCAGTCTATTCGACTATCTGGATCTAAGCGGAGGCCGCGACAGCGCCATCTTTTATATGGATGAGTCCCTGTATCAGCTTGCCAAGCCGGAACCCTATACCGACTATCAGCTCTGCGGGGCATTGCGGCCGGAGTGCGGCTCTCAAAAACTCGTCGCCTACATCCAGCAGTATCTTCAGAAGGCGACCAGCGGACATGGATATGGGCACGCGATTCTTTCCTTGCCTCATTTGCTGGTGGTTCACCTTCCGGAAGCAGGAAGGGCCGGAGTGGCTCACGGCTGGGACTCTAAAGAGTATCGCGAGGCGCTGCGGACGGTCGATGGCGCGATGAAATCCGTCCTGGACCTCTTCAAGGAACACTCGCTCTTGAACCGAACCGCTGTCGTCGTCACCGCTCTCAGTGGAAAAGGGGCCGACCCCGGCGCCGAGGTCCCTACGACTGATTCGCCGATCGTGCCCTGGATCGTCTCGGGGACAGGAATCAAACATGGCCAAGTCATTCGTCAGCCGGTATCCATCATCGATACCGGGGCCACCGTGATGAAAATTCTGAAATTGGAGACTCACACAGAGTGGGAAAGCAAAGCGGTGGAAGAAATCTTCCAAACCGCCGCGGCCGCTCCAACCGTACGGCCCCTCAAGAAACGCTGATCATGCGCTGCGCCGCCTTCATACGACGCCGGTCACTCCCGATATTCGCTTGGGCGCTCACGAGCCTGTCGGCTATGGCCGTTCCCCAGGTAGGGTTCTCGGGAGACCCGCAGGCCGCTCATCTTCAGAAACACGGGATTACCATCGACGCGACGAAACTGGTCCCTGTTTCCTGGTGGCAAGTACCGGGCGTGACACCTTCGATCTGGGATTCCGACCCCGAGTCCCTGGATGCGCCCAAGACATCCGAGCTTCGAGAACTACGGTTGAAGCCGGGCAAATACAAGTTCATCAGCTTTTCGTTCGATTTCCCCTTTACGGTGACGCTCAACGGCACGCTCGATTTTTCAAAATCCTTGGATCAATGTGTCGAAGGTCGCGGAACACAGACTTTGGTGGTGTTGTGCAAACGTACATACCCATATAGCGGGCAACGCGACGCCTATTACGATCAAAAACCGAACGATGGCTGACGTACTCGAAGATCTTTTAGAGGCGCTTGAGGATGTGGACGATGCCACCCGTGAGGAGGCGGCAAAGATGCTCGCCGACAGGGGTGATCCGACTACCTTGGACGCGCTGATCGAAGCCTGCAACGATGATTTCTGGTCCGTGCGGGCTCATGCCGGCTGTGGCGTCGCGAAAATCGGCGGGCCGAAAGCGATCGAAGCCCTGATCGGCCTTTTCAACGATTCCATCATGGAAGTTCGTGATCAGGCGGTCGAGGCCACGACGAAGATGGGCTCGATCGTGCTCGATCGCCTGATGGCTGCCATGAAAGACGACCGTTGGCGTGTACGCGAACACGCCGCCAAGACGGCCGGCAAGATCAAGGACTCAAGAGCCGTCGATGCGCTGATCGGCGCCTGTCGCGACCGGGACGGGGCCGTCAAGAGCGCAGCGGCTGAAGCCTTGGGCAGAATCGCCGATCCGAAAGCCATCCCGGCCTTGATCAAGCTGTTTCGAGACTCTTCGAAAATCGTGCGCGAGACGGCCGGAACGGCGCTGGTCTACATCGGACATCCCTCGGTCGATCCTTTGATCGAAAGTCTCAAGGACAAAGATTTTGTGGTTCGTTGTCATGCGGCTCGTGCGTTGGGCGGGATGACCACCGACTATCAAATCGGCAGATCCTGGGTACAGGACGCGAAGGTCGTCGATGCCTTGATCGCCGCCCTGAAAGATTCTGACCGAGCCGTTCGCGAAGATGCGACGATCGCATTAGGCATGATCGGTGACGCCCGAGCGATTGATGCGCTGATCGAAGCCATGAAGGACGGAGCGGTGAAGCGCCATGCCATTGCCTCACTCGGCATGATCGGTGATTCACGCGCCCTCCCGGCCGTATTGGATGCCTTGAAGGGCAAAGGGATCAAGCAGGAGGGCTCGCCGACACCCGGATGCATCGTCAGCGAAGATGCGTTCATCAAGGAAGCCGCGGCCACTGCTCTCGGCCAGTTTCGCAATCCCCGTGTGATTCCGGATTTAATCATGTTGCTGAAAGACGGGGTCTTGCGGGAAAAGGCCGCGGCGGCTCTGGCGGTGATCGGGGACGCGGCCATCGAACCGCTGATTGCCTTCCTCTACGACCCCAAAGCGTCTGAGGTCGAGGCGGAAAAGGAACGCGTGCTTTCGTACGCATCCGTTCGGCTGACGGCAAAAGACGCCTTGAAGCAGATCGCCCTCGATACGTTGGAAAAGCTGGGTTGGACGCCTCCGGATGAAGTGGTGGAAATCAGCTCAAGCCAGGCCGACAATCTGCGCGTCGATCGACCGTTAGGGCAAACCGGGCGCTTCGGCCCCTCAGGCGACATGGCATGATCACACTCCCACACGCATGCGCGGATCCATCATTCTCCAGCGACGACAACGAATTCTGTTCCCATGTGAACCACTAGCAAGATGTTCAAAAAGGCCTTCCAGCAAGGCCGCAGCGAGCGAAGAAGCGGAGGCATACGCTGTTCTGTATGTCGAGCATCTGAGGTTCACGCCGTGCCGAATAAGGCGCGGCACGCTCGTGAACGCCGCCGAGATGGTGAGGCGGCAGTGTCCCGCGAGAACGAAGCTGGAGGACTTTTTCAACATCCTGCAGCCGGATACCAGCATGACCGACACAGTGATGGAACAGATTGCGGCACTTAGGGACGAGGATTGGGCCATCCGCGGTGAAGCGGCCGGCCTGCTCGGAACACTCAAAGACCCTCGCGCCGTGGTTCCTCTCGTGTCTCTCCTTCGAGACCAGGACCGTTCCGTGCGAGAGGCGGCGATTGAGGCTTTGCGCGCGATCGGAGCGCCGGCCGTCGAAACGGTGGGGACCTGTCTCACTGAACCGGATCTTTCGGTCCAGGAATCAGCGTCGGCAATTTTGGCTGCTATTGCCGATGAGCGGGCGCTCGCTCCGCTCATCAAGGTGCTGCGCAGCGGCGACTGGATCGTTCGGATGCACGCGGCCAAGGCGTTGGGTCGGGTACGGAACGCAGACGCGGTTGAGCCGCTCATGCCGCTGCTTCAAGACAAGGTCAAAGCGGTTCGTGAGGAGGCGGCTGCCGCTCTGGCCGCCATCGGCGACGCCTCGATTCTTCCCCTCTTGAAGGCATTGCAGCATGAGGACTGGCTCGTTCGTCTCCATGCCGTGGAATCGTTGGGGAGGTCAAAATCAAAACGGGCTGTGGAGCCGCTGCTGTCGGTATTGTTCAACGATCAGGATTCTGCGGTGCGCGAAGATGCAGTCCGGGCCTTGGGCGACATCGGCGATCCACAGGCAATCGACTATTTGTTCACGACGATGCGTGAGCCCGGATTGCGGACATTGGCGGTCGAAGCGCTCGGTCGCATCGGTGATGCTCGTGCGGTTTCCGTGTTGATCGACGTCCTCTCGGGAACCAGTCCTCCAAAAGCGACGAGGACGGTGGCAGGCTGCGGGGACCAGTGGAATGAAGAAGCCATGACACAAGGGGCGGCGGCGCGAGCGCTCGGCATGATCGGCGACGAAAGGGCCATCCCTTCGCTCATCGCGGCGCTGAACCAGACCTTTACGAGGGTTGAAGCGGCGGCGGCATTGGCCAAATTCGGATCGAAGATCATTCCATCCTTACTACCCCTGCTGAACGACCCGCACGATGAAAATCTCCTGTTTCACGTCCGTGAAACATTGGCGGCGGCAGGATGGAGACCCGGCAGGAGGTCACGTACAAAATAGCCTTAGGATTAGGCCATTTTCCGCTCTAAATATCATGCCGAAAGAAACGATTGAAACGCTGGTCTCGGAACTGATCCATGAAGAGGATTGGCGCCGTATGCGAGCGACGGCCGCCTGTGTGGCCGGCGGTCCTCGTTCGGTCCAGGCGCTCATCGAGGCTTTACGGTCCGGGCCCACCGAACTGAAAAAAGAAGCGGCGGCGATGCTGGCTCGCATCAAAGATCCTCAGGCCGGAGTCGCCCTTGTCGGACTGCTCGAAAGCGATGAGGAGGTCGTCCGGAAGGCAGGTGCGGCCGCTCTTGAACAGATGGCCGGCATACTGGATACGGACACTGCCCGTGCGCTGGTTTCCCTGCTGCCGAAAACTCCGGGGGGAGCGGCTCGGGATGTGCTGACCCACCTGATCGGGGCCATTCCTACATCCGTCCTTTCCTTATGCGAAATGCTCAAACATCCGGATCAGGATGCGCAGGTCGCGGCGGCATTGATGCTCGATCAACTCTTGGATCCCCGTTCCATCGATGCATTTATCGACGCCATGGGTCAGCCGGCCGTGCGGGATATCGCCGTCGGGACATTGAAGAAGCTGAGCGCGATCCGTGAACGAATCGACGGGACATTCAACGCGCTGCGTGAGGTCGAGGGAGCGGGCGAGCGCGAGGAAGCGCGCATGGCGACGGTTATTGACCTTCTGGGAATCGGACGGCCGAGCGTGGAAATCCTTATCGAATATCTCGAGGACGACGACTGGCTTGTGCGGGAAGCGGCGGCCGACTTACTGGGGAAAATCGGTGATGTGCGGGCCGTTGAACCGTTGATGAAGCGGCTGGGACAGGACAAAGATACCGGCGTCAAAGAGTTGGCTATCAAGGCTCTTGGATTGATCGGCGATGCGCGCCCGACGCAACTCTATCTGGACGCCATTCCCATCCGCCCACTTCGGGTGTATGCCATGGAGGCCTTGGCCAAGATCAAGGAAGTGGGGGTCCTTCGTCCACATAAGGAGCTGTTCGACCGACTCCGAACGGATCGGGACGGCCTGGTGGCCTACAATGCCGGTCTGATTGCCGACAAGTTGGAGGCTCTCACCGTCATGGAGAGCCAAGCCCACGAAAAGGATGCCAAGAATGACTGAACCGGATGCTTCCGACCGAATCGAACAGCTTATACGGGCTCTCCATGACGACAACGACGCCTTGCGTGACCACGCCATCGCAAGTCTCGGTCAGAGCGGCCCGGAGGCGCTTCCTCGGCTGATTGACCTGATGGCCGATGAAGATGCGGTGATCCGAGAGGCCGCAACCAGTGCGGTTATTCGGATGGGTTCATCGGTCGTAGAACCGATGATCGATGCGCTACAAGATGATTCCTGGGCGATCCGGGAACAGGCGGCCTCGGCGCTCGGCAAGTTGCGGGACAGACGTGCCGTCGATCCTCTGGTCAAGGCAATCAAGGACCGAGACGGTGCGGTGCGCACAGCGGCTGTGTGGGCGCTCGAGCGGATCGGCGATCCTCAAGCGGTTCCTGGGCTTATCGAAGCGCTCATGGACAGCGCCCTGCGCGAGGACGCAGCCCGGGTCTTGAAGAAGATCGGCGACGTGCGGGCGGTCGAGGCGCTGATCGATGGGCTCCTTGGCTCCAATTGGATGGTTCGCCGCCATGCGGCAGAGGCCCTGGGAAAAATCGGCGATCGCCGGGGCATCAGTCCATTGATCGAATCTCTGAAAGACGAGGATTGGTTGGTCCGTAGGAATGCCGCCGAATCACTCGCGCGCCTCGGCGCAAAAGAAGCCATTCAGCCCTTGCTGGTGTTGCGCGAGGATGAAAACACCATGGTCCAGGAAACCGTTGAGGCTGTATTGACCAGTCTCGGCTGGACCCACGAACCGCAATAATTCAAACCGATAGAGGATACATACCCATGGCGGAAGAAGCCCCGAAGCTGATTCAGATCGCTCCGAAAGGTGGAGAGAAGAAGGACGGGTTCAACTTGGTGACAGAGCGTGTGGTGGCGGTCAACCCCGAGAGCAAACAGCTCGAGGTCGAACTCCTCGCTTACGACGGCAAGACGGTCGTGCTGGACGTGGACGAGGAGGCGCTGGAGGACCTCCACAAGGTCAAGGTGGGAGACGGCGCCACAATCCGAGTGGTGGAAGAAAACGGCAAGCGGGTCGCGAAGAGCTTTAAGGTTCGTCCCAAAGACCCGAACGCCGCGAGGGCCGACGCCATGTTGCTCGACCTCAGAGATTCACACTGGCTGAATCGGAAGTACGCGGCGGAGGTCCTGGGTGAGTTGAAAGATCCCCGCGCCGTCGATCCCTTGGTGGCTGCGTTGAACGACGACGTCGGTGATGTGCGGCAACGGGCCTATGATTCGTTGATCAAACTCGGCGGCCCCTCCGTACCTTCGCTCATTCCGCTCCTGGTGTCCGAAGAGGACGAAGTTCGTCAATCCGCAACCGAAATTCTTCGGAAGATCGGCAAACCGGCCGTCGAACCGCTGGCGACGGCGTTGACCGACGCCGATGATCGATTGAAGACCCGCATTATGAAAGTGCTCGATCGAATGGGGTACAAGCCGAAAGCCAAGGAGCAGCCCAAGGCCGAGCTGCCGAGGCTGACCTAACTTCTCTCATTGAGCGGTCGTGGGGCTCTGTGGTGTACGCCCCACCGATACATGCTTGAAGCCGGCAGCTGCGATGCGTTCGGGATCATAGATGTTTCGGAGATCAAGCAAGACGGGAGCCCGCATGACGGACTTCAACTTTTCAAAATCCAGGTTTCGAAACACATTCCACTCGGTCATAATCACCAGCGCATCGGCTCCTTCGGCTGCATGGTACGTGTCTCGGCAAGGCTGGAGTTCAGGCATCAGCTGGCAAGCTTCCGTAAGAGCCTCCGGATCGTATGCACGGATGCTCGTACCCTCCGCTAGGAGGGCTCGGCCGATCGACAAGGCCGGGGCTTCTCTCAGATCGTTGGTGTTCGGCTTGAAGGAGAGGCCGAGCATTGCCACCGTTTTTCCTTTCAATCCCCCCAACGCCTCTTGAATCTTCTCAATCATCCTCCCCCGTTGGCTGTCGTTCACCCGTGAAGCAGCCGAGGCAATCTGCATCGGATAGCCATGGCGCTCACCTGTCTGAATCAGCGCGGCAAGATCCTTGGGAAAGCACGATCCTCCGAAACCAGGACCCGCATGAAGGAATTTCTGTCCGATTCGATGATCCAGTCCCATGCCCTTCGCCACCATTTGGACATTGGCTCCGACTTTTTCGCAAAGATTGGCGATCTCATTGATAAACGAGATCTTCGTGGCCAAGAAGGCGTTGGACGCGTACTTGATGAGCTCGGCAGTCGGAACATCCGTCACGACGATCGGTGTTTCGATCAGATAGAGCGGACGATAGAGATCCTTCATGATGGCAATCGCCTGATCGCTGTCCGCACCGATCACGACCCGATTCGGCCTCATGAAGTCTTCGATGGCGGACCCTTCCCGAAGAAATTCCGGGTTCGACACCATATCGAACCGAAAGGCATTCGTCTGAGCGCTCGTAATGACCTTACGAAGTGTCGCACCGGTGCCGACGGGGACCGTGGACTTGGTCACGATCACCTTGTATCCGGTCATGTGACGCGCAATCCCTTTACCGACCTCCTCGACATACGAGAGATCGGCAGAGCCGTCACCTCTCGGCGGTGTCCCGACGGCAATAAAGATGACGAGGGCCTTATCGACTGCTTTGGCAATGTCCGTGGTAAAACTCAACCTGCCTGCTTTGAACCCTTTGGCGACCAGTTCCGCAAGCCCAGGCTCATAAAACGGGACCTCGCCCTTCTCCAGTTTTTCGATTCTCCGGCTATCGCTGTCCATACAAGTGACATTGACGCCGAACTCAGCGAAACATGCTCCTGTGACAAGTCCGACATAGCCGCTTCCGATCACACTGATGTGCATCAGCCTCTCCTTATTGCATAGGTAATTGACCGAAAGTATAGCAACCCGCATCCTAATCCGGCAACGAATTCCGGTATCGCTTGGAGCCCCGGCGGTTTCGTTGACTCTCGGAAAATGCGTTGAGTACAATCCGACCCTGTTTCGCGCGTGACAAGGAGTTCTCCATCCCTTCCGTTCAATCAATGACTCCTCAGACACCACGAATTCCCCGCTGGTTTTTGCTCTTGACCGCCCTTGTGACCGGTGCGGTGGTGATGGCATTGGAAATCCTGGGCAGTCGGCTGTTGGCTCCCGTATTCGGGAGTTCGTTGTTTGTCTGGGGCGCATTGATAGGAGTGATCTTGGCCGCCATGAGCAGCGGGTACGCGTTCGGAGGTTGGATCTCCGACCGCTATACCGGCGGAGGAGTGCCGGCAGTCCTGTTGCTCTTTTCAGGAGGCTGGACATTTCTCGTCGCATGGGCGAACCAACCCATTTTGTTCGAGATCGAGAAGATGGTGCAAGACCCTCGCTGGGGCCCTTGCCTCGCCGCAACCGTACTCCTCGCTCCCCCCGCGTTCGGACTCAGCGGCGTCTTGCCGGCTATGTTGCGTTTGGCAGTGGCGGACATGGATCACCTCGGCCGACAGACAGGCCGTATGATCGCCCTGTCGACCGTGGGCAGTTTGGCCGGTACCTGGGGAACCGCGTTCTTCCTCCTCTCCTGGCTCGGCAGCCAATCCCTTGTCGCGTGGTTGGGCGGCATCCAGGTCGGACTCGGGGTTCTGTGGCTTATGAAAGGAACATCGGCTCGCCCGTCGGTATTCCTGATTGCTCTCGGCTGCTTCGCCCTATTGGGAACTATGGCTCTCCACCCGCTCCAACGCTTGAAGGTCCCCGTCTATCAAGAGGAAAGTCCGTACCAGCAGGTCCGTATTCGCGAGGATGATCTCTTCCGGTATCTCGTGCTGGATCGTACGTTCCACGCCACGATGTGGAAAGTCGATCCGACTTCCCTTTTTCTTCCCTACAGCCAAATGATGGTCTCTTCCCTCGCACTGGTGTCCGAGCCGAAACGCGGCCTCATTCTTGGTCATGGCGGCGGCTCGTTGGCGAAGTGGTTGGCACGGCACTGGCCTGCCTTGGAATTGGATATCGTGGAATTCGACCCGGTCGTCGTTCGCATGGCCGAAGAGTATTTTGATTATCGCCCGCCGGCCAATCATCACGTCTTTGTGAAGGACGGTCGAGCCTTTCTCAATGCCACGGATCACACGTACGATGTCATGTGGATCGATGCCTTTGCGCGGGACATGATCCCGTTTCACCTCACCACGGTGGAGTTTTACTCATTGGTACGAGCGCACTTAGCCCCGGAGGGAATCGTCGCAGTCAATCTGGCGTCATCCGGCAAAGAAGGCGATCTCGCTCGGGCCTCCGCAGTCGTGCAAACCATGAAACAGGCTTTCCCAGTCCTTGAAACATTCGCAGTCGAAGGGCCATGGAAAACAGGAATGACACCGGCAAAGAATCTGATCTTTTTTGGGGGCCGTCTCATTGAGCACGAACCAATTGACCATATCGTGACAAAGGTCACGGAGATGGCAACAACTCGGCGAGTGCCGGTGGAATCGATCGCGCTGTTGAGTACTCGCCGGATCGAACCCTGGCCTCCCGGCGTCGTCTTAAGCGACGACTTTGCCCCTTATGACCTTCTCCTCGGGCGAGAACGATCGCAATTGGTTGAATGAGGAGGAGAAATCACTGACTATTGGCCGTTACGGCTGGTCAATAAGGAACTCAAACGACTCACGACGACTACATAGAGATCCCGCCTCATGAGCTTACGATGACAAGCTCTCGTGATGACCGGATGATCATGTTCGTGTACACGGGCATATACAAACATCTTTCCTTCGCACGACAAGTGGCGTACAATTTGAGCATGAGAAAGACCGAACGTATGTCCATGTCCGATCGCATCAACACTCGTATCGACACTGCTCTGAAAAAGAAGGCCATCAAGGTCTTCGACCGCCTCGGCATTACCGAAGCTGAGGCTATACGCCTTTTCTACGCTCAGGTAGAACTCCACCAGGGCATCCCCTTTCCGATCATGATTCCAAACGCTCACACGCTGGATGCCTTTGAAGAAGGCAAACATCCCGAGAAACTGCCTTCCTTCAAGAACTTTCGAGCACTCAGAGCCCACACAGGCATCTAAGTCTTGCTCCTCATCAAAGCCGCCAACCGTTTTCTCAAGGATCTCAAGCTCGCTGAAAAGCGCGGTTACAATATCGACAAACTCGAAGCCATCGTCGACCTCCTTCAGGCACAAAAACCATTGCCACCCAGGAATAGAGACCACCATCTCATCGGCGAATGGGACCACCATCGCGAATGCCACATCGAACCAGACTGGCTCCTCATCTATAGAATTGAAGCCACGTTCCTCCTTCTCGAACGTACCGGAACGCACGCCGATCTTTTTGAGTGATGTTGATTGTGTAGACTATCGGCAGAAGCAGAAACCCGTGCGGATGCCCACCCGCTCGCGGTATCTTCGTCTGACTCTGTCGTGTGTGGGCATTCGTCAGCAACACAGCAAGCCGCGCTGCCCCTGACAGAACGGCCGCGTCGAGCGGTCGATCGGAACGCTGAAGCGGTTGTGGAAGACGGGAATGACCCCAACGAAGAATCTGATCTTCTTTGGAGGCCGTCTCATCGAGCACGAATCGGTGGACAATCTCCTGGCGAAGATTACGGATATGGCGACGAATCAGCGCCTGCCGATGGAAACGATCGCGCTGTTGAGTACTCGCCGGATCGAGCCCTGGCCTCCCGGCGTCGTCTTAAGCGACGACTTTGCCCCTTATGACCTTCTCCTCGGGCGAGAGCGATCACAATTGGTGGAATGAGGTCCGCGCCCAATAGCGAAGAGTAACGAAGGAACGACCCCTACCCTGTCCGATGACCACGCGCGTCGGCTCTTGGAAGCCCCCAAGACACACTCAAGACCATGCGCGATCGAGCGATCTTGGTGACCCTGCTCTATCATGGGATGCGACGGGAAGAGCTGTGCAGTTTGTGTAAGCTCTAACGTCAAGTGCCAGAAGATTCTCCTCCTGACTGTCTCAACCTATGGGAAGCTTACACTCTCTTCCTAACTTTCAAAGGTTTCGCTGGAACGATTTGTAGCATCGAGGGATTGTGGCGCATAGCTTGCGGCATTGGAGGTAACCTAAGCAACCTTGAATGGCACGCTGCCCAGTCAGGTATAACGGATGATGCGCACTGGCACTATGGGCGACGGAGCACTATGTAGCCTACCCCACTCCCGTTTTCATAGAGAGCAAGTTCCCGCTGATTAGTTTGACGGTGGGGCAGAGACCACCTGGCCGATGTTCCAAAGACGGATGCTGGCGTCGTAACTTCCAGAGGCAACGTATTTATTGTCCGGACTAAATGCGACCGTTAGGACAGGCGCAGAATGGACTTTCAGTATTTTCAGTTCTTTGTGCGTCCGAATGTCCCAAATTCGAATTGTTTCATCTTGGCCTCCAGATAGAAGAAATCGATCGTCTGAATCAAGAGCGAGGGCAAAAACGGCACCTGTATGTCCTAAGAATGATTGCATTCTGGTTTCCTCTCCCATTTTCCATACGTGAATTGAGCCATCAGCACACCCAGCAGCGATGAGTCCTCTGCCGCTTAATGCCAGCGAGAAAATCTCTCCGGCATTGAGTGAGACGGTTTTTGCCATCCGACCTGTTTCTGTTTCCCAATACCGTACCATTCCATCATCACTCCCAGACACCACACGACTACCATCAGAGCTAAATACAACGGTGTGCACCGTATTAGAGTGCCCCAGGAGTTCTTGGACCAGTGCTTTGGTGTCCAGATTCCAAATTCGAATCGTTGCATCATGCGAAGCTGTGGCGAGCAATTTACCCGTAGAATCAAAGCATATCGAACGGATGCCTCCACTGTGTCCTCGCAAGACAGCTCTGGCTTCAAAGGTTCGCACATCAAATATTCTTACAGATCCGTCTCTTGTCCCGATTGCAACAAGATCGCCTTTGGGACTAAACGCCACAGAGAGGACGTTAGGTGGTGGATTTTCTGCAGTATAGCTGCTAACTTGTTTCCCACCTTCAAACAGAACTGCCAACTCTTCTCCTCTTTGGATATCCCAAAGTCGTGCAGTGAGGTCATGCCCTCCTGTTACCAACAGTTTTCCATTCGGGCTAAAAGCCAGTGCAGCGACTCCGTCCGTATGACCGATCAGAACTCTTTCCGTATTCTCTGCGGTGAGACCTGTCTTGCAGGCCGCAAGAGCCCAAACAGTGCAAACAAGAAGCGTACGCTTTACTACACATGATTTTGTGTTCAAGTTTTCCCAGCCTCTAAACCACTCATGGGCACGCGCTAACACAGACGCGATATGTTCCACCCCCCATATGATCGCTAGGCGTTATACCCCACGGACGGATAAACAACTTATAATAACCATCCCCATATGGGACAGTAACATTTTCCATATTGTAAGTACTAATGGAGAATGATTGAAGGTACTGGTGGCTCTGAGAAACAGGAGATTGCCATGGAATCATACTGGCATCCGCCCTATGCCAATACAAATCCACCTCCAAGGGTCTGGTCCCCACTGGGAAACCTCGCTTGATTCCAAATTCAAGAGTACCTCCCTGCGCTTCCGAACCACGTGTAAAAGACCCCCTCATACCTTCACAGTAGTCCGAGATGCAACTTCCAAACGATTTTCTGGCTCGGACTCTTAACGACTGCCCATCTGGCTGGCCTTGAGCCTGTGCCAAAGCATTTTGTACATACCTTTGGTACACCTCATACATTCCCAGCGAAAACGCAGCGGTACCAGCCGAACAAGAATAGGGTCAGAAGAATAGGGTCAGGTCTTGTTCTATGCATCGCCACTAGTCTGGGGATTCACCAGGCGGCTGATCGTCGAAGAGTGCAGGCCCACGGCTCGACCAATTTCGGACAGGCTATAGCCATGTTCCAGATGTGCCCGACGAATAGCCTCATTACGCCACGTGCGGTCCGCACGGGAACCGGCAGGGAAGAGGTGGCGTAGCGGCGGTCTGGTCGCAAATCGTTGCTGCCGGGAAATCTCTTTCAGTGGACGCTTGTCCCGGAGCTGCGGCGCCAGACGTTCAACAAATCGCTCGTTCCCGAGGAGCACCTGTCCCCGCACCTGTTCCCAGGGTGAATGGTAACCGATCCCCTCTGCGACAAAGGCCCGGTACTTCTGCTGAGCGGCCGCCCGCTGGTGGCCGAATTGGGACAGCAACCAGTCCACTGTCAAAAGCGACGGGACGGAGACGAGCCCAGCCGTCGCGCGATAGCTCGACCACGGATAGGTATCGGGTTTGCGGGTAGTCTTGGCCCGTACCGGATTGAGCACGACATAGCGGCAAAGCTCCAGTAGATAGCTCTCCCGGTCCACCACGATTGCCTTGAAGCGACCTTGCAGCACGTGACCGACCCGACCGTGACGGCGATTGAAGGCTTGGGTGTAGACCCCGTTGATCTGACGCATGGCCTTCGACAGATTGGCATCTGGCGTCTCCACGACCAGGTGAAAGTGGTTATCCATCAAGCAATAGGCATGCAGCAGGAAATGAAACCGAGCAACGACATGCGCCAGCACATCGAGGAGCCGCTGTCGGTCCTCATCATCGACGAAGATGTCCTGCCGGGCGTTGCCGCGGGTGGTGACGTGGTAGAGCGCCCCAGGAAATTCGATGCGCAGGGGACGGGTCATGAGGGGAATATAGTTCATCAGGATGCACAATACAAGATCTGACCCTTTTTACAACGCCAGCCGTTTTGTCAAGGACCTCAAGCTCGCCAAAAAGCGCGGTTACAATATCGACAAACTCGAAGCCATCGTCGACCTCCTTCAGGCACAAAAACCATTGCCACCCAGGAATAGAGACCACCATCTCATCGGCGAATGGGACCACCATCGCGAATGCCACATCGAACCAGACTGGCTCCTCATCTATAGAATTGAAGCCACGTTCCTCCTTCTCGAACGTACCGGAACGCACGCCGATCTTTTTGAGTGATGTTGATTGTGTAGACTATCGGCAGAAGCAGAAACCCGTGCGGATGCCCACCCGCTCGCGGTATCTTCGTCTGACTCTGTCGTGTGTGGGCATTCGTCAGCAACACAGCAAGCCGCGCTGCCCCTGGCAGAACGGCCGCGTCGAACGCCTGTGCGGGATCAGGGAAACAGAGGTTGTCGCCCCGTCGGATGGAAAAGCTGCTCA
Source organism: Nitrospira sp. (assembly GCA_024998685.1). Lineage (GTDB taxonomy): Bacteria > Nitrospirota > Nitrospiria > Nitrospirales > Nitrospiraceae > Nitrospira_D. The sequence goes on from JACOEH010000021.1 coordinate 77,319, forward strand.
AGTGTGGCCTTAAGCCGCCAATATCGCCACCTTCACATTCACGGACAAGGCTGCAGCAGAACTCAAAGAACGCATCCTCAATCGGTGCCGTGAGGAACTTGGCAGCGTGAACGATATGGCGGAGATGTACATCGGCACGATCCATGCCTTCTGCCTGGACTTGCTTAAGACTGAAGTCCCGATCAATGAATTAGGGGGGCAAGTCTTGTTTCTTGGATTAAGACCTGTTGGCGATTCGGCTTATTGTCGCGTAATGCAGACCCAGCATATCCGCCACCTTTCGTTGACTGTACCCGTAACGATGGACCGCCTGAACACTTGCCATGCTCTCAGTTACCTGGTACAGCCCCCTACGTTTTCTTCAGCTAGGTTGCCGATACTTTATCGTTCCCTCTGCTGCGCCAAGAAGTCCATAAATATGCTCTTCTACTGTTGAAAGTGTTTGAACCCACTGTACTGTTTCGTTTTCCTCACCTGCCGCTGCCCGGGCAGCGGCGAGAACTTGTAGCGCCTCTAAATAGTCAGGGTGTTCTTCTTGTGTTGCGAACAATTCTTTGATCGCCTTGATGTGAGGAGCCTCTGCTATACCAGCACGCAACAAGTCGAAGCACTCGATTGCTGAACGAACATCTCCGGATCGCGCTAAATCCCTGGTGATCTTTGCCAAGAGGTCCAGATCTACAGGAACCGTCTTTTTCAGATGTTGCACGGCCGCTTGCATGTTCCCAGCGTTAAGATCTGCGAGCGCTCGATAATATTCCTCGTTGACTCGCCACTGGCTGTTTGCGATTCGCTGACCAGCCTCAATCGCATCATACGTATTGCCAAGCTTTGCATACATTAAGGCGATGTCCTGCCAAACCAATGAAGACGCGGCGCGTACAAAATCCTGATTGTTCCCTCGGATCTCAATGGCGGATTGTCGAGCAACCCCTAGTAGCTTTATAGCTAACTGGTTCTGCTTCGATTCGATTAAGGCCTTCACAATCGTCAACGTATCCTGAGTTTTCTCCAAAGGACCAAGTCTTGCCCTGGCCACTAACGCCTGACGCCTCTTGAACACGAGGTCGGTCTGTTCACTGTCACCCATATGGGCACTCAAGACCGCAAGATCTAATAATCCTTGAGCCTGGGACCTCGGATTATTTAGACTTTCCTGTACCAGATGAACAAGCTTGGAACGATACGATTCTGCCAATGGACGGTTCCCTGAATCATAGTAGGCCGCTGCCACTGCTTTCGTTGCAGTAACTTTGAATTCATGATTTCTGGCTTCCTTGCTTTCAACATTCTGGTAAAGCCTTGCCACAGTCCGCTCCGATTCCGTAAATTCACCACTACGCACTTGAGCCAACGCAATGTTCCTATACATTACGGCTTGGCTCATGCGATCAGCGATTTGATTGGCGCGTTCCAGTGCAATTTCAAAAGTTCGACGTCGTTCTTGATCCATTCCGGCACGACCTTGTTGGATTGCTAGATTACAAAGTCGTTCAATGGTCTCAGATTCCGGGTTGAGGAAGCTGCCGACTGCACCAATTGAGGATAAGATGAGTTTCAGAGTGCGCTCAAAAAGTGCCCGAGAACTTTCTACGTTCCCGGCCTTGGCTTGCGTCACCGCGAGTAGAGGAAGTACCCTCAACTGGATCCCTGTCCGAACTGTCTCCAAATGACTAGAGACCTCCGTTAACAATTCAGCTGGCTGATTCGTGTTCGCGTCCGCATGCCCGATTGGATAGAGGCAGAGGAGGAGTAAGACCACTAGGCTTGTGGCCAAGAGAGCACAAACGGCACCGAGTGGCTTAGGATTACCTAATCGTCGCACTGAGTTAATGCGCAGGAGCACAGAATTGAGAACCCTGGTAATTAAGAGGGACATCAAAATACCCTATCTATCCTCCTTCTCCATACACATGGATCATAACGTCACTCCTATAGTTTAAACTGATTCTTTCTAGAGCGAACGTAAATGCCCGTAACGATATCGTGCCTCCAGAGATATTCAGTCCGCCCATCGTCGTAAAGTTAGTGATAGGCCTTGTTTCAAAAGGAGTTCTGAAAACAACACTAAGCGACGTTCCCCCCGGATTGTTTACTAATACATCAAAATCATATGGGTTATAGGGACCCTGCCGAGGGGTGGTATCCGGACGAGTTAAGACATGGGCACTGACCTTATTGCACCTTCCGGCGCACCCTCCCGCTTGAGGATTATACTCCGCACGTGTCGCGATCGATGACTGCGAACCCTCAGCGCCTTGCGTCAACGAATACTGTTTATACACCTCATAGGCCTGTTGCACTCTCAACGAAAAGGCCGCGGTGGCCGTGGGCAATCGCGGCCCCCATCCCTGGGTCGGCTCCACTGATCGCCGCACCCGATAATCTCTCCTGCCGCCGCCCCCGAGGCGATGGCCAACCCTACGAGGCGTTAGCTATTTCTTGTTGGCATAAAGGAAATCTTGGATGAATGTGTTGAGAAGATCATCCGCATCTTTCTCTAACTGTTCCAATGATGGCGGATCTATAACGATAGGATCAGGAATGCCGTAACTCCAGGTTACAGCCCAGGCTCTGATACGGGGAGAACGGTCGGAAATGATATGTTCAAAAAGCTCAAGCTTCCGATAGTAGAGAACCTTTTCCATCTTTTCTCCATGCAGCGGTTCTGACCGAACAGTTAAATGCAGGAGCGCATGACCCTGCTTGTAAGGCCAATGCGGTGGATCCATATCTATCTTAAGCCCTCGCTTCTTAAAACTACGTAATACCCGATCATGGATTACATCATGGTACTTATAATCCGTATCGACATAAAGGTGCACCTGTTCAAGATGTAGGCCATAAAGAGTAGATACTAAACTTTCTCCCTTTGATGAACCTTCTTCACCATGCAGCGGCTGCTGAGGATGCAAGGCAAAGAACATTATGGTGCTCAACAAGATAATCACACACAAACGCGCCGCCCTTCCGAAGCCAATTGCGTTCGGTGTTACCAGCATGAGGCCTTCTCCCACTTCAGTACGGTTGAGTATAGGGCAGATTTGAATTGCATGCATTGCATGGTATGTACTTTCCCAGCCCCGGTCCAAAGTTTGTTATGACGGGTGGTGGGCCAGCTAGACCTTGCGGGATGATTCGCATGTAGGCTGGGCCGGTTATACCGGAAACAGATACTCCAAAATGTGCAATCCCGTTTGCATCCACTCCAGGTGGTAAGCTAGGAATTTCGGCCCAAGGACGGAAGTTAACATTGACATTATCAGTCAAATTAACAACAAGCCCTGTCTGAAGTCTTGTGCTGAGATTACTGCCTGCTGGTAGTCCGGTCACTTTTACATCGAAAGTCAGTAGGCCATCCTTTGAAATATTGATCGAGTTGCGACGAACAGTCGATTCAAAATTGCCAACACGAGTAGCATAGCTAGTTTCCCTTTGAGGACCTTGTTGGGCTAACGCATACTGTTGGTACGCCTTATACGTCTCATGCACTCCCAGTGCAAACGCCGCGGTTGCGGCGGCAATGGCCGCGCCCATGCCGGGGTCCGCATTCCATGTATAGGTGGTGGTCACCTCAGCATCGGTGCTGGTGGCCAGATTGACCCCAGCATCCGTGGTGGTTGCTAGGTTCCCGTTCAAATCATATGTCTCAGT
>JACOEH010000084.1 GCA_024998685.1 Nitrospira sp.
CCGCGACACTGGAAAAATCCAAGCGCTGCGCGTCGCTTGATGACGTTCTCTCCAGATTGACCACATACATTTACATGAACCGCCCGGTATCTCCGCCGACTCCTCTGGAAATTTCTATTCTCCAACTAAACTTTCTATTCCCAGATTTGGAATGGCGCCAGCTCTGACATATGCTTTTCTGCGGACAGCGAGCGGCGAAACTGTTAGAAGAGGAAGAATCGGGTACTGGTAAAGTTTGAATTCCCGAGGGACTAGCGAAAGGCGTTAGGCTCTGGCATCATAAGGGATATGCCAAAGCCGAAAGCCAAGAAGAAGAAACTACCCGCCAAGAATCCATCTGACCCCATGAAGTTGGCTCGCTCTGTGGTTGAGCACGCCATCGGCGAACCTCTCATACCAAAACCTAAGCACAAGGTTACCAAAATTACTCAGCAGAAGTAGCTTTTGGTTTCGGCAAATACATGGTTAGCTGGACTGGTGTTTTCCCATACACCTCTGCCATCTTATCCCTCAGCTCTTGCATCGTATGGCACGCCTTCGCCATTCCAATAAGCATATAGATATGCTGGACTAGTTTTTGTAAACCATATTGGTCGCTCAACCATTGATGCCAGTTCTCCCCATGTTTTGGCTTAGGATGGTTTTCCTTTAGCCATTTAGTAACATCGGCATCCAGGTATCCATAGACCAGCTCAGTAACTAAATGTCCCCAATACTTTGGTCGTTGGGTAACAGCTCCTTTCCAGTTTGTTAATCTTCCAAACTCAATCCATAACTCATTCGGGAAGGTTTTTTCCCATGCTCGCATTTCTTCCGCAAGAAAGGCCTTAAGCTTTACCTGAAGAGCGTCAGCCGCTCGATCGTATTGATATCCAGTAGCTTCATCAATTAGGGCAATTAGACCAACCTTGGCGCATGAGGCCAGGAACATACTTGCCCTCATTGCTATTTCTTTCTGACGTTCCGTATCTAAAGCATTGTCGTGCAGTGCCTGTACATAGGCGCGGCAGATCTCTAAGAATGTTTCCGCCGAATATCCGGCAACTTTCTTATTGGTTACATGGATTTCAAACTCGATGGCCAGCCCTGATAAGTCCGGAGGAATATACTTTTCTAATGCCGATACGTGAAGATAGTTCTCTAGGTTTCCACCGCCCTTCCGGTCGCTTAGAATGCCTGTAGCACCAGTGCGGCTAATTACCCTCATCCCATTATCCAGAACAAAAACGGGCAGTTCTGCATCTCCTATAGTTAATGCGCCCCACCAAGTGGCTTTAGGAATTGTAGACTCCTTTGGGCCTTTAGATGCTTTTTGATGGTCCGGAGAAACCATGAAATCCTTTGGAGTTAATTCAATTCCTTTTTCTGTAGCCAATTTGAGCAATTCCGGCTGCCATTTAGCAGGAACTATCCCAGTCTTAGCCCAATGAGCCACAGCGCTTTGCCCCTTCCCTATTAAGCTAGCGAGCGCTGTCTGACCACCAAACTTCTCAATAATAAGTTGAGCTGAGTTCATGATTGCCCTCCTTGTTACAATGAAAGTATCAAAATAATTGTTGACTGTCAATCAATAATATTGATACAGTGTATCACTGGCATTGATTCTCAGAGAGGGGTCAACATGAACAGGCTAGACAAGAAACGGCGTGCGCAAGTAGTAGCGGCTCTAGTCGAGGGTGCAAGCGTTAACAGTGTTGTTCGTATGACTGGCGTTTCAAAGCCGACCATCCTTAAATTGCTCGCCGATCTTGGAACAGCATGCGCGAAATATCAGGATGATAGATTGCGCAATCTCCCTTGTAAGCGTGTACAGGCGGATGAAATATGGTCGTTCTGCTTTGCGAAGGATAAGAATCTCTCAGAAGAAATGAAGGGTAAGTTTGGCTTTGGTTCCGTATGGACATGGACAGCGATTTGCGCTGATACCAAACTAATGATTTCTTGGCTTGTCGGAGAACGTACCGTCCCTTATGCCGTAAAGTTCATTGATGATCTAGCTTCACGCCTATCTAATCGCGTACAGCTCACCACGGATGGACATAAAGCCTATCTACAGGCGGTAGAAGGCGCTTTCGGCGCAGATGTGGACTACGCGATTCTCGAAAAGATTTATGCGGCGCCACCACAAGAAGGCGTGACAACACGGTATAGTCCTGCTCAGTGTTGCGGGACTAGGACTCATCGGATTGCAGGAAATCCAGATTCTCAGCACATTTCTACGAGCTATGCAGAACGGATGAATCTACAGATTCGGATGGGGATGAGACGGTTTACCAGGCTCACGAACGCGCATAGCAAGAAGGTTGAGAACCACCGGCATGCGCTAGCTCTCTACTTCATGTACTACAACTTTGCTCGGATTCATTCGACATTAAGAGTAACGCCAGCCATGCAAGCGGGAATTAGCAATCACGTTTGGTCATTAGAAGAAATTGTTAGTCTGCTTCCATGATTCATGGCCTTTTCTTATCTAACCACTCCCAAATCCATTTATGGCCCCATCCATGGCGGACTGTATTATCAATCCCAAATATATAAAAACGGTCATTCGCTCCTATCAGAGGCTTTATTCTAGAATACCAATCGGCTGGAGTGCTTGTCGTCCAAACAATCCAGGCATTTGAATCGATCCTTGCCCAATCTAAAGCCTCATCAAAGGCAGGTTTAAGCTCATTAATCTTTGGAGGACCTTCAAATTCAAAGGTAATTTGGAGATATCGTGCTTCCGCCATTATTTATCTGGGCCCTCAATAGCTAAGGTTGCTGGGGGTGGCGCTTTAGGGTCTGGAATCGCTAAGGTAGAGGGTGGGGTGGGAATACTTTTCGCTGCAAGCTCCTGTTTTTGCCATGTCACAAGCTCGGCACCTTCCAATAGAGCGGCGGAAGGATTCTTACTTCCATAAATCATCGAACCAATAAAGAATATTAAGAACAGGAGGAATGCGGCACCCGCAATAATTAGTAAAGAAGCTTTGTCATTTAAATTGTAGGCAATAACCCCCATCACAATAAGTGCGCATACTGCAACAGTTGCAGAACGCCCTACCACGCCTGGACCCAGGCGAATTTTGTCAAAGACTTCGGATTTAGCCCCGATTTCGTTAAGGATTTTTCCGAGCAAGATGGCGAGAATATAGCGCGGATCTTCCGTTGAATCCAGACTATATACCAATTCCAAACTTTACCAGTGCCAAGAATCGGAAGTGATGGACAGCCGCTTTTCCTCTACCGTCGGACATCTGGTCCTCTTCAGGAGTTCCAATCCCGATCTCAAAAAGGAGAATGCGCACTCCACTCTTGGGAGTTTTGATGTCCAGAAAAAATTATATTCTCTTGTGCGCTGTGTTTTTTCTGACAGGAGCCGGCTCAGTGAATGCCGTTGAACATGACGAAGCGGCACAGAAGGACGGGAAAGAGGTGGTCAAAAACACGAAAGACCCAGTATTCGAGCTCATGCGCGATACCTTGATTACAAACGAGCAATATTTGGCGGTTTCTTCACAAACCGGGGAAAATCGGATTGAGTCCGCCGATGCGATCCTCATTATTAATAGCCGTAAGGAATATGAGTGGAATCGGTATTTAAAAGCCGTGCTTCGCCTGCCCGACTGGATCGACCTGGGCCTGGAGAACAGGACTCGTTTCGAATCGTATGATCATTCTTAGCGCGCCGGTCAGACCATCGGAAATGGACAGACGGATGCACAAATTCCTCTGCGATCGCGGCTTCGTGTTGGATTAGGCAATGGACCATTGCGATTCCTGTTCGAGGGGCAGGATGCACGGTCTATCTTCAGTGATGAACCTGGATCTTTCCGGAATAACACCACAGTCAATGAATTCGACATCTTACAATTATTCGGGTCATTGACCTTGAAGAATACCTTGAGGAGCGGGTTACGGACCGATTTCCACTTCGGGCGCTGGACGAGCGATTTCGGTCGCCGCCTGATTGCGCGGAGCAATTTTCGGAATGCCTCAACTGCGTTTGATGGATTTCACTGGCAAGTCAGTCGGGACAAGACTTGGCGGTTCAGGACATTCGTCGTGGAGCCGGTCTTCCGGAGTGAAGTGCAGCTTGACGAAGAAAACAGTAAATCTCTGTTTTGGGGAACCTATTTCGAGAGCCACCATTTCCCCTGGTTTGAGATGGATGCGTATTACTTAGGGTTGAACGATAAGTTGCCGGCGAATGTAGCCGATCGACGTACCTATTCTACGTTCGGAGGGCGCCTGTATAAAGAACCTAGGCCGGGAGAGCCGGATTATGAGATCGAGACCACCTGGCAAATCGGAACCAGGGGGGTGACCAACCACTTCGCCTACCTTCAGCACTTGGATCTGGGATATACGTTCAACCTCCCCTGGGAGCCGAGAGTGGTGTTTCACTATGATTACGCCAGCGGGGATCGCCACCCAGGCGACAACCAAGACGGATCATTCGATACATTGTTTGGAGCGCGAAACTTTGAATATGAACGCACCAGCATCTGGGGACCATTTTCCAGAACGAACCTCCAATCACCAGGCTGGCGGGTGATCGTGGAACCGGCCTCTGGTTGGATACTGGAAGTCAAACACCGCGCCTGGTTCCTGGCCCAGAGTAAGGATTTCTTCGGCAGTTCCGGCCTCCGAGACCTCACTGGGCAAGCCGGCACTTCACTCGGACAGGACGTGGAGCTTCGCGCACAATGGACGATCAATGCCAACTTGGATTTTGATTGTGGATACACCCATTGGTTCAAGGGATCCTATTTCGACAGTCCCGCCATCCTTGCCCAAATGCCGACCGGAGGGAACAAAAACAGTGACTATTTTTTTGCTGCAATGCGAGTCAGGCTCTAAAAAGGATCGGCCATGAAGCTGAAGTTTCTTGTATGGGGCTTGGCGGTCTTCGTAAGTACGGCCGTGACACCGGCTTTTGCCGAGCAGGTGCTGGTGGCAGTGGCGGCGAATTTTGTTCCTCCCTTTCGGAAAGTATCGATTGAGTTTGAAAAATCGACCGGACATCACGTGCAGGTTGCGGCGGGTTCTTCCGGAAGTCTCTATTCCCAAATCAAAAACGGCGCCCCGTTCGACATATTCTTCTCCGCCGATCATGAACGACCCAAGAAGTTGGAAGAAGAAGGGTTTGGGGTCAAGGACACCCGCTTCACCTATGCCATCGGGCGTCTCGTGCTGTGGAGCTCCAATGCCGACCTGATCAAGGGAGAAGAGACGTTATCCTCTAAAAATTACACACACCTGGCCATTACGAACCCCAAAAACGCGCCTTACGGCCTTGCGGCGATGCAAGCTATGCAAAAACTGAGGATCTGGGATAAGTTGCAGCCCCAGCACATCATTATCATGGGGGAGAATATCGACCAGACTATGAGATTTGTCGAGTCCGGTAAGGCCGCGTTGGGTTTTGTGGCCTTGTCCCAAGTCTTGGACCCGAAGCGCAAGGGGAAGGGAAGTCGCTGGGATGTCCCGAACAATTTGCACGAACCGATCCAACAAGATGTGATCTTGCTGATGAAGGGAAAGGACAACCCGGCGGCCAAAGCACTCATGGAGTTCATCGGTGGTCCACAAGCCAAGACCATCATCGAACGCTATGGCTATGAGCTGAAGTAGCAGGATGCCGAACTACCCGCTCTGGAGCGCATTCTGTGGAAATGTTTTCTCTTACGAGACGGACTGTTGAGGAGTCGACGCAACCGATGGACGCGCCATACTCCATAACTAATGGAGAGCTGGCGTTCATCGGAGAGCACACATGGGAGCTTTGCCAGATTGGATCTGAACGCACTGTGGGTCAGCATCAGGGTCATGCTCATGGTCGAGGGATCGATTCTTGGACACACGCGTGCGCTGTCTACGACCATCTTTGAGCATGTCGAAGTCGGGGAATACGTCCACGCGCATGTCGTCTCGGCCGTCATGCTGATCTTTTCGTTTCTGGTGTTGTTGACCGTCTCTATCGCGAATCGCCGATTTCCCATCCATGCGTCATGAGCCGCTTGCTGGCACATTTGGTTGTGCAGTATCCAACCTTTGGACTGAATGTGGACTTGGACGTTCCAATGTCGGGTATTACCGCTATCTTCGGACCGTCCGGATCGGGGAAGACGACTCTGTTGAGGTGTCTTGCTGGACTCGAGCGCGCATCGGACGGCTTCATCCAGTTCGGTGAGGATATTTGGCAGGACGAAGGAAGAGCTCTCTGTGTGCCGCTCTACAAGCGCTCCATTGGATATGTCTTCCAAGAGCCTCGCCTGTTCCCACCCTATAGCGTACGCTCAAATCTTCTGTACGGCTACAAGCGCATTCCTCCAGAAACCCGCAGGGTTACTATCGAACATGTGGTCGACATTCTGGGAATCGGCCATTTGCTTGAACGCCGCATTCATAAACTATCCGGTGGGGAACAACAACGAGTGGCGATCGGCCGGGCATTGCTAACAAGTCCAAAACTGCTGCTACTGGATGAACCGCTCGCCTCTCTGGATATTCAGCGTAAACAGGAACTTCTACCCTTTATCCGTCGTCTTCACGAGCAATTGCGCATTCCGGTGCTGTACGTCAGTCATGCGGTCGGCGAAATTCTTCAACTGGCAGACCGTATTGTGCTGCTGAAAGAAGGCCGCATCGCGGGAACTGGCCCACTCAATGAAGCGTTCACTTCTCTTAACTTTAGGAGCAGCTTTGGCTCCCATCAAGTTGGGGCGGTCTTGGACACTCATGTGACATGTCATGAACCACAGTACGGTCTTACTCGACTGGAATTTAAGGGCCAGTTTCTGTTTGTGCCGCTTCAGCCTGTCGCCATCGGACAGGGGGTGCGCGTCCACATCCTTTCCAGCGACGTCAGTCTCGTCGTAGGGAAAAGCGTTGCGCCGACCAGCGTGTTGAATATCCTTGAAGCGACGATTGTTGAGGTTCGGGAAATAAATCAATCGTCAGTAGACGTGTTGTTGGATATTGGAGCGCCACTCCTCGCCAGTATTACGAGAAAATCGCTTGCGACATTAGGTTTAAAGCCAGGACAACGGCTATTCGCCCATATCAAATCCGTGGCGATGAATGAAGAGCTGACGGAATAGGAGGGACGGTGAAGAACATGGGTTCATTCTCCTCAGTTTCTGTGGATAAATCTGTGCGCAACTCTCCTCCCAATGAGTAATTAGGTGAAATGCGCTTGAGAAACCTTTTTGCCTATTTTTTAATCATTGTATAGGAACGATGGCGACATACTACATCTAGTGGATTTTGATTTATTCTAAGATACTTCCTAACCCTCACCGAAAATCTTCTTCCAGGTGAAAAGTTATACACAGGCCTCTCACAATTACCCCCAAAATTCTATTGACAGACGATCACCAAGAATGTTACCAATGGATACATTATGAAATCGAACGACCTCAAACGTATTCGAGAAGAACTATGCCTTACACAGCAACAACTTGCCGACGCCTTGCACACGACTCGGGTGTCCGTGGCACGTTATGAAGCCGGTATGCGAAGGATTCCCGGTGTCGTATCGGTGGTGCTGAATCAATTACGACAGAAAACCTTCATTCCAATGGCCGGTCTTGTTGCAGCCGGCTCCCCGATCGAGCCGGTACCGCAATCAGAACTCGTCGAGGTCCCTCCGAGCATGTTGCGAGGTGGAAATTCCTTTGCACTAAAGATCAAAGGGGAGTCGATGAAAGACGAGGGGATTTTGCCCGGTGATCTCGTGGTGGTGCGCAAACAAGGCATAGCCAAAAGCGGGCAGACCATCATTGCCCTGCTCAATGGCGAGGCCACGATCAAGACCTATTTCAAGAGGAACACACACATCGAACTTCGCCCAGCCAATGAAACGATGCAGCCGATTATCGTCCAGTCGTCGGACGAGTTTCATATCGAAGGAATTGTCATCGGCGTCATTCGCCATTGCGCTGTCTAACATTCAAAGGAGAGAACGATGATCACGACAGAGCGAACCCTCACGAGAGACCACTTGATGGATTTGGAAAGAATGGTGACAGCGCTCGACAACCGATTGCAGAGCATCCAGGGGGGCTTGCAACGAATCGCTGGGGGTTCACTGGTGGAACGCTTTCGAATCATAATGCGGTTTAAGCAGAGAAGCCGATTCATGTCGACAGTCTGCAATCAACATATACGTTCGAATACAAAGCTGGCGAGTTATGACGGTCCAAGAGCATAGTGCACCGTCAGTGGCAGCAGGCCCCTGTTTCGATTGTGGCATAGTTGTTGAGCAGCGGATGAAATCGATCGACTGCTTTACGCACTCTACGATTCACCTCTGCCCAGTTTGTTGGAATGCCTATCGCCAGCGACAAGTCTTCGCCGGTGGATGCTGCGACTAGGCTACGCCATTGCTGCTAGACGACTCTTCACCGTGGGTTGATCAACAAAAAGTCATTAGCAAAATCTTTGACCAGAGGCTCGACACCATCGGCTATAATTTGGCGCACATTCGCCTCTCCCACCGCCCCAACGACACTCGCTGACCAGGTAGCCCCCCAGGCCTGCGCGCCCTTCTTCGACAACAATCCCACTATTTGCTTGAAATCCACGTTGACCGCGTAGACATATAGCCCTAGCTCCTCCTTCAATGTATTGACATTAATGTAGAGATACGGCGTTGATCCCAAACGCGTTCTCTCTATGTTCGTGAGGATTCTAATCCCCTTGGAGCGCAGAATCTCCCCGGCAGCCGATCGGATCGCATCTTGCGAGAGACCATCCGCTGAGGCATCGGAACTGATGTCCTCTACGACCATCCCCACTCCTGAGATCCCTCTTAAGGATTCCCGGCTCCCCGCATCAAGCGCTTGGACCTTCTCAATATTTCCCCAGACCAAGGCCAAGACTATCAACTGCAGCACGTATCGCATAAGACCTCCAGATACACATCACCTTATCTTGCACTCCTCTGTCCTTTCTCACCGCTGGACCGGGCTTTGAGTCGGCCCACAACTTTTTTGCTTCTTGAGTTTCAACTCCAAGTGCAACACTACCAGCCCAGATGGGCTACGGTGTTGCCATGCGAACGAGACCCTACAGACACCTGAGTGCTGAAGAACGTGAGATTGTGAGTCTGGGCCTGACCCACGGCCATTCGCTCCGAACGATGGCGCGGCTCTTGGGACGGGCCCCGAGCACCGTGAGCCGCGAAGTGGCCCGGAACACCACACGAGGCCATCCCTATCGGGCCTGTACGGCGCAGCGCCACGCGACGGCTCGAGCGCATCACCCACGGCGCGCACGGAAACTCCTCGACCCGTGGCTGTGGCAGTACGTCACAACCCATCTGGCGCAGGGTTGCTCGCCTGAGCAGATTGCCGGCCGCCTCCACCGCGCGTATCCTGACGACATGGAGAAACACCTCTCGGCCGAAACCATCTACGCGGCGCTGTACGTGTTGCCGCGAGGGACCCTGCGGAGCGCATTACTGGCCACTCTGCGGCGGGCACGCAAGGCCCGCCGGCCTCGATCGCGGGGGAAGGACCGACGCGGCCAGCTTCCCAACATCACGCCGATTGCCGAGCGCCCCGCCGACGTGCTCACTCGCACGGTGCCGGGGCACTGGGAAGGCGACCTGCTGAAGGAGGCCCGCAACGGCTCGGCCGTTGGCACGCTGGTGGAACGGACGACCCGCCTGGTCCTGCTGGCTCGCATGGACGGGACGGATGCCGCGAGTGCGTACCAGGGCTTCACGAAAAAGCTTCGCCATGTGCCCCCCGCTGCGGAAAACGCTGACCTATGATCGAGGCAAAGAGATGGCGGAACATGAGCGGTTAGCGCACCGCCTCTCGATCCAGGTGTTCTTTGCCGATCCGCACAGCCCCTGGCAACGCGGGACCAACGAGAATACCAATGGCCTGCTGCGCCAGTACTTGCCCAAGAGCACGGATCTGTCGACGTACACCCAGCGCGAGCTCAATGCCATTGCCCATCGGCTGAACACGCGCCCGAGAAAATGTCTCGGCTTTGCGACACCGCTGGAAGTCTATGCGCACGTGCGCCATCATTTACCCGTTGCACTTGGAACTTGAAACCACCCTTCGTATGCATCCTTTTTCCAGCGTACTTCGATCTTCGTATCTCGGCATACGTACGGTATCACCTGCGGCAACCCTCTTGCACCATTTCTGATTGACACTGGCCCCATCCGCGAGTAGGACATCGGCAAAGATGTATCCATACTTGTCTCAGCCATGGGAATCTGAAGCGTGACTTCAGCTCTCAAGCTGGAAATTATTCAATGCCTGCGGCTGAACCCGTGAATTGAACGGAGTTGACAGGGAGCTCCTAAATCAACCAGAGACAACCACCCCCTGTAATCTTTAACCGACAAGTGTCAACACATCGCTGACACACGAATTGGTCTTCATGTCTGACAAGACATCGCTGACAGTCCCCCGTGGCCACTCTGTAACTGACGCGGAAGTCCCACGGCGACGCCTGATTTCAGAGCGGTGTCAAGACCGAAGTTGGTTGTCCACAAATCACCGATGTGAGATGTCCACTTT
>JACOEH010000085.1 GCA_024998685.1 Nitrospira sp.
ATACGAATAGCGTCACCTATGGGTACAACGGAGCGTCGGAACTCACCAGCCTAACCTATAAGCAAGGCGCCACGACCCTCGGCGACTTAACCTATACCTACGAACCAGCTGGCAATCGGATCAAAATTGGCGGAAGCTTCGCTCGGACCAACCTTCCTCCGGCACTCGCCACGACTAGCTACAACGCCAATAATCAGCAAACGACGTTCGGAACGAGCACAGAAACCTTTGACCTCAACGGCAACCTTGCGACGTTCACTGACGTGAGTGGAACGACCACATACACCTGGAATGCGAGAAATCAACTTGCCAGCATCTCCGGCCCGAGTTTAACTGCATCCTTCACCTACGATTCCTTTGGCCGCCGCACGGGCAAGACGATCAACGGCACCACGACCAATTTTCTGTACGATGGATTGACTCCGGTCCAGGAAAAGAGCGGTGCCACGGTCACAGCCAATCTGCTAACGGGGCTTGGTATTGATGAATTCTTCACCAGAACGGATGGAGTAGGCGTTCGTGTCCTCTTCCCCGATGCCCTAGGCTCAACAGTTGCGTTGAGCGATAGTACTGGCACAGTCCAAACGCAGTACACCTATGAACCATTTGGCGCCACGGCGCAGACCGGAGCCGCGAGTACGAATAGCTACAAGTACACGGGGCGGGAGGATGACAGCACCGGCCTTCATTTCTATCGGGCACGGTATTACCAGCCGAGGTTGCAGCGGTTCATAGCAGAAGATCCACTTGGCTTTGGGGGTAGAGACTTCAACGTGTATGCCTATGTGGCCAACAACCCTGCAAACCTCAATGATCCTACAGGTGAAATCGTTCCTCAATTGATCGGGTGTGCTATAGGCGCTGGCGCCGCAATTGGTGTCGACAAACTTTCAGGGCGCAAGATCAACCTTATTGATGCTGGCCTTGGATGTGCGGTCGGTGCACTTGGAGGATTCATATACAGCAATTCATTTAAGTTTGCACTTCACGATCCGCATCATTACTTTTCCCTGTTTGGTAGAAACCTACCACACATTCAGATGAATTGGTGGCAACCAGGAGTGTCTGGAAGCGGTGGGACATTTCGCATTCCAATTCCACCTTCGATATATCGGTTTCTTGGGAAATAGGACGGTTATGGAAATACAATTTTTCACAGATCTGTGGACAGTCCTCGACTTAGTCCATGATCGATGGTTTGACTTAACCGAAGTAAGCTTTGATAAAGATCGAGGTGAGGTCTGTATCTTTCTTGGAGAGCAGCGGAGGGGATCCTGCATGGATCGGCGGCTGCGGATTACAGGAGTATTGGACTTTGAGGTAAAAGATGAAGCCAAGATAGGACGATATGATTTGGCTGACATAGAGATAGACTCTCCCTCTTCAACTCTACGAATTAAGTCAGGATTTCCACTAGTAATAAGTATGAAGATGGCAGGAAAGTGTTCTCTTTCTGTACTAAGGCAACCGAACTGAATGGCTAGGTAAAGCGCCAGCTTGAGGTGGCCGCTGAAACAGATGCACACGACCACAAAACTGTATGCATCTACAATGTTGCCGGAATCGGATGAAGGTCAGAGGAACGTTTGCGCTCGCACCTGTCGCGATCGTTAGTAACTGCTAGCTAGAACGCGAACAATCAACAAACCACCTTCGGGACGAGCACGGAGACCTTTGACCTGAACGGCAACCTTGCGACGGTAACCGACGCCGGTGGCACCACGACTTACACGTGGAACGCCAGAAACCAACTCGCCAGTATCTCCGGTCCGAGTTTAACTGCGTCCTTCACCTACGATTCCTTTGGCCGCCGCACGGGCAAGACGATCAACGGCACCACCACGAATTTTCTCTATGACGGACTCAATCCGGTTCAGGAAAAGAACGGCGGGACCGTGACGGCGAATCTGCTCACGGGCCTTAGTATTGATGAATTCTTCATCAGAACCGATGGAGTTGGGGTTCGCAGTCTCCTTCCTGAGGCGCTGGGCTCCACGATTGCCTTAGGTGATGGGACAGGCACGCTCGAAACCCAATATACGTATGAGCCGTTTGGTTTGACCACACAGACGGGATCAGCCAATACCAATAGCTACAAGTACACCGCCAGAGAGGATGATGGGACGAGGCTCTACTATTACCGGGCACGGTACTATCAGCCGAGTCTGCAGCGATTCATCGCCGAGGATCCAATTGGATTCTACGGTGGGGATGCCAATCTTTACGGCTACGTCCGCCAAAACCCCATTCTGAGGACTGATCCCAGCGGGCAGGTGCTGCCAGCTATACTACTCGGTTGTGCTCTGGGAGCTGCCAGCGGGGCGATAGGTGCTAAAAAACCCATTCAAGGTGCCATCGTTGGAGGGCTTATCGGATGCAGCTTGGGTCCTTTACTCAGAAGTCAGCAACTTAGACAACACAAACAGCCCTGTAACCCGCATGGATACTGGATGCGCTGTCGTTCAAATTGCTGACTTCTGAGTAATCACTGTTCTTCCGGCGACACCAGGATCGGCACTCTTGGGCGGTTATCTTGGTACTCTTTCTGGAGCAGCGACAGCTGGTGCTGGAGGGGGGGATATGCGAACTGGTGCGGCGGGGGGCGCTCTTAGTGGGTTTGCCGCTGGGTTAATTGGCGGCCCAATTCCAGCTGCCGTTGGAGCCGTCATTTCCATTGCTATAGGGAAGGCCTCAGGGAGTGGACCATAAACGAAGATGTTTAGACTCTTCGATTTCTCATCAACGATAGATCTTCCAACCGGTCAGTTAGTCGTTGGGGCAGTGTTTTTCCTGTTTATCACCTGTTACAGCACCTATTTTATTTATTATCGCAACCAAGAAGCACGCCGATTACTCGACTTGGCGAAAAATTGGGGGAAGCAAGTTGAAGATGAGGCGAAAGAGTTGAGGGGAACCAAAATACGGCTTATTATCGGCCATTCCGTGTTCCTGGTGTTGTGCCTGTTCCTAGCAGCACGGTTCTGTGTTGAGCTCTTGCGTCGGTTCTAGCGTGTACTGGTAGTATCTGGGCTATCCGGGTTCCCCGACATCAGGATAATGCGGAGACCGCTCCGCCTCTACGACCGGCGCAAGACAAGGCCGGAAGACTCACCAACGTTCCGGGTGCGGTATTAAAAAACTACGTCTAGGTTGGAGCGTCGGATGCCATGCCGGCAATGAGTTTTTCAATCAGGCTCAGGCATTGTCGGACTGCGGCTTCGCGGATAACGAGGCGCTGGCCAACCTGGTAGGTCGGATCACCTGTGTGAGTTATGTAGTCTGAATCAATGACCCCTTGTGTGTGAGCGAGAAGATGGCGCTGTTGGAATAGCCGGGTCAGAGAAACAGCGTCGGCGTCGCTGAGATAGGCGGTGTAATACTTGTTTGAAACACCAAACCAGAGATCGCTGCCTTCCTTTAGATTCTGGAAGATATTCCGGCTGGGCGGCGATGCGGATGGGAATCGGGTGTAATATAGAATATGGGGGCAGTTCGTGACTTTGCATGACTTCCGGTCTATCTTCCCACGCATGGCCCGTCCCCTCCGGCTCGAATTTCCCGGCGATCTCTATCAGTCACGGCGCGCGGGAATGCGCAGCAGGCGATCTTTCTCGACGACATCGATCGCCAGCACTTCATCCGCTTACTCGGTCGGGAAATTCAGCAACAACACTGGCGGTGTTACGTCTATTGCCTGATGAGCAACCACTATCATCTCGTGATGGAGACGCCCGAGCCCAATCTCAGTTGTGGGCTGAAGCGCTTGCACGGCACGTACACCCAATGGTTCACCTGAGGCAGTGCTTCAGCAGATTGCCGCCACCTATCGAGTATCCGTGCACGACGTGCTCACACGAGCGCATCGTGAGGCGTATCAGGCGGCGGTCTATTTGCTACGGCGTGCCGCGAATGAGCCGTTGCGGACCGTGGCCGGTCGCTTTCGTATTTCGCCATCGCGCATCTCGAAAATCCAGAAGGAACTGGAAGCTGCCCCTCTGACTCCTCAACGGGCACGAGTGTTCGATAAATGTACAGTCAAGAACTGACCCTGATGAGTGACCCACGCCAATATTCTCCCGTGCTGCTGGAGCACACGCCGTTTCAGTTCGCCCAGCAATCCCCCACTCCGTCGAGCGATCACCTATGTGAACCAGCTCAATCGTCACCATGCCTCGCTTCACACTCCACTCTTCACCTCACCATCAATCAGCTTTGATTGTTTTTCCCGGCATTTGACATTTCCAAAACCTCAGATAGCTTTACTAGGTTCCATGTTGAGATGACATCGAGAACAGATCGAGATGCTCGTCAACGAATCCTCCTTGATCCAGATCCTCCGAAATGTCCCCCCCTAACGAGCTTCTTCCCACAGACATCCCCGCACCTCTTGCATGCGCCATGCATGAGATGCCGTTCATTTTTTGGCGCCAAGAAAGGATGTGAGCTATGCCATCAACAATTCCGTACGACCCCGCACTGACTTTGGGTAACGTTGTACCACAAGACAAGCTCGCAAACATCTTGCAGATGGCGCAGCTGCAAGCCCCCGCCGATGCCGCACAGGCAAATTTAAATGCCATGATTACCCTCAAGCGCAGCATCGATATGACCATTCAAGAAATGATGAATGTGCAGATCACCCCTGATGATTTGTTAGCGGAATCCGTTGACATCGGAAAACAAATACAAAAAGCGGCCACCGAGTATGGCAAAGCGAAAGTCAAAGCAGAAACCGCTATCGCCCCGTTACGCGCCAAGATCCTGGGAGTCAGCGAAGAGATTGAAAGTCCGATCGATTACAACAAAAGTGCTTTAAAGCAAATGCCGCTCTCCGCAGATACCATGGAAATGAACGTGCAATATTTCTCCTATGATGAAAACACTGAGTCCTCAGCCTCGCATGCCGCGACCATTGCCTCGTTTGTTAGTGACTCACTGAGTATCTTTGGTGACAAGTTTTCCGGGCAGGCCTCTGCGTCGGCACAATCGCAGGTCAATAGTCAGCATTCCCGCCATAGCCTTTCCGGTACGCTCGTGTTTTGTATCACCTGTACCCATAAAACTTCTCAGGTCTTCGCGCCATTTATTCTGGATGTCGATAAAGCCGTTCGAGCATGGAACCACCTGTTCCCTGACAAGATGATTAACACCAATGATCCCGCCTCCATCGCCAAAATTGAGGCGACCGCTGAGACCAAAGGCGAAAAGTCATTCAGCATCCTTTCTGGCGCCACATATGGGTCTTCTTTTGTCGGCATGGTGCATGTCCTCAATACGACAAAGACCTCCTCATCACAGAGCATGGAATCTGTCGCATCATCCATGCAGGCGGCGTTCGAGGTAGGTGGGTGGTTCGCCTCTGAGACCGGAGCATTTGGCGTGAATGACTCTTTCTCAAGCAGCGCCAAAGATCTTTTGAGCACGCAAAATATCCAATCGCATTGCTCAGCGATCACCATGGGCATCATTCCCTCAATCAAATCAAATGAAGTCAGAATTGGTGTGCAGTCATTCGCAAACTTTGACCCCGCAAAAGACATGGAGCAGTTGGCCAATTTACAAGGTGCCACGATCGGTGCTCAAACAACGGTCGCATCGGCCGCCGACGCGGCAAGAACCGGTGCACAGTTATTGTCGCTTCAAAACTCAAAAATCACGGCGGCCATTAGTGGTCTTCAGGCGGTCGATGATGGAGCGAATAAGATTATCGATACCAATTCCTTGATGACCGCCATGGATGATTATATTCAGAGATGCGTGTCGGGCGGCGACAACATCGGCGTGCCCATCAATTACTTCCTAAAGCCCATCACGCAAGGCATGATTGCGCGTGCATGGATGGCGAAGTACTATCCCAACAAGTTCAATCAAGCCGGCAGCGCCGACGATAGTCAACCGGCCGGCTCCGGATCGAGTTCAGGTAGTGGATCCAGTTCAGGGTCATAACACAACCAGATGAGAATACATCCTCTTGTTTACCCTGTTCAGCAGTTAGATCGTGACGATAAGACGTACGCAACTGGCGCAGTCCCATCGGCCAACCGTGAGCCCCTCTGAGGGGCTTCGCCCGTATCAAAGGAGGAGTACAATAACCATGACCAAAACAGATATGACAAATTATTGCACCGCTGCAGCCTTAGCCGTGAGAACTTTCATCACCGGCAGCAGCAACTTAAATAGTTATGGAGCGGGGATAAGACAAATTGGAACCGACCTCGGGTTGCGATTGGATGACCTCGATAATCTCAAGAAAACCCGCGGGTCATGGCTAGGAACCATGGTCGATTTTTTGGGGGCAGCAAGAGTAGGTGCCGTGTATCAATTAATCGCCAATGGCGATAAGAAACCAACCAATTGGGGCAGCGTCTTAACTCCTCCTCAGCAATCCGCTTTAAACATTCAAAAACAAACTGCGGTCTATAACACTTTCAAGATATACGCACCATTATGGAATGATGGCAAGAACCAACATCCTAGCTGGCAACAGGAAGCAGGTGTACTGGAGACGAGCAGCAAACAGACCTATGAAACTTTAGCGGTGAGAGCGGCTAGCAATGCCACCGGCAATTGTGGCGAAACATCTCTCTTAGCCTATCTGCTGCTGGCCACGTTCCCAAAAGATGGCAAGTTTCAAGATCTGTATACCGCAGCGAGTGGTTTGACCGTGGGCTGGTACCATGGCACAAACTTTGACCATGCTTATGTTATCGTTTCCAACAATGGCTATAAGAATGATAAAGGAACTGTAGCGTCGTATTGTGTGTGTGATCCATGGTTAGGTTGCTCATTTCCAGACTTACGCGGCAACCTACATTACGATGGAACAAACGTGAATAATGTCGGGCAGACGAGTGCTAGCATGCCTGAAGTAAAAGTAGGATCCTACACCTACGCATCAACACAAGATAATCTCGCCAAGATAACAGGCGTGATGCAGATATTGCATTCAGCCTTCTTCGCTGAATGGGCAAAGATACTAGAGGAGAAAAAAGCGGCTTGAAATAAGAGGAGCGAAAGAAAGGACTGGTGCGATGCAGATATTGCACTCGGCCTTCTTAGACGAGTGGGCAAGGCTATAATAAGAAATGAGAAGATTTAAGGGGGCAGCCCCCCTTAAATCTTCCTCATACGGTTGATGGAATCACCACTCTCTCCTTATCTACGTCGCCAGCCGGTTACTTGGTTACACGCGTGAGTGTATTTTCATCCGTATGGTGAAATAGATTCTTCCGTCCCGGCATACGAAGTTGCGTATCCTCCTTGTAGTGAAATCGATTCGCATCAAGAATTGTCACCCTCAATTCATAGCGCACCGTCTTGAACTCCCTATTGAGACACCGATTCGAACAGATCCCATAGCAGGGGTAACGGGAGGGAAGCTGCGATGGCACGCAATAGACCTCCGCTTCAGCGACCAGCCTGGCTGCTTGATTTTCCTCCCATCGGAAGACGCAACGGCATGGTGATGGGATTCATCAGGCAGCTCTCAAAAACGATGGGCGGGCCACAAGTGAATTAGGGTCATGAATTAGGGTCAGATCTTGTATTGTGCATCCTGATGAACTATATTCCGCCTCATGGCCCGCCCCCTGCGCATCGAATTTCCCGGCGCGCTCTACCATGTCACCACCCGCGGCATGAACACCGACTCAGCCACAGCACTCGGTCCGTGGCGCTTGATCAATAAGGAGCACGACATACAGAGAGAACAAGGAAGAACAGCTCAGTTCCTTGCCAATGCTTGCGCGAGCAGTGCGGTGTCGGTGAAACCGCGCAGTCGTTGAAGATATCCGTCGCGGACTGTCCAGACATGGACGAACGGCACATCGACGGGTACGCCGGCTTTTCGGGTTTTTCCGGTGAGACGACCAATCGCGACGACATGCTCGCCCTCAGTGATGAACTCTTCAGCCATGAAGCGAACGTCAAAAGCTCCATAGAAGTCGCAGAGAAAGCGCTCGAGTACGTCCTCGAGGCCCTCGAAGTGGCCGCCTCCGATGGGCATCCCTTCCGGCAAGTCGTATACGACCTGTGGCGCTTGAAGACTTCGAAGTGGCTCGCGATGTCCTGGAGCAGTAGCATCCTAGAACGCCCGGACTCGCTTCTCGTTTTCTTCTTCAAGGGTCATTATCTTGTCTCCTTCCAGGAATTCCCTCACAATTATCCATCATTCAAAGGCTTGGTTACATTCAATCGGGTACAACCACCGGGGGGACGGTCAGATTGATGACGCGTGACTCATCGTATCAACAAACCACATCCGGCACCAGCACGGAGATCTACGACCTGAGCGGCAACCTTGCAATCATCACTGATGCGGGCGGCACCATGACCTGTAGGTTGCGCGTCCATTGAAACCCGCTTTGCACCTGTGGTACCAGAGGAATCCATATTGGTCGTACAACCACATTGTGAAATCGCTCAATACGACCTGCCCCTTTTTATAGTCTGACCCATGGATGTGGCA
Organism: Nitrospira sp.; assembly: GCA_024998685.1. Classification (GTDB taxonomy): domain Bacteria; phylum Nitrospirota; class Nitrospiria; order Nitrospirales; family Nitrospiraceae; genus Nitrospira_D. The sequence goes on from JACOEH010000085.1 coordinate 8,468, forward strand.
TTCAGATCCGGCACAGCAGCTGACGCCCCGGCTTGCGGCAGGATCGGCTATGAAGCATTCAAGGCGATTGCCGAGCAACATAATTTTCCACCGGACTTCCCTTCTGCTGAAATCGCAATCGGACTGTACGCAATGATCCTGGGACGATCGGATATCTTCTCGATCGTGGGAGAGCGCGATGGCCGAATCATGTGCAGCAATTTTCTGTGGGAAGGTGATGCGATTGCAGGAGTCGGTCCGATTACGGTCCTTCCAGCTGCACAGAATGCCTTGCTTGGGCGCCGGTTGATGCAATCGGTCCTAGCCCGTGCCGAAAGTCGGCATCACGCCGGTGTTCGGCTTGTTCAGGCCGCTTATCATAACCGTTCACTGTCCCTGTACACCAAACTCGGATTTCAAGCGCGTGAGCCGCTTTCCACGCTGCAGGGTTTGCCGCTCAACATGGAGCTATCCGGCTATCGAGTTCGCCAAGCGAGCCTGGACGATCTGAAGGCGTGCAATACAGTCTGTCGCATGATGCATGGTCACGATCGGCACGGTGAGGTCTCCCATGCAATTGACGGTGGGATAGCCACGGTCGTAGAGCACCGTGGTCGGATTACCGGTTACGCTACAGGTCTTGGTTTCTTTGGACATGCGGTCGGCCGGACGAACGAAGAACTCAAAGCTCTGATCGGGACCGCACCGGCCTTTACCGGACCAGGATTCTTGCTGCCGACGCGGAATACGGAATTATTGCACTGGTGCTTACAGCAGGGTCTCCGAATAGTCCAACCTATGACGCTCATGAGTCTCGGGCTGTATCAGAAACCTGCCGGTTCCTTTCTCCCGTCCATCTTGTACTGACTGCCACGAGCATGAAAGAAGACGGCTCAGCGCCATAGGACGCACAGGATGCACAAAACGGGCGCGGTGTACCTGCTCTACGTCTCCATCATTTCCAGCCTGGTATCGAATTCATGTCCGCAGGCCGTGCAGTGAATGCAATCCGATTCGACCGTGAATTCGTCCGACCTGATGCCCATCCCTCCGCAATCGGGACAGCGGGCAAGATGGACCCGCTCATCGTTCACCGTTTCATATTGGGTTCCACGAAGGCAATAGACCGGCTTTCCATCGAGGAGCCATGGTTGTCCTTGATTGTCGACGACCGGCAGGACGAGGTAATGATGGTTGACGTATGCTTCAAGGTCCTGCCGGTTCGTGAAACCGTCCTTGATCAACTTGCCCCCTAATGCCTCGTAGAGAGCATGTTCCTTCACGATCGTCTTCGTCGGGCCCATAGCGACCTCCCCTCGTTAAAGTTCACGGTTCAGCGATAGGTGATGAACGCACACCCGGCATTCTGAATCCATAGTCTCACCAGAACTCATCCATACGCTTGTGCTCACACGAATCAGGCCAACGAAACCGTCATGCGGCTCGCCTGCTGATGGTCGGCGGTTGTGGATGCATGCCAACCGATCCGCCGCCAGCGTGCCTCGATTCCTGTCGGTTCTCCTTGTCATTCGATGCGAGCAGGCGCATACACGCAATCAGCATCACGACCAATGCTCCAATGCTGATGACAATTCCCCAATATCCCCATGACATACGTCACACTCTCGCGCCATGTGACGCGAGTCCTTTGTGAGGGTGCCACACTGCTTCCTCCGTGGAATCCCATCAGCCGTCTCTGCGTCATCCGGCTTCCGAACTGCGGACAGACGGCATGAGCCCGTTCTTGCAGGAACATGGCAGTATACGAGGAGAGGGCCCGTCCGGTGAGGAACGTACACCCGGCAGGTCCGGACCGTTGGATCTGTGCTCCACGGAGGACCATGATCACCACCTTCGGAATGAGGCGGCAGCGAAAGTTATAATCAGCGTACGCTTCGGACAATGACAGGTCAAGAGGGACTGATTCATACTGTCGCTAGCACATGATCTGTCCGGTTTAGGGTAGGCCCTCAAGGAGGGCCACC
>JACOEH010000022.1 GCA_024998685.1 Nitrospira sp.
TGTCGCGCATAACACCCAATTCATGTGTCAGCGATGTGTTGACCCTTGTCGCCTATCGTGTAGCTCGTGTTGCGGGGTGGGTGTGGCACGGCGGCAACAAGTTATTTAATAACGTTACGAGATGTTCCTAATTGAGGATCTTTTCAAGGCAAGGTTGATTCCGTCGGTCCATGAATGCGACTCAGCAAGGGAAGGTCAACGCACAAAGACAGGGACCAGTATTGCGATCTTGACCTCAAACGAGTAAGTCCTGGGAGAGATCCTGCTTATTACGATGAGGTGGACCCGTGAATGTTCTACTCACGTTACGCTGCGCCAAGGCGAGTGTCCCCTGTTCATCGTTGCAATGAATGATGGAAATGAATTATTGAATCGTTGGACAATAAACAGACTGCGAGGGGGCTTCCATGTTCACCAGACGACAATTCCTCAAAGCCGGCTTGGGTACCGTGGGGGCATCGGTGCTCGGCCTTCAGGGTTGCGGCGACGGTACCCCTGGAGGCCCCCCATTGGGATGCACCCCTACCGGCTCGACAACAGGAGGGATGCAGCACATCGAGCATGTCGTGGTGGTCATGCTGGAGAATCGTTCGCTTGACAACCTGCTCGGCTGGCTCTATGCGGATCAGCAGAATCATCCTTCAGGCACTATTCCCCCCTCACCCACTCCAGCGTACGAAGGGCTCCGGGAAAGAACGTTCTTCAATCAGGATATCCAGACGAACACGCGCGTGTATGCAAGTGCACCCACCAGTAGCTGGCCGCCCGATCACAATCCGATGCTGGTGCCTGATCCCGACCCGGGGGAAAGTTTCGAACAGATCACCCGTCAACTGTTTGGCACGGCGAGCCCGCTCCCGGCTGCTCATGCCGATATGTCCGGCTTTCTGTTGGACTATACCGCCCTTGCAGGCCCTACGGCCGCTGTCCAGATTATGCAGTCCTATAGTCCACAACAGGTTCCCGTCATCTCCGAACTGGCGAAGAGCTTCGCCGTGTGTGATCACTGGTATGCCTCGGCCCCCTGCCAGACATGGCCGAACCGGGGGTTTGTGCATACTGGTTCCTCGGATGGCCATATCAATAACGATGATTATGAGCTGTACGATATTCAGACCATTTTCAATGTGATGTCAGCGCAGGGCATCAGCTGGGGGATCTACTCCGATACCCTCTATACGCCCTCGTTGACGCATGTCCAGTTTCCGAGGCTCTTGCCCTTCCCTGATCACTTTCAGAACTTCGCAGCCTTTCAGCAGCTGTGCGAGGCTGCTCTGAACGCCTCCGCCAGCGAGAAGCTTCCGGCCTACTCGTTTGTCGAACCGCGATTCACGGTCGAGCATGCCATCTCGGAGACGCACTACCCCGAAGATTATCACCCACCTTACAACCTCACTGTGGGGGAACAGTTCCTCGCTGAGGTCTATACCGCTGTTCGCCAAAGCCCCTATCGCGACAAGATTCTGTTGATCATCACGTTTGACGAACACGGGGGGTGCTACGATCATGTGCCTCCCCCCACGGGAGCCGTCGCGCCAGACCCAGGGCCGGTCTCACGGGATGGGACCTTCCATTTTGATCGCTATGGGGTACGGGTACCCACCATCGTGGTCTCATCGTATGTCCAAGCCGGCACCGTGTTCCGCGCTGCTCCAGGTGCTACGCCGTACGATCATACGTCGATCTTGGCGACGCTTCGGGATTGGAAAAACATGGCGTGCAATGCAGGGGAACCCTTCCTACCCAGCCCTCGGGTCAAACATGCCCCGACATTGCACTCCGTGCTCACGTTGTCGGACAGCACCAAGCGCACGAATTGGCCCTCGATTGCTGTTCCCCCGCTTGGGGGAGGAGAGCCTGCCACGGCACGGATCATGGAGAGACCCATCAATGATGTCCAGCTGGGCTTGCTGGTAGGCGTGGCAAACCAACGCAATAATAACCAGTATATCGGGAGGGCGGCCGTCCAATCGATGCGCCAGCACATCAAGACGCACAAGCAGGCCCTGGCCTTTATGAGACCGGACCTCAACCTCGACTAGCGACCACCACAGTCACGCGAGGATCCGAGTCGTGGGATGACTTCGGCTGTTCTCCGGTTGTGGGTTCCAGAGTCCACAGTGCGATGAGTGCGACACCGACCACAACCGCTCGATAGCCGCTATGCGCACATCGTCTCATCGATGGCTTGCTCCTGAGGGGAACGAATGAGCGTGGGTTGATGAGGACACAGGTATAGCCTGACTCCCAGTGGGGCTCAAAGATGTACGACAATGTGTTGCGATGTGAATAGTTATGCTGTCTCTATTGTGTTTGCACGAAACATGGGCTGACTATTTAATTGATGGTCGGCTCCATGAGCCTTAGCCGGATGCCACGCTTCTAACCTATGCCTCCCTCAGTTTATGATGCTGTCTAAAGTTACGTACGCACTCACTTAAAATAGTGGTTTGAGGTCACTAAAAACGTGACTTACACCCGTAAAATGGCCGCCATGACACGTAAAGCAGTTGAAGGTCCCCGATGCTTGTGTGCTTGTGCCTTGCGTGAAGGTTTCCATCGTCGTGTTGTTTAATTTGCTCGTTCCCACTTGCGTAGGATTAAATGAGTTAAACGGAAAGGCACCGGCAATCATCCAGGTTGAGCCGGTCATGATGTAATTGCCCCGCACATCACCGTTGGCAAGCACGCCGCGCACACTGTTGTTGACCGAGATAATTTCGCTATTGGAAGCTGGAGAGTTCTTTAACGGGTTGGGCGAAACATCGGAAGCAGCCCCCCAAGCCTTCCTGCGGATAATGTTGTTCGGCCCAACGGGTGTCGATGGCGAGACAGCAACAATGTTGTCGCCGCTTGTTGCCTGGCGCGGCCCGTTAAATGGCCCTGTCGAATTGGACCCAGTGAAGAGCCAGTTTCCAGCGGTATCGACAGGCACCGAAGTCGTGCCTCCTCCGGAATTACGATATGAATAGGCGTCGTTTGCTGTATTGCCAATGTGCTCGAATGTGGCCCAAATCATTTCGGGGTGGCCGGCGGCACTTCCGACCACGTGCATTCCAACCAAGGCCACTTGGGCGTTTTTCGTGCCGGTTTTCTTCCAATTGAGTGGATCAGATTTGTCGTAGGTAGGTACCTCTGCTGTCATGGTGATGTAGTCGCCGACGTTGGCGAGCCCCGTGGTCTCAATCCATGAGGTCTTAATCTCGAATGCGAGCGCCTCGGGGTCAATAAAGGTCCTGTTATGCGCGGAGGCAAACGTCGTGATGTTGTCGAGCTCGCCTTGCGTGGTGGGAAACAACAAATTGGCAGGAACGCTCGAGCCTTGCATCGTGCGAAAATATGCCAGCACCTCGTTGACAGCGATACCATAGTAGATCGGCGACCCATTTTGAGCGATAAGCACCGAACCATCAGCCTGGCCTTGCTCCACTTCGATCACATTGCCGAAGCGATCGACAAAAATCGGGAGACGGTCCAGGACAAATTTGCGCGCTTTACCGATTTGCGCGGGGTGCACATCCACGGGACCGACCGCAAGCGGACTGCGCAGCGGGTGCTGGAGGAGTTTGGGTTCGATATGTTTGCCAGCTTGGTCTAACAGAATCAACTTGCCGGCATCGTCACGTTTTGCACTGAAGACCTCAGTGAGCTTGCCGGCTCCCGTGTGAATTTGAGGACGGAGGACGCCGTCCGGTACTCGCTCGACTTCGAACAGTCGGCCTTGTTTGTCAGTAATCAGCGGCAAACGATTCGGGCCCAACTGTCGTGCAATGGGGCCTAGCTTGATGATTCCTCTTCCATGTGCTGACATGGTGCGGTGCCCATTGGAGTCCGGTGGAGAAACGTCGAAAAAGGCCGAGGACTCAAAGATGCGTCCACCTCCACCGCCATAAATTGCCGGCGCAGGTGAGGTGAGCCATAGGAACATGTGATGGGACCACTCGTAGAAGCTGCAGTTGGGCGTGTTGGGAAAGGACACGCTATTCGCTGGATTCACGACACCGTTGAGGCTGGCTGTCCCACTCTTGAACCAGCCATTAATGGTTGCTGCGGGAATCGGGGGGTCAGTAAAGGGGTCGGGAGTCTTTTCTGACATACCACTTCCCAGCGCGCTTACCTCATAGCGTCTCGACGCGCAGCGAATAACCTGGCCTCCCTTACCCTCTCGATCACCTTCACCGCCCTTCTTGTTTGTTATAATCCCAAACCGTGAGACGACAAGATCGCATCGCCCCGGTCATCACACTCGCGTGCTTCCTCTCCATCCTGCTCCTTCTGGAAGGATGCTACTCTACACCACCTCCATCCGGCGTCCACTTTCCAATCACCAACGGCTCCCATACGCTTTTGCCCAGTGAGCGACAGCGCATCCTTATCTGGGGAGATCCTCTCCTCGCCCGCGTGGCTGACGAATGGCTCCGGTCTCATCACTATTCAAACATCCTGATGTTCCCTCAGATTCCCCACCGCTCATCGGATCGCCAGGCGGCGCTTGCGGTCGCGACAGAGGCGAATGCAGAGTTCGTGCTCATGCTGGAGCGGGAAGAACTGAAGGAAGAGGCATTGATCCAGGCGAACTGCGGCGCACTCTTCAACATCACTGTCGATGTACGAGGTCTTTCGGTAGAACGCGGAGGGAGCATCCTGCGGGGCAACGCCCATTACCCTCACTGCGTCGAACGTAACGACCAGACTTTTCAGAACCTGACTTGCCAAGCCCTTGCCACCGCGTGGGGCTTCCGCTCATCCGGACAGCTTGAGATTCCCTCACACCTGGCATGCACAGCCGGCCAGAGCACCCCCGCACCGAACCGCTAACTCCACACACGCGAGTGAGGAGAGAAATATATGTCACAGCACTACTGTCCGGTTAAATCGGGAATAGAGTCAGTTGGTTGCACGGTACCCCTTCAGGCATATTGCAATCGCCGCCCGGAAACGCTTGCTGCAAGGGCATCTTCTCGAAAATGGTGACGGACAAGATCTGTAGAAGCGTGTAGAGCGAGGCATCCAGATTCAGCCGCTTCTTGATGATGGCAATCAGCACATACACCGACACCGCGATCCAGATTTGCGTCTTGACCGCATTTTCCGACGTACCGAAGAACCGCTTGATCCGAAGATGCTGCTTGATCCACTTGAAGAACAGTTCGACCTGCCAGCGATGCTTGTAGAGCGCGCAGATCGTGGCCGCCGGCAAGGTCATCTGATTGGAAAGGAACACCAGTGCCTTGCCGGTTTCCGGATCGTTGAATCGGACCCGCCGCAGAAGTGCCAGATAGTTCTGTTTGGCGTAGAAGCCATCCAGCGCGATGCGCTGATCGCAGACGATGCCGGTCTTGCGATCGGTCGGCATCGAGTACACGCGATGCGCCTTGAGGTTCGATTTGGCGCGCGTGACAAAGAAGGCCCCGGCCAGATGCAGCGCATGCAGCCGAGTGAAATCCAGATAGCCTCGATCCATGACGTAGATGGCCCCCGGTTCCGGCGTCAGGAGGTCGAGCGCATGGACGTCGTGGAGTGTTCCGTCGGAGATATGGAGAAAGCTGGGGATACTGCCCTTCAAGTCGAGCAACGTGTGCATCTTGACCGCCGCCTTGGTGGCACGGAAATTCGCCCACGGAAATAGCGCCAGGCACAAGTCGATGGTCGTCGAATCCAGCGCATAGACCGTATTCGACAGGTCGCGCCCCAAGTCCTCGCGGGCATACAGGGCACGGGCCTGCGTGATCAGCCGCCCGGCGAAGTCTGCCCAACTGCGCCAGTTGCGCAACTCGTTGGCGTCGGCCAAGGTCGATCGTGCCACCGGTTCGCGAAAGCCCATGTGATACAGCTTCGCCGCCTGCGCCACCAGGCACGCTTCGATGTCCCGCAGGCTCTCCCGATAGGTGAGTTGCGCAAAAGCCATCGCCCGATACTGCTCGGCGCACGTCAGCGTGCGCACCCCCTTGTCGCCGCCCCGTCGGGCCACGATACGATGGAAGGTCTTCCACGGCAGGAAGTCCATGATCTGCGCGAACAATGTCTTGCCAAGGTTCATCGGCGTCTCCGGGCAAAAGCCCAGGATCGTGCCGGAACCCGCTCGGCAATTTCAAATCGGAGACACCCTTCGGTGCTCCGAATCCCGCTCCAGTTCTTGTGTTCATGCTCATGGGAGCAAATTTAACCGGACAGCACTGATGTCACAGGATAAAAGACAGGATAAAAGGTGTCGGGAATCTTTTCTTGCCAGGATGGCATCGACTTCGTCAGAAGCTCCGGCATGCCCTCGCTGTTCCCGATTGGCTACCGGAGACCTCGCCTACTCGTCCTGAACCGCCGTCCTAAACTTGGGCACGATTGCCGTTATCCCAGTCAAAGCCGCTCGCACACACCGTCACCACACCTCGAAATGTATACATTTATATAGACAACTGTCAATGTTCAGAACTGGTCACTTGTGAAACAGGAGAATTTCCCTCCCGCTTCCTCTCCTCAGAGCTGCCCGAGTCAGAAGCCCTTGCGTTGAGCCTATCCCGAGCGATACGTTACCTGGAGATCAATCAGGGATAAAAGAACAAGTACCCCTCTCCCTGTTTCTTTCTGAGGAGGAAGTGATTGGTGCCGTTGATGGGAAGTGGGAGCGTCAATCAGCCATGGATCTGAAGATAGAGGATCAACGGACTGCGCCCCGAGTTGCGGTGCAGTTTCGCGCTATGGTGTTGGGCTCCGTAGAGTCCGAAGGGGTGGGCATCATCGTCGATCTCTCACGGAGCGGGTGCCGGCTGGAAAGCCCGCTCCTCATGTTGCCTGGTCTGTCGTTAGAATTGCGCATCGCTGTGCCCGGCTTGGAGTGGGCGCTGACGATTGATGGGGCTGATGTGCAGTGGACGAACGAGGAAACCGCCGGCCTGGCTTTTGTTCGAATCAGAGAGACTGAACAGCAGCGACTCGACGACGTGATGACCACTCGGCTCGAGAGGAAGGCTGAGGGCGGCGATGAAGAACAGGTCGAGATGGTGCCGTTTGAGTTCCAAGGACTGGAACCGGTGTTTGCGAAAGACCCTGAACTCGCCATCAACAAGGGACTGGCGTGGTTCGCGCAAGACCGGACGCAATTTCGGTTTCGAGGAGGGAGCCTGCTCGGCAGAGCGTTTCCTCCGTGCACGCCCGAGTTCGCTGCCGCACTCGCTGAGTTGGTCAAAGCCGGTGGCGACACGGAGGCAGATTTCTCGCTGGCGATTCTCCAAAACTATCTTGGTTCGACATCCACCGACGGTGTCTTGAAAGAGATTGTGTCGCGATTTTCAGATGACACTCGCAAGATGGACGAAATCCGGGCCACCATCAATAGCACCGGCGTGGTCTCCGGTGAATTCTGGCTTGCGGAAGCATGGCGGGTCAAGAAGGAGTCGCTGACCCGATGGCTGACGGACGAACGACAGGCGGTCAAAACGTTCACCGAGCAGCACATTGCAGAACTTGGCCGAATGATCCTATCAGAACGACGCCGTGTGGAGGCCGAACGTGAACTGCGAGAGAGGAACCGACATGAGGACGAGTCAGGCCACGATCATGGGTACAGGGCAAAACCCTTCTAAATAGCCGCAATAGATCGAAAAGGGAATAAGTAGATGAAGACAAACATCTTTGTGACCACGGTGCTCTGTTGCTCGACGATCGTGTCGGCCAGCCATGCTGAGGAAATTGGGAGTGTCGACACGGAATTCAAATGGTTGGGGCCGGATCACAAAATTGTGGTTGAAGCGTTTGACGACCCAAAGATTGAAGGCATCACGTGTTATCTGAGCCGATCGAAAAAAGGCGGCTTGAAAGGGATGGTCGGATTGGCCGAGGAAACCTCAGATGCCTCACTGGCCTGCCGTCAAGTCGGTCCCATTCGCATGGTGGGTGAGCCGAAAGACGGGGAAAAGGTCTTCAGTGAGAGTCGATCTCTGATTTTCAAGAAGCTACAAGTTGTCCGATTCTTCGACAAGAAACGCCAGACCTACATTTATCTCGCCTATAGCGATCGCGTGATCGAGGGCTCGCCGCAAAATGCCATCTCCACCGTACCGATCCAATCCTGGTCAAGTCGCTAAGGGCCGGGAGACAAACCGATCTCTCGTTCCGGAAACCACCTGAAACAAAGACTCTACCCTTCTCTCTCGCGCAAGCTGACAAAACTTTGACGGCTTGAACTCTTCTGCACCGTCAATTTCGTGAACATATGTTACCCGTTGAACTACGTACCCCTCAGAATTCTTGACATATCGACATATGACAATTTGGTGCGGCTCTTGCTTAACTTTGTCATCAGCTGTGAACGTAGCCACCTGGGAGGGAACAATGGAATGTCCGAAGTGTAAGGGGCTGATGATGTTGGAGCGGTTCTCGGATTTCTTTCTGGTGTTTTATGCATGGAAATGCATCAATTGCGGCGCCATCATCGACCGCACCATTTCCAATAATCGCCGAAAGAGTCTGTCTGCCCGAGAATCCCAGACCGTTGCCGCGCGTTGAGAACCTCCGACTCAGCGTGCACCGGGCCGCCCCTCCGGTGAAGAGATCTGAGTGAACCGCATGGCGAAGCGGTTCGGGATGGAACGGGGACGGTATCGTATCTATGGTGTTCGCTGGAAGTTCCGTCCCGCCCTCCCCACCCTCGCCTCTCGATAGGCCTGCCTCTTCAAATCCATAGACCCGCCGAATTCAACACAGTAGAATACTGCCGTCATCTGTTCTTCTTCGAACGTTGAGGCAATGCTTTCCTTCCTGTCGCAAGGGGTCCTGTTGAAAGGTGATGTCGATGTGGCGTTCTGTCTTTGCACTGCTCGTGGTTCTAGCCTGTGCGTCCGGGACGAGCCCGGAGATCGTTGTTGCAGCACAATCCATCGAGGAAGCAGAATTTGCGTATGAGCGTGGCGATTATACCCAAGCGGCCCGTCTCTTCAGTCCCCTGGCAGAACAAGGAGTAGCGTCAGCCCAGTTCTATCTGGGCCTGATGTATGAAAAAGGACGAGGCGTCCGGCAGGACCACTCCGCGGCACTGGCGTGGTTTCGCAAGGCAGCGGCGCAGGGCTACGCCGGTCCGCAGAACAATCTGGGTCTGATCTATGAGAGGGGAAGAGGCGTCCGGAAAGACATCGTTCGTGCGCTCATGTGGTACATCGTCGCTGCCGCTATGTTGAACGGCGATGAGGGGAAAACGGCGGTGAAGCGTCGAGACTATCTGACCTCACAAATGACCGCCGCGCAGATCGAGCAGGCGCAGGAGATGGCGCGGCGTTGCCAGCAGTCACAGTTTAAAGAGTGCGACTAGAAGGAATGCACTATCGGCAAGGCATCTATGCTCAATGTTACCGCTCTTGGCCTTTCTATCTGCGTCCTCCTTCTCATCCTTGCGTCCTGTGCGGACCCCGGTTCTCAGATCCGGCAACCCCGGGGATATGGCGAGATGCCGCCTGGGGAAACTTGGGTACCCGTCGATCGCGCGTATCAATCCCCATCGCGGGAAATGGTGTACTACGATCCTCAGACGGTTCGCCGAGACGGCGATCGCGTGACGTTGTGGCAGTTAATCGATTATAAGTGGATGCAAGGCAATGCGCCCTTTGGGATGTTCATGATGAGCCCTCACCGGTTTTTCTCGACGAAGACGCGCAAGGAATTTGATTGCGCACACAACAGCGTTCGGCTACTGGCGTCCTCGGAATTCTCTCAGCACATGGGCACCGGAACTCAACATGCGGTATTGGTCGAACAAGGCGATGGGCAACCAGTGGAACCGGGTAGTATCAACCAGGCGCTTTGGGAAGTGGCCTGTGGGATGACCACAACCCCGAGTTGAGCCCTCATCCTCATTCCGACTCACATGTTCAATGCCCTCGAACTCAAAGTGCCCCCGCTCGCGCTCGTCTTCCTGTTCGGCGGGCTGATGTGGCTCCTCTCCGCCTATTCTCTGTTCACGATCGCCCTGCCATGGCGTTCGGTGCTCTCCCTTATTTTTTACATCGTAGGATCAGCCATCGTGCTGGCCGGCGTCTTGGCGTTTCGCCGGATGAAAACCACCGTCAATCCACTCACACCGGAAGCGACCACGACGATGGTCACCACAGGCATCTACCGCTTCACCCGTAACCCGATGTACCTGGGCTTCCTCTTGGTTCTTACTGGGTGGGCAATCTATCTCTCGAACCTCCTGGCCTTCGCATTTCTCCCGCTCTTCGTGTGGTACATGAATCGTTTTCAAATCCTACCCGAGGAACGAGCATTGGACACAAAATTCTCAGAAGCATTTACCGTATACAAGCGTTCAGTTTGCCGATGGGTATGATCTGCTCAAGGCTCTGCCTCCCTGCGAACCGTCACTTTCTTTTCAGCAGCCAGACATCCTCTTTGACAGGTCCTTTTCCCTTCAATCCACCCGCGACCTCAGTGCTGGACAGAAGCGTGAGATCATACGTGGTGGCGTAGTGTCGGTGGACTTCCTCGTTATTGACTGAAAACGGCGGGCCATCCATCAGGCTTTGGTCGTACTCATAACAAATAAGCAATTGTGGTGACTTCGTAGTAACTTCCGTGAGGTGTGCGGTATAACGCTTTCGCATGTCTTCGGGGAACGCCACCAACGCAGCCCGGTCATAGACCGCATCGATCGGGCCGAGCATCTTTTCAGACACCGCGAAGATATCGCCGACGAAGATGTCGAGATTGTTCGCGCTCCACTGCTCGACGCTGCCGACGGTCGCGATTTCCGGTTGCATGCCAAGTTCGATGAATAATTGCTCGATGGCAAGTTGACTCAATTCGGCTCCAGCCACGCGATAGCCACGGGACAGCAGCCACGAGATATCCTGCGTTTTCCCGCACAATGGGACAAAGATCCGACGGCCTTTGGCTACCGACAGCTCATGGAAATGTTTGACTAGGAACGGGTTCGGTTTGCCTTCGTGAAAGCCGATTTCATTCTTCTCCCACCGTTGATGCCAAAAACTTGGGTCCATGTAAATCTCCTTTTAGATATGACGGTTTAGCAATTGATCAGCATTCTACGCACCGGCGACTGGCGTGAGATATTTGAGGTTGGTTCATCAATTGTCAAGCGTCATCCAGCGCGGCTTTGGTGTGTTATCTCTCGATCACCTTTCCGTTTTTCTCACTTCAATAGTGAATACGTCTCCTTCATTGCGGTACACTCCTCCGCATAATACGACGCGCCTTAATCCCGGAGGCCACACGATGCCCGAACCCGACATCACCTCTTTACCCCCTCATGCACAACTCGTTCAAATGGGCACGGCACACTGGGTGTCGCACATCCTCTACGTCAGCGCAAAGTTGAGCCTGGCAGACCATCTGGGCAAGGGCCCGACCCATGCCGATGACTTGGCCATTGCGACGAACACCCATCCCCCTTCCCTTCGCCGTTTTCTGCGGACGCTCGGACATCTGGGACTCGTAACCGAGGACAATGCAGGCCGCTTTACGTTGACCCCACTCGGTGCAGCGTTGAAGAATGGCGCCCCGGGTTCGGCGCGTGCAGCGATCTTGACACTGGCGAGCCCGATCATGACGCAGGGATGGGGACATCTGCTTGAGTCAGTCCAAACCGGAAAGCCCGGCTTGGAGCAGGCCATGGGCATGCCCATCTTTGACTGGCTGGCCCAGCATCCCGAGGAGGCCTCCCTCTTCAGCGAGACAATGGTGAGTTTCCACGGAGCGGAACCGTCCGCAGTGGCGGCCGCATACGACTTCTCCGGCATGCGCATGATCGTGGACGTCGGCGGGGCGACAGGCAATCTGTTGACCACCATTCTGGACCAATATCCTAAGCCCCATGGTATCCTTTACGATCTTCCGCACGTCCTTCGTGACGCCCCGGCACTTCTCAAATCTCGCGGCGTGGCCGATCGGGTGACGATTGAGTCCGGCAGTTTCTTCGATCGTGTACCCGCCGGCTGCGATGCGTATCTGCTTTCACACATCATTCACGATTGGACCGAGGCCCAGTGCCTGACGATTCTGGGTCATTGCCGGCGCGCTCTCGCACCGGCCGGTCGTGTGCTGATCATCGAGATGGTCCTGCCGGAAGACAACGCGCCGCATCCGGGCAAGATGCTCGACATGATGATGCTCGTCGGCCCCGGCGGACAAGAACGAACCATACCGGAATATCGCCAACTCCTCGACAAGGCCGGACTTCGATTGACAAAGATGGTGCCGACGGATTCGGCGGTGAGCATCGTGGAGGCGATCAGCGCTTGATAGCTCGTTCACCGGCTCGGCTTCTTCACGCCTCGCTCACTCCATCGTTAATCGTGAAGTGGATCGGCTCGCCACCATCGCCGTCCATGCAGATGCTCGAAATGTCACATTGTGAGACACAGGGAACCACACAGAATCCATCGTACCGGCTGGCTCCGTGCGGCGGTGCTTGGCGCGAATGACGGGATTGTCTCCACGGCAAGTCTCGTATTGGGCGTGGCGGCGGCAGAGGCAAGTTCGCAGAGCATCGCGATCGCCGGCGTGGCGGGACTTGTAGCCGGCGCCATGTCCATGGCTGCAGGGGAATATATTTCGGTCAGTTCGCAAGCCGATACGGAACGCGCCGATCTTGATCGAGAACGCAATGAGTTGGCCGCTGATCCCGAGCGTGAACACGCGGAAATGACCGCTATGTACGTGGCGCGCGGACTCGATCATAGCCTCGCTTCCGCTGTTACGACTCAATTGATGGCACATGACGCACTAGGCGCGCACAGCCGTGAAGAACTGGGTCTCACTGACACCATGACCGCTCGCCCCCTTCAGGCCGCGCTCGCATCGGCCGGCACATTTACAGTCGGCGCGCTCCTTCCCCTCCTGATTGTTGTAGCGGTGCCGAGATCAATGATCATGTGGGCCGTATCCGGCAGCGCACTTATCTTTCTCGCGCTGCTCGGCTCGCTGGCTGCCCAGGCCGGCGGCGCATCGGTGGTGACGGGTGCCGTACGAGTCACCTTTTGGGGTGCCTTGGCCATGGCCGTCACGGCGGGAGTCGGGCGCTTGTTTGGGATAGGGTTTTAAGATGAAGAGTTCGCCGATTGTTTCCCGAAGAAGTGCTAAGAATCAAGCCTGTCTAGGCGTCCCTTACGACGAAACATAGCAAAAGTCGATCAGACGGGGATGGCGATGGACCAGGCCGAGCCGACAAGTTAGAATGACCGCCGTTCAATCTTCGTCACGCACAGGTCGTCTGAAGAGGAAGCGATGGCAATCACTGATCCCTACATCGTTACCGTCTTGTTGGATGTCAACGAGACGCAGGATGTCGACGACAGAGCGGAAAGTCGATCCTACATCGTGGCCGATCGCGGCTCCCGCCAGGCGGTCATCATCGATGCCGTCATCGAAAATGTCGCGCGCGACCTCAACATCCTCAAGGAACTTGGGCTGACCCTCCGCTTCGCTATTGAAACACATATCCATGCCGACCACATCACAGGAGCCTCGCTCATCAAAGAGAGAACCGGGGCGCAGATCGTGTATGGCGGCGGGGCCAAAGGCGATGTCACCGGCGTGGATCAGTTTCTATTTGAGGGTGAGGCATTGCGGTTCGGTCACACGGTGCTGACGGCACTCGCTACCCCCGGTCATACGAATGGTTGCACAAGCTATGTGCTGCCCGGTGCTGTCTTCACCGGCGATGCGTTGTTCGTCCGCGGCAATGGGAGAACCGATTTGCAGGGCGGCTCCGCAGAGAAACTATTCGACTCTGTTCGCAAGAAACTGTTCGCCTTGCCGGACGACACGATTGTCTATCCCGGGCACGACTACCAAGGCAGGGTGTCTTCCACAATCATGGAGGAGAAGCAATTCAACGAACGCCTGAACCTCTCGATCAACAAAGAAACCTTCGTCGAGACAATGAATCGGAGAAAAACGCCGCGTCCTGCAAAAATGGATATCGCCATTCCCGCCAATATGAGCGCGGGCCGAACGATCGAACCATGAAAAGCGGACGTAAAATGATACAGAGAAGGTTGTGAATAATGGTGATCAGACAACAGCCACGATCTCCCTTGCATCCGCGCCCCATAGCCATGTTGAACCAATGCCACGGAGGTCCGACGGCATATTGTAGTCAAATTGTAGTCAAGACGGGTGTATAATAATTACGTATCGAATCGCCGGTCTCACAGGAGGCTCTCATGGCACGGAACACTCACGAGCAGCCCTACCGAGCACGCGCGTTAAAAATACTTCCCTGGATCTGTGCTCACTGCGGACGTGAATTTGACGGTAAGAAGCTCAACCAGCTCACCGTCCACCACAAGGACCATGACCATCACAACAATCCCCCGGACGGCAGCAACTGGGAGTTGCTGTGTCTCTACTGTCATGACAATGAGCATCAGCGGTATCTGATGGCTGACACCTCCGGTGAGACATTGCCGAACAGGAATCACGAACAACCTTCGACCTTTACGCCTTTCGCCCACCTCGGGGACTTGGTCAAGCGTAAACAGGTGGCTTAATGAGCCATACCATGGTCGACAGCCTGCAAGAGATTCCCCGCTTTACATGGTGGATCTGTCGCTAAATTAGGCGTCTTGCAGCACCGCATGTGAAACATTGGTATCAGTGTCCGGATCCCCTGTCCTGCGCATTCTTTTGCTTTCATCCTCCGCCTCGTTATCACGCCGGCCCTTCCAATGTAGGATATCCCGCCCTGGTGTCGGCGGATACAATCGGCCCCTATCATGGGGACAGCAATGGCCCACTTTCCTTATACGCGAATCTACCAACGGTTTCTCTTCCATTGTCCGCTGGTTGTCGGCAGCGAGTCGTATGTCTGCGAGGGCACACTGAGGAATCTCTCGATGCACGGATGCTCGATGGTGTGCGATCGTGAATTTCCTATCGGCAGCCAGGTGCGCGTGAGCATCCTCCTACCGGATCAGACCTCGGCCTTGCCCATTGAACTGGGCCTGATATCCTGGGTGAATGGCCGCGAATGTGGAGTGAAGTTTATGCAGCTGCCGCTGCAATCGAGATGGCGGCTCAACGGTACACTGCGTATCGCACTCATCCAATTCCTGAGCGCTCGTATGAATCGGGAGTGGCAGAAGCCCGCCGTTTAGCGTTTGAATGGACGCCATCGCGCATTCTACATATTCTTCGGCCACAAGGAACTCAGCTCCGGATACTTCGCCCGATAGTCGGCATGGCCGGCGCGAATGACCTTCAGCGCTTCCTCCCGTCCGTACACGCTCGTGATTTCCACCTTGTGATGAATCGTCCCCGGCGCACTCTTATACGTCAGAAAATAATGTTGCAGGCGATCCATGAGCGCCTTCGGACATTGTGAAACGTCCGTGACGTTGCCGTACACCGCATCGTCCCGCATCACAGCGATAATCTTGTCGTCGGCCTCGCCGCCATCGGCCAAGCTCAACCCGCCGATCGGCAGCGCGGTCAGGAGAATGTCGCTGTGCGGAATGCTTTTTTCCGATAACACGCAGATGTCGAGCGGATCGCCGTCCCCGACCATATCTTTGCGACGGGCTCGCTTGGCGAAGATACCGGCCACCTGGCTTCCGGAGTAGGTCTGCGGAATGAGTCCATAATAGACCGGACAGAAGTTGGAAAACCGCTGTGGCCGGTCCACCTTGAGAAAGCCGCTGCTCTTATCCACTTCGTATTTGACCGTGTCGGTCGGGACGATTTCAATGTAGGCCGTGACCACGTCCGGAGCTTCTTCCCCAATGGACACGCCGTGCCAGGGATGCGCCTTGAACATCAGCCCGAGCAGACGCTGAAAGGGATCGCTCGCTGCTCGAATCTCGGCTGGCTTGCCTATATCCACACCCTTTCCCTTCACCTTCTTCTCTTTCATGCCTCCTCCGATCACTGCCGATCATCAATCGCGCCTTAGTATCGCCCAGGAGATTGGTCGTGGCAATAGCTTCTCACTGCCTAAATGAGCGTCAGCACTTCAGTAGGCGAAGGTCTCGAGCACTACCGTTTTTTTAAGCTCGTAAGAACATAACAAGAGGGTCGGAAGGCCTGCGCCATTCCGACCCAAAACTTCCCGACCTTTTTTGTCGTTCGCTGTCCGCTAGAACCTCGATGCCGTCAACGTCACATCGGCGTCCGGCCACGCTCGGCGGAAACGTGCTTCCATTGCGTCCGCTTCAGTGTTCTTCCCCTGCGCCCGGAGCGCCTGCGTGAGGCCGAATAGAGACCAGCCGTTCTCGGGGAAGCGTCGGAGGTCTTCGCGATACACCTTTTCGGCCTCGACATTTTGTCCCGCTTTCAGCAGTGCGGCGCCGAGCGAGTGCCGAATCGGGTAATACCACTTGGGCGGTTCGAAGTAGAGTCCCGCGTCCTCGATCTTGGCCGCTTTCCGGAAGTGATCGATGCCTGCGTCGAGATCACCACGGCGAGTCGCGATTTCGCCGGACAGCGCGTGTACGGCAATTGAGAGCGAGGTTTTGCCTTCAGCACCTTCGGGCGTCGCAGCATCGACGGCCGTCACCTGGTCGAGCGCGGCTTGCGCCTCAGCCCATTCTCCCTTGGCGGCATGTGCCACGCCCCGGGCGTAGGAGGCCATTGCGTATGAGAAGCGGATGTCTTCCGGTGGAAGCGGTGCGGCAAGCACCTCGTCCCATTTTCCGAAGGTCGTGAGCGTGAGGGCGTGGTACGGCAGCATCTCTTGCAACATCCCAACCTGGCGCGCGGCATCAAGGTTTACCTTGGTGGTGAGTGTATTGGATGCGTCGATCGCCTGCGCACTGCGGCCCGCCATGGTGGAGGCGAAGGCGAAAAAGTGGATGTTGTGCGGGTAGTATGCGAGCGGATAGACGCCCATCGGGCGCTGCCCCTCGATGAACTCCTCGTCCGTATGGATCGCATGGTGATTGGACTGCACCGCGTCGTTCCACCGGCCGACGCGGATGAAGATGTGTGAAGGCATGTGCACCATATGTCCTTCACCCGGCATGAGCCGAGCCAGCCGTTCGGCGCAGGGCACCGCGGCCTTCGGGTTCACCGCTTCGACGGCGTGGATGTAGTAGTGGCACGCGCCGGGGTGATTGGGATTGCGCGTCAGGACCTTCTCCAGCTGGCGTACGATGTCCTTGGTCTCGGGGTACGGAGTGCCGTCGGGCTTCCAGTAGTTCCACGGACGGAGATCCATCAGCGATTCGGCGTACAGGGTCGCGGCGTCGAGGTCCTTGGGGTAGGTCTTGGCGACCTGCCCCATCGCGCGCGAATACGCCGTGTCCAACCGGGCACGATCGGCCGGTGTGTCCGCCTCATAGCGCTGCGCGAGCGCTTCGATGTACGCACGCTCAGACGCCGTAGCGTGGGACTTGAGCGCCAGCGCTTTCTGCACTGCCGCATAGGCGGCGATTCCGCTTGCCTTCTCCATAGGAGCGTTGACGTGCGGCCCGTAGGCAAGTGCGATCCCCCAGTAGCACATGGCACAGGTGGGATCGAGCTCTGCGGCGCGCGTGAACGAACGTATCGCTTCCGCATGATTGAATCCATAGACGAGTCGCAGGCCCTGGTCGAAGTACTGCTGTGTGGCCGCGACTCGAGTGGTGATGCGTTTGTGATGAGAACCCAGGTTCGTATAGAGGGGAACCGTGTCAGAAAGGCTCGGTGGCGGCGCGGGCTCCACCGCCGGCTCTGTGCCCGAGCTGGGAACGGCACAAGTCAGCAAAACAGCCGTGATGAATCCAATGATTTGGGCAGACAGCATGGCGTGCCGCCGTCCAATCAACGCAAGCAATCCTAATGGTTTCATGACAACCTCCTTGTAATTTTCGAATCCTGAAATAGGCACATTAACCGTCCGACTGCCCAGTCTCCTATATTCCCTTCAGCGCATGGGTGCCATGTGTAACCGCCCCACCCGCTCGCAACGCTGCCGCGACCAGAACGCATTCCGCAATTTCCTGATCGGATGCGCCCAACTCCCGCGCCTTGTTGGCATGGATGTCGATACAGTACGGGCATTGCGTCGTAAAGGCGACGCCCAGCGCAATCAGCTCCTTGTATTTTCTCGGTATCGCACCGTCGGCCAACGCCGCTTTATCGAAGGCCACGAATGCTTGCATGGCTTCCGGCGCGTGAGTGGCCAGCACCTTCAGTCTGCTCATATTGCTCATGTCGTACAGACCCGGTTCCCGTTGATCATTGACCGCGTTCGGCTGTGTCATGTCAGACTCCTTTGATAGCTGTGTTAGCGGCGGATTCCGATCACTTCCAAATACTCACCATAGACCGTCGTACTTTCGCCGTCGGCCCGATTATGGGTCGACCACAAGGCTTCAAGATCTTGACGAAGCCGGCCGCGGCCGAGCTCGTCGAGCGAGGCGAATGCCTGATGAGTCGGTCCGTAGTAGAGACGAAAGAATTCCACCACCTCCGACGGTGGGAAAGGGTAGCTGAAAAGGTACTGTCGTCTCGTGAGGCTGAGTTCCGAGAGCCCATGGCCAAGTCGCTCACGTACGGTGGCTTCGTCTCCCCACAAAACCGGCGAGGGCATCCCGGAGGGCGCGATGAATTTTGATACGGTCTTGAACATCTGCCCAATGAATCCCTGCGGCGTCCAATTGGCCATGGCGATGATGCCGCCCGGCACGCAGACACGGAGCAATTCTTGAGCAACCAGCTGAGGCCGCGGGGCGAACATCGCGCCGATCAGACTCGTCACGACGTCGAAACTCGCGTCGTCGAACGGAAGCGCCTCGGCATCGGCTTCCTCGAAACGAACCTTCACTCCCTCCGCTTGCGCACGGACCCGTGCCCGCTCGACTACGTTGCCGACGATATCCACACCGGTCACCTGGAGACCCTCTTTCGCCGCCATCAGCGCCAGTTGACCTGACCCGCAAGCCACGTCCAGCAACCGTGATCCCGGCGCGATATTGAGCCGCTCGTAAAACTCTCGCGCGCCGCCTTCCATGTATCGTGAAAATCGATCATAGTCTCCGGCGGTCCAGATCGATTTGAGCCGAGCCTTTACGCTGTCTATTCCCCCGGTTGCGGTATTCGTCATGATCATTTCCTCCTTCTTTTGTCGATTAACAGCGCTGTCTCTGTTCGCACTATACCGGACAGGACTATCGACGTCTTATCAGCGCGTCTGGTTCTCTTAGCAAGGGCATGCTAAGCTGCGGCTCGCTTATCCAAGCGTCCGATTGGCTTAGCAAGACCCCCTTACTTGCAGTAATCGATATGGATGTGCTCTCTGAAGTCCTGAAAGCCGTGAAACTGGACGGCGCGGTGTTCTTCAACGGCGAATTTTCATCGCCCTGGTGCGCGCGCGAACCCGATGCAGGCACGTTGGCATCATATCTCCCCACCCGTCCGAAGCACGTCATTATCTTTCACCTGGTCACTGAAGGACGCGGCTACGTCCGCATCAAAGAAAATGGCCGGGCGGTACCGCTTGAAGCCGGCGATGTCGTCATCCTTGCGAAAGGCGATGCGCATTTTATGGGCAACGGCCCTTTCGTCACACCGCTCGACAGCACGGAACAACTGCGGCAGGTATTGGCTGAAGGACAGATGATCTCCCATTCCGGAGGCGGAGGAGAGCTCACCAAGCTGATCTGCGGCTACTTGACTTGCGATCCTCAACTCAGTGAGGTCTTCCTGGCCGGACTCCCCCCGATCGTCAAAGTCCATATCCGTGACAGCCCATCAGGGCAGTGGTTGGAAGACACCTTTCGATATTCCATCGATCATGCCGGGGTCTCCAACCCAGGCGGCGCCGCCGTCATCGCCAAATTATCGGAAGTGTTGTTCGTGGAAACGTTGCGACGGTACATCGCGAAATTGCCGCCGTCGCATACAGGTTGGTTGGCCGGCGTCCGCGATCCGGATGTGGGAAAGGCACTGGCCGTCCTGCACAAGCAGCCGGCTCAACCCTGGACGATCGCCTCGCTGGCGAATGAGGTCGGTGTGTCTCGTTCCGTGTTGGCTGAGCGATTCCGGCATTATCTGTCGGACACGCCGATGGGGTACCTGACACGCTGGAGGCTGCACCTCGCCGCTCAAGTATTGAGTTCAACCGCCAAGAGTGTGGCGGAAGTGGCAAGCGACGTGGGATATGAGTCCGAACCTTCCTTCAATCGCGCCTTCAAGCGTCAGTTTGGGGTACCCCCGGCACGGTTCCGCAGCCATGTGAAGAAGACTCGCACTTCCTCTGTCGCTCTCGATCAGCCGACGGGTCGGACGGCTCACCGCTAGGCCCAGGGCTGCGCATATTTTTTTCCTCCCACAGCCTTAATCATCCCTTGAGTTGAGTCTCAGAATAACGCTACATTATATTGATTCCTTCACTCAACGAAACGTCTCAAAGGAGGATCTATGAGCACATCGATCCTGTTACCATTGGTCATCGTTGCGAGCGCGGTGCTCTCTTTCCCTTCACCAATCTTCGCGCAAGGTTCGCCACCTATCGCCAAACAGAAAGCCGAAGCGGCGCAGAAGCAGGTGAAGACGATCGGCATGGAAGAATATCGGAAGCTCGTTGAGAATCCAGGTGCTGCCTTGATCGTAGATGTCCGGGAGCCGTATGAGTACGCTGCGGGGCATGTACCTGGAGCAATCAATATTCCGCGGGGCCTGCTCGAATCTCAAATCTGGAGTCATGTCGGCTCTCCGGGCGAACCCGACATGGACCGGCCTCTCATTCTCCAATGTCAAAGCGGCAAGCGTGCCTCGCTTGCTGCGCAATCACTCGAAGCTCTTGGGTTCACGCGAACGACGGCGGTCGTCATGAACCTTGACGATTGGCAGAAGACCGGTAATCCATTTACAAAGTAACCTTCGCATGCCCTGGAGCACGTTCGTCTTCGCTTGCTGACGAACATACATCGGTGGTGCATCGAAGGACGCGATCATCGACAGTTACCGCACGTCTCGATGGCGCTGCAACGACCGCCGAGTCCGAGATGTGTGGCTACAGTGCCTTCAGATGACGTCGCGTCCGCATACGGCGAGAAGAACGGTCGAGCAAGCTTTCCGTCGTCATCCATAGCTGCAGTGCTATACTGCGCGACCATCATGCCTGTCACCCCGGATACTGAACTCTCCTTATCCTTTGAAAACCAGCGTGCGGTTGTTTCTCCGTGGGGAGCCTCGTTACGGCGGTATGTTTTGATCAACGATGCATATGAGGCAGATATCCTTTGGGGCTATTCGGGTGGCGGCGGGAAACGAGGTGGACAGGGCGACGTGCTCATCCCGTTCCCCGGCCGCATCAGGGATGGGCGCTATACGTTCAATGGGCGGTCACTGCAGCTCGAATGTAACGACAAGGAAGGTCCGAATGCCATTCATGGATTCGTCCGCAGTCTGCCATGGCGCGTGCAGGAAGCCCATTCACATAAGGTGACGTTTGAGATCCGCCTCGATGCCGACACCTATGCTGAGCGAGGCTATCCCTTTTCACTTGCCGTATGGGTGGCGTATGACCTCGGTGTCGCTGGGCTCACATGCACATTCACCGTGAAGAACATAGGGCGACAAACAGCTCCGGTCGGAGTCGGATTTCATCCCTACTTCACCGTTGGGACGTCATTGATCGACGAAGCCGAGGCGCAGATCCCTGGAACTGCCTATTTGGAATTCAACGAGCGGCTCGTTCCGACAGGAGCGATTCTGAACGTAGTCGGCACGTCATGGGACTACCGACGATTTCGTGAGATCGGTCGTCGGCGCTTCAACCATTGTTATGTACAACTCGAACGTGACGAGCAGGGAATGGCCACTGTATCCCTGCGTCATACGGCAAGCGGACGGGCAATCGATGTGACGATGGATCCGTCTTTTTCGGCAGTGGTGGTCTATACCGGAGATGCCATTGCAGACACGCCACGAGCTGCGCTTGCCATAGAACCGATGACCTGTGCGAGTGATGCGTTCAATCATCCGGACTGGGGGCTGAAACGGCTCGCTCCCGGTGAGACATTCGCTGGACGCTATAACGTCCGGCATCGAAGCCCATCTGTCATCCGCGCCCATTCCACGAGTTGAGAGAACTCACTTTGACAGGCCGAGAACTTATGCGGCACAAAGATGAGGCTCATCCACTCTGAGAGAGAGAAGTCCGAGAGCGGAAAGGTTGACCCGCTTTAGTCCAGGCCTCAGCAAGAATATTTTTGTTGTATTGGTCGGACGAATGCCCGAGCCGACGGCCTAAGGCTCTCGGCCCGGGCTTGTCGTCGAACAGACGGTCTTTCAGGCGATCTTCCGGAGGGTGGAAGACTTGTCGCCGATTTGTCCACGGCAGAGCTGACGAAGCTTGAGCTGCAGTTCTTCGAACGACTCTCCTTGAACCTGCTGGTCAGGAGAGCCCTGCAGACAGCCGCGCCACTTACCCTGCTCTTCCCAAATGATGTATTTCGTCATGTCCCAGAGTATAGATGCAAGTCGACGTTCCAAACAGAATTTTGTGCATTTTCACCGGGCGCGCAAGGGAACGAGGCGGGAACTCTTCTGTGCAAGCTGACTTTTCGCACCGACTTTCCGAAGAAAAGCGTATGGTCTCAATACTGTCGACGCACGAGCCATGACGTTTCAACAGATATCCGCGAACCGACTCTCCTTTCGAGTGGCGACAGCCGGTTCCGGCGATCGATTGATGCTCTGTCTCCATGGGTTTCCAGAATCCGCCGTTTCATGGCGGTATCAGATCGTTCCGCTGGCGCAGGCCGGATTTCAGGTCTGGGCGCCGGACCTCAGAGGATATGGCGGCACGACACGACCGATAGGCATTGACGCCTACCGCATTGAATCCTTGATGGACGATGTCACCGGACTCCTTGATGCCGCTCAGGTTCAACGAGCCATTCTGGTGGGGCATGATTGGGGTGGAATTATCGCTTGGTACTATGCGATGCGGCACCCCGATCGCGTGGAAGCCTTGGTGATTATGAATGCTCCCCACCCGGCCTGCTTTGAGCGGGAAGTGCGGCACTGGCGCCAGTTGCACCGTTCCTGGTACATGGGCTTTTTCCAAATTCCTCGGCTTCCGGAAGCAGCACTGTCCGCCGGCCATGGCTTTGTGATCGGCGCTATTTTTAAGCGCATGGCGATTCATCGCGAGCAGATGCCTGACGATCTCGTTCGGTTGTACCGACAACAGGCCTGCGGACCGGGAGCGCTCTCTGCCATGGTGAATTACTATCGAGCGATCTTACGAAGCGGAGGGGCGATACGTCAGCGAAGGATGGGGTATCCTACCGTCTCCGTTCCCACACTGATGATCTGGGGATTACAAGATCATGCACTCGTCCATCAGAATCTTGATGGATTAAATGATTTCGTCACGAATCTGACGGTGGTGACGGTCGCCGACGCCGGACATTTCGTGCACCAAGACAAGCCGGAACAGGTCACGCGTGAACTGCTGACTTGGTTGCAGGACCACGTGAGCACCTGATTCGTTGATTCCATAGCTGAGCATCCTCATCATGTCGCCGGGCTGGTTGAGCTGCTGCGCGTACGAACGGCCCTCACAATGTCGGGCTGGGCGTGGCGATTGCGGAAGGGTTGGTCCCTGCGGGAAAGGGGTTGCCTAGGAACGGAGTAAGGGGAACCAGGGTGCCTGATCCCGACGTAATTGTGTAAGCCGATACATTGCCTCCTCGATTTGCCACATACAAGAACTGTCCATCCTGAGATATTGTGACGGCTGCCGGATTGGTCCCTGTCGGTGTTGGATTGAGAGCAGTCCCTGAGGCCGGCACGAGCGTGAGCAAGCCGTTACTTCCTATGGCAAACGCCGACACATTCCCTTCACCATTTGCGATATAGAGATATGCCCCATTCGATGCGACTGCGATGCCATTTGGAGTAGCTCCACCTGTGAAAACAGGATTCGGATTGGATCCGGCCGGCGGCACCAGCGTCAACAATCCGGATGTTGCAACCTGGAATGCTGTCACAGTGTTGGATGCACCGTTCGTGACATAGAGGAACTGACCGTTCGGAGACATGGCCAG
The DNA here is from genome assembly GCA_024998685.1 of Nitrospira sp. Lineage (GTDB taxonomy): Bacteria > Nitrospirota > Nitrospiria > Nitrospirales > Nitrospiraceae > Nitrospira_D. Next base: position 23,988 of record JACOEH010000022.1, read on the forward strand.
TGCGGTGGGACCTGTCCCTCTGACCGAGATAGGATTCGTGCCTGGCCCAGCCGGCGGCACCTGTGTTAACAGTCCGGACGTTTCAATCTGAAATGCCGTTACAGTGTTGGATGCACTGTTGGCCACATAGAGAAATCGTCCGGTCTGAGGAGTTGCTAATGCGATAGGCGCCGAGCCTCCGACGGCGGCGGGATTGGGATTTCCCGTAATTGGGGGGACAGGTGTGAGAACTCCGGCTGTACCAATACTGAAGACAGTCACGCTGTCAGATCCACTGTTCGCGACATACAGAAATCGCGAATCCTGTGAAATGGCTATTGCTCGCGGTGTCGTACCGACTGAAGCCGGATTGGGAGTCGCCGGAGTCGACTCCACCAGCAATAGTGCACCATTAGTGCCGACCCTGAAGGCCGTCACATTGTTGGCGTGGCTATTCGCGGCGTATGCAAAGAACCCATTGGATGACACAGCGATTGCCGAAGGGGCCGAAACATTGACAAACGGAGAGCCGGGAATCGCTGAGAGGGTTCCGCTTGTCGCGTTAATGCTGTATCCCGACACGTTATCGGACCCGCTATTCGCGACATAAAGAACCGCTGTCGTTCCACTTCCTCCTCCTAACGGCTCCCCACCTCCTCCTCCAAACCCTCCTCCATCTCCTCCGCCATCACCACAACCGGCCGGAAGTAGGACCACTGGTAACAACCATGCCAGCAGTACGTTGTTCACGGCCGAAACCTTGCGACTTCCTCGGAGGACCATATCTCGCTTTATACCATTCTCACGAAGCATGGACAACGGCGCAGTTGAGCACAGTCCCGTCGTGACGTAAGGTCAACAGAGAGGTGGTGTGAGGGGTGTCAAGTGGGAACAAGCAGATTGACGAGCACTATCGTATGGTAGCAGTACTGACCGTCATCTCAAACCCACGGTGCAGTGGCTGAGCCGCGGGTTACCGATCCAGCTATAGAAGCAGACTTACGGGCGACCCGGTGTTGCGATTCCTACGGGAACCTGAGGAAGAACTGTAAATGTAGCGGGAGTTGTCGTCGTTAAGATACCACCAGATCCAACCATGAAGCTTCCCACTTCCTTTGTTCCGCTATTCGCCACATACAGGAACTGTCCTGTTGGCTCAATGGTAATCCCGATGGGAGCAGTGCCTGCCCCAGTACTTGTATTAGGGGTGATACGTGTAAGTTGACCGCCGCTTCCGATAGTGAATACAGCGATCTCATTCGTGCCCGTATTTGCGACATACAAAAAAGATCCATTGGGGGAGATAGCTATCCTCTGTGGGCTTTCGCCACCAAGAGTTCCTGTAAGAAAACTCGATTGTGGGACAGCTGGAGTGAGAGTTCCGCCACTTCCAATAGCAAAAGCACCGACGCGGTCCGTTCCGCGATACACAACAAACATAAAGGAACCACTTGGAGATATCGTCAAACTTTCTGGGTTCGACCCCGCACCGGTCGAAACCGGTGTGCCTATAGTCGTTAGAACACCACCTGCTCCGATGGTAAATCCAGAAATAGTGTTGCTTCCGGAGTTTGCCACGTAGAGATATTGTCCGTTTGGTGAAACTGCAATCCCTCTCGCCAATGTCTCACCTGTCGAAATTATGCCTTGAGCTGTCGATGTCAACACACCACCCGCCCCAATCGAAAATCCAGCTATGGTATTCGTCGCACTATTTGCCACATAGATGAATTGCTGATTCGGCGTCATGGTAATCCCACGCGGAGAAGGGGTCGTTCCTGGGACAGTAATCGATGCCCCAATCGATGTTAAGACGCCGGTTGTTCCATTGACGGTGAAACCAGATATGGTGTGGTTACCTTGGTTCGATGCATACAGGAACTGGCCATTCGAGGAAACTGTAAGCCATTCCGTGTTGTTAGCTCCAACAGTCGCAGGATTGGTCGGGCTCAATGCACCTCCAGCTCCGATGGTGAAACCTGATACGGTATTGGAACCATCGTTGGCCGTATAGAGTACAGCTGCTGTTCCTCCAAACCCTCCATCTCCGCCGCCGCCTTCGGGACATCCGGTCAAGAGCAGCAGCACCGACACAGCGAACCTCGACAACGGTCGTGTCCTCATATCATGTCCTTTGTTGACATACTACGTACGATACCTAGTTCTCGTATAGCACGAGACAATGTGCACACAAAATAAAATGCTTTTTTCGTTGGACTCCGATCCGTTCTCGCTGGCACACTGCGTTGCACGGAGCATGACCGATCTTGCACCATTCGCTTATCATTCTCGGATCCGGCTACACCGCCAGGTTTCTCCTACCGCTCGCCCGGCAACATTACCCTCATGTCTTCGCCACCAGTCGGGATCCGGATCGGCACCTCACACATCTAACTCTTAACCAGCGGATACGATTTGACCTGGCACGGCCTGAGACATGGCAGGCGATTCCCGCTTCAGCCGATCTCCTGTGGTGTTTTCCCGCAGTACCGATCGAGTTGGTTCAGCGGTTCGCTGATGCCGCATCTCTGCGGACCCGCCGCTTGGTGATACTCGGCAGTACCTCCGCGTACGACGACTGCACCTCAGCCGAATACCCTCCACCATGGATTGACGAAACAGCCCCCATTGATCTGACAAAATCTCGCGTACAAGGTGAGGAACTACTGCGAAACTCTTATGGTTCCATTCTGTTACGAGTTGCAGGAATCTATGGCCCTGGCCGTAATCCGGTCGAGTGGATCAAAACAGGCCGAGTGAGCCGCTCCCGAAAATATGTCAACCTGATTCACGTTGAGGATCTGGCTTTGTGCTGCCTCACGGCGCTTACACATGCCGAGCCAGGCACTATTTACAACATCAGTGATGGAAATCCGAGGACCTGGATGGAGATCTGCAAGATGGTCGAGCAACGATGGGGTATTCGATCCCCTGACTCGCAGGAAACCAGTCCACCAGGAAAACGGGTGTCGAACAAACGGATGTGCGAGTTACTGACATTGCATGGGACAGGTCTGCACTATGGGAATCTATTCGAAATGCTTGAGTTGATGCAGCGGAATTCGCTCAACGAAGCAACGCCATCACGGTGAGGCACACGAGCAAGTTGTTCATCGCGTGGGCGACTATGCCGGGAATCAGGCTCCCCGTCCGTTCATAGATCCAAGCCCAGAGGAATCCGCTCCAAAAGACGCTGAGAAACCCAATCAAGCTATAACCGTGAGCCAAAGCAAAGAGGCTGGTACTGATCAGGGCGGCAGGAAGGAATTCGAACCGGCGGCGAAGCATCGCAAACAGTAATCCACGAAACGCAAGTTCCTCGAAGATCGGCGCGAAGACGACATATTCGAGCACACTCACGGCCAGGGTGGGCGGAGCCCCCCACACAAGATCCTGATCAAACCATTCCGTCCAATGGTTATCTAAATTCAGGAACTCGGCGGCCCGTCCCATCACCCATTCACCCCAGAGTCCGGCTGCAACAACTGCAAGCACGATGCAGGTCAGACGTCCAACATTGTCTCGCTTGATCCCCAGACCGAAACCGTTCGAGAAAGTCAGGCCGGCAGGCCTCAGCAATTGGACATACGCAAGGCCAAGCAGCGGTAGGTTGGCCAAAGGAATAGCTAACGCGCGCAACGACGCATGCTGAAATGACGAAGTAGACAGCATAGCTGCGGTCGTGACGACTCCTAAGGCGCCCCCCCGAAGAATGACCGCTGCGGCAGTTCTTCCGGACCAGGAAGGCGGAACGCCGGTTACATTGAGACACAGACTGTCCGTCTGTCGTGACCGCAGTCCGGCGATCCCCACAAACATGGCCGATCCAATCACGAGGCATATCAATTCGAACGCCATCAATGGGCTGATCCTTTGTTGAATCCGATCCTCCCTGAGCACACGTTGCTCTTCAACCGCCGTCAGCAGATCTTGATCGTCCGCGCGTCGTGCCAACCGTGCAGCGAGGTGAGCATAGAACCATCCGCTCGGCAACGTCTCCGCCAGCGTGGCCTGTAATTCTGCTTCTTGCGTCCGATCAAGCGGCTGAGACCCATACGCAGCTTCTATCAGTTGTCCGAACAGCACCGCAGACGTCCCACGGTTTTCCCATCCTTTGATTTCAGCCACTGCCGCAGTTTCATAGCCGGACTCTCCAAGTAGGATTGCCAGCCGAAGTTTGGAGAGTGGATTATCGGTCGCTTCGACCAGCTCCCGGTACCACTGGATGGCTTGTCCCCGCGCTTCATCAGTGCTGCCCATCGTCCAGTCAGCCAGCCATTGCTGCCATTGCGGCGCTCGACGAAGGCTGTCTTGTGCATCCAACATCCGGCTGACCATCAGATCAAGCGCACGATCCGGCTCTTCAAAGCGCTGGAGTTTTGGAGACGTCACCGAAAACCAGAGAATGGCGCCGAGCGCCGCAATCAGAATGCCGGCGCATACCCCGCTCACGACCAGAGACCATCGAGAGCTATAGGGAAAAATCGATTGCTCGGGAACTACCGACTGGTCGCGTGGCGGAAGATCCGGCACTGGTTGGATTGAAACGGCCTGTTCACTCATGAGTTGCCGACTATACCATTGGGCGTCACTCAAGCCGAATCCCCCAAAGTAGCTATGGGCACTTTCAGCAGCTGTTTCTCACATAGCCTTAGCCATCATACTTGGCTATACTAACCGCGCGATTTAAGGAGCCTATTTGTAATGGAGAATTTTCTCGTCCCACGACGGCTGCTCTTGGGGCCAGGCCCCAGCATCGTGCATCCCCGGGTGCTACAAGCCTTAGCCACTCCGCTTGTCGGACATTTGGATCCTGTTTTCTTACACGTGATGGACGACATTCAGGCGCGCTTGCGCCGCATATTCTCAACGACCAATCAATTTACAATTGCCGTCTCCGGAACCGGATCAGCCGGCATGGAGGCTGCGGTCGTCAACGTCGTTGAACCAGGCGACATCGTCATCGTCGGCATCAACGGCGTGTTCGGGACGCGACTCGCCGCAATCGTTGAACGTTGTGGAGGGAAAGTCATTCGAGTAGAAGTTCCGTGGGGGCAAGTAATCGAACCGGAACCGATGGCTGCGGCGCTCCGGCAGTCGAGTCCGGTCAAAGCTGTTGCGCTTGTGCATGCTGAAACTTCGACGGGAGCGTGGCAACCGCTCGAACCGATCGGCGCCCTTTGTCGTCGGTACAATGCGCTGCTGATCGTGGATACGGTCACATCCCTTGGCGGAATCCCTGTGGAAGTCGATCGGTGGGGCATTGATGTCTGCTACAGCGCCACGCAAAAATGTCTCAGTTGCCCGCCTGGCCTGGCTCCCTTGACCCTAAGTGACCGCGCGCTGTCCGCCGTCAAAAATCGCCGCTCTCCCTGTCAAAGCTGGTATTTTGACCTGTCCCTCATTGCGGATTACTGGAAGGAGCACAACCGTGCCTACCATCACACGGCGCCGATCTCGATACTCTATGCCCTACGGGAAGCGTTGTGTCTGATCGAGGAAGAAGGACTTCCCCCCAGATTTGCCCGCCACCAACTGAATAGCCGTGCGCTGCTCGCAGGACTGATGGCGCTCGGTCTCGACCCGTTGCCTCCCCCTGATCGGCGGCTTCCGACGCTGATCTGCGTCACCATTCCAGCGCACATCAATGAGGCAGCCGTCCGATCCCAGCTGCTGGAGATGTTCGGGATCGAAATCGGAGGAGGCCTCGGCCCTCTCAAGGGAAAGGTCTGGAGAATCGGACTGATGGGAGAATCGTCGACGGAGGCCAATGTGCTGACTCTGTTGAACGCCATAGAAGAAATCGGTATTCGCAGCAGGTGGGTTTCGACTCCGGGTGCCGCGCTGCAAGCCGCTGCGCATATGTATGGTGTAGGTCAGCTGTGACACTTGCCGTTTATCGCGCACGCCTCATCGATGGGACGGGTGACCTTCACGATAACGCGACGCTCCTCGTGCGCGGCACAAAGATCTTGATGGTCGGCCCAAGCCATGAGGTCAGAATCCCAAAAGGAGCCGTCCGTATCGACGCCCGAGGTCTCACGGTCATCCCAGGACTCATCGACTGTCATGTCCATCTTTGCCTGGGTGGAGAACCGGACGTCGTCGGCGCGCTCGAATCAGAGCAGCCTTCCTATACGTTGCTCAAGTCGGCCAAACACGCAAAGTCGACGATCGATGCGGGCTTTACGACGGTGCGCGACGTCGGATCACGAGATCATTCTATCTTCACCCTGAAACAGGCCATCGAATCGGGCTTGTTGCCTGGGCCACGCATCGTCGGTGCAGGGCGCGCTATCTGCATGATCGGAGGCCACGCACGGTTCATCGGTCAGGAGGTGGAGGGGACGGAGCAGGTCAGGCAGGTTGTGGCCGAGCAGATCGCTGCCGGTGCAGGGGTCATCAAACTCATCGCTTCCGGCGGCGTCTTAACACCCGGCACTTCACCGGACGAGGCCCAAATGACGATGGAGGAATTGGCGGCAGCAGTCGATGCGGCACACCAAGCCGGGAAAAGAGTCGCCGCCCATGCCCATGGTGCCGCCGGAATGAAGAACGCCATTCATGCGGGAGTACGATCAATCGAACACGCCACCTTGTTGGATGACGAGTCAGGAGCACTCATGAAGCGCTATGGCGTTTACATGGTCCCTACTCTTTCAGCCCTCGCGACGACGGCGGCATGTCGGCCAGGCTGCGGTGTCCCGGACAGTGCACTGGCGAAAGCCAAATCCATGACCAAGCGGCACCAGGCGAGCTTCAAAACCGCCCATCAGAGCGGCATCGCCATCGCCATGGGCACCGATGCCGGAACTCCATTCAACTACCATGGAGAAAATGCGCAGGAACTCGAACGGATGGTTGCTTTCGGCATGACGCCAATGCAGGCCATTGTCGCCTCCACCGCCACGGCAGCCCAGCTCATCGGGATTCAGGATTCAGTCGGAACGCTGACCAAAGGAATGGAAGCGGATCTCGTGATCTTGAAAGGAAATCCCCTTCGACGGATCGAGGTGCTACAAGACCGGGATAAGATTGTAGGCGTGATGAAAGCGGGAAAGTTTGTGGCGGGAGTGTTCGGAAAGTAATGTCTCGCTACTGAGCAGCCGTTCGTCAAACGGGCGTCTTCTATGTCTGGACGGCTGCTTGACCCACCAGTGGATCTTGATAGAATGCCCCCGATTACCGACACTAAAATGAACTAAGTGGGGGCTTATGAAGACGCTAACAGGAACAGTACACCAAGGACGGATTGAACTGACCGATCAGACCGAGCTGGTTGAAGGTCAGGCGGTCATCGTCCTCGTTCCCGAAAACCAGGATCCTCTTCCCGCCGAAGCCATGAAACTATTGGCACGACTCGATGCGTTCCGGCACGAAGTCGGGCCTGTCGGGTGCTCCACTCGCGATCTCGTCGGCCAAGGCAGACGCAATGGCCAATGACTATGTCGTCGATGGATCGGTGGCGTTGAAGTGGCTGGTTGATGACGAGGCCGATATCCCCAGGGCCCGTACGATGCTTTCCGACATCCTCTGTGGAAATGCTCGCCTTTTCGTCCCTCCACATTATGTCAGTGAAGTTGGAAACGGCCTAATCATGGCTGCGAAGCGAAAGCGTATCGCTCCCCACAATCTCTCAGAAGCTTGGGCTGATTTTCTTTCGATTCCTCGCCTGGAGACTACATGGCATCCGCTTTTGGGCGTGAAGGCCTTCGATCTCGCCCGTGAATCATCGCTCACGTATTACGATGCAGCGTATGTGGCATTAGCGGCCTTACAGAACGCGAGCCTCATGACCGCAGATACGCAGGCCGCCGAAGCGGCCCAGCGCTTAAAAATCCATGTGACTCTCTTGAGATAGTCTTATTCCCAAGGGTGTGTCTCAGCGGTATTTTTCAAGACATAACCACAGAATTTCTTTCAGATTCTTTTGCAACTCATCCAAGCTTTCCCTTGTGTATGTTTTGACGACGAAACCCGGCGGTGATGGTCGGACATCACCGCCGGACTCGCCGGCCCTGGTCGGGCCTCACAAGGGTGGGCTGCTGGATCAAGCGGCCCGGCCTTTCCCGACCTGGGACTTGCCGTACAGGCGTAGCAAATCCTGTGCTGTCATCGACGCACCGAAGTTTCAATCTCTGCGCAACATAGCCTCCATGGAAATTATGGCTTTCGCGAACTCGCATCGCCAGGGGCTCCGTCGTGTCTCGACTCACCGAATAGAACAGGGTGAATCTGAACCGATACAGGTGAATCCAATCGGATTCACACGATGCCCTACGAGCGGCAAGGAGACCGGAGATTTTTAGGTCTGTTGACCTGTGGATCAGAAGCAGGCTTCTTTGGCAGGAAGGCCTTGGGAATCGATGTGGCGTACCAGGCTCTTCTGTTTGAGTCTCGAACCGTCATCGGCAATCCGAATCCCACGGTGAACGGCACCTACCAGACCACCACCCACGCCAGCTCGATGACGATGCGGATCAACTTCTAGATCCGTAAAGCCTCGCAATGTTCCACATTGTTCGCCGCTGGAACATAGAGAGCGGTATGCATAATTTGTGACCCGACTCTACGAAGAGAAATACAATGCCGTCATGATGCCCCGGTTTGTCCAAGGATACGGTGGAACTCATGAGCCGTGACAATGCGCACCCCTTTATATTCGTGAAGGTCGAGAAGATCTGAGTCCCCACTGACAAGATAACCCGCACGCCCCTCCAGTGCAGCAACCAGATATTTGTCATCATCTGGATCTTTCTCGACCACCCGGAGTTTCAAACAGCCTTCAGTGGGTTCAGCAATCAACGCGAGGGCGATGACCCAACGTTCAATCTCCTCAGTGGTCAGGGAAAGATACCGTCGAACGCGTGGATAGTTCAGACCGCGTCGCACTTCATCAAAGATTGCAGCAGACCCGACAAGATGAAACGCTTGATCGTCTAACAAGAGACGAAGGATACGTCCCGGCAGTCCCTGCGGACGAAGGCACGCACTGATATAAATATTGGCGTCGAGGACGGCTCGAATCACACGTTATTTCCGAAGCGGCTTACGAGTACGATGTTTGGCTTCGTTACCAAGTTGATCGGCCTGGCTCTGAGAGATCCCGTCCGATCTCCGAGAAAGGATAGAGAGCAAGTGTGCGCGCGCGGCTTGTTGCATTTGTTCAAGTCTTTCGATCGGGACTATCGCCGCCAGGGGCTTACCTTTGCGCTCAATGACAAATTGATCATGCCGAAGCGCCACCCGATTGAGGAGATCGCCAAGCCGTTGACGGATATCAAGCGTTGACACCGTTTCAATCATAAAACACCTCCATAAACATCTCATCTATTGCAACTAGTATAGTTGCAATAGATCAACCAGTCAACACAATCTTCCAAGCATACGAAGAGCCGATAGTGTCCTATACCGTTCTCCTACGGCCTGCAGCGCAACGCGACCTGGACAAACTTTCTCATCGAGATCCGATCACAAATGCCTCGCTTGACGACCATCTCAGTTTGAGATATCATGCTTCTGTGCATATCATCACGCGGAGGCGGCTGATGGACTTTTGGCGAATCCATCCCGAAGCCCGTTCCCCGTTGCAACATTGGTTTGCCGTTATGCGCAAGACCGACTATGCTTCCTTTGCCGCTCTCCGGACTACGTTTCCATCAGCGGATCAGATTGACCGGTTCACAGTCTTTAATATCGGAGGCAACGAGTTTCGGCTGATCGCAGCCATTTACTGCAACCGGAAGAAAGTCTACGTCCGGCACGTGCTCACGCATGCGGAATACGACAGGGATAGTTGGAGGATCTAACCGATGCTTGCCAAATATATCCGTGAAGCTCATGCGGACTACCGCCGCATTCGCAGGCGAGTTCCGCTCGGGCCGTTGCGGACAGAGGCCGAATACCACCGAGCGGTCGCTATGCTCGATGAGATCATCGACGAAATCGGCGAACAAGAGACTCATCCTCTGGCTGATCTGGTTGAAACCTTGGCACTTGCCATCACCGCATACGAAGAGGTTCATGTGCCGATACCGGTCTCTTCTGGTCTCGAAATCCTTCGCGCGCTCATGGAGGACCATGGATTGTCTCAATCGGATCTTCCCGAGGTCGGCAGTCAGGGTGTCGTCTCAGAAGTTCTCTCCGGCAAGCGCGACCTGAACGTCCGTCAAATCGCTCGGCTCGCCGCGAGATTCGGGGTCTCGCCCGCGTTGTTCTTACAGATGCCTACCCTTGCGCATCACTCGTCACGAAGAAAGCAAGTTCTTATTGGGAAGAAGTGACAGGCCCAATAATAAAACGCCATGCGTCGTAGGTAGAGCACTCACGGTTTCAGCCTACTCCGCATCGCAGCCCCTAACCAACTCCGTTGCGGACATTCGCCACGTTTTTACCTTTCACCTTTACCTTTCACATCTAACGTCTCTCATAAAACAGCTCCAGCGCCGAGGCGATGCCGTGCACGCGGCCGTTGCGAAAGGCCGTTTCAAGACGATTCCGCAGCGCTCGAATTCCGCTCTCATCGCCGCGCTTCGTCACTCCCTGCGACACCATCATTTCCACCGCTACTTCAATCAGACGTTGTTTTCGTCCTTCCATTTCTTCCGTCACGAAGTCGCCCATGATCTCCGCCGCACGAGCGGTGACGACGTGCTCCAGAAACGAATCGTAACCCTGCTCGACCACAACTTGTTCTCGAACGAGAGTCAGCTCCGCCTTCACCCGCTTCACATCTTTCACCAAGATCGCGAACAATTCCTTTCTGCCTTCATCGAAGAGCTTCCGCTCCATTTCATCGAGGATAATGCCGGGATCGATTCTTTCAGCGCGTGGCTCATCTCCCCAAGATAGACGGTCATAACTCCTGCGTTTTTCAGAGTCTCCGACGATCTCATACGCGACATTGATCTCTCTGATCCGCTCGTCCGCATCTTTCTTATGAGGATTCCGGTCGGGATGATGTTCAAAGACCAGCTTTCGATAGGCCTTCTTGATGTCTTCGTCGGACGCCTCACGCGAGACGCCGAGTATTTCGTAGTAATTCATCGGTGGCATGCGAAGGACTATAACACGAGGTTTTGCACTGTTCACCTTGACAGTGACGGAGAACCCTCTTAGCCTTGCGCGGCGCGAAACGGTTTGCCTGGTTTCAGGTCTATCTGGTTTATCTCGTCCATTTCGTAATGTGACCAGGAGGAAGCTATCTCGCTGACTAACAAACAGTCGTGGCGATCCGGTGTGACGCCCTATCAGTGGCTGGTTCTCTTCGTTGCCTGGTTGGGTTGGATCTTCGATGCCATGGACGCGACGATTTATGCCATTGTCTTACATCCGGCCTTGCATGATTTGCTGCATACGGCAAGCGGCCCACCGACCGCCGAGCAGATCGGCTGGTACGGGGGTATCATTTTTTCCATTTTTCTTATCGGCTGGGCGATCGGCGGCATCACATTCGGTGTTCTCGCTGATCGATTCGGGCGCACAAAAGTCCTGATCGCCACGATCATCATCTATGCCGTCTTTACCGGCGCCGCTGCATTGGCGGGAACCTGGTGGCACCTGGCACTAGCCAGATTTCTCACCGCGCTCGGCATCGGCGGGGAATGGGCGGCAGGCGCCGCAATCGTGGCTGAGACATGGCCGGAAGAAAAGCGTGCCAAAGCGGCGGGCATTCTCCAATCGGCTTGGGCTGCGGGGTTCTTTTTGGCCGCTGCGATGAATCTCACCTTGAGAGACGCCTATGGTTGGCGAGGCTTGTTTGTCATCGGTATTCTTCCGGCATTTGTTGCCCTCCTGGTTCGCTGGTGGGTCAAGGAGCCGGAACGCTGGACCCACGCACATAAGCAGAAGGCTGTCCCTCTAACGACCATCTTTCAAGGCGACTTACGACGAGCGACGTTCGTCGGTTCAACGCTGGCGTTTGTCGCGGTGTTCGGTCTTTGGGGGGCAACGAATTGGGCGCCGACGCTGATCCGTGAATTGCCGGACTTGAAGGGGCAAGAGCCCGCAACGCTCACCCGATATGTGAGCTACGCCATCATGGCTTTGAACGCCGGGGCGATATTTGGATACCTGGGCTTCGGTCCTCTCGCTGATCGATTCGGCAGACGACCGGTATTCGCCTTCATGTGCCTCGGAAGCCTCATCATGTTGCCGGTCACCTACTTGGCGCCTTCAAGTTATATCGGTGTTCTGATGCTCCTGCCGATCCTTGGGTTTTTTAATAATGGAATTTTCAGCGGATTTCCGATCTATCTGCCCGAGCTGTATCCTACACAGTTACGGGCGACGGGAGCCGGATTCTGTTTCAACGCGGGGCGCGTCTTGGCATCGGCCTCTCCCCTCCTGACCGGCTGGCTGGTCACAACACTGGGCTCCTTTAGCCGGGCTGCCAGCACCATCGCGCTGATCTATCTGCTTGGATTAGCTGTCCTTTTATTCGCTCCAGAGACAAAAGGCCAGCGCTTACCAGACTAGCTTATGCATAGTCCTTGACTTTCCATTCTCACAGCTTATCTTAACGACCATGGATACAAAACAGACTCCCAGAATGCTTACCCATGATGAGAGAAAAGCGGCCGAAGCGGCTTTTGGAGGCCGGCCGTTTAACCCAGCTTGGTCCCAGTCTGCCAAGAAAGTGTATGAAGGCCTCATCCAGGCGCTTCCTACTCTTTCGGATGAGACCGTTGTGACATTCGACCAGAACGCCTCAAGTGAAGCTTCGCCTATTGAAGCGGCTGCGACGTTACCGGCAACAGAAGAATCGAAACTCGAAGGCTCGACCCACTCGGACAAAGCGCTCGAAGCACGGACCGACGCCCCGGCCAATCAGCTGATCACGAATCGCCAACAGGCGATTCAAGCCGGATTTTTGATCGATGTATCGACGGATGCGCAAAAACTCGGCCTGACCTTCCCCGTCACGGTGACGAAGCCTCTTTGGGAAGTCGGGATCGCGCCCGGTGAATCGATGTCGGATGAAGAGAAAGCTGAGCGGTTGCGGGATGTGTTGATGGCGTTTCGGCTTCGCATTGCGAGCCAAGCGACGCTCTCGCCGCTGATCGACTTTCCTGCGATGCTGGCCCTGCCGCCCGGCGGCGTGCCGCAACCGGTGCCGTTGTTCGCGTTGATTCAACCGGACGAACAAAATCGCGCGTCGGCTACCTTGCTGCTACCCAATGAAGTTTCAGCGACGATCATGCCGATGAATTGATCCGTCTCAGGCGTTGCTCCAGGTCCTCACATACAATGTGATGATCCGCTATCCCGAGGTTTTCTACAAAGCAAGCCTCTCCCCTTTTTCCGTTTCTGGGTCAGGATGCCCATGGCACCGCAGAATGCGGATAGTCGTCACAAGTATAGGAGTTGATTTCTGATCTCGTCGGCGGTGAAGAAATTGAGGAGTTTCATGATTCGCCTCGCGAGATCGGCATGTGAGGCGCGGCGATTCGCAATGATGATCCCTGCATGGGGTTCTTGTTTGTCCAGCGCGGCCCGGTGCAACAGTTCAAAATCGATCCGATTGTGAGTGAGGAGTGCTTGATGATGCTCTGCAGCAAACCGAAGTTGCGCCGTATCGGATAGACCCCGGTTCGATGCATCGCGGGCGGTCAAGTCATCAAACCCATGCGGACGCAACCACTCAGCCACCAATACGGAAACATCTTCGTCGAGATAGAGGGAAATAAACAGCTTGTCGGCCATTACCGCAGGCGGGGATCGATCGCCTCCGCAGGAATCCGATTGCGAAGAAGATCCTGGTCGATCTCGTCTCGATGGTCCTGGTAATAACTGAGCGCGTCAAAGATTTGGGCAAGCCCCAGGTGCGGCAAGTGAATAAGAATATCTTCCGGCATGACCCCAAATTTCCACATTTCCGCGATGGCTCGGACCGGCGTTCGCGTGCCTTTGATAATGGGAACTCCGCCGAGAATGCCGCCGTCCACCGTGATGTGCGGAGGCCTGTGGTGAGGGTCATAGCGTCGACCTCATGATGCTCAAGGTATCGAATGAATCGCGAGAAGTCAGCGGAAGCTCTATGAATTCCCCCAGGTGGGGATCGGTCGATCTGAAACGTCTCTATAGGAAACAGAAAAGGAGATATTCTACTTTTCTGTTTGATCAGACCGAGTTGATCCGCTCACCACACTGCCAGATGGCCAGGTGAAGTTGCTGTTCTTATTTTCATAGCAGTTGCTGACACCTTTTTCTCATCCTCATCTTTAACAAATTGCGATTTCAATACAAGACCGACCTTATATTTCTTTCTCCTTGTCTCGCCAGACCACAGGCCTGATACCACCGCTCCTGTTGATCTCATATCCACGGCGTTTCGCCCATGAGGCAGCTGCCTTGGCCAGCTTTTCGTGCCCGCAATTCAGGAAAGCTTCGGCTACATACTTGTCCTCAGTGCAATCAAGACCTGAGATCAGGTGCGGAACCGCAGACTCGTCCGACATCTCAATCAATGCGAATAGTGCATTCTCGATCCTGTGGGCGCGTGATTTTGACGCGCCTGACGGCGGCGTAGCATTGCCGGTGCGCACAAGAATGCGCTCGAAAAAGGTGCGGGGTCTCTCAGTTCCCAGAATCTCCCGAAGTAGAACGGCTCGCGTCTCCGGACGGGAAAGAACTGCGCTGCCCCAATTCCTCTCAGCGATCGTTAGGAAGACACTGTCGTCACCGGTCGCCGTCGCGTCGAGCTTGAGCTTCTTTAAAGCACGGGCCGCCGACGGGCCGACCGACCAATCGCGCAACGCGGCAACGAGCAAGGACGCGAGGTGCGGCGACTCCTGGCATTCCAGTGCCTCCACAGCCGCGGCCCGTAGTGCTCGCTGCGGCGATTCGACGGCCTCGCTGAGGAGCGTTAGAACGTCTGGATGTCTAGATGAGCCAAGCGCATGCACTGCAACTGCTGCTACATCAACGCGGCTGTCACAACACGCCTTGACCAAGACCTCGAAGGCCGCCTGGTTTGGATTCCGAGCCAAGGCACGCGCAGCAGCCTCCTGCTCCTTCGTTACGCGCTCAGATTGTGCTGTCTCGGCGCCATCTACATTGAAAGGTCGTAGAATCATGTTCGCGAGGAACTGACAATGAAGGTCGTCAGTCACGTAACCCAGCGCCTCGATTAGTGGTACCCTATTCTCAGTCGCGTCACTTTGGAGCAGAGTGATGAGACGCGGGATAGCGGCGTGCTTTGCACCGCGATCTGCGAGTAACTTGGCGACAAGGACAGGCTCCACATCCAGGGTGTCCACAAGCAGATCTTGGGAGAGTTGATCCCTCATCGCTGCTAGACGTGTCACGGCCTGTTCCTGAAACTGGCTCGGCTTCATTAAGGCAGAGTTGGGAGAAGGTGTGGCAATCAACTTCCGAAAGCGTCTCACACGATCTGCATGAAGTGATTCCGAGGAACTTGGCGGTTGGGGACTCACGCCAGGACATCCAAGCCGTCCCCCACACAATCCGAAACGGTAATCTGTACCCGGCAAGCTCAGTTCGGCAGGGGTTGCTTGGGCATTTGCCATTAAGAAGAGGCCACCTGTTCGCACAGCGCCTCGCGTTGTGCGGAAGCCCGTATTCGCAACCACTGCACAGGCTGGCGCTTCCACAATCTGTTTCGCCGCCTGAATGGCGTCTGCACTCCAGGTAGAACTGAATACAAGACGATCGTCAGTATGCACCCAAGGGCCGCGCGACGGCGGCGGTAGCTGTCCAGCCCGCACAAGCGGGAGCAAATCGTCCGAGTTAATCCAAAGCCCGACCACCTCTTTCGAGTCCTGGGAGGCAATGGCTAGCACTCCGAAATCGGAGATCGCAGGACACTGGTCTGGTGGGTCAAGAGCAGAGTCCAAGTCAAACTCAACGTCGGCAACGCCGAATCGCAGTAAGTCTGCAAACTGCCTCAATCCAACAAATGTCTTCGGCTTGTCCACAACTTGCCGCGTGTCCTTCTCGGACTTCGTTGGCGGTTCCTTGGAAAGCCTTACCAGTGTTTTGAACGTCCCTGCTATTCGCCTCGTGTCATCTGATGAAAAGACGCGAGCGACGAGTTCATTCAGTTCTTGATGGCTTGCTTCGTGCGCCATCGCGCTGACTGCGAAAAGTGGTGCGTATGCCCTGCGAGTGCCCTCAAGAATCGCATCGCCTGCACGGGACGGATCCGTAAGGTCTCGGTAAGCCGGCGTAGGCTTGGCAGCTTCGTCGAGAAAGCCGAGTCTCTGAAGAAGGTCGATCGTCCCATAGGTGTCTCTGCTAGCCACGTTCGTAAGATATGCGGGCGTGAACGTGTCCGGAATAGGGGATGACGCAATCCAAGCAAATAGAGCGTCGAGTACGCCGTATGTGTGCAGATAGGGAAGAGCGTTGTCATGACATAGTAATGCTTAGGGTCAGGATTTGATATCTTTACCGTTTACAACCTATCGCATCTTCGACAGGCCCGCTTCTGCGAGCTTTGCGCAGGCATCCGCCAAGTTCTTGCGCAAATCTGGACTGAAAGTTTCCCTTTGGGACGGCTGATGGCTGGCTGTGCCGGGCTGGACTTGTTGCTCACGTGATCTGCTCCCGTGAATAACAGTCGAGCTGGATGCTACTCCTACTTACGTACCATTGTAAAGGTGGGTGTTGGGAAGAGGAAAAATGGAATCACTCGTCATTGATTCATGGTCTCTGCACAACCACCATGACCAGGTTGTTGACAGAATCTCGGATTAACTCCATCAGTGGTCCCGGATAGACTCCTAGCAACAGAATTATCGAGGCGACGAGCCCCAGAGAGAAGACGGCCGTCCAGCCTGCCGCCTGCGTCGACTGCACGGCCCACCCTGGAGGGATGGTTGTCGGTGCCGGTTCTTCGTCGAACAGCGTCACGATCAATCGAAGATAATAGTACAAGCTGATGACACTGAGTCAAGATTAGGGTCAGACTTTTATATCTTGACTATCTTGGTGAACCAGTCCGCCACTACGCCGCGTGCCACCGCGCTTTGTCTCACAACTCATAGATCAATGTCTGGTATGGCTTCCCTTGTTTCGTCGCCATCAGTCGCAACGCAACCAAACAGGCGTGGTGACAGGCGGAAGGCGATCAAGTGCTTGGCCAGCCTGTGCCAGGCCGACCTACTCGACACATATGTCTCAGTTGTTCGTCTGGAAACTCGGGTATATCCGAGACGTCAATCCATGAATCGGGAATATGCTTCATGCTCATTGCCACCGACTTATGCGTGGCCTTCCGCTTTCGTTTCATGGTGAGAGACTCACCCAGCTGACTTGGCCTTTGACGAGCATCGACAACACGGTTTGTAGTTTCGGTGCCAACAGTCGAAGGTCCTGTAAACGGTTGGTTGGAGCCTGGAGCACGATCACGGCTATAGTGAACTGCGAAAGATTCTGCTGGAAGGAGAGATTCCGGTCAACGGTCACGAACACATCAAACTGTTCCTGAGCGAGCGTCAGCAGTTCACCGTTCTTGATGCCCGCCCATCCCGCTTGCGAGACGGTCACAACCTCATGCCTCGTGATCTCCTTGGCGAACCGGCGGTCAACGCACTCGTCCAGTAGAATTCTCACGAGGCGACGGGGAACATCCGCGCTTTTGCTTCTTCCAGAAAGGCGATCACTTGCTCCCGCGTGACAGTGGGAAAACCTTCTAAGAAGTCGTCGATCGTCTCACCGCCTTCCAGGTATTCAATGAGCGTTTGTACCGGCACGCGTGTTCCCGCGAATACTGGAGTACCGCCGAGCACTTCGGGTGATGTAGTGATGAGCGGGCGCTTGGGAGCCGACATTGCTGTCTCCTTCGTTGTGTCCCGCGATTCTATGCCAGCCCTCTGAACAAAGCAATTTCAAGGAGACCTTGGAGCAACAATGGGACTGTCCTCGCGCACCATGCCATATGCATTTGCGCACCACACTCTCTCAACGCTGCCTGTATATCCAGAGAGGCCCGCGCGCGAAAGATCAACGGACCCAGTCCTTTATGAGTGCCGGTGTCCCGAGGCTCAGCGCGACCTGACACCATAGGAACGGGGGCCCACCGAGGCACGGCTGGGTAGGAAAGCGGGAACTGACTGAAGCACTATGGGGTTTGGGATATGGTGACAGGCGACGTTTCGCAACGACCTCTGTCAACGGCTCCTCGCCGTGACAATAGCGAATCGAGCCACCAAATTGAGGGTACACCTTGTTCTGTGCGTCCCAATAAGCACAGGAAGACGACGAAGGCACATAGCAAGAATAACAGCTGAGCCGGATGCTATTCCTACTAACGTACCGTTGTAAAGGTGGGCATTGAGAAGAGGAAAAGCGGAATCACGAGTCATTGATTCATGGTCTCTGCATTCCCACCATGAGCAGGTTGCTGACAGACTCTCGGATGAGCTCCATGAGCGGTCCTGGATAGACTCCCAATAACAGGATCATCGAGGCGACGAGCCCCAGAGAGAAGACGGCCGTCCAGCCTGCCGCCTCGGTCGACTGCACGGCCCGCCCTTGAGGGGTGGTTGCTGATGCCGGCTCTTCGTCGAACAGCGTCACGATCAGTCGAAGATAATAGTACAGGCTGATGACACTGTTCCCGATCAGCGCCAACACCAGCCACCACAGGCCGGCGTCAACACCGGCCGCGATCGCATAAAACTTTCCAATGAATCCCGCCGTCACCGGGATGCCGGCCAGCGACAACAGGCTCAGTGTCAGCATGGCGGCGAGCCAGGGGCGCGTCCAAAACAGTCCGCGATAGTCCTCGAAACGTTCCGCGTCCCCTCCTTCGCGTGAGTACACGGTCACCACCCCAAAGGCCCCTAAGGTCATGGCACAGTACACGATCACATAGAAGGTCACGGCCTCCGCCGCTGCAGGACCACCAGCCAGCAGCGCCACGAGCAGATACCCGCCATGTGCAATCGAGGAATAGGCCAGGAGCCGTTTGACATTCTGTTGGAACAGGGCAAGCATGTTCCCGGTGACCATCGACACAACAGCGAGGAGACTAAACAGATGGACAAGCGAGGGTAGTTGCAATGCCCCTACATCGGTCACAAAACGGAGTAATAAGGCCACCAGCGCTCCCTTGGACACCGTAGCGATGTACGCCGTAATGGGGGCTGGGGCGCCCTGGTACACATCGGGAATCCACATATGAAACGGCGCCAGCCCGAGTTTTAATGCGACGCCGACAAAGACCAGGACAACGCCTCCTAGCCAAAGTCCCGGCACAGTCTGAACTTGTTTCATCACCATCCCCACGCCGCGAAATGTCATAGAGCCGCTTTCAAAATACAGCAGGGCCATGCCGAATAAGAGGATCGCCGAGGCGGAGATCGAAAGCAGAAGGTATTTCACCGCGGCTTCCATCGGGTGGCGTCTGGTTCGTACATACCCGATCAAACTGCACAGAGAAAGACCGAGCAGTTCGAGCCCCAGAAAAAAGGATACGAAGTGCGCGGAAACGGTCAGCACCAGCCCACCGAAGGTCGCGAGTAAGAGCAGGAGGTAATACTCCTCGATGCCTTCATGCTCACGAAACTGGACGTTCAAATAGCGGTACGATAATCCGATCACAACCATCGCCGTGCTCAGTACGAGCCCCATGTACAACAAGGCATAGCGATCCACAATCAATAACGCCGTGACCGCTCGTGGTGATGCCGTTGCCGCCCAGGGCAGCGTCGCCAGTGTGAGCAGGCACGACATGAACGCGAAGACGGCAATCCTCGCATGGTTCCGTCTAAAGGCGATGGCGAGCATCGTGATGACGCAGAACGCTCCGAGGTCGAGAATAGGGGCAAGGGCAATAAAATCCTGGAGGATCATGGACTGCTCACGTGAGAGGTGAAGAGGTTGGCCGACGGCATCTGGTCTGATGGCGGATGAGTCAGATGGGATGACGGCACTGCCGGCTGAACAAGCGTTTCCATGACCGGTCTCGTGGTCGTCAATACCGGCCTCGGATAGAGCCCAAGCAATACTTGTAATGCCGCCATGAGTAGCAAGGCTCCAAACACGACATTCGAGAGGTCCGGTGCCAGGCGGGTTTCACGCTGCGGGCCAAAGGAGGTGTGTTGCATCATGCCAAGAGAATAGACGGCGGCCATGACCATACCGATTGAGGCCAGGATCGTGACCATCGGCTGAGCGGAATAGGACCCGAACAGGACGAGAAATTCACCAATGAAATTTGCCAAGCCTGGCAGACCAAGCGACGCACAGGCAAAAAACAGCGCCATCGAGGCACCACGCGGAATCACTCCCCAGAGTCCTCCCATCTGTCGCATGTCTGTCGTCTGGAAACGCTCGTAAAGCGCACCGGCCAGCATGAAGAGAGCGCCGGTGCTCAGCCCGTGCGCGACCAGTTGCATCACCACCCCTTGCAATGCCAATTCCGTTCCGGCGAAGGCTCCAAGCAGGATGAACCCCATGTGGCTGAGGCTGCTGTAGGCCACCAATCGTTTTAGATCCGTTTGGGAACAGGCCAAGACCGCTCCGTAGAGAATCCCGATCGCACCGAGTCCCATAGCGATGGGAGCAAACTCACTCATCACCTCTGGAAACAACGGGACGGTGAATCGCAATAAGCCATAGGCGCCGGTCTTCGCTAACAGTCCGGCGAGGATAATGCTGGCACCGGTTGGAGCTTCGGTGTACGTGTCAGGTAGCCACGTATGGAAGGGTGGAGCCGGCAGCTTTACCACGAAGCCGATAAAGAAGGCGAGCATCAGCCACCAGGCCATTTCCTTGCTCAGCGTCAGTCTCATCAGATCGGCATAGTCAAAACTGGGCCTTCCTGTCGCCTGTTGATGAAGAAATGCCACGGTGATGATCGAGACGAAGAGCACCAGGCTCCCCGCCTGAGTAAACAAAAAGAACTTGAACGAGGCGTACCGACGATTGGCATGGCCCCAGACGGCGATCAGGAGATACATGGGGACCAGCATGACCTCCCAGAAGAAAAAAAACAGAAACAGATCGATCGCGAGAAACACCCCGATGACCCCACCCAGCGCCAAGAGGACATTACAGTGAAAGAACCCAACCCGACTTTGGATTTCTGTCCAGGATGCGACGATCGCGATGAGACCGAGGAAGGCCGTTAAGAGGATCAGCACCAGGCTGAGACCATCGAGACCAAGATGGAGGCTGATGCCCCACAGAGGAATCCAACTCGTGTGACTTTCGAAGAGCCATGACCCGTGACCAGAGACCTGACCCGAATGGTCTTGGCTCCAGAGCAGAAGAGCCAGGCACAAATCGGTCGCCAAGGCACCGATCGCGATCCAGCGAGCGACATGGCGCGACCACTGTTGGCCGATCCACGCGAGGGGCGCCGCCAGCATAGGGATGAGTATGAGGAACCAGAGGACCATACGGCTTACAGCGCAAACAGACCGAGTAACACCAGCGTGCCCACAGCAACGGTGGCGGCATACCAGCGGACATGACCCGTCTGAGTGTGACTCAACCACGCATGGCAGGATTCAGCTCCAATCACGAGCAATTTAGAGCCATGGTCGAGGATTTCACCGGAGTCACGGGTGAGATGGAGCCAAGGCCGGACGATCAATCGATCATACAGTCGATCAAATCCCCACCCGTTTTGCCACCATGTCGCCAGGGCATGACCCGCCGGCATATCTGCACATCGCTCAATGAAGTTGAATCGTGGCAGGAACAAGACAGCGGCCAGTCCGATCCCAAGCAATGCCGAGCATGTGACGGCGATTTGTTCGAGAGTCTCACTCGATTCATCTATCCCAGCTCTTATCTCAAGCGTTGGGAGCACATGTGACAGGTATGGGCTAAATAGAGACAGGTGACCCAGCGTGTGGGGGACTTCGAGAAAGCCGATTGTAAGGGCGAAGAGCGCCAGCACCACAAGGGGAACACGCATCGCAAAACCGGGTTCTCCGCTCGCCAGTGTGTGGGCCTCTCCGAAAAAGACCCGAATGACCAAGCGGAAACTGTAGAGCCCGGTAAGCAACGTCCCGAGTAATGCTCCAAACCAGATCCAATGATGGCTCAACGGTGAGGACCAGACAGACCACAAGATCCAGTCCTTGCTGTAGAACCCGGCCGTGATCAAGGGGACACCGGACATCGCGGCGGCCCCAATCAGGAAGGTCCAGAATGTCACCGGCAGCTGCCGTCGAAGGCCTCCCATGCGGAAAATGTCCTGCTCATGGTGGAGGCTATGGATGACGGATCCAGCCGCTAAGAAGAGCAGGGCTTTGAAGCAGGAATGGGTCAGAAAATGAAAGAGCGCGGCAGACCAGGCTCCGACGCCGAGTGCAAGAAACATATAGCCGATCTGGCTCATGGTCGAATAGGCGAGCACCCGCTTAATGTCACGTTGCACCAACGCGCTGCACGCTGCGAGCAGCAAGGTCAGCAGGCCGATCACTGCGACGGTCTCCTGTACCAGCGGCGCAAGGGCAACAAGTTGATGCATGCGCGCGATGAGGTACACACCCGCCGTCACCATCGTGGCAGCATGGATGAGCGCGCTGACCGGGGTGGGACCAGCCATCGCATCTGGCAACCACACTTGAAGCGGCAGTTGTGCCGACTTCCCGACCGCCCCGATCAACAACAGAGCGGCCACAATGACCGCCCGGGTCGATCCGATCGGCCAAGCCTCAGCGGCCAGGGTCTGGACTTGTTGGATCGACAAGCTGTGCAGTTGAGTAAAGAGGATGAAGAGGCCGATGGCAAAGGCCGTGTCTCCGATGCGAGTGACGATAAAGGCCTTCTGCGCGGCGGTCCCATATTCCGGTTCGCGGTACCAAAAGCCGATCAAGAGGTAGCTGCAGAGCCCCACCCCTTCCCAGCCGAGATAGAGCAGAAGCAGATTGTCTGCCAACACCAGCGTCAGCATGGCGGCGACGAACAGATTCATATAGGCGAAAAACCGCGAGTATCCATCATCGCCGGACAGATATTCGACCGAGTACAGATGGATCAAAAAGCCGATACCGGTGATGACCGCCACCATGAGGAGGGAGAGCGCATCCAGGTACCAGGAGACTCCGACCGTCATGCCGGACGTGTCGATCCAATTCCACAGCGTTTGCTGGTAGAATGCGCGATCCGGAAAGCCTTGGAAAAAATCGACGCTGACGAGTGCCGTGGTTACGGCCGCCGTACCCACCGAACCGCAGCCAACCCACGCGACCTGTCGCCGAGACAAACGCCCTCCGCACAGGGCCAACACCAGAAAGCCGGCGAGCGGGAGAACGGGGATGAGCCAAAGTAGTTTCAGCATTCTCGTCTCTCGTCGTTCGTCTCTCGTATTTCGCAAGCGGACGACGCTTCACGAGATACGCTTCACGTGGTTATCCTTTCATCTCACTGAATGCATCGGCGTCCAATGTATGGAACCGGTACGACAGCTGGAGCACGATGCCAAGCGCGACGGAGACCTCAGCTGCGGCCAATGTGAGGATGAACAAGAACATCACCTCACCATCAACCTGGCCCCACCGAGCGCCTCCGGCAATGAATGCCAGACTGGCTGCATTCAACATGATTTCAAGCGACAGCAACATGTACAGGATATTGCGTCGACTTAAGAGGCCAACCAGTCCGAGACCAAACAGGAGGATGGCCAACATCAGCGCATGCGTGGTCAACATGAACGAGGCTCCTTCGACAGACGACGCCCCAAGTGATAGGCACCGATCAGCCCCGGGAGCAACAGCATGGAAGCCAATTCCACTCCGATGATATAGGGACCGTAGAGGACGATGGACACGCCTTTCTGACGGGTTTCCATGCCGCTGATCGGCAGATAGTCCCCGGCCGCAATCAGATATCCCACCTCACCCAGGAGCACCAGGGCCAGCACACTTGGTCCCACCCATGTGCCTGGCGTAAGCCAGCTCTTTTCCTGCTCGACAGCGAGCGGTCCTAAAAGCATCACCACAAAAATGAAAAGCACCATAATGGCGCCGCCATAGATAATGATCTCGAGAGCTGCGGCAAACTGCGCGCCCAGCAAATAGAAAATCAAAGCCAGCGCGATCAGCGCGACAACCAAATAGAGCAGTGCGTGGACGGGATGCACATGCGTAATGACCCGCAGAGTCGCGAGGAAGGTCACGGCAGCAGCGATGTAGAAAAGAACTTCCATAGTACAAGAGTTAGTGCTGAGTTCTGAGTGTTGAGTAAAACGCGGCTTCTCGCTCGGCACTCAGCACTTTCCCGCTCAGCACTTCTTCATGGCATCAAACTCCTCACATCCACCGGTGGGAGTTCGTGTTCACCTTGTCTTTTGTCCTTGTCGCGAGTTTTCACGCCGGCCACTCGATAAAAGTTATAGTCGTGATACTTGCCGGTGCCGCTTATTAACAGGTCTTCCTTCTCGTAGATCAGGTTTCGGCGCGCATATTCGCTTTGTTCAAAATCAGGGATGAGCTGGATGGCATTAGTTGGACAAGCCTCTTCACAATGTCCACAATAGATGCAGCGCGAGAAATTAATCCGAAAGAATTCAGGATAGCGACGTTCGTGAGCATTTGGATTGTCAGTGGCCTGTAGCGCGATGCAATCAACGGGACAAGCCACCGCGCAGAGGTAGCAGGCCACGCACCGCTCTTCTCCATCTGGATCTCGGGTCAGGACGATTCGTCCACGCCAGCGTGGTGGCAAATAGGGTCGTTCCTCTGGATACTGAACCGTGACCGGCTTGGTGAATGTCCGTTTGAAGACAATCCAGAGCCCGAGCAAGAGATCGTGGATGTAGCAAAGAGGTTTCATATTTGTCTGGTCTGTCTAGTTTGTTTGGTTCTGAACTCAACGAAACAAACTAGACAAACGAAATGAACCGAATGAACCCGTTCAACCTTGTTTCCAGAGCACTACTCCTCCCGTTGCCAGAAGATTCATTAAGGCGAGCGGCATCACGACCTTCCAACCGAACGACAAGAGCTGGTCAAAACGAAACCGGGGCCAGGTCGCTCGAATGAGGATAATCAGAACGATGAAGAAGGCCATTTTCAGGACAAACCACATCACCGGCGGCAACCAAGGTCCGTGCCAGCCACCGAAGAAGAGGATCACGGTCATGGCCGAGAGCAAGATGACGCTGAGATATTCACCGACAAAAAACATCCCGAATTTCATCCCGCTGTACTCGGAATGGTAGCCGGCGACCAGCTCGGCTTCTGCCTCAGGCATATCGAACGGTGTGCGATGCGCCTCAGCCAGCCCCGCCATAAAGAACCCGAGAAACCCGAGAAATTGAGGAATCACGAACCATTGATGCCGCTGAGCTTCCACAATGTCGCTCAGGTTGAACGACCCAGCTAAGAGCACCGCGCCCATGAGGGACAGCCCCATGAAGACTTCATAGCTCAACAGCTGCGCGATCGCTCGGAGACTGCCGAGAAAGGCAAACTTGCTGTTGGAAGCCCATCCTCCGATGATGACGCTGTAGGCCGCAAGGCTCGACATGGCCAAAAAGAACATGGCCCCCATGTTGAGATCGGCGATCACGAAGCTGGGAGCGATCGGCACGACCGCGAAGGACATCAGGGCGGTAATCACAACGATGGCCGGTGTGATCACGAAGACCGCCTTGTCCGCGAAGGGCGGAATCCAATCTTCTTTCGTGAAGATCTTGATCATATCCGCGAGTGATTGCAGGCAACCGCCAGGCCCGACACGATTGGGGCCGTATCGTTCCTGCCAGATTCCCAGTAATCGACGTTCGACCCAGATCAATAGCCCGGCCAGCATCAGCGCGCCACCAAGGATGATTCCGATCGTCAGTGCAGTGTGGCTCCAATCGATCACGCGACCCTCCGCCTGTGTCCGGTCTTGATCGCCTTGAACAGGTCGACCCAAACCGGCACTCTGACGCCAGAGGCGTCATATCCAAGGGAGATGCCCGCAGTGCCCATCGGTGTTGAAGATTCGAGATGTACGGCAAGGCGATAGGTCATCCCCTGCAACGCCAGTTCAATCGTGACTTGGTCCTCGAGGCTGAGCCTCGCTCCATCTGATGGATGCAAGGACAGGAACGGTTCTGAAATCCGTTCGGCAATCGCCGGAGATCGATTGCTGAGCTCTTCGCCTCCAAACACTGCGGACAGTGGTAGGAACAACCATTGATGCAAGGTCGGCTGAAATGCAGGTGGAATGGCAGTGAACCAACATGGTGCCTTCGTTGCGACTGGCTCGATTAACCGTAACCCAGGCATTTCGTCTCGCAGCGGTCCACCGACTTCGTCCTGGTATTTATTCACGGCCTGAATAGAATTCCAGCCGGGAGCCCAGAATTGGGAAATCAGCGGTGAGGGAAGCGGTCCGCGGTATCCCTCCATCGAAAAGCCCAGTGGTGTGTCCGGATCGGGAGGAGGCGGAGGTTCGTGAACAGTCAGATGGGACAGCATGGACGTGCGTCCGCTATAGCGGTCGGGTTGCCGTGGGACCTTTTGGCCCACAACACGAAAACTCGCGGGCGGCGCCACCTCTCCAATCCGTGCCAGCTCAGAAGCCGTCGCAGCTGTCGCGGAGACCGCATCGTCGAACGTGTTCCAGGTTGCCACTCCGGTTACGCCGTCTGCCTCCGGTGATTTCGCACGGGCGAGGTCTCTGAGCCACCGCCAACTATCGGTGATGTCACCATCCGGTACAAACACTTGGTAGAACCGCTGGGCCCGCCCCTCTTGATTCACAAGGGTCCCATCAGATTCCGGGCCTGTGGCAGCCGGAAGCAGCACATCGGCATGCGCTGCTGTGCGCTGCTCAAGGGAATCGATCACAATGACAGTTTGGGCAGTCTCCAGAAAAGCATCGACCTTCGCCTGCTCCGCACGTCGATACAGATCATTCTCCAGCACGATCACCGTGTCAGCCTTTTGCTGGCTGATCGAGTCGAAGGCATCATGCAAACGTCCACCACCCAGCAATGCGAGGCCAACGCTATTACTCTCCGGAACCACAAAACTGAGACGTGTCTGTTTCCCGTGCTGATGTAAGGCCCACGCCACATTGGCTGCCGCTTCAATCGTCGCTTGAGAGCCACTGCCCGTTCCGGCAATAATCAGCGGCTGCTGCGCGCGGGTCAGCGCGTCAGCAATGCGCTGAGCAAGATCGCGGACGTCGTTGGTAAGATCAGGAACGGACGGCGCATCAGGTCCGATTCTTCCAGCCACCGCGAACCCCAGCCGTGCGATGTCATCCGGTGCGGCGAAATAGCTGTCCGTCGCATACTCATGCACCCACGTCTGCCGATGCCCGGCCATGAACAGAGGCCCTCGCCTACTCTGCACCGCATTGCACACCGCGGCCTCATCCCACCGGGGAATCTTCAACTCGTCGACTCGTTCCATCGGCTGTTGTCGGACTGATTGCAGAAGAGCCAGCGCTAATCGGGGTGCATTGTTCAAGAGGTCTTCGCCAAGGACGAAGACGGCGTCTGATTGCTCTGCATCATGAATGGACGCGGAAGGTACCGGTCCGGTCCGAAGAATTGAGAGAATGGTGGACAGGAGCCGGTGTTCCTGTTCGTCAACGCCGAGAAAAAACTGCTGTGGTCCGACCAATGAGCGGAGCGCCGCATTTGCCTCGAGCGAGGCACGAGGCGAACCAATGCCAATGATCCCACGGACACGCCGTAAACGCTCTCCAATAATTTCAAGAACCTGAGGCACTCCCTCCGGCTGCGCCGGTTTGGTCCGATCGAGTGCTGGCCTCACAAGGGCTCGCTTGATCCGCTTATCGCTATTGACATACCCGTAGCCGAACCGCCCTCGATCGCAAAGAAAGTAGCCGTTCACCTGGCTGTTGAACCGATTCATGATCCGACGCACGATGCCGTACCGTTCACCGACAGTGGTATTGCAGCCAAGACTGCAATGGGAGCAGATCGATTGGGCTGATTGAAGATCCCACTTCCTTGTGTAGTGTTGGAACAAGGTCTTGTCGGTGAAGACGCCGGTCGGACAAACCTCCACAAGGTTGCCGCTGAATTCATTCTCCAAGGTCCCGTCCTGTTCCCTGCCGAAATAGAGGGCGTCGTGGGCGCCGAAGACATTGAGATCTCGCCCGCCCGCGTAGTCTCGGTAGAATCGTACGCAGCGGTAGCATTGGATACACCGGTTCATCTCATGGCGAATGAATGGGCCAAGGGACTGATTGCGATGAGTCCGTTTAGGAAACCGGTAGCGACGGTAGACGTGCCCGGTCATGACCGTCATATCTTGCAAATGACACTCCCCACCTTCGTCACAGACCGGGCAGTCGTGTGGATGATTGACCATCAACCATTCGATGACCGACGCACGAAAGGCCTTCGCGTCGGGATCATCAATCGAAATACGAGTGCCTTGGGAAGCGGGGGTCATACAGGCCATCACCAGTCGACCGCTCGGATCATGGTCATCTTTGAACTGTTTGACGGCGCATTGGCGGCACGCACCGACTGATCCCATCGCCGGGTGCCAGCAAAAGTAGGGTAGGTTCAGCCCGACTCCGAGGCAGGCAGCCAGTAAATTCTTCCGTTCATCGACGGTATAGGATCGGTTATCGACAATAATGGTTGCCATACAATTAGACCAGGACCCTCAGTTGCGCGGGCTTGTTACTCCAGGGACATCGCCCTAAGCCGATATGTCGTTCGAAGTCGTCGTGAAAGAATTGCAAGGCCGATTGCAAGGGGGCCATCGCACCTGGTGCGAGACCACAGAATGTATGACCGGGAGCAAGCCACTTCGTATGCATGTCCAGGAGTGCCAAATCGTCGTTGGTGGCGCGTCCTTCCTCGAACGACTGGAGGAGCCGAGCGACCCACGGCAATCCTTCCCGGCAGGGCGTACACCACCCGCAGGATTCACGGGCGAAGAACCGTTCAAGATTCAGCACAAACCCTACCGGACAGGTGTGGTCGTCAAGCACGATCATGGTGCCGGTCCCGAGACGACCGACCTGGGGCGGGATCGAAGAAAAATCCATGGGGAGATCCAGGTGTTCCTCGGTCATAAATGCCGTGGATATACCGCCAGGCAAGACGCCCCGAAAGTGAACGCCGGCCAACATTCCACCAGCATGCTGTTCCAATACCTCACGAGCTGTCGTACCGAGCGGCAGTTCCCACCATCCCGGACGTGTGACGCGCCCGCTGACGCCATAGATCTTCGTGCCGCCGTCCTGAGTACGGCTCAGGCTGTGATACCAAGCGGAGCCGTGGTTCACGATATGCGGAAGGTTGTATAAGGTCTCGACGTTCTGCACGATGGTCGGTTGTCCCCACAAACCGACGGTCTGCGGATAGGGAGGTTTCGCGCGAGGAGTCGCTCGTTTGCCTTCCAGTGCATTGATCAGCGCCGTTTCCTCGCCACAGATGTACCGCCCGGCGCTGGAATGGAGATGGAGATCAAAACGAAACGTCGTCCCAGGGAGGGGCTTGCCGAGATACCCTTCCGCATAGGCCTCCGCAATAGCTCGGGTCAGACGCTGGGCAGACAGATGATATTCCCCGCGCAAGAAAATGTAGCCGACCTCTGCATCCAAGGCATACCCGGCCATGATCATGCCTTCGACGAGGCCATGAGGATCCCCTTCCATGAGGATCCGATCCTTAAAGGTGCCCGGCTCCATTTCATCAGCGTTCGCGACGATATACTTCGGTTTCTGGGCATCGGGCCCCATCGGCACGAAGCTCCATTTGCTCCCTGTCGGGAACCCTCCCCCACCCCTGCCCCGCAGGCCCGATTCACCGACCAGCCGTTGCACATCTTTGGGAGCCATCCCCGTGACAAGCTTTTGGAGACTGTGATACCCCCCGTTCGTGACGTACTCTCGCAGCAACCGCGGGGTACCATCTGGATGGATGTACTGTGTGAGTGGGCGTTCCATTGTGATTCGCGTAGGGTCCTGGCTCATCGTCTTAGGTTGTTCAGGTCAACACCGACGAACACCTCAGCATAGACGTCTGTCGCTACTTATATTTCTCCATGATGGTTTCAACCTTGTCGGGCGTCACCTCGCCGTACACATTCTGATCGATCATCATGGCTGGCGCCCGTTCGCACTGTCCCAAGCATGCGATCGGCAAGACGGTCAGGCGCCCGTCGCGCGTTGTCTGCCCCAGATCGATGTCATACTGTTTTTTGAGTTGTTCACGAACTTGCTCGTACCCCATGATCCAACAACTGATACTGTCGCACAGGAAGGCCACATGCCGACCGACGGGCTTACGAAAGATGAGGTTATAGAAGGTTGCGACACTATCGACGTCCTCGCTCGTCATCTCCAGAAATTGTGCAATGTCGAGAATCGACTCATCCGAAATCCACCCACGTCGGCGCTGGACGAGCAACAGCACATCGATGGTTCCCGATCGTTTGTCGGGGTAATGTTTCAGGGCGTCTTCAAGCTCACGGCGTTCAGTATCTGACAACATACGTGTGTGTATCCTCACTCCAGAGAGGCGGTCTTCGCATTCTGTCTAGCTTCAGGAGTGGAAGTTTGGTCACTGACCATTCCACACGCGGTCACCGGTCCACATCGGATAATACGTAGTCCACACTTCCGAGTACGGCCAAGAGATCCGACAACAGTTCACCGCGTACGATGAACGGCACCATCTGAATATGGGCGAACGAGGGAGTGCGAATTCTCGTCCGGTACGAGACCTGTGAGCCGTCACTCGTCAAGTAATAACTCGTCTGGCCTTTTGATGATTCCGTAGGAACCTCTGCCTCACCGGGTGGAAGCACCGGCCCCCAACTCACCCCAACAAAATGATGGATGAGTGTTTCGATGTCGTGCATCGTGTGTTCTTTCATCGGTGGAGTTGCGAGCGGATTGAGCGACTTATAGTGGCCGGAGGGCATGGAATCGAGACACTGGCGGATAATCCTCAGCGACTGGCGCATTTCCAGTACATGCACCACTCCTCGACCATAACAATCGCCGTTTGTCGCGACCGGGACATCAAAGTCAAACTGATCATAGCCAGAGTAAGGACGAGTCTTGCGCAAATCCCAGGGTAGGCCGCAGGCACGCAACATTGGACCGGTCGCACCCCAGGCGATGGCGTCTTCGAGTGATAATCCACCGATCCCGACGGTACGAGCCTTAAAAATTGGGTTGTCCATCACGAGGCGTTCATATTCATCGAGTCGGTTTGGAAACCAATCGACGAACTGTTGGACCAGTTGATCCCACCCAATCGGGAGGTCTCGTGCGACTCCACCGATGCGGAGCCAATTCGGGTGCATACGGCCACCACAAATTGCTTCTGCGATTGCGAGGATTCGCTCTCGATCGTTGAACATGTAAAAGACCGGTGACAACGCGCCGATGTCCTGTGCAAAGGTTCCGTACCAGACAAGATGGCTGGCGAGCCGATAAAATTCAGACATCATGACACGGATGACTTGTGCTCGTTGGGGCACCTCAATGTCTGCGAGTCGCTCGACTGCGAGGCAGTACGGCATTTCATTCAATACACCCTGGAGGTAGTCCACTCGATCGGTGTAGGGAATGAAGGTATGCCAGGTCTGCCGTTCGGCGATTTTTTCCTGAGACCGATGGTGAAATCCGATATCAGGCACGATATTGACAATTTCCTCACCCGCGAGTTGCGCCACGAGCCGCAGCACGCCGTGTGTCCCGGTATGAGCTGGGCCGAGATTGATGAACATATAGTCGAAGTCCGGGTCCTGATGGGTGCGGGATAAGCCCCAGTCCTCTGGCTTGAATTGCAAGGCCTCTTGGGTCATCACAAGTTTCTCAGGCGGCAATTGAAACTGCCCCATCTCTGTTCCACGTGAGGGATGATCCTTGCGAAGCGGATGACCGTTCCACCACGAAGGCATGAGGAGACGCCGGAGAAATGGGTGCCCGTCGAATTGAATGCCGAACATGTCGTAGGTCTCTCGTTCGTACCAATCCGCGTTTGGCCACAGATCGACGATCGACGGCAGTGAGAGATCTTCACCGCTGAGCGGCACCTTGATACGAAGCGATTGGTTCCGATCAAAAGAGAAAAGGTGATAAAACACGGTAAAGGCACTGATCGGCAATCCTTCATGGTGCCGGCGTAATCGTTCATCCGTCGCACTCAAGTCGAACAGCATGGGAAATGGACGAGGAATTTTAGATTTGACAAAGCGGAGGGTCTCGCGGAGCCGGTGTTTCTCGATCCAAATCGTCGGGATCCCATCCTTGGTGGATTGCACTGCAGTCAGATATTCCTCCGAACTAAAATGGCTCGCGATCTCTGCCACCAGTTCTGTTTGTTCGCCGATCGAGGCTTCTCGAAGGGCTGATGATCGTGGATTCATGAGTTGTCTTTCGAGAGACCGTTCGGCTGTCCGGCAAAATGGGGGGAGAGGATATCCGTCCGAGGGAGTACATCGATGCTGGGATATTCGCGCTGACGTGTTCGCTCCTCTCGTTTCGCATCCCGCATCGAGGGCATGATGGGTTTCTGAACTTCTTGTGGACCGAACCACCAGCTCAACGGCCGGCGCTCTGATCCGACCATGTTCTGGAGAAGCAGCAGGCATTCCATAAAGGCATGCGGCGGCGGGGGGCATCCCGGCATATACACATCCACAGGAAGGAATTTGTCGACACCCTGTACGACAGAATAGGCGTCGAACATCCCTCCTGAATTCGAGCAGGAGCCCATCGAAATCACCCAACGCGGCTCCAGCATCTGTTCGTATAGCTGCCTGATGACGGGAGCCACCTTCATGAAAACCGTTCCAGACACGACCAACACGTCGGCTTGACGTGGTGAACCGCGTACCACTTCTGCGCCAAACCGAGCTGCGTCGTAGACGCTGGTAAGACTCGTCGCCATTTCGACGAAACAGCAAGACAAGCCGAAGTTCAACGGCCAGAGTGAATTCTTCCGTCCCCATGCCAAGAGGTCCTGAAGCTTCGCAAAGAGTACCGACTGACCGACGACTGAGGTTAACGAGCCGTCGCCGCCGTCGATACTCCGCACACCCTCGAGTCTTCCGTTACGCCACCCTGTCATCGTATAACTCCTTTGCCTCATTCACGTGTGGTTTCTGGTGGTGACGGACAGGCGGACGTTGATACTGTGCATTCCAGTCGAGCGCTCCGGTGAGCCACAGATAAGCAAGGGATGCCAAAAGAATGGCCACAAAGATTGTCACTTCAACAAAGCCAAGCCAGCCTGTTTCCGGCACAGCGACGGCCCAGGCATACAGGTAAGCCGCCTCCACATCAAAAATGACGAAGAACATGGCGATCAAATAATATTGCACCGGCGGGCGGACTTGGGCGGTGCCGGTCGGTCGAATACCGGATTCATAGGGAATGGCAGTCGCGCTTTCTGATCGACGTTCTGACTTTTTCCAGTGACGCTCGCCAAGCAGGGGAGGAAGTCCCAACATGACGAGAATCACGAAGCCTACAGCTAACCCGTAGATGCAGATCTGCCAAATAGGGTCCTGTAGCATGACAATAATAGTTATTGAGGAATTCTCCGTTCTAGCTCGTTGTTATCATGTTCAGTCCGTTTGTGCTCCAAAAAATGAAAATGTGGAAAATGTTCCTCAGGAGAATGTGCGTCGGGACAAATGAAGCTCTCCGCAGCAAGCTGCGGGATATCTTGCGAAGTTTTCCGAAGCCACGACCCTCCTTCGCCAAAGCTGCAGAGGGTTCTCCACGCTTTCATCCCCGTAGCGAGCTACGGGGATTCGGGAAGAAGAATAGTCGATGTTGGGATGAGGAGAAGGCCGAACGGTTGCGGGATGTGTTGATGGCGTTTCGGCTTCGCATTGCGAGCCAAGCGACGCTCTCGCCGCTGATCGACTTTCCCGCGATGCTGGCCCTGCCTCCCGGCGGCGTACCGCAGCCGGTGCCGTTGTTCGCACTGATTCAACCGGACGAACACAATCGCGCGGCGGCCACTCTGCTGCTGCCGAATGAGGTTTCGGCGACGATCATTCCGATGAACTAACCATCGGCTTTCAACCCGGCAAGCTTCATGACCAGATCTCGCTCTTCCGATTCCGTCTTGATCTCCCCGTTCAGACGTGCGTCAAGGAGCCGATCCAGAATCTCTTTGAACTTCGGCCCTGGTTTTAACCCCATGGTTTTTAGGTCGGTACCCGTCAGAATCGGCTTCACGTGCTGATAGGTCGTAAGGAAGGCCGAGACCTGCCGCTTCACTGTATCTCCTTTGCTCTTGGCCATGAGGAGCAACAGCGTCTCATCGGATAACCCCGACAAGAGGTGGTACACGTCTGCCGGTTTGAGTGATCGTTGCGACGCGAGTCGACGAATCACGGTGTGACAGCCCACACGGGCCATTTTGAGCCTGCCGGCTTCCTGCTCGGAAAAGGGAAACCGCTTGAATACATCCTTCACGGCACGCTCCGGCAATACCTCTAGAAGGCCCATCATGTAGACCAACCAGGCTTCCATCTCCCGATCCAAGTACAGCAACCGATACCAATCGACGGCTTCTTCGAGCGCGACCAACAATCTGTCCAATCGGTCGGACCAGCTCAGCTTCGGATGGATGAACCGGAGCAGATGGGACTCCGCCAGTCGTTTGATCGCCTGTTTCGGCTTTCGTTCGCCCAACAGCAATTTCAGTTCTTCCAGCAGCCGGTGGCCGGACAATCGTTGAAACAGATTCATCTTGACGGCGCCGGCGATCAACGCCGCCGTGTCTTTGCCCAAGCGAAACCCGAACCGGGATTCAAATCGGATCGCTCGAAACACTCGGGTGGGATCTTCAACAAAACTCAATCCATGCAGGACTCGGATGACCTTGTCATTCAGATCCCGTTGCCCACCGTAAAAATCGAGCACATCCCCGAAACTCTTTCCGTTCAACCGGACGGCGAGCGCGTTCATGGTGAAATCCCGACGATAGAGATCTTTTTTGATCGAACTTTGCTCCACCGTCGGGAGAGCGGTCGGATATTCATAATATTCCGTTCTTGCGGTAGCCACATCGAGCCTGAAGCCGTCCGGCAACAACAGAATTGCCGTGCCGAATCGCTCATGTATCTTGACCCGTGCATGCAGTACTTCACCGAGCTTTCGCGCGAAGGCGATTCCGTCGCCTTCGATCACGAGATCCAAATCCAAATTTTCGATGCCCAACAACAGGTCCCGCACACAGCCGCCGACGACGAAGAGGGAGACCTCGCAGCGATCAGCCAGTTGACCGGCCTCTTCC
Organism: Nitrospira sp.; assembly: GCA_024998685.1. Taxonomy (GTDB): domain Bacteria; phylum Nitrospirota; class Nitrospiria; order Nitrospirales; family Nitrospiraceae; genus Nitrospira_D. The sequence continues at coordinate 59,152 of JACOEH010000022.1, forward strand.
AGCACTGTCACCAGGCGATACGGCAAGCGACTGCGCAAGAGTCCCTTCACATTGCGAAGCGGTCCTCCGATTTCTGCTTCGGCGTCGCTTGGACGCATCGTCCGCATTCGAGCGACCCTCAGCACATCGTCGTGCAGGGTGCGCAGCAGATCCGTCCTCGTCACGACGCCGACGATTTTGTTGTCTTTGACAATAGGCACAAACCGCTGGTTTCGCTCGATCATGGCCGTTTCGATCTCATGAAACGGAGTGTCCGGCTGTGCGAGATAGGCGTCGGTCTGCATGATGTCCCGCACGGCCATCTTGCCCAGCCGATGAAACAAGGCTTTTTGAATCGACTCCCGACTGACGAGCCCGGTGTAATGGTCTTTCTCGTCCAAGATCGGAAAGACATTGAGCCCATAGGCCGTCATCCGCTGTCCCGCTTCACCCACACTGGTATCGACGTCGATTGCTTTGACCGGGAAGGTCATGACGTCCTGGGCCAGCAGCGTCGGGCGGTACTGTGTGGTCAGCAAGCGAACGATCTTCTCCTTGACTTCCGCAAGCGTCTGCCCTTTGACCGCGGCGGCTGCCGCAACGGCGTGGCCTCCTCCTCCGAATTCCCGAGCGATCCAGCCGACGTCGATCTCAGACCTGCGGCTTCTCCCGATCACTTCCACTCGGTCCGCCATCATCACGGCCACGACGACGGCATCGACTCCTTGCAATTCAGCGAGTCTATGCACCACCCCGGCTGCTTCTCCGCGGCAGCGGTCAACCGTGCTCGTGGCCACCAGCACCTTGCGGCCTTCCAGGTAATGTACTTCGCTGTGTTCCAACAAATCGTTCAGCAGCGCGACGGCATCAGGATCCAGAGGACGGTGCAGGGTCTCCGTGACCATATTCAGATCCGCGCCGGCCGCGACGAGAAACGATCCGGCCTCGAAGTCCCGACTGGTCGTGGAGGGAAAGGTGAACGACCCGGTCTCTTCATAGAGACCCAGCGCCATCACGGTCGCCTCGAACGGCATCACAGGAATATGCCGCCGCCGGAGTTGCTCGACGAGAAGCGTCGTCGTGGCCCCGACTGATTGAATCATGGACTGCTTCGAACGGTCGACGCGGGTTGAGGTTGGGTCGGGGTGGTGATCGAACACCACGACTTCGACTAAAGGGTTCTCGACACAAGACTTGAGCGTTCCAATCCGGTCCGGGTCTTGCGTATCGACCAACACCAGCCTCGTGATTTGTGAGATGTCGACATCTTTGAGTTTGGTCATGTCGAGATCGTGCACGGCAAGGAAATTCCGGACGGTCTCCTGGCCTCCACCGGGCAACACCAGCTTGGCCTCTGGAAAGAGCTTGCGCGCGGCAACCATCGAGGCAAGACCGTCGAAATCCGCGTTGTTATGCGTGGCTATGACATCCATGAGCGCATTCTAACAGGGTCCTATTCCATCCGAATGCTGGATTTTCGCCTATGCCAGTGCGGAGCCACATTGCCTCATCTATCAGGCGAGGTCGGAAACGTCCACTCTTTAAGGGTTTTGCAGGATGCCGATTAAGTCCGCCGGCGGCGATCTCGCCGGGAGACCGCCGCCTCATCATCCCGTTGCAGGTACGAACCGATCTCGCCCGCTCCCTGAATGATCCGGACGCTCGGAGCGGTCAAGTTTGTCAAGACCGGTCCCTCCGATCACTGTAACTAAATCGATTGGACCGGCCGAACGAGGATGGCGAAGATTTTCAGGCTTTCTTGCCGTGATGCCGCTGTGATCGTTCAATATGCATCAGCATGACTCCGTCAGTGGAGATTGCCGTACAGTTTTGGTCAACGATGTGCGGTTTTGCCAACTCTATCCAATAATCGCGACGCGTGAACGCTCTACCGGGTCGGCAGGAACCATCGGAACTCCGGCAAGAATCGCAACAGAGGCTTGCTGAATACGATGGTCTTTCATGGTCACCATTCAGCGTCTCATCCATTCGAACAGCTTTGTTACAAGTTGTTTTGTTCGCTGGGTAAAGTGCGCTTTCCTCCAAAGGTTGACGACTTTTTTATTCGCTTCCGCCTGTGTGGGATAGGGATAAATCGTTCCGGCGATTGTTTTGGCCCCTCCTGCTTTCATCGCAACCGACAATTCACTGATCATATCGCCGGCATGGGTAGCCACGATCGTTGCGCCGAGGATCTTGTGCGTCCCCTTTTGAATATGCACACGCGCGAACCCTTCGTCTTCTCCATCCAGGATGGCCCGATCAACTTCATCCAATTTGTGCGTATAGGTCTCAACCTTGAGTCCCTTTTCCTTCGCCTCTTTTTCGTACAGCCCGACATGGGCGATTTCCGGTTCGGTAAAGGTGCACCAGGGCATGCTCAAGGACTCGACGCTGGCGTACCCCAGCCTCAAGGGGTGAGGGAACAGCGCGTTCTGGATGACGATGTGCGCCATGGCGTCAGCGGCATGTGTGAACTTATAGCGTGAGCAGACGTCACCGGCCGCGAAAATCTTGGGGTTGGTCGACTGCAATCGAGCATCCACCCGGATCCCGTTCTTATCGTACGAGACTCCTGCGGTCTCCAAACCGATCCTTTCGACGTTCGGCGTCCGACCGACCGCGACGAGAATCTCGTCGACGACGACATCGTAATGTTGGCCATGAGAATCGCCTGTCAGACGTTTCCCGCCTTCGATTTTTCCCACCTTCAGATATTTTCCGCAGCAGAGCAGCTTCACGCCGTCGCGAAGCATGTGCTGTTCAACGATACCCGCCGCATCTCGATCCTCGTTCGGCAGGATGCCGTGCATCGCTTCGATCAGATAGACTTGGCTTCCAAAGCGGGCGAAGGACTGCGCCAGCTCACATCCGATAGGCCCGGCCCCGATGACGCCCAGACGCTGCGGCAGCTCAGTCAGAGAAAACACGGTTTCATTCGTCAGATAGCCGGCTTCCTGAAGGCCGGGCGTCTCAGGGACCGCCGCTCTCGCCCCTGTACAGACAGCGGCTCGCGCGAAGGTGAGAACCCGATTACCGGCCGGACCTTCCACCTGGACCGTGTCAAAACCGAGAAACCGTCCACTGCCGATATACACGTCTACGCCGAGTTTCGCATATCGATGGGCGGAGTCGTTCCGGCTGATGCGGGCCCGCAGTTTCCTCATGCGCGCCATCACGGCGCCGAAGTCATACTTCACGCCGGCGGGAATATGAAGACCGAACTCTGTGGCCTTCCGTAAGTCGGCCCAGGCTCTGGCTGCTCGAATCACTCCTTTCGACGGCACACACCCGACATTGAGACAGTCGCCACCCATCAGCTGTTTTTCGATCAATGCGACCTTCGCTCCAAGACCCGCGGCGATGGCGGCCGTGGTCAACCCGGCGGTTCCTGCTCCGATTATGACAAGGTTGTAGCGGTCGGTCGGCTCTGGATTGACCCAATCGGCGGGATGCACGTTCGCGACGAGTTCTTGATTATAGTCGTCGTACGGAAGGATCAGAGTTTGGTTGTACTCACTCATTCCGATGACCTCTGAGAAGTGTTGTATAATCACAGCCTGACATCCTTCGCCGTGCGTCGTCAATCGGTCAGGCGTTCATCCCACTGGTTTCCCTGCGAACCGCTTGTACACAACCGCCAGTGCCGGAGAAATTTTTCCTAGATTCGAACTGCCTGACTCACGCTGATTCACACGGGGTATAGCTGCATCGTGGCGTATCATGGTGGCTTCCTCTTTGTTCTGTCAATGAGATAAGCTGCTTCAGCTCTGTCCGACTAGGTCAGAATGCTTTACGGGCTGAGCGGCACGTGAACAGTGTTCAGCATCCCATAGAGGCTGCTGTTCGACGAAATGTTCGGTTGCCGGACTTTCCCGACCACCGATCAGTGGGTTGCCGGCTCCGTTTCAATTCCCGTCGTCTGTAAAAGTGGAGGTCGAAATGGATGAATCAAGCAGACTGACAAGGACCAAAGAACAATGGGCCAGGGCGCGGCGAGGAGGAGAAGAGCGGGAAGTCTTTTATGAAGGCGATGATCGTCTACCTCCAGGCCAGCACCTCGTCGATAACTTTCCAGTATTGGACTTAGGTTTCAAACCAGAAGTCTCATTAGATGAATGGCGGCTCAGCATCGGCGGGTTTGTCGCTGCCCCCGTCACCTGGTCATGGGAGCAATTTCTCGCCCAGCCTCAATTCAAGGATCGGTCTGACTTTCACTGCGTGACCTCATGGAGTCGTTACGACAATGACTGGGAAGGTGTGAGCTTCAGGCACATCATGTCCATCGTGAAACCGCTGTCGCTCGCCCGGTTTGTCCTGTTCAAGTCCTACGACGACTACACGACGAACCTCCCGCTTGAGGCCTGTGACGATGACGATGTGTTGCTGGCCCATAGCTGGAACGGCAAACCCCTATCCCGAGACCATGGTGGGCCGGTACGTGTGATCGTCCCGAAACGCTATGCCTGGAAAGGGACGAAATGGGTGAAGGACATGACGTTCTCAGATAAAGATGAGAAGGGATTTTGGGAGGTCCGCGGGTACTCCAACACCGCATTTCCATGGAAGAACGATCGCTACGGATAGTGGTTATGTCTTGATCCAGCCACCCGGACTTTCAGTAAAGCGTCATGGATTGGTATTCCCAATGGCTTTTTCTCCGGCGAGTGCTTCAACGGCCTGGACGCTGATGCGGTTTCGCGCTGCGATATCTTCATAGGCCTGCCGCCGACTCTGATTGACCTCCTTTATCAACGCCTGCACTTCAGCATTGGAGGGGTTCACCGCTCTTAGATAGCCGTTGCTCTTCTCCTCGACCCATCCCTCGGCTTTTGCTTCATCCAATGGGCCGCCGTCATTCGACAACACGTGATCCAAGTCTTTGTCGACTTTCAGCCGAATCTCATGATCAATCTTCAGATTGAGATTGATCGTAATCGGCTTCTCCGACGCAGCCACCTCCACGCGTGGAGTACAGGCACACACCGCCAGGAACAGAGTGATCCACACCGACACACCGACGCCTATTCCTATGGTTCCGCTCCGCATGGTCCGCCTCATAACAGTCCTAGTCGTCTATATCTTTTTTCAATCGTCCCATTGATATCCTCGACCAAGCGGAGGCTTTTGAGGAGCGTGGGGATATGCTCTTGCACGGTCAGGTTGAAGTGAATCGGAGGAGTATTCCTGAGGTCAGGATTCCGGCCTTCCAACCGAGCATTCAGATCCAACATACCGGTTTCGCCGTATTTCACGCCGACGCGCAACAGCGAATACTGAAAATTGTTGAGTGCTTGCACGACGAGCTCGAGTTGCCGATCTGATTCTGAAAGCATCTTTGATGATTCCGGCGTCGATGCGTACCGTATGATGCCCCCCGGCGGCTGGGCCTCGATCAGTCCATCTTGCACGACGATCCCACCCGATGTGAGTGTGACGGGAAGCGTCCCGTTGAGTGCTCCGGTCCCCTGAAGTCCCTGCTGTTGTTCCACGCTGAGAATTCTCGCCAGATCAAGATTCTGCAAAGAAAACGTCGTTGTAATCGGTGGCTTGGCCAAATCCAACACAGAACCCGGATTGCTGATCGTTCCTCCAAATACTTCGCACTGGAAATCTCTTATATCGACAGTCGGCAGATCATCCGCCAATTTCCATCTCATCTGGTAGGAGGCAGTAAGATTGGCAAAATCCACCCCACTCTGGACTGCAGCAATGAAGATCGAAGCCGGTTGGGTCATCGCAATTGATTCAAGGCCCTGAGCGTGTACCACCATCGTGGTACTCAAACCCTTCACGATAGAGTCGTAGTAGTGGCCCGACAGTTTCTCCGCCACGACTTTCGCGGTTGCCGATACCACTTTCATCACATGGGTCCGGTCGCGGAAGTTGCTCGACCAGGATGCATCAACGGTGGATGTGAACACCCCATCGATCAGATCGGTTGAAGGAGGAAGTCCCATGATCATCTTGCTGAGCCGCCGGTCGGTGCCGTTGAACGTCAGCGGACCAATGACACCGTGCATGACCCCCTGCGCTGTCTGCAGCGGCTGTTCGATCCTCGCGGTCACGAACCCTTCGTGCGTCGGAGTATCGACTCGAAGGTCGGCCTTGATGCCGCCCTGATCAGCCGAGAATGTGATTGCCCAATCACTCGTGGAAGGCCACCAAGCAGTCGGCTCAGGACTCACCCCGGAGACCGACAAGGTTCCGTGCGCAACCCATGCGGCCTTGATCGTTTCTGCTTCCTGGATTCTCAAAACACCTTGCGTGATGCGAATATTCCGACCGCTTATTCTCATGGTCGGAACCCGAACCGTTGCGATCATCGCTTCCCCACTGCAATGCATCGCCGTCAGATCGCATTCAACCATCAGCGGCTCCGACAGAGTCAGTGTGACGCTCGGAATGAGTGTGGTGCCCTGTCCGAGCTGCTTCGCCGTAACTGCAGAAGGGGGCAACAGCACGCCATGTACATGTGTCCGCGCCAACTTCACCGTCCCTTGGACTCTTCCCATCGCCTCTGTAGCTGAAAGCCGCTCCGTAATGGCCTTCGGAAGAAGGCCGTCCAGATGATAGGCTCCTTCTACCGACACCAACTCGTTTCCAAGACCCTCAGCGCGGGTGGTTTCGAACTGCGCTACCAATGGTCCCGGTGTTCGACCGTACGTCACATGCAACGGCCCTTGCGTCACCGTACGTATGGGTGTTTCTTTCCAATAGATAGTTCCCTGCACGGGCTTCCTATTCTCAATCCGTACCGGCTGATCACCATGAGGAAGTATCAATCGGACCGCTTCGGGAATAATGCGCGGTTGGGTATTGATCGTCGCGGTCAGCAAGACACCGGGACTCATGGCCCACTCTGCCTGCGCGGCATTCCCTCCGAATCTACCCTCGTAGGCGACCGCAATATCCTTTGCCACACCTTTGAGCGCCGGCAGCGTCGCATTGACGCGCATGTCGCCGTCCAGATGCGTTTGCTCATCGTCCCACAAAGAGCTGAGTGCGGCCTCCGAGGCGGCAATCCCCGCCCAATTGATCTCCACCTCTCCCGTGACTCTCTCCAGTTCCGGGCCGATCGGGACAAGGAGCGCGATGAATGGAGCCAGTTCTTGCACGTTGATCTGAAGGCGCCCCTTAACGTGAATCTGCGAGCCGTTTGGATGCGCTTGCGACTGCAAGGAAACAATCGGCGCCGATTGTGGTCGCTGGGACGCCAAGGTCACCGACCAGGTACTGGCGGAATGCCCTACGACGATGAGGCCATAGGGCGCGGTATCACGTCCGCGAAATGCGAGGCGACCACCGACTTCCCTGTCGCTATAGGTCAGACTTCCATCGATCGTCACTCTGCGAAGCGGCCCCGTCGCCTGCTCGCGAAAAATGGTGAGATGATCCAGGTGCAACTCGTCGAACGGAAGTATCGGCAAACTGCGTAAAAGATCCCCCGCCGTCAACAATCGCCACGGTGATTCCCCATCATCAAACTGATCCGTCCCTTCTCCATTCCGCGCGGTGGGCTCTGCGGACTGGACATTCAATACATGAATGGCCGCGTCTCGCAATACGATACGGCTGACACGCCCTTGAAGCAGCTGAGTCGGGTCATATCGAATCTCCGCATCTGTCAGCGAGACCAGCAGTCGTTCTTCGCCCAAATCCTGTTGAAACGAAACCACCGGAATGCGCATGTGCGACCAGCCTGGATAGCCGAGCTGGAGAACGACATTGCTGTACCCATGATCACGAAGTCTATTGGCCAACAGATACGACGCACCGAGAGGCAGCAGCAAATAGCAGCTCAAGAGGCCTACCAACCCAAGCAAAACGGCAATCTGGTATCGTTGGGCCAACATAGTTTTCCGCCACACTCACGTGGCAACGGTTGTTAAACAAAGTCCCACTCACTGTCAAGAGGCCCGAACGGCTCTGCCGTCGGACACGGTTTTTCTTTGCGTTATGGGAGTATGGTAAAGGAAGATGGAAGCGGGACTTGTCTCTGCGTTTCAGGCATCATCGAGACCGCCGCCGGCCAAGTCGCACGTACATGGAGCGTGCGTGACGGAGAAAACGGATGGTCGGAGTTCATCCTGAAGTTGGAGGAGGAGAGGCAGCCGGCTCTTCGCACTTCTTGCAATTCAAACGGGTACCCAAATATTGATTACGTCCTGCGACGGTGAGCACCCAAGGACGGTTCGTGAATGGAGGCTGATGGCGCACATGCTGTCCATGGCCGCAGGCCAGATCGGCAACCCAATCGCCATAATCATCTTGGTGATACCCAATGATCGGTTGTTGCATGCCGTGATGATTCACCTATTGTAGGAAGCGCGTTGGTATCGCCGCACCGTGATCAGGTTACCGCCGTCGTTTTTTCAGCGATTCTTCTCGCTCAGAGTCACTGTCAATGTTTCTCGAACGGCCGTTCTGGCCGCTGAACGGCAGAAAAATACGTCCATCGCTTTTCCTCATTTTGATCGAAGCTTCCTATAAATATCACGTCGCGATCGAGATGGCGAAACTCTCTGAGGCTTGTTCGGCAGTTCTGTGGATCGATGACACGCGCATCATACTGCCCGACCACATAAACGCTTCCCTCTAATACCTGATAAACATTACGTCGACCGGCATAGCCGGTATCCGGAAACAATTCGGTTGAAAAAAAACAGCCACTTGCTCCCTTGACATTCAGAGTGAGATTAAACCGCTGGAGGAACGGATCCGTCGCCATTCTCACAATCGTCAGCCGAAGTCCTGTTGATGCTATTTCAACCGAAGCCGATTCGGGAATATTGCTGTTACATCCTATGCAGAGAAGGACCACGCTTCCAAAGAGGGCGGGCCATGGCGGCGCTTTCACTTCGGCGTGGGAACCTTCGGAGCCGCACCGATCGCGTCGAGCCCCTCCTGGGCGCAGGCGTCATCAAGATGAGTACCCGGGGCTCCACCGACTCCGATTCCCCCGACCACTTCTCCACCGATTTCGATGGGCAGTCCCCCGCCCAATATCAGAATATCGCCGTTCATGTCCCGAAGGGACTGCAGCGAGGGGATTTTCGTGATGAGATCAGCCAACTCACTGGTAGGACGTCGCACACTTGCCGCCGTATAGGCTTTCTTCCGGCTGCTATCGACCGTGTGCGGCCCCGCTCCATCGGCTCGTCCCATGGCGCGAAGGACGCCGGCACGATCAACCACCGAAACACTCACTCGATACCCGTCCTTCTTGCAAGCTTCCAATGCTGCCTGAATTGCTTTGTTCGCCAAGCCGAGCGGTAACACAGACTCCTTCGGTAACTCGTCGGCAAGGATCCCGCAAGGTGCCGCTAAGCCGAAGAGGGAACATATCACCATATATGCAATGACTAAGCGGCCATTGCGGTTCGATCTGAAGAGTGCCATCGTGCTTCGTCCTCCCAATGTATCCAGGCATCCAGCATATTCAGACTACGGATGCCTCCGAACTCTGTCAAGAGAGCAGAAGACGATGGCTCAGGTTCAATTATTGCTGCGACGTGGCCACGGCTTATTTGCGGCGAGTTGAGCGTGCTCTTCCGGTCATGATCGGCACCCCAAGATCTTCAATCAGTGCACGGAGAGGCTCCGCAACCGACCAGGCTTGAGCCGGACAGCCTCGCGGATGATGTGGAGGGTTTCCGTCGAAAATTTCAGACACTTGCCCGAGACAGGCTTCCCATAAGTGGACTTCTATGCCATCGAGAAACGACCGAGCCTCAATTCTTGTTTCGTGCCTATGTCCAAATGTTTTCAACCATGACGTCACGAAAGGGCCCAAGAGGAACGGCCAGACGGTTCCCTGATGATACGCACGATCTCGTTCCATGGGACCGCCTATGTACCGAGGATGATATCGAATATCCGTCGGCGACAACGTTCTCAGTCCCACCGGCGTGAGGAGATGGTCCTTGACGAGTCGGAGCACTTGCTTTGCCTGTTCCTTCGTCAGGAGATCATCACACAGGGCAAGTGCGTACACCTGATTGGGGCGAATTGATGTGTCGTCGCCCTCCGGCCCATCGATCGTATCGTACAAATACTGTCCGTCTTGGTACCAAAATTTGTTGCGGAAGGATTTCACTCCGCGCGCCTTATCCTTCTGACAGCCGGCGGCGTAATCCGGTTCCCCAAACCGGGCAGCAAGTCGTGCGCCGACCTCTAAGGCCCTAAACCACAAGGCCTGAATCTCAACCGGCTTTCCGTGCCGTGGTGTCACGAGGCAATCGCCGATTTTCACATCCATCCAGGTCAGCTGAAGACCGGGTGTTCCTCCCACGATAAGGCCATCGACGTCCATGTGGATGTCATATCGCGTGCCTTGCCGATAGCCATCGAGAATCTGCTTTATCGCCGGCCAAACGATCGACCGGACTCGTGTTGCATCGTCGCTGTATGTCAGATACCGATCGACGGCATGGACAAACCACAGTGATGCATCGATGGAGTTGTATTCCGGGCTTTCGTTCCTATCCGGAAAGCGATTGGGCACCATGCCTTCGGAAACGTAGGAGGAAAAAGTCTGGATGATCTGCCAGGCGACCTCATGCCGTCCGGTGACCAGGCAAAGCCCGGGAAGCGAGATAAAGGTATCTCGCCCCCAGTCCGTAAACCATGGATACCCCGCTATCATCGTGTGTTGAGTGCCTCGTTGGACCAAGAATGAATCCGCCGCCCTCCACAATGCGCCGGCTAATCGGTCGGCCGTCGGCACAGACCTTTTGACCCGCATACGCCGAGCACGTTCCTTGTGAGCGAGATCCGCGATATCAAGTCCGTCAACCGTTTCACTGGTAAATGCCAATGCTTGCTCTTTGCCCGACTCCAACTTGAATAAAAATTCTCCCGGTGCCCACCAGTCTTCTCTGAAGTCGAGCCCTCGTTCCTGCTCGAGAGGGAACTGCACATGTCGATACCAATCGGGAGCATGGCGATAAGCTCCGGAGTGGAAGGCGCGCACGACCGGAAGATTTTGATACGATTGCCAGGACACCCACTCGTGGTTGTTGGTGGCTTGCGTGGAAAGCTGTTCGTTCTCGCGGTGCAGGGCGTGATAGTCACGGCCGGTCAGCATCGGACGCACCCTCAGAGCCACGGAATCGCCCTTTGAGCCCATCAGCTTCCACCGAATGATGACAAGGTCTCGACCTCGAATGCATAGGATTTCACGTCGGACATGCGCATCGTTATAGGTAAAGGTCCATGTCGGCCATGGAATCGACGAGAATCCTGAACAATGGGTATATCCGTCAGGATGGACCGCTGCTGGATACAGGTTCGTCGAGAGTGACCACGCGTCATCGTCGAAGCTCAACCATTCCTCGACATGATTGACCAGCACGTACCGATTGGTTCCCGGCTGTTGCGCCGTCACCAACAGCGCATGGTACCGGCGTGTATTGGCACCGGCGACAGTCCCCGAAGCAAACCCGCTGCGACCGTTTGTCTCCAGCCATTCGAGGCTCAGTGCGCGATCCAGGCTCTGACAGATATCCGCCTCAATTTTCATTTTCTAAATGTCCCCCGTCGCTCGTGAAGCGTCTCTCGTCAGAGAGCGACCGACTCGTCCCGCTCGCGCTTCACGCCTCACGAACAACGCTTCACACGACCTATTCCCCAGACTGCTGAATCAACTTGGCGACAAGTCCGGTCCATCCTGTCTGATGACTGGCCCCGACGCCGGCACCGTTATCGCCATGGAAGTACTCATAGAAAAGAATCGTATCTCGCCAGAAGGGATCTTCCTGGAATTTGCTCGTGCCTCCATAGAGCGGACGTCGGCCATTTTTATCGCGAAGAAAAATATGAGTCAGCCGGCGCGACAGTTCAGCCGCCACCTCATGTAAGGAGACGAATTGACCGGAGCGTACCGGATACTCAACCCTGTACTCATCGCCGAGATAGTAGTGGAATTTCTGGAGCGATTCGATCAGCAGATAGTTGACCGGAAACCAGATGGGGCCTCGCCAATTTGAATTCCCTCCGAACAGCCCTGTGCTCGATTCGGCAGGCTCATAGTCCACCCGATAGTTCCTACCCAGGATGGAAAGCACATAGGGATGGTCCTTGTGATAGCGCGAGAGCGCGCGGATACCGTATGGGGAGAGAAATTCTTCTTCGTCGAGCATGTACCGCAACACCGACTTGAGTCGTATGGGATTGACCAGCGACAAAAACCTCCGTACTCCTCCGTCATATGAATGGGTTTCGACGTGAGCGCTGAAATCAGGCCGATTTTCGATGAACCACTGCATGCGGTGCTTAAACCGTGGAAGACTATCGACCAACTCGGAGTCCAATGTTTCTACGGCAAACAGCGGAATCAGCCCAACGAGAGACCGAACCTTGAGCGGAAAGGTCCGTCCATCTGGAAGATGCAGCACATCATAGAAAAATCCGTCTTCTTTATTCCAGAGCTCGATTTTTTCCCCGCCGATGTTGTTCATGGCTCGGCAGATGTAGACAAAGTGCTCAAAGAACTTGCTCGCGACATCTTCATATGCTCGATTGTCACGCGCCAACTCGAGTGCGATCGAGAGCATATTGAGACAATACATTCCCATCCAACTTGTCGCATCCGACTGTTCGATATGGCCACCGGTCGGCAACGGAGCGCTCCGATCAAAGACGCCGATGTTGTCGAGTCCCAAAAACCCCCCTTGAAAAATGTTCTTCCCTTCGGCATCCTTTCGATTGACCCACCACGTGAAATTCAATAACAGCTTATGGAACACTCGTTCGAGAAAAACCCGATCGCCGCCCCCTCTTCGCTTTCTCTCGATCTTATAGACTCGCCATGCAGCCCAGGCATGAACCGGAGGGTTGACATCTCCAAACGCCCATTCATATGCCGGAATCTGACCGTTCGGGTGCATGTACCATTCCCTGAGCATCAGAATGAGCTGTTCTTTCGCGAATGTTGAGTCAACAAGGGCGAGCGGAATGCAATGGAATGCCAAGTCCCATGCTGCATACCAAGGATATTCCCATTTGTCCGGCATCGAGATTACGTCGGCATTGTAGAGATGGGTCCAGTCGGAGTTCCGTCCATGGAGACGTTCATGGGGAGGGTCCGGCATCCCTGGATCGCCGACGAGCCAGCGTTTCAAGTCATAATGGTAGAACTGTTTGTTCCATAGTAATCCCGCGAACGCCTGCCTTTGTACCAACCTTGCATCCTCGGAGAGATCAGCCGGAGCCAGTTCGTCGTAAAACTCATCGGCTTCAGAGATACGCTGCGCGAAGAGTTCATTGAACGCTTGAACTTCAAACCCAATCGGCTCTGTTTTATTGGTCAGACGCAGGCGAATGATCTCCGAGGCTCCTGGGGATAGTGATAACTGATATTGAGCGGCAGCCTTTGAGCCGACCTGCTCAGGATTGACCGCGTCCGTTCGATGATGGACGATGTAGTCGTGAAAACTATCTTTCACATATTTAGCGCCATCTTGGTCGCCGTATAATCGGCGCGTATTCGTCTCATTCTCAGTAAAGAGTAATGGCGGCCTCCCTTCGCACCATAGGCGACGTTCTCCATAATACTCGTGATCCAATTCAATCACACTCATCTCATCGACAACTTTTCCTTCACGCATTCTCGGCCGACGGGCATCGATTCCCCACGACCACGTATTCCGGAACCAAAGAGTGGGTAACAGCGTCAACTCGGCGCAATCCGGTCCTCGATTCGTCACTTGAATACGGATGAGAAGCTCCTCCGGCGTCACCTTCGCATATTCGACGATGACATCGAAGTAGCGATTCTCATGAAATACGCCGGTATCGATCAGCTCATATTCCAACTCTCCACGTCCGCGGCGACGATTTTCCTCTACAAGCTTGACGTACGGAAACTCTGCCTGTTGATACTTATAGAGATACTTCATATATGAATGTGTCGGCGTTGAATCTAAATAGAAATAATACTCTTTTACATCTTCTCCATGATTCCCTTCGTTACCGGTCAAGCCGAATACGCGTTCCTTCAAAATAGGATCGCGTCCATTCCAAAGAGCAACAGCGAAACAGATGTACTGGTGACGATCTGAAATCCCGGCCAACCCATCCTCGTTCCACCGATAGGCTCGCGAGCGGGCATGATCGTGAGGAAATGCTTCCCAGGCCGTTCCGTGGGGGCTATAGTCCTCACGGACCGTTCCCCAAGCACGTTCGCTCAAGTAGGGCCCCCACCGCTTCCAGTGCTGCTTACGAATCGCATCTTCGCCAAGCCGTTGCCGTTCAGCGTTTTGAGATGTTTGAGAACGAGGCGATATCCGAACTGTTCTTTCCATGGACCTTTTCGCGAGCGCACGAGTAAGAAGTGAGCGAGTTACGATGCGCCTCTTCCGGACAAGAATCAAGCGGTGCTGGCCCAACGCGAAGGTCGGACTCATTATTTTTTCGGTTTCTCGGATATTTACCTGAAGAACGTATTAGTCGTGAGTCGAAAAAGGAAACGGGACCCTACACGCAGTGTCGAAGATAGAGGAGAAATGAATATTGGGTCATCTCCTTCCCGAGTGGGTAATTTGAGCCCGATTTCATATCGGGTCGAG
>JACOEH010000023.1 GCA_024998685.1 Nitrospira sp.
ATCTTCACCGGCTTCGAGTCGTACCACTGCGAAATGTCATACCCCTTATCGCTTGCCATAACGTGACCTCCCCTTTGATTTATTGATAACTACCCTTAATCGTGATACTACTTTCGGATCTCTCTTCGCCTCACAACCAACATTTAATTAATCAGCCAGCACACATACTACCTTAAATCGATAGGCTAATTCCAACCAATAATTTCATTGTCGACTGCAATTAAGTACTTTCTTTTCAATGTGTTACCATCGTTCATACTGACCTGTCCTCACTACTTTTCATGAAGTTCATGTCTGTTGACCTGCTCGGCAAGTCGGACTCTAGAAACATTGATCCCTTTGCATTCTGCAGCGTAGGATGTTTCTTTTGTCGAGAGCAGCATGAGACCACCTGGATGGACAAGCTTGCGAGGAATCGTCGCCGCGACAGTCGCGCTAGGTGCATTTTTCCTGCTGGCATACACGCAGATCAAACCTCAGACACAAGGAAAAGAACAGATCGTCGCCGCCATCATCGAGAATTGGCAACAGACGCATCCAGCCGCCCAACGGTTCGTGATTTTGCCCGACTTCAACAACGATGCGGTTCTCGATAAGGATACAAACCTCATCTGGGAGCTTTCCCCAACAGCAACGTCCGTGACATGGAACGAAGCCCGTGCCACATGCACGACCCGAATGACGGGCGGTCAAAAAGGCTGGCGTCTGCCGGCGCCGGCAGAAATGCGTAGTCTCGTGGGTCCGGCAGTGGACTCACCTATCCCGAATATCCCGCCAGGACATCCATTCTTGAACATCCAGCCCACATCCTATTGGACGGTCGTCCCGGAGGCCAACCAACCATCATATGCGCGGTACGTAGACGCCTTCCTCGGCAACGTGCTGAGCTTCATCAAAATATACACGTATCCGGTCTGGTGCGTTCGTGGACCGATCAAGCAGGATGAAAAGTGATCCCAGCTTGAACACATACTCGTGATGGACTGCGCCCTGTCAGGAGACAAGCCTATGAACATTGTCGTAGCTGGAGGTACAGGATTCATTGGGCGTGCGTTATGCGCCGCGCTCATGAACGGAAACCACACAGTCAGCGTACTGACCAGACATACGGGACAGGTTCTTCACCGGCCAGACGCACATATACACTCAGTGGAATGGAGCGCCCGAGATATCGGAGCCTGGGAGCACGCTCTTGAAGGGGCAGATGCAGTCATCAACCTCGCTGGTGCCCCGATTGCCGGGACACGCTGGACCGACTCACGTAAGCGACTCATCACCGACAGTCGCATACTCACCACCCGATTACTCGTCAGAGCCATGTCGCGCCGATCCTCTAGACCCGCAACGTTCATCAGCGCCTCCGGCATCGGTTATTACGGCGCGAGCGACGACCGCCTATTGCACGAAGGGTCTGCTCACGGTACCGGATTTCTTGCCGACCTCTGTCTTGCTTGGGAGGCGGAAGCGATGAGCGCCGCAGAATTTGGGACTCGCGTGGTCACTCTGCGGACCGGCATGGTCTTGGAAACAGACGGTGGTGCGTTGGCCAAAATGGTGTTGCCGTTCAGATTGTTCGCAGGCGGTCCCATCCTGCCCGGGACACAGTGGGTCTCCTGGGTTCATCGACGTGACCATATCGGTCTCATCGAATGGGCTTTAGCCAACACCGATCTTTCAGGGCCGCTCAATGCCGTGGCCCCAGAACCTGTAACGATGAAGACGTTCTGTGAGGTCCTTGGACGAGTGATTCACAGACCATCTTGGCTGCCCGTTCCACGGTTTGCCTTGGATATTCTCCTTGGGGAGTTGGGGACATTAATGACAACCGGCCAGCGCGTGACTCCTGCGAAAGCGATGACAGGAGGATACCGGTTTCGATATCCGACGCTGGAGCCTGCCTTGCAAGCCATTCTCATAGGAACGACGGCCGCCCGAAGAGCGGCATGACTCGCGGCAGACAACCATGACTTTCGAGGTCTTGGATCATCGTCAGGCACGTCAAGAGTAGTGAGAACCGAGCAAGTCCAGGTGAGAGATGAGGGATTCTCCGATCCGCTTGGGCATCAGCAGGTGTCTTCTTGGTGACGAAGTTCGCTTCGACGGAGGACACAAGCAGGACCAGTTTTTAACCGATGTCCTGGGCCGCTATGTGGAGTGGGTACCGGTCTGTCCTGAGGTAGAGGCTGGACTGGGCACCCCGCGTGAGCCCATGCGGTTGGTGGGCAATCCGTGGCGTCCTCGGTTGATGACAATCACAAGCAACCGCGATCACACGGGAGCAATCGAAACGATGATTGAGGGACGTCTCGGGTCCCTCCACGACCTCTCCGGGTTCGTCTTCAAGAAGGGGTCGCCCAGCTGCGGTCTCGAACGAGTGCCTATGTACACCGAACAGGGCACGCCGAACCACAGTTGCTCCGGGATCTTCTCACAGGCGTTTCGAGATCGATTTCCTCTCATTCCCATCGAAGACGAAGGACGGCTCTACGACTCGACGCTCAGAGAGAATTTCATCGAACGGGTGTTTTGCTATCGCCGATTCCAAGACTTGATGCTCTACGGCGTCACCAAACAGGCTCTGATACGCTTTCATACCATTCACAAGTATCTGCTTTTGTCCCACAGCCAATCACATTATGAAGGGATGGGCCGGCTGGTCGGTCAAGCGGATCGGTATCGACCGAAGGAATTGGTAGTGAAGTACGGTAACCTCTTCATGAAAACTTTAGCCCTTAAGTCGACGGCCCGCAAGCACGTGAACGTGCTGCACCATCTTGTGGGCTCCTTCACAAGTAGATTGAAGGCACACGAAAAGGCCGAGCTCCTAGGCGTGATCGACGACTACCATCGAGGGCTCACTCCTTTGATCGTTCCATTGACGCTGATCAAGCACTATGTCCGAGTGTTCGATGTCGACTCTATTCGCGATCAAGTGTACCTCAATCCGCATCCAAAAGAGCTGATGCTTCGAAACCACGTGTAGGAGGGTTCATGGGGACACGGAAGCAAGGAGTCATTTTGGTGGGACATGGCGGAATCCCTAAGGATTGTCCGCAAGATTTGGTGACCAGGCTGAAGCGGCTGGAAGCCCAGCGCCGCGCAACCAAACAACCGCCGTCCGCTGAAGAACTCGAATTGGATATGAAGATCCGACGTTGGCCCAGGACGCCATCGACCGATCCTTACCAATCCGGCCTTCAAGCCGTTGCGACACGGTTACAGCCGCAACTCAATGGCGTCTTGTTCGGACTTGCCTATAACGAGTTCTGTGCTCCAACCTTGGAAGAGGCGGTGGAACACCTCGTTGAACAGGGGGCCACTGAGATCACTGTGGCGACCACCATGTTTACTCCCGGAGGTTCTCATTCGGAAATCGAGATACCTGACATCCTTGAGCATCTCCGGCCGAAACATCCCGGCGTGGCACTCCGGTATGCCTGGCCCTTTGATCTCGAATTGGTCGCCAACACGTTAGCCGAGCAGATCCGTCGCTTCTCCACGACGGCCTCTCACTCGGATCGGTGAAAAGGTCTGTCGGCAGCCGGCCAGGCAGTGTAGAATGCGGCACGAGCGGACACGAAAAGAGGAGGACCTCTCGTGACGGTTCGAGAGCAATTGGCAAAAGCGTTCCATGCTACTGAGTCATTTAAATGGGATCGCGACAAGGGATTCAAGCTCGCATCCGGCGAGATCAGCCCTTTTTATGTCGATTGTCGCGCCCTCATGGCGCATCCGGAAGCGCGTCGTCTGGTCGCCCAACTGGCCTATGAGGCCCTCACGGACATCGAATTCGATAGTCTAGGCGGCCTCGAACTCGGAGCCATCCCGATTGCCGTCACCATTTCCGATTTTGCCTGCGCTGCTCCGCGTCGGCGTCTCTGGCGGACATTCGTCGTTCGCAAGCAGCCGAAAGACCATGGACTGGGAAAGTTGATCGAGGGCAGCATTCGTCCTGGCGATCAAGCGCTGATCGTGGATGATGTGCTCACGAGCGGTGGGTCGTTGCTGAAAGCGATGGGAGTCGCACGAGAGGCCGGGCTTCGGGTGGATCATGCATTAGTCATTGTAGACCGTCAAGAGCAGGGCGGGAGAGCGCGGGTGGAAAGAGAAAAGGTTCAGCTCATCAGTCTCTTAACCATTCAGGATCTCATGAGCACGGTGAAAAAGGACTAGGGCAACCTGTATAGCTTGTGCGTTTCACTCCCTTCATTTGCACTCGAACTGAATTCCCCACCGCCGCTCCTCTACCAATTCTTGAGCCCCATCAAGTGGGCTTACGACCCGAGTGCGCCCTTTGGTTTCTCCCTCGCGAACGATGCTGTAGGATCTGTCGCTGCATTTTGTTTTCATGAGGTCAAGGGCATCCTTGCGGAAGGAGGAGAGTATAGGGCCCTGTCCTTCCTTAAAAGGATAGATGACGACTCCACCCGTGTCGTGTTGCTGAACCAGCTTTGCGCCGTCGGCACATCCTCCAATCACTAGGCACGCCATTGCCACGACACTTTTGAACCACCATTTGCCCATTATCGTGGACTGGCTCCAATCACCGTCGGCAACGGAATATGAGAACCTGTGCTTCCTCCGAACAGACGCTTCCAGGAAGCGTGTTCTTGTACCTGTAGATCCTTTTCCCACAGCGACTCCAAAATGCGGACCTCTGAAGAAGATCCTCCGTCCATTGCCATCGCTTGACGTACAGATGGAAGCGTCTCTTTAAAACACCGACCGACGTCGTATAAACGAACGGCTCCGAGACTCCTAAGGAGAAGAATGTGCCCGGTTTCTGTTTCAGCGACTATCGTCTGATAAGCATGCTTCCCGCTTTCGCGAACGCGGATCTTACCGGTCAGATCCAGAAGCATCAACGCCTGTGCCGCTTCACGGTAGCGCGGCTGTTCTTCGTCGAAACTCTCTGCCGCCAGATCAAGGATCCGCGCCTTCTGCAACCCCGAGGCGGAGGGTTCAGCGACAAACAACCCCTGCCACGATGCGTGGCGTCGGCCTCCCAACGGACGCCCATCCTTATAGAGAAGACCAAGATAGGCGAAGTTTTCACGGAACAACCCCGCATTGAATAACACATGATGGCCTGTGCGTTTCTGCCATTCATCCATTCTAGGCGGCTCTGAAAGGCCTTCCTGAGCGTAATGATGAACGGAGAACTTCGTCCGTTCCGGATCCATATCGACAACCAGCATGCTCGGCACGGTAGGACAAGCGTCGCCTGGATTCCATACGGAAACCGTTAAGCCGTCGGAAAGACGCTCCCATGAGGTATCCTGAGCCGGACACAGACCGGGCGCTAGAACCACGCTCAGTAGGAGGATGCGCCCGGCATGCTTGGCTTCTTCGAACCACCGGCTTCTAATCATGACGGCCCTGCAAATACCAGTCGTACCGGGCAGGCAGATGACGACAATTCATGGCTCAGGATCGCTTGACGCTCCGGGCCTGCTCAATTGACGTCGGCTGTTGACTGACTCTCATCCGATTTATCGGCTTCACATCCAAAAGCTCGCGCACGGAACTTGCCAAAGCTTCGGGTGTAAAGGGCTTCTGCAGATAGGCACTGGTAGGGTCACCGGCTCCGATACCGACATCGTCCGAATATCCTGAAATGAAGAGAAGTTTCAATTCCGGCTTGATCACGCGAAGATGCCTCGCCAGTTCAGTCCCACTCATTCCCGGCATTACGATATCCGTGAGCAGCAGTTTGAGTTTCCCAATATGAGGAGTAGCCACAAGACAAGCTTCGACACCATTTCTTGCTTCGACGATGCGATATCCGAACTTACGAAGTTCATCACGGATGAGGATGCGAACATCTTCTTCATCCTCTACAAGAAGAATGGTTTCATGGCCCTCCACCGATTGCAACGGTACGTTCTCATCTATCGGCACCTCGATTTCGCTTGCGACGCGCGGCAGGTACACATCGAAACGTGTCCCCACTCCACTCTCGCTGATCACATCCAATCCTCCGTCGCTTTCGGTGACGATGCCGAACACAGTCGACAGCCCCAGTCCCGTTCCTTTTCCTTCTTCCTTGGTTGTAAAGAAGGGCTTGAACATATGCTCCTGTACTTCTGACGACATTCCGGAGCCGGTGTCGGATACCGAAAGCTTCACGTACTCCCCCGGCGGGAGCGGATTGACGTGGTATCTCGGCTGCTGGTCGAGTTCTGCCGAAGCGGTTTCGATCGTGAGCTTCCCGCCGGCCGGCATCGCATCTCGGGCGTTTACGACCAGATTCATCACGATCTGTTCGACTAATGCAGGATCAGCTTTGATGCGGAGGTCATCGACGCTCAGTCTCAACGTCAGTTCAATATCCGCTCCGATCAACCTCCGAAGCATAGTCTCAACATTACTGAGAGCGGCATTGAGGCTCTGAACTCTCGCTCCGGAAGGCTGTTTTCTGCTGAACGCGAGCAGCTGGCGAATGAGAACCCTCGCGCGATCCCCCGCCTTCTGCATTTCTTCCACTCTACCTCTCAGCGGATGATCCGGTCCCATTTCACTGAGCAGGACCTGACTATGGCCCATGATGACCGTGAGCAAGTTATTGAAATCATGTGCCAGTCCTCCCGCCAGACGGCCGACGGCCTCAAGCTTTTGGAGCTGTCGAAGTTGCATGTCGCTTTGAAAAAGTGCCTCCTCCGCCTGCCTTCGTGCCATTCGTGCTTGTTGCTCATGCAGTACTCGGCGCACCGATGGGACAAGTCGACCCAACCGCTCCTTGGGAATGCAATCCGTCGCACCGCGCCGCATTTGCTCGATGCACCTCGCTTCAGTAAGTGCCGCTGAGACAAAAATAAACGGTACGTCAGGATCCGACTGCTGGGCCATTTCTAAGGCGATCCCTTCATCAAACTCAGGCATGGAGAATTCAGCCAGGATAAGATCCACCTGTCCATCGTTCAGAGCTGAGCTAAAGGCGCGGCGAGTTTCTACGCGTCGTACCGCGCAAGAAAGGCCCCCATCGGTCAACAACGCCTCGATGTGATCAGTATCTTGTGGGTCAGTCTCTAGGTGCAACACTCTCAACGGAGTCTTCATAGCAGGGTCATTCGGTGGAACGGCAGCTCTCAGGCGGAGGCTCATTGATGACGCCCCAGAACGTTCCCAACTCCTTGACTGCAGACAAAAATTTGTGAAACTCGACGGGCTTGACGACGTACGCATTGGCTCCCAAGGCATAGCTGTCGGCCAGGTCGCGCTCTTCTCGCGATGAGGTCAGCATCACGACCGGAATCGGACGAAGATTAACGTCCGCCTTGATAGTACGCAAAACCTCCAGACCATTTACCTTTGGCATTTTCAGATCGAGAAACACCACGGCAGGGTTTCCTCTCAGCCGTGACTTGAATTGTCCGCGACAATACAAATAATCCAACACTTCGGCGCCGTCATGGCACAGAACGACTTTGTCGGAAATATGCTCCGCCTCCATTGCAGCCAATGTCAGCTCGGCATCTCGCGGGTTATCCTCGGCGAGGAGAATCGGTTTGGCCACGGTCATGAGTCACGCCTCCTTGCCGGGAGCAGTACATAGAACGTCGCTCCCTTATCCGGCACGCCTTCGGCCCAAGTCCGGCCCCCGTGACGATGAACGATCCGACGAACGTTGGCGAGCCCGATACCGGTTCCTTCGAACTCATCGGCTCGGTGCAGTCTCTGGAACACTCCAAACAGCTTGGGGGCATACTGCATGTCGAACCCCACGCCGTTGTCGCGGACGAAAAGGACGCTTTCCATAGAGCTGGGATGCTCCACACCGATCTCAATCGTGGCGATCGGCCTAGTGCTCGTAAACTTTACGGCATTCGCAATCAAGTTCATAAATACCTGTCGGAGCATGGCCGGATCGCCTTGTACTTCTGGCAGTGCAGCGATTGTCCATGATATCTCTCGTCCTTGCAAGTCCAAGCGAAGTTCGGCAAGGATGCCCTTGATCAACTGATTCAGGCTGACGGCCGTGCGGAGCATTTCTTGCCGACCCATACGGGAAAAAACCAGCAGGTCGTCGATCAACTGTCCCATCTGTTTAGCGGAGTCGGAAATCGTCTGTAAATACCGCGCAGCCTTGTCATTCAGCGAATGCTCGACCGATTTACGCAAGAGTGCGGCATAGCCGTCGATGTGACGCAACGGCGCGCGTAGGTCGTGAGAGACCGAATAGCTGAATGATTCGAGCTCCTTGTTCGCGGCCTCCAAAAGTTCTCCCCGGCGTTGCAGCTCCTCGGCTACGCGTCGCCGTTCCGTGATGTCATGTCGAATAAGGTAGTACACCCATGCCAGGAGAACCAGCTGCAGCAAAGCACCGATGCCGAGGAGTATGATGGTATTCCTTGTCCCGGCGGCGGATTCCATGACACGTCGTCCAACTGCTTGCCGCTCATGCACATCCATCTCCGTAATGACTTGATGAATGACGCCGAGCTCGCGCTTTCCGGCTCCTTCGAAGGCCATTTTCTTGACGGCTCGGAAGCCGCCCTCTTGAAACTGGCTGATGGCTTTTGCTTCGACGTTCAGTTGTCGGTCCATCATCCGATCGAGAAATCCGACCCGTTGCTGTTGCTCCGGTGATCCGCGGATCAAATCATTGAGATACGCGACGAATGTCGGCTTCTGCTGCACGACCTTCTTGTAGATCTCCAGATACGACGCTTCTCCCGTCACCAGATAACGCCGATGGGCATCTTCCGCTTCACTCATCGCGGCATCAATATTATTCAGGAGTTGAATAAGATCATAGCCTCGACTATCCAGCTCACTATTGGTCAGCAGGATGCTCGTATTGCGGTAGGAGATTGCGCTGACAATCAGAATCCCAACGAATACCAGGCTGAAACCGGCTAAGACCCGCTGCTCGATGGTCAGCCTGTGAAACCACGCAACTGAGAAAACGGATGAACCCGCAAGAACAGAACCTGACGGTTTAGGCTGCTTTGCCCTTAAGAGGGGAGCCCGTGGGGGATGGTTGGGGGCCGATTCCATCAAGCAGGACGACTTGCCTCAAGGTATTCCGATAATTGTTCGGACACCATACAGCAATCATGTCACAGTGTAGTAATTGTAGCAGAACTCTTAGGAGGTAACGCATGAAAACTAACCACCGAGCGGAGAACTCGGAGGAACCACAGTAGCCGAAGGACCGAGAAAATTCGCAAACATGAGCGTCGCGCTGACCACCCAGTCTGTGAACGGTTGCGGGTAAATACCGATCACCAAAGTTCCGGCCAAACCGACATAGATCACCGCCTTCATCGGGCTCGAAATTCCGATGGGAGAGGGATCCACCGGCTCATTGATATACATCTGCTTCACGACGATAAGGTAATAGTACATCGAGATCACGATGTTGATCAGCCCGACCGCAATCAATGTATAGAGCCCTTCTTTGATGGCCGCCACGAAAATGTAAAGTTTACCGATAAACCCCGCGAGAGGTGGCACACCGGCCAGAGACAGCAGGAACAGCAACATCGCGAACGCCAGAAACGGCGACCGTCTGTTTAAGCCTCGGTAGTCCTCGATTTCATCTCTTCCAATGACCTGGCCGACCGCAATCACGACAGCGAAGGCCCCGATATTGGCAAACAGGTACGCCAGAAGATAAAACAAAACGGCGTCACTTCCCATTTTGGTGCCCGCCGCCAGACCGATCAACACGTTTCCGACTTGAGCGATGCCCGAATACGCCAGCAGCCGTTTTATGTTGCGTTGGGCTATTGCGACGATATTGCCATAGGTCATCGAGAGGATAGACACAGCCACCAACAAAGACACCCATAACGGCTTGAACGTTCCCAACGCCACCAAGAAGATCCGGAGCAAGATCGCAAAGGCCGCGGCCTTTGGAGCGATCGATAAGAACGTTGTCACAGGTGTGGGAGCCCCGTGGTAGGTATCGGGAATCCATGTGTGGAATGGGACGGCCCCGATCTTAAATCCAAGGGAAGCAAAGATCAGCAGAAACCCGATGATTAAACCGGGTGTGGCCTGCGTGGACGCCATGTCCGAAAAGACGAGCTTGCCGGTTTCACCATAGACCAGGCTGATCCCATAGGCGAGCAGGCCGGCCGCAAAGACACCCAGGATAAAAAACTTGAGTCCTCCTTCGTTAGAAGCCAAATCATCGCGCAGATACGATGCCAAAATATAGAACCCTAGTGTCGCAAACTCCAAGCTGACGAAGACGGACAGAAGATCGTTGGCGGACGCCATGAACATCATGCCGAGTGCCGCCATGACGACGAGGCAATAATATTCTCCCCTGAAAAAAGTGAAGCGATTGACGTACTCGATTGATGCGAGGATGACGAGTATCGTAGCCCCAAGAATAAAGATCTTGAAAAAGATCGCCATGCGATCCAGCACGAACATGTTGCTGAAGAGCGTGCCGGAGATATGATTGAGGTCAAACCATCCCAAACAGCCGAGTGTGACCACAAGCCCGGCAACACTGAGATAGGCGAGTCGCTCCTTGGGTAAGCGCGGAAGGGAAAAATCAACGATGAGCACCACACAAAGCCAGCAGGTCAGCAAGATCTCCGGCAATAAAAGCAGCAGGTCGGAGAAAGTCATGTTCAGCGAAAATGTCATTCTCGGCCCCCTCGTGAGACCTGAGGCGTATGGGATATGGACTTGTGTGCGGCCTGCGGTGCAGAAGTCTTCTCCGGCGGCGTCGCCTTACTCCTCATCCCTACTCCTTCACCGGTTTCCGCGACCGGAACAACAAGCGTAATCCTCGCAACCAACGGATCCACTCCGGAACGGACGACATCATATAAGTGCATCGGAAAAATTCCGAACCCTACACTGACGGCAATCATGATCAACAGAGGCAGGCGATCGACCGTAGAAATCGCATCGTGCGCGTGACTGTACTTTTGGTTCATTGGGCCGTAAAAAAGCCCGCGCATCATTTTAAACAGGTACGCCAACGTCAGCACGATGCCCAGCATGGCGACAATCACTTGGAGCGGATACTTATTCCAGCTACCGACAATGATCATGATTTCCGCGATAAAATTCACCGTGCCGGGCATCCCGATCGACGCCATACAAGCTACGACAAAGCAGGCAGAAATGAAGGGCATTTTGTTCGAGAGACCGCCCAATGATGGAATATCACGGCTATGGGTTTGATCATAGACCCATCCCGCCATCGCGAAGAGCATGCCGGTCGCCATCGCATGGGCGAACATATAGATCACAGCCCCGCTCAAACTGATGTAATTCAAAGCCGCCATGCCGAGAAACACATAGCCCATGTGACTGGAACTGGAATAGCCGATCACGTATTTGGTGTCTTTGGCATAAAACGCAACGAAGCCACCGTAAATAATGCTGAACATGCACAGAACGGCAGCGATCGGCATCAATTCCCTGGTCGTCTCAGGGAGAATTTCAAAGGCCACCCGAATAATGGAAAAGTGTCCCAGCTTCATCAAGACTCCCGCGTGAAGCATGCTGGTCGCCGCCGGCGCAGCCGCATGGCCGACCGGAGACCAGGAATGCAAGGGCCACAGCGGGGCGATCGACGCAAAGCCGAAGAAGACCAACACCCAGATAATCTTGTCCAACGTCGTCCCCAGCACGGGAATATTCATGAGATTGGCCTGTTCTCGGAGCACCAAAATATCAAAAGTGTTCAGGCCGGAAAATTTATAAATGAGTAGAATGCCCATCAGTGCGACGACGGCAAAAGCGGACAGGAAAAGCACCAGCTTCATCGCCGCATACTCTTTGCTGTTTGACCCAAAATTCAAAATGAAGCCGACCGAGTCTCTCTTCTTCAACCCTTCCGGGTCGGTCATCTCCAAATACTTTTTGGTGTGGCTGCCCCACATGCCCAACAACAAGTACATCGGGATGACGGACATCTCGTAGAAGAAGTAGAGGAAGAACAGGTCGAGGGACATGAACACACCGATCGTGGCGGCTGCCAAGATCAGCAACCAGATGTAAAAC
Organism: Nitrospira sp.; assembly: GCA_024998685.1. Classification (GTDB taxonomy): domain Bacteria; phylum Nitrospirota; class Nitrospiria; order Nitrospirales; family Nitrospiraceae; genus Nitrospira_D. The sequence goes on from JACOEH010000023.1 coordinate 11,980, forward strand.
TCCTTTGTGCGGTCCTTGATATGCCAAGAGACGAAGATGCCGGCAAACAGCAAAATCGATGAGGCAAGGACGAGCGGAGTCCCGATCCCGTCGACCCCAAGGTACAAGGAAATGCCGAGCTGTTTGGACCACTCATACTTTTGGATAAACTGGAATCCGCCTTTCACCGGATCGTACGCATAAAAGAGGTACAGCGACGCAATCAGCGATACGAAGGCGGCGCTCGTCGCTATGCTTCGAACGAGCAGGGGTTGCCGATTGGACACAAAAATCAAGGCCAGGGCTCCTGCGAACGGAGCGAAGAGGATATAGAGCAGTGCGTACTCTCCCATAGGACGACCTAATATCCTCGTCTCATCTGGATACTTTCAATTGACGCCGTCGTCTCATGATGGAGCCGATCAACGAGCGCTTGGACAGATCCGTTCATGATTCGTAGGAACGGTGACGGATAGAGTCCGATCCAGAGAATCATGACCGACAGTGATACTGCGATGATCGTCTCGCGCGGTTGCAAGTCGCTCATCGTCCCCTTTACTGCCGCACCCAACGGCCCTAACATCGAACGTTCGTAGTACCAGAGAAAATACGCCGCTCCGAAAATCACCCCTAGAACGGCGACGGCTCCGAACCACCATTTGGCTTTGAATGCTCCCAAAAGGATGAGAAACTCGCCCACAAAACCGTTGGTGCCGGGAAGCCCGATCGATGCCAGCCCGATGATAAGAAAGAAGGTCGCCAGGAGAGGCGCTTGTTTCGCCATTCCGCCGAACGCCGCCAACTGAGTCGTCTGCTGCCGAGAATAGAGAAACCCCGCGATAAAGAAGAGCCCTGCCGTGCTGAAGCCCAGATTGATCATCGTGAGCAAGCTGCCTTGCAGACCTTGGTAGTTCAATGCAAACAGCCCGACGACGACAAAGCCAAGATGGCTGACGCTACTGTAGGCCAGTAAACGCCGAAAATCGGCTTGAACCAACGCCATCCAAGCTCCATAGAGAATCGCACAGAGCCCGAGCACGACGACGACCATGACGACCGTCTCGCTTTTCGACGCATCGGGCAGCAAGGGAATGCTGAAGCGCATGAAACCGTAGGTGCCCAGCTTCAGACCAGCCAACACCACGGCCATCCCGATCGGGCCTTCCAACAGCGCATCAGGCAGCCATGTGTGGAAGGGAAACACCGGTGCCTTGAACGCAAATCCTAGGAACATCAGCCAAAAAATGACGAGTTGCTGAGAGACCGGAATCGGAACCGTCAGGAGTTCGAGCAGATCAAACGAATAAATCTGATCCGTGTGATGCAGCGAAGCCCATTGATGGTAATTGATATTCAGCAACGCGATGCCTACGAGCATAAACACACTGCCCAAGAGCGTATACAGGACGAACTTCAGCGCAGCATAGTGACGTTCGCTCCCTCCTCCCCAAAGTTTGATCAAGAAGTAGCTGGGGATCAGCATCAGCTCCCAGAACACAAAGAACAGGATCAAATCCAGCGACACGAAGACGCCCATCGTCGTCGTCTCGAGCGCCAAGAGACACATCATGTAGAGTTTGACTTGATGTCGGATCGTATCCCAGGAGTAAATCACCACCAAGACCGTCAGAAAAGCCGTGAGCCCGACGAATAACACGCTGATTCCATCGACTGCCAGGTGATAGCTGATGCCTAACGCCGGAATCCATCGGACATGCTCTGTGAACTGCATGGCGGCCGATTCCGGCACGAACCGCAGCAGGACAAATACAGAGAGTGCGAGCTCCACCAGTGCAATAGTGAGAGCTGAGGTCCGAACCATATCTTCTTCATCGAACAGCCAGAGCACGGTCGCCCCGACAATCGGAAGAAATAGGATGCAGGACAGAATCGGAAATCCGGCTGTGAGCTCTTCGAGCATAGACGCAACCTAGTGAGTAAACCTCTACATCTGAGCAAACAATTGAACGACAAGAGCCAGAAGGAAAATTCCCGCAACGATGATGGCGGCATAATGATGGACCATTCCACTCTGCATCTTTCGACCTTCGCGAGCCGCGAGATGATTTCCATAGCCGATCGCGTTAAGTCCCGCATAGACGATGTGCTTTTCGATCCATGTAGAGCCGAAAGCGCCAAAATCGGCAAGTCGCCCCACTCCCCGCACGAGCCCGTCTATGACCGTACGATCGAACCAGTCGAGCATTACGCCCAAACGTTTGAGCGGTTCCACGAACATGAGATCGTAGAGTTCATCAACGTAGTACTTATTCAATAAGATCCGATACGCAGCGTGAAATCTCTCTGCCCATCCATCCGGAGTCGCCGGACTCACAACATAGAGAAAATGCGCGAGTCCCCAGCCCATCAAGGCAATGATGATCGCAACGCTCATCAACAAAAACATTATGCCGGCACCGGCCTCATGCTCGCCCCCCACCCCGACGACCGGTCCCAAAAATCCGTGCAACCATCCATGTTCCGGCGGAAACCCCAAGATCAATCCACCGACGATCGAGAGGAAGGCAAGGACCATCAAAGGGGCGACCATGATCATGGGAGATTCGTGCACATGCTCAGCCGTATGATGCTCCATCCGAGAAGAACCGTAGAACGTCAGATAGGTCAGACGGAACATATAGAAAGATGTCATCAGCGCTCCGGCGGCCGCCATGCTGTACAGGAGATAGTGCTGATTGGTGAAGGCATGGGCCATAATTTCATCTTTGCTCCAGAAGCCCGCGAGGGGAGGAAGCCCGGCGATGGCAATGGTGCCGATCAGAAACAGACGATGGGTCCATGGAATTCTGCTGCTCAGTCCGCCCATCTTGCGGATATCCTGTTCTCCCGACAATGCATGGATCACCGACCCCGCCGCCAAGAACAACAACGCCTTGAAAAACGCATGGGTCATGACATGAAACACGGATGCCGTGTAGGCACCGATTCCACAACCGAGAAACATGTATCCGAGCTGACTTACCGTCGAATAGGCCAAGACCCGTTTGATGTCGGTCTGGACGAGTCCGATCGTCGCCGCAAACAAGGCGGTACCCCCACCGACGAACGCCACCGTCGCCATCGCGAACGGTGAGAGATCGAAGATCGCGTGATTACGCACGATCATGTAGACCCCCGCCGTCACCATCGTCGCCGCATGGATCAACGCGCTCACCGGAGTCGGCCCTTCCATCGCATCGGGAAGCCATGTGTGCAGAGGCAGCTGCGCGGACTTCCCGATCGCACCCACAAGCAGACAGAGAGCTATGGCGGTGGCCATGTCCGGAGACAGTTGCCCGACATGGGCAAACACCTTTGTATAGTCGAGAGTCTTAAAGTTGATAAAGACAAGAAATATGGCGACGAGAAATCCCGCGTCGCCGATCCGGTTGACGACAAACGCTTTGGATGCGGCTTTGGCGGCTGACACCTTGTCATAGTAATAGCCGATCAAGAGATACGAACAGAGCCCGACACCCTCCCAACCGATAAAGAGCACGACATAGTTGTTCCCCATGACAAGAAGCAACATGGAGACCATGAATAGATTCATGTAGGTGAAGAAACGCGTGAATCCGGTTTCTCCATGCATATAGCCGACGGAATAGACGTGAATGAGAAACCCGACACCGGTGACGATCAGCAACCAGACACAGGTCAGGGGATCAACCAGGTAGGCCAAATTAATCGTGAGATCGCCGCCGAAAATCCACTGATAGACAATGACTTCATGTGAAATTCCCGTACGCATGACATCGGTGAATACGCCGACCGTACAGAGAAACGATAGGCCGACCGACCCCCAGGCCAATCGATGAGCCATATCGTGAGAGTAGCGGTGTCCGAGCAGTCCATTGCCAAGGACCGCGAGCAACGGGAAAACAGGAATCAATTTGATAAGGAGATCAGTCAAATCAGACACAGTATTGTGCCATTCTGAGGATGCTCAGCTAGCCAACCATGCTGCACGGAGCCGGAACCTAAAGCGTACTCTTGGTGTACGTTGAGGGATACGAGCCACCGACTGCACCGTTGGATGTGATGGTCCACATCCTGCTACCACTTCAATAGGTTCATCTCATCCACATTCGTGGAAATCTTGCCTCTGAACACGACGATGATGATTGCCAAACCGACAGCCGCTTCGCCCGCCGCAATGGCGATGATGAACAGAGCCACAAGTTGCCCCGCCATAGATTCCAAATAATGCGAAAAGGCGACTAAATTGATATTGGCCGCATTCATCATGATTTCAACCGACATCAGCACAATGATGAAGTTTCGTCTAATAAGCACACCCAAGAGTCCCGTCATAAAAAGAACGGCGCTGACGGCTGTATAGGCGGACAGGGGAATCATAACCGTTCTCTCTCCGTATCCAGCGGTTTCGGAGTCTTGGCCAAGACAATGGCGCCGATAATGGCTCCGAGCAGAAAGATGCCGACGATCTCAAATTGCAAAAGATGGTCGCTGAACATCTTGATACCCACGGCGTATGTATCTCCATCTTGCAGCACGGCAGCGGCCGGAGCATCCCCCTTTACCCCACCGAACGGAGATCCCAGGAGAAGATACAGAACGTAACCGGTCCCCATGACGGCTGGACCGAGAATATACATGGCCGAGGAGTGGAAATAACGTTCATCCGTTTTGAGATTCATCAACATCAACACAAAGAGGTACAGCACCAGAATGGCCCCGACGTAGACAATGACCTGCACGGCCCACAGGAACTCCGCGTTCAGGAGGATGAACAGGCCGGAGACGTGCATGAGCAACACGAGCAGAGAGAGCGCGCAATGAACAGGGTGACGCAAGGTTACCGTCAAAACACCGGCGGCAATACTGACCAATGCAAAATACGCGAAAAACATTCCGACCATATGCGCGGCTCAGCTCAGATGTTTGGGAGGTGGTTGGGTCGACTTCTGTACCGACTGGGGAAAATAGTAGCGGTACTCGCGGCTCTGCTCGACATTTTTCTCCTGATTGTGCGCATACAAATATTTCTTCCCATCATCGAGGTGGCGTTCGCCGATATCGTACAGCCGTTTCTTGTCGAACAGCAGACTGCGTTTGTCGTGAGTTGAATATTCGTACATTTTAGTCATCGCCAATGCGTTCACCGGACATGCTTCGACGCAATAACCGCAGAAAACGCATTTGGTTATGTCGATATAGAACTCGCTGGCATAGCGCTGAAGCGGTCGTGCCGTATCCTCGGCACTGATTACTTTGATGCAATGCGAGGGGCAGGCGACCTCGCAGAGATCGCAGCCGACGCACCGTTCTTGCCCATCATCATATCGAAGCAAGCCGAGTGCACCGCGATGCGTATCCGGGATCGTTCGGTGTTCCCGCGGATACTGAAACGTCATCGGCCGATGAAGCATGTGCCGAAACGTGACCTTCATCGCATCCCAAATCTCATAGAATAACGCGGCATGCAGGACTTTTTTGGTCAGCGCTGCGACGCTCATCCTAGCTCCTCGTCACGGACGTAGATATCCGCTTACGCCTGTTCAACACTTACCCAGATCTGCTTGAACGACGGGACACCGGTCGTGGCATCAACCGACACGGGCATCAAGTCCTTCACTGGCGGTTCATTAAAATGTTCAGGAAAAAAACAGGTGCCTGGCGCGATGGACTGATCGAATTGCACGCCGAGCTGAAGGGAACCACGGTCCGAGGTCAAACGCACCTTCGCACCGTCTTGCAATCCGAGACGCTCCATATCCTGTATGTTCATGCGCAGCTTGCCGGTGTTCGGAGCGATCTTGATAAGCCCGGACGCTTGCGTCGACAATTTCCCCGAATGCACTAATAACTGCCCCATCACCAGGGAAAAAGGACGCGTGTGCTCTCGCGCCGGCGAAGTCTGTTGATACCGGGCTATGACCTCTGCTGCATAGCCGTTGGACAAATACTGGTCAGGGACGGGCACGACTTTACGGGGTTGTCCGAGATTATAATATCCGGGCAACAGCTTCATGATCTCGGCTTGAATATCATTGGCCGACTGGTATTCCCATCGGCATCCCATGGCATTCGCAAGCGCTGTCATGATGTGCCAGTCCGGCAGGCTCTCTCCAAGCGGATCCATCGCCTGACGAACGCGGAGCACACGACCTTCAAGGTTTGTAAATGTGCCATCCTTCTCCGCATAGGTGCAAGCGGGCAGCACAAAATGAGCCAATTTCCCCGTATCTGTCAAAAAAGGATCCTGCACGACTAACAGTTCGAGTCGTTCGAGAGCGGCTCGCACCTCCATTGAAGCCGGCAAGGTCGCGAGCGGATTTTCACCCAGGATGTATAAGGCTTTAATCTGCCTACTCTTGCATCGCCTCAAAATTTCGATGAGATGCGCTCCTGATCCGACCGGAGGTAGCGACGCCTCCCATGCTTTGGCGAAACGGTCCCGAACTCCTGGGTCATCAAACCGAGCCTGGCCCGGGAAAAACTCAGGTACCGCGCCCATATCAACGGCCCCTTGCTCATTCGGCTCCTCCGTCACTGTGCTCACACCACAACCTGTTCGTCCGAGCTTTCCGGTGATCCAAGCGAGATCCATCAATTTCAAGACGTTCTGATAGCCGTTCGTTCGCCGAACAATCCCTTCCGCACACAAGATGATCGACCTCGACGATTCGGCAAAAATAGCCGCAATTTCTCGGAAGGCTTCCACGGGAAAGCCGGTCTGCGCAGTTAGCCGCTCCAGCGAAACATCCCGCACCGCGATCTTGAGCGCTTCAAACGCTTGAGGATGTTTTCCAACAGTCTCTTCATCAACCAAATCCTCATCGATGGTCGCCTTGACCAACCCATCGATCACTGCTCCCTCTGTCCCAGGCTTGATCAAAAACGGGTGCGATGCCAATTTCGCAATATTCGTGATGGCGCTGTCGAGCGTCACCACCTGAGCCTTGTAGACCCGCATGGCTTCCTTGATTCGCACGGCCGTCAACGGGTTCGTTTCGGTAATATTGGAGCCGATCAAAATGATCGCTTTCGCTTTCGTCAGATCTTCCCAATCATTCGGCGTCCTCCCCAGCCCGACGGCATGTTTGGACGCGAGCACAAAGTTCATATGGCCGTAGCGGGCGCTACTATCAAGCTGGTTGGTTCCAAAACCAGCGCGCATGAGCTTCTGAAACAAATACAGCTCTTCATTCGTACAGCGGGCAGTCACGAGGCCACCGATGGATTCAGCACCGTACTTGCTTTTGATTTCGGTCAACCGGTCTACGAGCAGATGCATAGTTTCCAGCCAAGGTTTCTGCACCAATTGACCCCCTTCGCGGACCAGAGGCTGTGTAAGTCGCTGTTCACTGTCTAGATATTCGAACCCAAAACGTCCACGTACGCAGATCCCACCGTGCCCCTTGGCAGTTTCCGATCGGTCTCCCCACTTGTTCTTCCAAGATAAGGGAGAGGTGACTCGGACCACCTCTTCATCTTTCGTTTCCAAGTAGAGTTGGCAACCGTCTCCACAGTAATTACAGGTCGTCGTCGTCGTCTTCATCTGCCACGGTTTATACAGATACTTAGAAAACTTGTTCGTGATGGCGCCGACTGGACAGACTGCTAAACAATCTCCGCAGAATTCACAATCGAGGGCGCGGTCGCCCTTTGCCACAACCTGGTTGAATCCACCCTTCTTCATGAACTGCAAGGCATCGATCATCAACACATCCTTGCAAACATTGATGCATTCCGCACAGGCAATGCAGCGATTCATGTTGAAGTCGAGCACGGGGCTGCGCGTATCTTCCGGAATGAATTTCTGTTTGGTATTGGCTAGATTTGTCACGCCATGTTGGAAAGCCATATCTTGAAGTTCGCAATGGCCGTCCGCATCGCACACCGGGCAGTCAAGAGGATGCACGGACAGGTGTTTCTCGACGGCTTTCTTTCGGGCGAGAAAGAGATCTTCTCCTTCTGTCCGGATGACCATTCCCGCCGTCGCCTTGGCGGTGCACGACCGAACGGGAGCCTTTTTCCCTTCTTGCATGACGAGGCACATCCCGCAAGAACCGAACGGATCGAATGTATAGTGATAGCACATGGCCGGGATGATCTTGCCCGTCATGGCGATGACGTCATACAACGACACCCCGTCCCTTGCCATGACGGATTTCCCGTCGATGCTCAATTCGATCGTTGCCGCTTCAACGTCTGGATTAGTAGCCGGCTTCAAACCCATTGTTACCTCGTTACTCGCAAGAGATCCTGCACTCCGTTTTAACGGTTAACGATTCACGTTCACGACCCTTAGCGGTCGCATTCACCCATCACGACATCATACGTCCCGAAGATGGTACAGGCATCCGAGATCATATACCCTCTGGCCATATGATCGAACGCGCCCATGTGTACAAACGAAGGAGCCCGAATCTTCAGTCGATAGGGCTTTCCTCCTCCCGTACTGACAATGTAAAAACCCAATTCTCCTTTGTGCGCCTCTGTGCCGCAGTAGATTTCTCCAGGCGGAGCGTCGAATCCTTGCGAGAAGAGCTTGAACTGTTGGATCATGGACTCTAAGTTTGTAAAAACCCGTTCTTTTGGCGGGAGCGTCACGCTGGGAACATCCGCCATGATGGGCCCCTCCTGCATTTGCTCCAGACATTGTCGAATGATCTTGACGCTCTCGTAGAGCTCCATCACCCGAATCCAGTAGCGATCGTACGTATCCCCGTTTTTTCCGACCGGCACGCTGAACTCGCACTTTGGATAGGCACTATAGGGCTCGTACTTGCGAAGGTCGTAGTCCACACCGGATCCACGAAGAACCGGCCCGCTCAATCCAAAACCGACCGCATCTTCGGCGGAGATCACGGCGACCCCCTTGGTTCGCCCAAGCCAAATGCGGTTTTTCTCAAGAAACACCTGATATTCATCGATTTTCGGTGGGAAATAATTCAAAAACTGTTTGAGCTTGTCGATCAACGAGGGTGTCAAATCCCGTTCAACCCCACCGATCCGGTACCAGCTCGTCGTGAGACGAGCTCCGCATAGTTCGTCGAACCAATCGAGCAAGATTTCCCGATCCCGAAAACAGTAAAAAAAGACGGTCATGGCACCGATGTCCAGCGCCTGGGCGCTCAGCCAAAATTGATGCCCAATGATGCGCTGAACTTCCGCAACGATCGTCCTGAGGTATTCCGCGCGCTCCGGGACTTGTAAATTCAAAAGTTTCTCAACAGCACGGCAGTAGGCAAAGTTGTTGTACATTGCGCAGACATAATCGAGCCGATCCGTATGAGGAATGAATTGATGATACGTTCCGTCTTCAGCAAGTTTTTCTACTCCCCGGTGGAGATAGCCCATCACCGGCGTAGACTTCACCAATCGTTCCCCTTCTAATTCTAGAATCACCTTGAGGACACCGTGCGTACTGGGATGTTGAGGCCCCATGTTGAGCAGGAGTTCCTCTGTCCGCAAAGTGGGAAGTGTCTCGCTTTCCGGACGCTCCGGGTTAATCTTATAGACAGTGGTTCTTTGATCTTCGAATGCCATGCAGGTGAAATATCCTATCGCGGAACTTCATCCAGAAAGTCAAACGTGTCTCGCCAGCCTTTACCTCTAAGTGGAAAATCCTTACGTAAAGGATAACCTTCGGTATAGTCATCCGGCATTAAAATCCGGCGAAGGTCGGGATGATTTCGAAACCGGATACCCATCATGTCGAAGACTTCACGCTCCATGAAGTCGGCACCTTTCCAAAGATCCGTCAAGGAATCGACCACACAATCCGCTTCAGGCACCCGCACTTTAAGTCGAATGCGATGCCGCTTCCGAATCGAGTAGAACTCCCACACGACTTCAAATCGCTCTTCGTCGTCGGGCCAATCCACGGAGCTCACATGGACGATATAATCGAAATCCATCCCGGTATCGTCGTGCAAAAATTGAGCAACTTCATGGAGTTTGTCTCGTGAGACAGTCACCGCGACATCGCCACGCCACTCAGCCAGACCTGCAACTCCGATCGAGAACGTCTGCTGAATTCGCTGAAGCAGTGGATTCATAACGGCGCGTCAGACCTTCAGACCGGCTTTGACTTGCTCCGGTTGAGTCACAAATACACGTCTCTGCATAATACGTTCCTGTAGTTTCAGGATGCCGTCCAAGAGCGCTTCCGGAGTCGGTGGGCAGCCAGGCACATAAATGTCAACGGGAATAAATCGGTCGACTCCCTGCACGACACTGTAACTATCATAGATGTTCCCTGAGGTGGCACAAGATCCCATCGCAATCACGTATTTTGGTTCCGGCATTTGGTCGTAAATCTTTCGAATCACCGGCGCCATACGTCGGCACACGGTTCCGGCGACAATCATCAAATCCGACTGCCGCGGCGAACCACGAAACACTCCTGCCCCAAACCGATCCATGTCGTACCGAGAAGAAACGGCGGCCATCATCTCGATGGCACAGCAGGCAAGTCCGAAGGTCATTGGCCAGAGGGAGCCCTTCCTTGCCCAGTTTACGGCTTTTTCAAGAGACCCCGTGATGACGTCCGGAGTCCCATCTTTCTCATGTCGTCCAAGTTGGATCAGTCCCATACAATCCTCAGTCCCATTCCAACGCACCTTTTCGCCAGGCATAAACGTAGGCCACAATGAATAGTCCTATAAAAATCATCATTTCAATCAACCCCACCACCCCGATCTTGGTGAATACGACGGCCCACGGATAGAGAAAGATCACTTCAATGTCGAAGATGACGAACAACATCGCAAATATGTAATACCTAACGGGGAACGGCATGCGGGCGTCGGAAAACGGTTCGGCCCCACATTCGTAGGTCGATAATTTTTCTGGTTCTGGATATCTAGGCTGTACAAAATAACTGACGAGCAAGGTCACTACTCCAAAGGCCAACGTTACCAAGATAAAGAGAAAGACCGGGAAAAACTTCGTCAGATATTCAAGAAGAACCTCAGTTCCGGTCATTTAATTTTCTCTCACAAAGTATTGAGCTGGAAAGGGTATTATAGATCAGATGCGTGAAATCTTAGTGCCCCGGTCTTGAGGATAGCAAGCGAACAAAGGACCTAATTTCGGCAGACCCGAAAGCCCTAGCATGGCGATGATGAGAACGGAAGGCGGCAGTATTGAAGGGTTAGATTCTTATTGGAACTCACGATTAGACATCAATGCCTCATCTCTTCATTTTGCTCGTCGCTCCACACGAGGGTGGTCCAGCCTGTAAATTCTCCCCATTCGCATTCGAGAGGAGATAACGCTTTGACCTTTCGTCGTCGATGGATCTGTGTATCGAGCCGGTCCTTTTGGCGGATGCCTCTGGAAAGACGCTGATCCTCTTTTTCGTCACCATTCATCAGTCAGTCGCGATCCTTAAAAAGAAGAGGTGATGAGATCCCACGTTACCATCGCAAAGAACGGCCCGTCAAACTCCTAACAATCACCTCAAATTCTTGACAATGCAGCACCTTTTGCTATGTTTTTCCAAGCAACGCTAGCCTCAGAAGGAATCCATCTATGAAAACTTTATCGTCCCTCGTCTTAGTCCTGTGTTCAGGAATCGGCGTCTCCTTCGACCGAGCATTAGCACAGGTACCGGAGATTGATTCCATTCGGTTTTCAGAGGCTGCACTCGCCTTTTCCAGTGGTGCCATCCAGAAAACATCCCCGATCGACGGAACCGTAAACTTGGTAACGGGTGATAATCAGTCAACGGGCAATCGAATGCTTCTCGGGAAGCGAGATTTGCTTTATCTCAAACTGCGCAACCCAACCGATGTGGCAGTGGGTGATCTCTTCACCGTCTACCGGCGGGTTCGCAAAGTGTTCCATCCTGTGACAAAGGAATACCTCGGTTTTGTCATGAATCGTTCAGCGGTCGTGAAAGTGACTGCCGCCGATCATGCGCTCACGACAGTAGAGGCCGTGCTCAGTTACGGACCGATTTCCCCAGGGGATCCTGTCGCGCGTTTCGTTGCCCCCACTCTGGACATAGAGACGAGCTCCACAACAAACATTTCCGATCTCGAGGGTATGATCGTTGAGATCCAGGCCGACCGGACGATGACGCTGGTTTCACAGTCAAACGTTGTGTATCTGGATCGAGGGAAGGAGGACGGACTGAAGGTCGGTGATCTTCTCGATATTCATCGTCACAGTGCCGGGCTTCCACCACGAAAGATCGGCCAACTCAAGGTGCTGTCCCTGGAATCTCACACGGCAGCCGCCAAAGTCATCAAGGCAAACACCCGTGTCATCAAAGGAGACCGGTTCAAACTCACGGGATATGTGGCACCCCTTGCCCTGTCTGTCGGGGCAATCCCGGGATCGTCCACGACTCAGACCGGTCAAATGATCCCGGCCGATTTAGTATTCAGCAAGCTAAAAATACAGGATGCATCAGGACAAAGCCGACTCAACCTTGGGGATCTCGCGAAGTTCCTGCACTACGACTCTGGGGATGCGGCTATTAAGGTTGAAAATTACAAGCTGCTCGATCAGTTGATTGAATACCTGCGCACCAGTGGCGACCTGAGGATGATTCGAATCGAAGGCCATACGGATAACGTGGAGATCGGCCCTTCGCTCAAGTCGCGGTATCCAAGCAATTGGGAGTTATCCAAAGTGCGCGCGAACGGCGTCCTTCGTTATCTCGTAGAAAAGGGCGGTGTGGCACCGGAACGGGTCAGTGCGGTGGGGCTCGGTGACACCAAACCGACTGCTATGAATACAGCGGAGGACGGACGCACGAAGAATCGGCGCGTGGAAATTCTTCTCTATACCCAGGAAATGGATGCGCCGACACTTCAACCCGGCGCGCAAAGGTTGGAGCACAATCCTTCAAGGTTGAGCGCACACGGAAGCGATGATCTACCTCTTCCATCGGCTGCTGCTTCAGACGCAGCGGATTCCTCCGGTCGGGGAACTTTATCTGTCGGCGATTCTTCTCAAATTTCTGTGAAGGACGAATCGGGTGCCGTCAGTAACTCCGATTCGAATGGCGTTCCACCGACAGTCAGCAATAACACTTCTCCTCAACGGCCAGCCATCGGAACTCCGACGGAATAGCATCGGACTCAGCGGAGCTGTCTCGGTATTTGGAACATCCTCACAACGATCGCGTCCAATCGGTACCTTCCTGGCCGAGAACGCCGAGACGACCGGTGTCCTTCACTTTTTCAGACTGCTAGAATGCGACATGGCTTCTGATGGGACCTCGACCCCTCCTCGTCGAATGGAGATACTCTATGCAGACGTTATCGTGCCCCGCCATATCGCGAAAGCCTTCACCTATCGCGTTCCCCCTGCCTTAGCCCAGACTATAGCCATAGGGCGTCGCGTCCGTGTCCCGTTTGGACGTACGGTGCTGGAAGGAGTCGTCATCTCGCTGAGTAATCACCTTGCGACCGAGATAAAGGCCGCTTCCATTAGAGAAATCCACTCTCCAGATTGTGAAGGGGAAGTTTCTACACCGCCTCCAGCGCTGTTCGAACTATCTCGCAAGATCGCAGAATACTACGTTGCACCCTGGGGCCAGTGTCTTCGACTCATATTGCCCTCGATAGCAACGCGAAAAACTTCCTCCATGCGATACGTGGCTACTGCGCAAGGTCGTGCGGCTTTAGAAGCCGGCCTTTGTCCAGACTACCTGAAGCCGGCTCTTGCCCGAATTGCCCGACGAACTTCAGGAATCCTGGCTTCGACACTTCAACCAACTCGACAGGAAAACTCCATCTTGGAGATCGATGCTCTCATCAACAAGTCGTGGATAGCGCTCATCCCTTCGAACAACTCCAATGTCGAATTCCAAGAGCCGGGGAGGAAGCTCGCCTTGGATGAGTATGATCGTCGTCGAACGCCAGCGGATGGCACTTTGCCTACTGAAACGCTCCCGGAGGTCGACTCCGCATGGAAAACGCATGTCGCACACTGTCTTCACAGCAATTCCATGGGAAAACTCGTCCTTCATGCCCCGTGGGAACATCGACTCAGCCGGCTTGTTGAGGCCATTCAGCAAGCGCACTCTATGAAGAGATCCACCATCGTTCTCACCGGTGAGATCGCCAGAGCATCGTGGTTGAAACAACTGCTCTCAAGACTCACGGGCCTCCAGATTATCCTCGCGCGCCCACCTTCAGAATCGGAGCGATGGCAACCGAATCAAGGACGGATAGTCGTAGGAACTCGTTCAGCCATATTTTCGCCTCTTAAATCGATCGGGCTGATCTGGGTGGAAGACGAAGAAGATCCTGCTCTGAAAGAACCTCAGGAGCCTCGCTATCATGCCAGAGAGGTCGCCAGTTTGAGAGCTGAGAGCGAACGGGCGCTCGTTGTACTGGCCTCGGCTCACCCATCTCTTGAATCGAGGTTCGACACCGAAGCTGAGTTCCACTATGTCTCACAAGACGTTGCCCTTCAACCGACGATTGAGCTCGTTGATCTTCGCGACGAGTCGGCAGGAATTCTCTTCAGCCACACACTCATCCGGGCGATGCACGAAGCGCTACAGAACCATGCCAAGATCCTGCTTTTCCTCAATAGGAAGGGTTATGCCAGAACCTTGGTTTGCCGAGACTGTGGCTGGGTTCCTCGTTGCAATTCTTGTATCGTGTCGCTGACCTATTATCGTGAAGCCGGCAAGCTGACTTGCCGCTACTGTGGTAAGGCAGATCGATTACCGGATCTCTGTCCCTTGTGCCGTACTCCCGGTATGAGCCCTGTTGGTGACGGCACCGAACGCGTTGAAACCGAAGTTCATCGCTTATTCCCACAGGCCACAATCGCGCGACTCGATGGCGACACACTTCGGCATTCGCGGTCGGCGCATGCTCTGTGGAAAGAGGCCAGGTCTGGCGCGTGGGATGTTCTCATTGGAACACAAGCGCTGTTTCGTCGGGAGCCACTGCCTCGCTACGGTTTGGTGGGGATCCTCCAAGCAGATTCTGGGCTGCATGTCTCGGAGTTCCGTGCCGCGGAGCGCACCTATCACTTGCTGGTCGATGCTGCCAGCCTGGCATGTCCAGCGTCCACCGGAGGTCGAGTCATCGTACAGACGCACCTTCCTACCCATCATGCGATACAAGCCTTGATCTCCGGAGATCCTAATCACTTTTACAATGAAGAATTCGCCGCACGCCGGCTTCTTCGCTATCCGCCCGTCTGTCGCTTGGCTGATCTCTCAGTAACCGGAAAAGATCTTAGGATTGTCGAAGAGGCCGCCACGCGATGGGGGGCGGACCTTGAACAGAACATCCGTGACCAGGAGCCTCTGATTGTTTTAGGACCAGTACCAGCAATACGCAGACGTCCAAAAGGTCATCAACAATATCGCATCTTGGTGAAAGGAACCGCACTCACTGCTTTCAGTCGACGGATTCATGATTCCGTCCAGAAAATGGAGCGAGAGTATCGCAACAGGCGGATTAAATTCGTCATCGACATCGACCCGGTCGAAAATGGCTAATTAGATGCCTTTCTTCTTTTGTTCGCCCGGGAAATCGACACCGTCGCAGCCTTCTCCAGAGATAGAGTCCCATCCGGTTTTTTACGCGCCCGCCTGAACAGGCCGTAAGAAAATGAAATCCAAAACACGGATGAGAAGAGACCCAGCACGACGGCTGAAAGAATCGTTCCCATCTCGGATTCAGGAAGTGATTCCGCCTGACCTCTGAATTGAATCATCAACACCAACGGCCAGGCAAAGCTTTCGAGGCCGAGCAACAAGGTCGTCCATGCCCATAGTGCCGCAATTGACTCCGTCATGAACCATAAGAAAAGCCCTACGCTCAGAGCCCATCCAACCACGATGATCGTGGAGACCGTTCCTCCCCATATGAGCCAGAACCCAATTGCGGCAACGAGGGTCCCCAGAGACAGATTGAGAAATCTCATGATGGGCATGATCCAGGCATGGAATGCGGAGTCTGACGGGACCGTGGCGTGATTGTCAATGCGAAGAAGGTTGAGCGCGTGGTGAGTCGTCTAGACGATCAGTTCGGCAGCAACCGTATCGAGCAGGACTTTCAGTTCAAATGGCTTTTGAAGCGTCCGCCTGGCTCCAAGCATCTTGGCGACGTCCAGGAAATTGAGGATGCCGATCGCATCACTTCCCCCTGTCATCGCAATGACACGAATATCGGGGAACTCCCGACGGAGCGCCATGATGGCTTCTAATCCGTCTTGATCCGGCATGAGAATATCCATGATGACAAGATCCGTCGATCTAGCCCGATACCGGTCAAGCCCCTCTCTCCCGTCACGGGCCTCTGCTACCTCATAACCGGCCTGCTCCAACGTTTCCCGGATGAGCTGACGAACTTGGTCCTGATCATCAACCACGAGGACCGACGGCATCCGAGACCTCAATCGATATTCTGGGTGATTCTGGGGCTGAGTTGGTCGGCACACCCGGAGATTCCGGACAGGCAAGAGACTGGTCCAATGCCCGGCGGATGGCATATGCCAGCTCATGTAACGTAAGCGGTTTGAGGAGGCATTCCGTAACGTTCTGCGAACAGGTATCGTCCAGGCCAGGTACACCATTTGACCCGCTGCAGAGAATGACCGGGAAATCCGGTCGCAGTTGTCGACATTCCCGAGCCAGGCGATTCCCGCTCATTCCTGGCATCGTCCGGTCGGTGATCAACAAGTCGAACCGTTTGGGTTCGACTTGAAAGACTTCCAATGCTTCGGCAGCCGTCCTACATACCACCGGATAGTAGCCGAGGGATTCCAACACTTCTCTTGCGAAACGCAGCACGGAGTCTTCGTCATCGACGAATAAAATACATTCGTGTCCGCGGGGAAGCGGGTCGTCTGCCTGAGTCGTAGAGGAAGCGCAAATCGGAAGAGCGGGTAGGTAGACCGATACCGTCGTACCGGCGCCAATGTGGCTCTCAACCATCAAGGTACCGCCATGCGCCGTGACGATGTCGTAGACGACCGCTAGCCCAACGTTCCGCCTCTCGCTGACGGCCGTGGACGACACAAATGAGGCGACCAATCGACTGACTCCATCAGGATCCATGCCACCACCTGTATCCTGAACGCTCAGGCAAACGTACCATCCAGCAGGGAGTCGTCCGGAAGGCAGAATCTGATCCGTTACAAATTGCCGGTTCTGAAGCTGCACCTCAAGGACTCCTCCTGTCTCCTTCATTGCACGAAGGGCGTTATCGACTAGGTTGAAAATCATCTCATGCATCTGTACGGCACTGGCCAAAATAGGGTTGGTCGCGTGGGTAACCTGCGCTCGGAGCTCAATCCATAAAGGGATCGTCGGACGAAGGAACCTGAGGGATTCTTTCGCCAAGGAATGGAGTACCAGTGGGCAGCGATCTTGGTCGTTGTGCCCACCGAAGGCCAGCAACTGCTGGATCAGTTCACGGGATTTTTTTCCCGCCGCGATGACCTGTCTGATATGACGATGGGCCTTGCTCTCAGCAGGAATCAACGGGAGCGTCAACTCGCTGAAGCCGAGTACAGCCGTAAGGCCATTATTCAGCTCATGTGCGATGCCACCGGCAAAGGTGCTGATCGCTTCCATTCTCGCTGTCTCGCGCCGCCGGACGTCCACATTCTTACGATGAGTTACATCGACGACCGTTCCGAGTGTGCGCACCGGCTGCCGCAAAGAACCATCACGATCAAACGAGGTCACGGAACGAAGACTGATATGGCGCACGGCGCCATCTGGTCTGACAAGACGGTGCTCGACCTCATACCGGCCATTGCCTGTGGCATCACAGGCTCGTTGGACCGTAGAGATTATCCGAACCCGATCGTCAGCGTGAACCAGTTCGAGATAGCGCTGCCATGAAGCTGGCTCATCGATACCGACACCATAGATGTCTCGTAGGATGGGTGACCAAGAGAAGGAATCAGTCCGATGGTCGTGTTCAAAGAACCCGACCTGTCCTGTCTGCACGGCAAGATCAAGTCGCGTCTCGCCATCTCGGAGCGCCTGTTCGGCCTGCCGACGAGCGGCGATGTCTGCGTCTTGGGTTCTTTCAGACGCTTCTACGACAGGTTCTTGTTGCAACACTTCGTTCATTGTCCAAACGATCGACGTCACTCGACTCTGACGGTCTTTCACCGGTGACAGCGATACGTCATTCCAAAATGTGGTCCCGTTCTTACGGTAATGACACAACCGCACACGACAGGCCCATCCATCTTGGAGAGCCATCGCAAGTTTTTCCATGGAGGCCCGATCTGTATCCCGGCCGGCCAAGATGGATGTCGATCGGCCGATCACCTCCTGTTCGGCATAGCCGGTCAGCAATAGGAAGGCCGGATTTACATAGGTGATGGGATGGTGGGGCAACGTGGCATCCGTCACGAGCACGCTACAATTGGTCGCCGCGACGGCCGTTGAATTTAGGACGTTCTCTTGGCGCTGCCGAATCAGTGCCCACAAAAAGAAACTGAGGAACAGGAGCAACCCTAGGAAGAGACCAGCAACCATGCGGGACCTCCCGGTGTGCGCACGGGATAGTTATGAATACGAATCAGTTGACGTAACCTTACAGGAAAGGCAAGAGGAGAGCCCAGGTCTGAAGGATAGCCGCCAGGTTAGATTTTTGCCCCTAAAAGGAGTAGAGCCGAATGTTATCGCTCATCCTTGCCGTTTCACAAAAAAGGCGGCCGCCTGTGCGCGACGAGTAATGCGAAGCTTTTGAAATACGTTTGCCAAGTAATTCTTGACGGTCTTGTCGCTGAGTCCGAGCGCGACGGCGATTTCCTTATTGGTCTTTCCCTCGGCGACCAGTGCGACGACTCGTTCTTCCTGAGAAGACAGTTGATCCGTACCAGGAATGGACGGCAGATCGTGAAGCCCCCTCAACCATCGTAGAGCGCGTTCGGTCACACTGGAGTCCAAAATCGACTGGCCGTTGGCAACCGACCGGATGGCTTCGAGTAATGCGGGCGAATCGATTTCTTTGAGGACATAGCCATGAGCGCCGGCGAGCACTGCGGCGAGAACGGAGTCATCGTCGGCATAGGACGTCAAGAAAATGATCCGTGTCCCCGGAAGCATCCCTAGAATTTCCCGACAGGCATCGACACCGGATCCGTCCGGCAGTCTGACATCCATCAAGATCACGTCGGGTTTCACCTTCTGCGCCTGTTGAATTGCATCCGCCATGGTCCCTGCTTCGCCTACAACGGTGACTCCATGAGTTTGGCCGAGCACCGTCCGCAACCCCACCCGAATGACCTCATGATCGTCGACAAGCACGACTCGAATGGCTTGAGTTTTAGTTGTGAGCATAATGGGTATCCTTCGGAAGATCGAGGCAAATCCTCGTCCCCTTGTCAGGTTTTGACTGAATGGCGAACAAGCCTCGTATTTTTTGAGCCCGTGCCGCCATGTTGACTAATCCATGACCGACTCCCTGAACCGACCGTGTATTAAATCCAATGCCGTCATCCGTCACGGCGAGACGATCTGAGCGGATGAGGTCTCGGAGCGACACCGTGATCTGTTTAGCCCGACTGTGGCGCAGTGCATTACTCAATCCTTCCCGTACAATGTTGATAATATGGAGCGCCTGTTCGGTGGAAAGCCGCCGTGCCGCTGCATCATCGATTCTCACCCGACATCTGGCGGAAGAGGATGTGGACATCGTTTCGACCATGGTTCGCAGGGCGGCCGAGAAGTCTCCGCCTTGCATCACTTGAGATTCGAGTCCGGCGATAAAATTCCGGACTTCCGTCATGACTTGGTTGAGCTGTCCAATGGCTTGATTTAATGTCGCCATGAATTTCTCCGCCACATGATCTTGTTGTTTCTTGATCAGTGGTTTACACGCTTCTAATCCCAGCCCGACTGCGTATAAGGATTGAAGAATGCCATCGTGGAGGTCTTGACTGATCCGCTCCCGTTCTTGAAGTGCCGCGCTCAAGTCCCGCTCCCGCTGCAGGAGTATCTCTTCCATTCGTTTACGCTCGGTGATATCGGTCGCGGTTCCGAGCACCATATGGACACGTCCCTGGTCATCGAAAATCGGCCTTTTGACCGTTTGTAACCAGCGCGTCCTTCCCCCTGCATCGGTGATCCTCTCTTCCGGGATGAACCGATCCCTCCCGGAATGAATCACCTCAAGATCGCTCTTCCGAAAGCACTCCACCTCTTCCGCATTGGGATTGAAGTCGGCGTCCGATTTCCCGACTAAGTCTTCCACCGTAGAGCCATACCAATCGGCCACAGCTTTGTTGGCCATGGTAAAATATCCTTCGCGGTCCTTGGCAAAAATGAGGTCGGGGTCCGTGTCAATCACCTGTCGCAAGAACGTATGGGAGCGGTGGAGTTCCGCCTCCGCCCGCTTGCGTTCTCCAATATCCCTTAGGATTGCACAGCCATACTCTTTCCCATCATACTGCAGATAATTAAAGGTCACCTCCATCTCTAAGACAGTACCGGTTCGTGACCAATACGTAGCTTCAAACACCAACGCTCCCTGCTTCTTTAAGTAATTCCAATGTTCCAACCATCGTTCCACAGGAAAATTGGGGTCGATGTCGTGCATCGTCATGGTCGTCAGGTCCTGCCGTGCATACCCCAACATTCGGCATGCGGTCTCATTGACGTTGAATATTCGACCAGTCTGATCGACCCATAGGATCGCCTCTACTGCCTGATCCACTGAGAATTGGGTCAACCGCAGCGCTCGCTCCATCCGTTTGCTCTCTGTGACATCATCCCCAACCGTTACGCTACACGGCTTACCGTTCAACTCAATGAGTTCCGACGACAACAGGCACTGGCGGATTTCTCCGCTCTTGCTCCGCAGGGTTACTTCCATGTTCCGGACAGATCCGACACGTTTCAATCGTTCGACAAAGCGAGCCCGTTCCTCCGCTGAATGCCAGAGACCCACCTGTAACGTGGTGTATCCCACAACTTCTTCTTTGCAATATCCAAATAACTGATAGGCAGCATCATTGGCGTCCACTACTCGGCCAGAGTCCAGCTCGCTGACGACGACCGGATGGGGACTGGCTCGGAACGCCTTGGCAAAACGTTCTTCACTGGCTCGCAGCGCCTCCTCCGCCTGTTTGCGCTCGGTAATATCGACTATGGCACCGATCAACCGAGTCAACCGTCCGTTCTGATCACGAACGCTATGGCATCGCACATCGGTCCAAACGATGGAGCCGTCTTTCTTGACCATGCGAAGCTCGCAGCGACACATGTCCGCTGTTCCGTCCCGCATCCGTTCCCAATTGTTCACAGCAATTGGTCGATCGCCGGGAAAGACCAAGTTCAGCCAGGCATAAGGTTCGGGAGAAAGTTCCTCCGGGGCATAACCAAAGATGGCTTTCAGATTGGCGTCTCCATAATAGTAGTGATTCTTTTCGATATCCATTTCCCACACACCCACCTTGCCGATAACAGTGGCCCGCCCATAACGCTCCTCGCTCTCCCGCAAGGCAACTTCCATCCGTTTGCGCTCCGTAATATCGTTGCCGATCGTCAGCAGACACCTTTTCCCCTTGAGGGTGATCAGGTCGACCGAGATGAGGAATTGACGCATGTCCCCATTCTTCATCCGCATCGACACTTCTCGATTTCGGACTGATCCTTTGGATCTGAGGTGATCGATCAACTTGGTTCGTTCTTGAAGATCAGGCCAGATTCCGAGCATCAATGTGGTGTTTCCAATCACTTCTTCTCGACAAAAACCGTACACCTTCAAACAGGCGTCGTTCACCTCGATGCAACGACCGGTTTCAAGCTCCGTGATCCCGATCAGATGAGGGCTTGTGCGGAAGGCCTTGGAGAATCGCTCCTCGCTTTCGCGCAACGCCTCCTCCGCCGCCTTGCGTTCGGTGATATCCCATGTGATGCCGGAAATCCGGACGGGCTTGCCGTCTGCATCACACGTGACATGACCCTCTCCGTGAAGCCAGCGCTCCTCGCCATCGCGCAGAATGCGAAACTCGATACGTTGTCCTCCACCCTCCCTCACGGCTTGCGCAAACTCAGCCTCCACTCTTGCACGATCATCGGGGTGAATATACGCGATCCAATTCTCATACGATGGTGTCACATCGCGCGATACTCCCAACAGTTCATAGTACGGTGCCGACCATCGGGATGTGCTTGTACGCAAATCAATGTCCCACACGCCGGCTCGCGCGCTCCGCTGAGCAAGTAGCAGCATCGCCTCGCTCTCCCGAAGCAACTCCTCGGTTTGTTTACGCTCGGTGATATCGACGGTGGCGCCGATCAGGTGCGTCACTTGTCCATCTCGATCTCGGACAGCACGGGCTCGCACGTCACCCCAGATAATAGAGCCATCCTTCTTTATGTGACGGAGCTCATAGTGAGCGGCATCGGCAGCCCCACTTTGCACCAGTTCCCAGTTCTGCATGGCAATCGCCTGGTCGTCCGGATGAACCAGCTTCAACCAAACGAAGGGATCCGTAGAAAGCTCTTCCAATCCATAACCGAAAAGGGCCTTCAGATTGCCGTCGCCATGGTATTGGCCCTTTAGAGCATCCAATTCCCACACACCCACTTTGGCGACGGCAGTGGCACGCGCATAGCGCTCCTCGCTGGCGCGCAACGCCTCCTCCGTCTGCTTACGTTCGGTAATGTCGCGCATGAAACAATGGTGGCCGAGAAACCCGCCGACCGACGGTTTGCTCCTTACCATCAGGACCTGCTTAAAGAAGATGGAACCGTCTTTGCGCACAGCTCGACATTCGAATTCCGCTTTTCCTTTTTCCAGCAACTGTTTATACGCATGTTGAGCGATGCACAAGTCTTCTGGGTGCACGGTCGGCTCCCAGGCTCGTCCGAGTAATTCGGATGGTTCATACCCCAGCATCGCCGCATAGAGCTGATTCACCTCCAGATAGCGGCCATCAAAGTCGACTCGGAAAATACCCGGCATGGCCTGAGCTAAGGCCAGGTTCATTTCTCGCACACGGTCTTCACCCCGTTTGCGCTCGGTGATATCGGAGAACAGGCCGAGGATGGCCGGCTTACCGTTCCATGTGATCCGAGCTGCCTCGACCTGAACCGGAATCGGTGTTCCATCCATCTTCAGATACATTCGTTCCGCACTATGGACGGACATTCCGCCGTTCAGCAGCCGTCGCACATTTTCACGAACTTCTTGATGATAGTCCGGATGGATGAACTCAAACGTCGGCCGGTCGAAAATTTCCTGAGCATCCCTCGCTCCCAGGAGGACGGCGCCCGTGTGGTTGATATAGACCGTTTGTCCTTCACTGAAGACGAATACCCCCGATGGCGAAAGCTCGACCAAAGTCCTGTACCATTCTTCACTCTCCCGCACTGACTCTTCCATTCGTTTGCGATCAGTAATGTCGGTGTGTGAGCCGAGGAGACGAATACTTCGCCCATCCGCTTCGGCGACAAACGAGGCTCGCGCTTCGATCCACCGGTACGTCCCGTCCTTGTGCCTCAACCGAAATTCCTGTCGATAATCTCCCTCGCGACTGGAAAGGTAGTCTCGTACATACGCAACCGCCCTATCGTGATCATCGGGGTGGAGATGCGTCGTCCATGTCTCAAATGAGTCCGACATTTCCGTCGGCTCATAGCCGAGCTGATACTTCCATTCTTCGGATAAGACCGCCTCGTTCGTTTCAGTATTCCAGTCCCATAAACCTGTACCGGACGCCTGGAGGGCTTGTCGGAGTTTTTCTTGTGCGGTCCGTAGCATCGCCTCCGCGAGTTTCCGCTCGGTGATGTCACGTGAATTTACGATCACACTCCATCGGCCTTCTGGATCACTCGTCGCCCGGCCGATTCCTTCCAAGCTGCGCCACGAGCCGTCTTTGTGGCGAAAACGGAATTCGGCCATTTGAGGTGTTCCAGGCCGCTCAATCAGCAACCGAAACTTCTCGGTCACAGCAGGAAGGTCCTCGTGATGGACGAATTCGAATGCGATTCGTCCATTGAGCTCGTGTTGTGCATACCCGAGCAATCGCTCGATTGAGGGGCTCTCGAACTGGATGACCCCGCCTTGATCGAGAACCGTAATAATGTCGGAGGAATGCTCAATCAGCGCGCGGAAGTACGTCTCGCGTTGCTTGAGTACCGACTCTCCTCGCTTGCGATCGGTTACGTCCAAGGCTGTCCCGAACATACGAAGGGGTTGACCGCTGCTGTCACGGATAACCTCGCCACAGGAGTGAATCATCCGTATCTCACCATCTTGGCGGACGATCCGGAATTCGATATCATAGGTAGCCTTCCCTGCCAACGCGTCATCGATCGACGCCAAGACCCGGTCATGATCGTCCGGGAGTACCGCCGACACAAAGCTGTCGAAGGTCATCGTTCGTGATCGGGGTTCATAGCCGAAGATCCGGTAGAGTTCATCCGACCACTCCACCTCGCCGCTTGCGATGTCCCAATTCCAACTCCCCAGGTGAGCAAGAGCTAGTGCGACTTGGAGGTGTCGAGTCCGTTCATGCAGCACTCGGTCTCGTTCGGCAAGTTCACGTCCGAGATCAGCTACCTGCCTGCGCAGCAGATCTAATTCATGAAGATGGCTCGTAGGACTCATGATGAGGCTCCTTGCTGGGCGACATCGATCATACATCGAAAGCCGGTTCGGCTCGTGGGAGCAACCATTTCACGAACCGATGATCGAGTCCGGCCTTCCCCAGGAAAAGACTTTCGTCTTCGGCCGAAGTTATTGTTCCTAAGGAAAGCAGCAGTTTCCTATGAGAAATGTGGAAAAGTCTAGATCCAAATGGCCCGGAGGTCTTCAGCGGGGAAATCAGCAGAAGCTGTTTAGATCGATGGTGCCGAAGGCGGGACTTGAACCCGCACGGCTTTCGCCACACGCCCCTCAAACGTGCGTGTCTGCCATTCCACCACTTCGGCCACCAAATGATTCGAAACGTCCCGAGGGACGCCGACTGAAGGGAGGTATTATATTATAGGAGGAGGGTAAAATTCTTGTCAATCAACCGCTCGTCCGGTAAAATCGGCATCTCATTGTTGAGGCGCTCTCCATGATACAAACAGGCCAACGCGGTCTCTCTTCTTCCATTGCGGCATTTTTCGACGTCGACAATACCATTTTACCTGGTGAAGCGAGCGAAGTAAGATTTTTTCGCTGGCTGTGGCGACGCGGTGTCATCGGTTGGCCTGAAGCTCGCGAGAGTGCGTCCTGGCTCATGCGACATCTCCCTACATTCTCGCTGCACCCTCTCCGCGAGCGGAAGCTGTACCTGGCCGGAAAACCTTCGCAAGTCATTCAACTCTTGGGTGAGGAGTTTTGCCGCGAGGAATTATGTCCTCGTGTTTCTCCCGTCGCCATGCGGATGCTCGACGAACATCGCCGTGCCGGCCATGCCATCATTTTCGTGACAGGGTCCATCGATTTCCTGATCGCCCCTGTCGCTGACGCGCTTCGAGCTGATCGATGTTTTGCGAGTCGGTTGGAGCAACAGAACGGCCTCTATACCGGGTTCCTTGTGCCCCCTCTTCCTTATGGCGAGGGGAAACGCCGGCTCATCGATCGGTTGACCCATGAACTGACGCTGGATCTGTCTCAATGCTATGCGTATGGAGACAGTCCCGGCGATCTAGACTTGCTCCGGGCCGTAGGTCATCCGACGGTGGTGAATCCGATTCGTGGCATGGCGTCCATCGCCCGGCGCGAGAACTGGCCGATTGTCAAATGGCAATGAGCTGCTGCTTGTGATCGGATCAACCATCTCCCGGCGAATCATCCAATCGACTATTCGATAAACTCACACACGGCTCATGCGCATCACCGAAGTGTTTCATAGCGTTCAAGGTGAGTCGACCTTTGCCGGCCTCCTGTGCGTATTCGTGCGTCTGACCGGTTGTCCTCTGCGGTGCACCTGGTGCGACACGGAATATGCTTTTGTCGGCGGAACAGATCGGTCCATCGATGATCTTCTCGACCAGGTGCGATCCTATGGCTGTCGGTTGGTTGAAGTGACGGGAGGTGAACCGTTAGCACAACCGGATACGGCCACGCTGCTGCGTCGGTTGTGCGAAGAAGGCTTCACGGTCCTCCTGGAAACAAGCGGAGCGGTGGATACCGCCGTAGTTCACCCGTCGGTCCGTATTATTCTGGACGTGAAATGCCCGGGAAGCGGCATGACGGAACGGATGCACTGGCTCAATGTCGAACGTTTACGGCCACAGGACGAAGCGAAATTCGTCATTCAAGATCGGAGTGATTACGAATGGGCTAAAAACATGCTGGATCGCTTTCGGTTGACTGATCGCTGCCCAATCCTCTTTAGTCCTGTATTCGGTGCGCTGGATCCACAACAATTGGCCGAATGGATCCTGGCAGATCGACTGCCCATTCGCCTTCAGCTGCAGCTCCACAAGTACATCTGGGCACCCGATATGCGGGGAGTGTGAAAGGCCTTCTCTGTCGATCGGATGACGGTTGTTGACTGACACATCAAAGGAGAATTGGATGAACATCATGCGAGTTGAAGCGAAACAAGCCCGGGTCGACACTGAGAACACAGCGGCGCTTGTCCTCCTATTTTGTGAAGGAGAGGGACTCCCTAAGGAAGATGGGGTCATTCTCGATCGAGCGCTCGGAGGGGCGCTCCGAGAGCTTTTGCAGTCAAAGGAGTTTGACGGAAAGGTCGGTGAGCTGGTCGTATTTCACACACACGGAAAAATTCCGGCGAAGCGGCTGATTCTTGTCGGCCTTGGGAAGAAACATGAGCTGAACTTGGATCAGATTCGACAAGCGATGGGGCATGCCGCCAAACGGGTTCGCCATGCCAAATGCAGCGCCTTTACGGTGGTGTTGCCGAGCGTCGCGCCCCATGAGACCTCGCTGATTGACATGGGCCAGACCGTGACCGAAGGAGCGATTCTCGGGAGCTATCAATTCACGACGTATCGCAGCGACGGCCCGATAGGCAAAGAAGTGAAGAGAATGACCATTCTGGCTCCCCAGAAAGATCAACTCCGTCAGCTGTCCGAAGGGATTCGTCGCGGTGTCGCGACCGCTGAAGCGACGGTCTTCGTTCGAGATCTCTGCAACCATCCGTCCAATGTGATGACACCGACCAGAATCGCCAATGAAGCGAAGACCGTGGCGAAGGAAGCCGGCGTGAATCTCAAGATCCTCGAACAAAAAGAGATGGAAAAACTCGGCATGGGTGCGTTACTGGGGGTCGCGAAAGGCAGCCACGAGCCGCCGAAGTTCATTATTCTCCAGTACCACGGAGCCAAGAAAAAAGATGACCGCCCGGTCGTGCTCGTCGGGAAGACGATCACTTTCGACACGGGTGGGATCTCGCTTAAACCGGCGGAGAATATGGAACAGATGAAGGCCGACATGACCGGTGGAGCGGAGGTGTTGGCCGCGATGCGGGCGGCGGCGCGTCTGAAGTTACCGCTTCATCTCATCAGCATCCTACCGGCGGCGGAAAATATGCCGGGGGGACGGGCGATGCGACCCGGTGATGTCGTCAAGACCCTTTCCGGGAAAACGGTGGAGGTGCAGAACACAGACGCTGAGGGTCGCCTGATCCTATCCGACGGCCTCGCCTATGCAACCCGATTCAAGCCGGCCGCGCTCATCGACATCGCCACGCTGACGGGAGCCTGCGTCGTCGCGCTGGGTCAGTTCGCGATCGGCATGTTCGGCACCGATGCGAGGTTGAAAGAAGCGATCCGCAAGGCCGGCCTTCGAGCAGGCGAGCGGGTATGGGAAATGCCGTTATGGGAAGAATATTTCGAGCAACTGCGCAGCGATGTGGCTGACATGCGGAACATCGGTGGACGTGGGGGAGGGATGATCACGGCTGCGCTCTTCTTGAGCAAGTTCGTCGGCGACGCCCCTTGGGTGCATCTCGACATCGCCAGTACCGATTGGAGCGAGCGGGAGCGGGCATACATTCCCAAAGGCCCAACCGGCATCGGAACCAGACTGCTGATCCAGTTCCTTATCGATCGCTCCCTGTAGGGGCAGGAAAAACGGTTCGAACATGTCTTATGACCAGATCGGCCAACTCTTCATGATAGGGTTCGACGGCACCACCGTTTCAGCTGAACTCGCGTCCTTCCTCCGAGAATATAAGCTTGGCGGCGTCATTCTGTTTTCGAGAAATCTCGAATCGATCGCACAGATCATTGAATTGACAAGCGATCTTCAACGCTGTAGTCCGCACTCTCCCCTTCTTATCTCTATCGATCAAGAAGGCGGACGTGTCTCACGGTTGCCGAAAGACTTTACGATTTTCCCACCGTGCGAAGTATTAGGGCGATGCCACTCTTCCGAACTAGTTTACGCCGCGGCAGCGACGACCGCGAAAGAGCTCAAGGCCGTCGGCATCAACATGAATATGTCACCGGTGTTGGATGTGAACAGCAATCCCGCCAATCCGGTGATCGGCGATCGAGCATTCGGCACGACCCCTGATATCGTATCTGAATTGGGGTTGGCCACAGTGGGAGGTCTCCAGGACAATCGCATCGTAGCTTGTGGGAAGCATTTTCCTGGCCATGGCGATACGAACTCGGACTCGCACAAGGAGTTGCCCGTCGTGACGACGCCGCGCGAGCGACTTGAGCGTATTGAATTTCCACCATTCCGACGCGCGATCGCGAGCGGCGTAGCAACGATGATGACCGCCCACGTTGTGTATCAGACTCTGGATGAGAACCGGCCGGCAACCCTGTCCCCGACGATCATCGGGAGATTTCTTCGTGAAGAGTTACACTACGACGGTGTCGTGTTGACGGACGATCTCGAGATGCATGCCGTCATTGACCACTATGGCATCGGCGACGCCTCGATACAGGCCATCCAGGCCGGCTGCGACATGCCGTTGATCTGTAGAGATCGCAACAGAGCCGTAGCCGCGCTGAATGCCGTTGATAAGGCGGTAGCAAACGGGGACATCTCTTCCGGACGGTTGGCCCAGTCTCTCGCACGTATTCGTCGCTTGAAAGAACGGTTCCTTCTTCCCTATCGGTCCGTGATGATTTCTGATGCCAAACTTGTGGTGGGTTGCCGAAGCCACAAGGCTCTTTTACGCTCTATCGACCAGACACGAGAACGATTTTCGAAAGCCGACCTATGACCTTTGGGAGAATCGGCTGAGCTCTATCAAAATGAAAGACCTCCTCTCAATGCAGTGAGGAAGCGAAACTCAAACCTCCCCGCTGAATATCTTGCCCTCTTCTCATCTCTTGTGGCATCATGCACGCTCCTTGGAGGGCCTTATGGCCTCATTGCTTGAGTACGTTGGATCCGTCCATATTTTCCTTGGGCCCTACCGGGGTAATCCGATCGCTTTGTATTTGCGGAGGACGGAATCAGGCTGTCAGATCGGACCCAAGGTCTATCCTTGGAACGATGTCATGGGCGTCGGTGAAACACCGAATAAGGCCGCAGCTGATTTCGAGGAAAAATGGAAAACAAAGGGCTTAGCGGCGGACATGTATTCGGGTCCAGCTTGGGAAGGAGGCATTAAGCCAGAAAGGCCGGCACCTCCCAAGCCGGCGACCACCACACCAAAACCGCCTACTCCCCCTAAGCCCGCGGTCGCTCCAGTAGGTACCTCCTCTGAATCGCCTGTCCCGACTGCTCCCGTCACGAACACGGGTCGAACTGCCACACTTCCCGTTGAAGGGTCTTCCACCATTACACCTACTTCCGCCACCCAGCCTTCTGGAAAGTCGGACTAGCCTCCATCATGAATGCTCCCTGCTTCATCGTGAATGCGAACCACTGTTGACGGCCGGTGCGCTAATTTGCTGTGTTTCATCCCATAAGCGGCATACACGAGAATGCCAATGATCGTCCATACCACAAAACGGATCCATGTTGCCCAAGGCAAACCAGCCATTAGGTAAAGACATGCCGATATGCTCAAAATAGGCACGAAAGGCATCAAGGGAATACGAAATGGTCTGGGCAGATCCGGCTTCGTGTACCGTAGCAGCAAGACACCAATGCAGACCAACACAAAGGCGAAGAAGGTCCCAATGTTGGTCATATCGGCTGCTTCCCCTATCTGAAAGAACGCTGCAAGAATTGCGACGACGACTCCGGTTAGAATGGTGGCGCGATGCGGGGTCCCAAATGTGGAATGAACCTTGGATAGTCCAGGGCTTAAGAGTTGATCACGCGACATGGCAAAGAAGACACGGATTTGCCCCAGCATCATCACAACCAATACGCTCGTAATACCCGCCACAGCTCCGATAGCCACAATAGCGGCGCCCCATTTGAACCCAACGACGCTCAGCGCTTCGGCCACCGGCGCATGAATGTCAATTTGGGTGACGGGGACCAGACCGGTGATCACAGCAGCCACGGAAATATAGAGCACCGTACAAATAGCCAGTGAGCCGATGATACCGATCGGAACATCTCGTTGAGGATTGCGGGCCTCCTCTGCAGCAGTAGAGACAGCATCAAACCCGATATAAGCAAAGAAAATGATGGCTGCCGCGGCTCGAACGCCCTCGAAGCCATTGGGCATGAAGGGTTTCCAATTATCTGCGTTGACAGCGGGAGCCCCAACCGCGATGAAGAAGAGAATCACCCCAAGTTTGAGGAGTACGATCAGACCGGCTACGCGCGCACTTTCTTTAATTCCTATCACGAGGAGGAGCGTGACCAACAATATGATGATCGCAGCTGGGAAATTGGCGATACTTCCCTCCGGGCCACCTGCCCAGTGCGGTGGATTGGTTGCCCAATAGGGCAGTTCCAGGCCCGCGAGCATCAGTAACTTATTGAAATAGCCGGACCAACCGATGGCAACCGCCACGCATGCCACACCGTATTCCAGGATCAGGTTCCATCCCGTGAGCCAGGCAAGAAACTCTCCCAGCGTGGCGTAAGAAAAAGTATACGCTGACCCCGCAACCGGGATCATCGCTGAAAATTCGGCATAACACAGCGCGGCTAATGCACAGGTGACGCCCGAAATAATGAAGGAGAGGACAATCCCCGGTCCCGCTCCCGGCCGGTGCGCATCACCAACTATGGCGGTACCGACCAGGACGAAAATGCCGGTCCCAATAATCGCGCCGAGCCCAAGCGCCGTGAGATCCCACGCCGTCAATGTTTTCTTCAGACGATGTTCGGGATGTTCTGCGTCGGCCAGGATTTGATCGATGGGTTTCGTCCGGAGAAGTCGGCTGCTCACGATCTTTCTCGAGCCCAACGTGCCAAGATTTGCTGTGATGGGCTCAATGCGCTGAGGCTCCATCTGAGGTCAAAGTATAGCAAAAGACCACTGGAACCGGTTGGTTGTGATTGTTGGTACGGTCCAGAGAACTCATGCACGTGCCCGGCGGGCCGCATCTAGCAGCGCTTCAAACAACCGACGATGGACCGCGTGCCGTTCGAACAAGAATTCCGGGTGCCATTGGATAGCGAGTAGAAACCGATGCGCGGGGGATTCGATCGCTTCTATAATCCCATCAGGTGCCACAGCGCATGCCTGGAGCGACGGAGCGACTGTCTTGACCGATTGGTGATGGGAACTATTCACCATGAGCTTTCTTCTTGCAACCACCTTGTTCAAGAGGCTAGTGGGCATCACGGTGACCGGGTGAGTAACATAGACCGCCTTCGCTTTTTGACGGTGATTCAACGCGCCGTGTACTTGAGCAGGAATGTCTTGATACAGACTCCCTCCACAGGCCACATTCACCGTCTGCATCCCTCCGCAGATTCCCAGGAGCGGAAGATTCCGTTTCCTTGCTTGATGGACTAACTCCAATTCAAAGTCGGCACGGCGCTCACTCACAAGCTGAAATTTGTAGCGCTGCCGCTCTCCATAGAGACGGGGGGGAAGGTCCGGTCCGCTGCCTGTGATGAGCAACCCATCGACACGGTCAAGAAGCCGTCGCCGAGCGGACGGTTCCGCTACTAAAGGAAGGATCAGAGGAATACCGCCGAGCTCTTCAACAGCCCGAATGTAGCGAGACCGCAAGAAGTAGGTCGGCTCGTGCCCGCCCATATCCTTCCTGTCACCGGCATTAAAGTCTGGGGTCACGCCAATGACAGGTTTCATAACTCAATGCGCAGCCTAGTTCGTCGGGGCAGGCGTGACCGTAGCTCCCTCATTTTCGGCAGCCACACCGAGAAAACGGATTGGACGATCACCACTAAGATGCTCAGGAACGATGGCATAGTCTCCGAGAATGCTGGGGACCCAGATACTCTTGGCCGTTGGTTCACTGAGTCCCGAAAAAACATAGGCGAGACCGCCGACTATTCCACCCCCTATGGCAAATGCCGCTTTAAACGGAAAATACAGAATCGTGGCAACGGCTGACGCAGCTCCCATCCCGGCTCCGGAATAGGTTCCTTGCTGCGCCTCAGCGGATGAGGACTGGCTCCAAGCCGGAGCGACAAGCACCGAACAGTATGTGATGACAACAATGAGAACCACGATTGGGAGTCTCACGTGAAACGCCTCCTTCCTTTTCACACCCACGACGATGGAATGCATGAACGATCATACACGAGTCCCCGCATGCGTTATAACAAATTCGCTGCTGAATGTAACCCCCTATGAACTTCGACATTAATAGGATGACGGCACCGAACGATCAGGTACCAGATCCAACTCTGCCAAGATGTAGGCGAGAACATAGTCTACGCGATTGTTGGCCTCATGATCCAACTCGATCGTCAACTCATCGGCAAGGATTCGCTGATTTTCTTGGATCAAACCTCCCTGCAATCTGAGATCCAGCTTGCACCAACAAACGGCTTGTGCAAAGAAATCCGTTATGCGTTCTTGGTAGTGAGGATGCTCACGGGGGTCGAGTGCCGTCAAACTTTTCGCTAGCCGATCAGCAAGGCGCATTTTCTGTCGAAGAACCGACAGTTGATCGGTCCTCATCTCGACAGAGACCTGGATGCCCGCTTTCCAGCTCCTTTTTTTCACGTTGAACACACAGGCCAGCACGTCGGGTCGTCCCTCAACCGACTCAGGCCCCAAAAAGAACGTGATTCGATAAGATGGGACGTCTCGAGTAGATTCTGGAATCATGGGGGGCTAGTGTACCATGATTCACACGTAGACTTGAGGGTTTGATTGACGACTCTGTACCCCGAGGATAAGATGGAAATCCATGAGCGATGTGGCCCACCAAATGCGGATCGTTGCGATCCAAGAAGCACTCGGAGACACGGGCACGGTAGATGGATGGCTTTTCTACGACTTTCGTGGCAGTGATCCGCTCGCGTATCGGGTTCTGCTCCTGGATCCGACCCAACACGTCACGCGGCGATGGTACTATTGGATCCCTACGTCGGGAGAACCGGTCAAACTCCTTCACCGGATCGAATCGCATGTGCTGGACAAGTTACCAGGTCAGGTCCAGCAGTATGTCTCATGGGAACAGCAACGTCTGTTATTGGCCTCTCTACTGCGAGGTCGACGGCGAATCGCTATGCAGTACTCTCCGTTCAACGCTGTTCCGTATCTGTCCAGAGTTGATGCGGGTACCGTCGAGTTGATTCGCAGTTGTGGGCCCGATGTGGTGTCATCAGCCGATCTTGTCCAACGATTCGAGGCAGTCTGGACGGATGATCAACTGGAATCCCATCGGTACGCAGTGACGATGCTCAGGAACATCGTCGACGAGGCTTTCGCCCATGTGGCGTCTTGCCTTACCAACGAACGTTCGCTATCTGAATATGGCCTACAACAGTTCATTCTTTCGCGTATTCGCGATGCGGGCATGACGACATCCCACGCTCCGATCGCAGCTATTGATACCCATAGTGCCGACCCTCATTATGGGCCGACAGAATCACGCTCTTCCCTCATCATGCGAGACAACTTGGTTCTGATCGATTTATGGGCGAAACAAACGACACCGGGCTCGGTCTATGGGGATATCACTTGGACAGGGTATACCGGGAAGCAAGTACCAGCAAAGCAACGCATGATCTTTGAGCATGTTCGACGCGGACGCGATGCGGCACTGTCGTTTGTCCAGGATCAGGTGATTACAGGCCGATTTCCTTGCGGATGGGAAGTCGATGATGTCTGCCGTAATACGATTCGAGCAGCGGGCTACGGCGACTTCTTCATTCATCGGACCGGCCACTCGATCGGTGAGGAAGTCCATGGTAATGGAGCCAATATCGACAACCTGGAAACCCAGGACAGTCGTCGGCTCCTGCCGAGAACTTGCTTTTCTATCGAGCCAGGGATCTACCTGCCGGGAGAATTTGGAATCAGGAGTGAACTTGATGTCTATATATCGGATCGAGAAGCCGTCGTGCATGGCTTACCGCTTCAAACAGAAATCATGTCTCTTCTCTGACCTTTCATATTCGAAATATCCTCCTCTGATCCTTTCTTGACACCATGTCTGCGGGGCGGCTAGATTCACTCATCCGGCAGGGTACTTCCGGTTCATGCGAGGCCGTACATGTTCGGCACAATGGGTTTCTCAGAACTCATTATCATTCTGGTCATCGTACTGATCATTTTTGGAGCGGGCCGTCTTCCGCAGATCGGCGAGGGTGTCGGCAAGGCATTGAAAGGGTTTAAAAAAGAAGTCAATGAAGCGCCCCAACCCACTTCAGATCAGGTCGAACAGAAAACCGATCAGTCACAAGCCATTCGGACTCAGACACCTATTGCAGTGCCACCGGCTCCGATTGCAGGATCATCGTCAGTAACAATTAGTAAGCCAAACGTTCCCTATGCCCCTGGTCCTGAACTGACGCCCGGCACTACCGCCTCGTTGCTGTACAACACCAGCCCTCAGGTTCCGCAAACATCGGCCTCTTCGCCTGATCATGCGGCAACACCTGCTCCTAACCAGGTGCTATCGATGGAGGAACGAGCTATAGATCCTCCTCCGAGGGCTCACGCTTCGTATCCGCCTTTGCCGGCTGGTTCCCGAGCAAAACCGACAGCTAAACGTCCTTCCGCCATTGTGAACAAAGATGCGGTGGCTCGCATACAGGCGCAACAGGCCGCGCTCAAAGCCAAGTCGCCGCAATCAGCAGCGGCAGTATCTCCCGATGACCTGCAGCATCTCGGTGAAGGCCTGGGAGAAGTCGTGCGAACGTTCCGGCAAGCCGTGACCGATGTCCGTCATAGCGTCGATCCTCAAATGTCTACGATTCAGGCCGAAATGGATGCGGCCAAAAAAGAAATCCAGCAATCCATCGAAGCGGCTAAAGAATCACCACTGGTGCAAGAGGACTCTCAGAAATCTGCGTGATTCTCATCTCAACGGACTCTATATTTCTCTCAATTCCTAGCAAACTGAACCGGTGAGCAAATCATCATTTGAGCTCAGTATGAGCGACGTATCAATGCAACTAAACCCCATTGTTTATCAATGAGCTATCGATGTTTCAGCCTAAAAACGTACATTACCCCACCCCTGCTAGTCGATTCGGCAGCGGTTTGAGCCAATTCACGCCGGTCAGCGTGGTCATCAAGAACTCACATGCCCGTTGCCAGACGGCAGTCGGAGTGCATTGCTCCGCAGTGGCTGTGGCCCATTGCTGAAGCCTCCGACTGACGTGCATGAGCATCGTTTGCGCGAGGTGTGCATAGCGATGGGAATGGCTGATCACAAGCCACTGTTGCCCAGCGTGGCTGATCTTGCGTGCGACGCCGGATAACCGAAACGGTCGGCTGGTAATGGATTCCATCCGTGCTTTGGGATTCGCCAGACGCACGAACAGTGACCACCAGTTATACACCAAGGCGACGGCGCTGGCATTGAAGCGACAGCGTTTGAGGTCTTGCGTGGTGAAGCCGCCGTGGTGAAGCCGCCCCAGCCCCATTGGTTCTTCAATTCATCAAAGGTGTTCTCGCTGTCGGCTCGATCACGGTAGAATTGTGCCACGGTGCGGATTTCGTGCGACAGGCTGGTGACGAGCATGAAATACTCATAGCGACCTGTGGCATCATTCGCTTCGAGGAAGCCCGCGCGAGTTGCGACGATTCGTCGCTCAACACCCCCTCATCCTTGAGCCGACGACGCAAGACGATCACGCGTCGCGCCTTCTGCCAGCCGCTTACCGCGAGCTCGCCCTCGCGTCCTTCGAAGCCTTCCCCAGCCTGTGTCCACCCTTGGCGCCAGAACACCTGCTTGACGAAGCGCTTGACGTTCGTGGTCGCGCGCCGCTTCAACAGATAGGGAATAGTCCGCTCTTCCAGGCGGGGCATGACCGCGTCATGGCCAAAGCCGGCATCGCCGCGCACGCCATACGGCCGCTGCTCGATGGGTAATCGATCAATGAGCCGTGCCAAGCCGGGAAGCGTGGTATGCGAATGCCTGTGATTGCCGGCTTCGACATCGACGCCCAGCACAAGGCGCAGGCCGGCCATCTGGTAGGTGTGATACGTGTATGAGGGACGTCCGGGCTTGTGCGGGTTGTCCCCCATCACCCCGCTTTCTTGATGGCCGTAGAGCGGCTTCACCGTCACATCGACATCGAGAATCCACGGGGCCGATAACAGCGGTTGTACACACGCATCGAGGTGGCTCTGCAACCAGTCCATCCCCGCGGTCTCGTCGATCGCCTTAAGGAACCGTCGCACCGTGTCTTCGGTCACCACGCGATGCATGCCGAGCAGTTCCGGCATCACCCCATCGAAGCGGATGGCGTTCATGTGGGCATACCGACGGAGCCCGGCCAGTAGCGAGAGAACCCACGTGCCCAAGATGTCCTCGCGGCGCGAACCCTGTGGACCGGTGTAGGTGAACGGACACGCCCGCTGCCAGCGTTCATAGAGCCCTGTGAGGTGTAAGAACTCGAGGAAGAAGGCCATCTACCCGAACGGGGTCGTCGCCGATTCGCTGTCCCATCGCACCTGCAGTCGACCATTGGGGGCTTCGACCCCAACGGTGTAGGGGCGCACCAACAGCCCCCTGTGTGCTCGTCTTTTTGTCTCACCCATTGGGTGAACGCCTCCAGCATGGATTGTGTTGTGGAGACAAGAGATTACAGGAAGAACGAGGGTTCAATCGACGTTTTTAGGTTCAGAGAAAACGAGAGTTCGTCAGACAGTGCTATGTCGGCGGCTAAGTAAGGGATAGAGTCATTTCTAATGAAAGCAGTTTAGCGGCGTCGGTTCTTGGAGGACAGATCTATGTCAACAATATTATAATAACGTGGTAGAATAACCGTCTGAACGCAACATGCTGATCAGGATAAACTCTCTCGTTCTACGCGGGGTTTCGACTTCGGTTCAAGGCCTCAACCAGTCCGACTAATTGCTCCTGTACTTTCTTATCCAACTCCACAAACTGAATGCCCATGCCTGGAAACAAAAGGTATCGCTCCGGTTTATTGCGGACCCAGGCAACCTTCGCCTTCGCTTTCAGTTTATCCCACGGCCGATCCGGAAGAGCAAATTCAACTGTCAGCTCGGTGCCCGGACTGAGAGGAGCACCACTTTCAATAAAGAGCCCACCGCCGCCGATTCCTCCCGTTAGACTGTCGAACTGCTTTCCTTCCGGCGTCGTATACCGGATCTTTAGAGCAAGAGGCGCACGAGGCTGTGTACGACAATGGGCGAACCTGGCATCTTCACCGTTGACAAGTACTCGCTCTATGATTGCGCCCCATGACATGCAGCCTAGAAACTGGTCAGAGATGTCATGTACGTTGATCGTCTCTTTCCCAGCGTCAACGACGAGAGATTTACCCTGGTGCTCTGCTGTAGAAACGACAGGAAACGTCATAGAACAATCCGTTTTCCCCTTTCTGGGTGGTGTAAGTCAGGAACGGATTAGGCTGCTTGCCCCATATTCTGGATTGATTTCACTAATTCATGGATTCGATCCCGGACATCCTCGGCTATTTCAGTGAATCGTACCCCCATTCCAGGACTAAAGGTATATTGGTCGGCTTTCGGACAGATCCAAGCTATGGTTCCTTTTGCCGGCATCCATTCCTCGGATTTCTCTGGAAACGAGAACTCCATAGCCAATCTGGTCCCTACAGGAAGAGGGGATTGGCTTTCAATAAATAACCCACCGCCGCCAATACCACCTGCTCGACTTTCGAATCGCGGTCCCTCTGGACTGTTGTAGCGCACTCGGAACGTGAGCGAAATGCGAGGCTCTGATCGGACTTCTTTTTGAATAGAGACCTTCCGGTGGTAGGCGAGAATTTGATCGATGACGAAGTCCCAGGACAGACTGCCGATTACATCCCCATTGACACCCAACAAGACGACCATTTCACGTGCCACATCAAGTTCGATAATTTTGTCTTTGTGCCGAAGACTCGAAGAAACAGGGTATTTCACAAAGCCTCCATCCGAGAGATGCACGAGGCAAGTATAGCGCGACGTTCCTGATTGTCGAGAAAGACAGAAGATGCTAGGCAAAAGGAGGAAGATAAAACTATCTGGCCGGAAAAGAGACCGGCTCGGCCCCATACGGGTTATAAATTAAGGAGCCGTCGATCATTTATAGAATTTCTACAATTTTTACGCAGTCTTAGCGTCTTTTTCATGCTCAAATATGCGCATCGGCGGGTTTTTGCCCAAGATTGCATCTTCCGTAATCATCACCTCGGCGATCTGCTTCTGAGAGGGGGCGTCGTACATGACGTCAAGCATCACTTCCTCCAAAATTGCCCGAAGACCCCTGGCACCAGTCTTCTGCGCATAGGCTTTTCGTGCTACCGCTCCCAACGCTCCCTCCGTGAATCGGAGCTTAACCTTTTCGAACGATAGTAGCTTTTCGTACTGCTTGGTCAAGGCATTGCGTGGTTCGGTAAGGATACGGATCAACGCTCGCTCGTCCAACTCCTCTAACGTGGCAACAACCGGTAATCGTCCCACGAATTCGGGTATCAGGCCGTACTTCAAAAAATCTTCAGGCTGAACCTTAGCCAGTAGGTCACCTAAACGAATGTCGCTTCTTCCCCGAATTTCAGCCCCAAACCCCATAGCTTTTCGATTCAGACGCTGTTCGATGATCTGTTCCAAACCAACAAACGCTCCACCGCAGATGAACAAAATGTTGCTTGTATTGACTTGAATAAATTCTTGATGCGGATGTTTTCTTCCTCCTTGCGGAGGGACATTTGCGACCGTGCCCTCGATCAGCTTTAGCAAGGCTTGTTGGACTCCTTCGCCGGATACGTCCCGTGTGATAGAGGGACTGTCGCTCTTCCGACTGATTTTATCGATTTCATCGATGTACACAATTCCTCGCTCAGCCCGTTCCACATCATAGTCAGCGGCTTGCAGAAGCTTCAGAATGATGTTTTCAACATCTTCTCCTACATAACCGGCTTCTGTCAGCGTCGTGGCATCAGCGAGAGTAAAAGGGACGTCAAGGTACTTGGCCAAGGTCTGGGCCAAGAGGGTCTTCCCCGTCCCGGTTGGACCCACCATAAGAATGTTGCCCTTCTGGAGTTCTATATCATCGACCTCTTTTTCCTTTGACGAGATGCGTTTGTAATGATTGTGCACGGCCACGGACAGAATGCGTTTAGCCCGTTCCTGCCCAATGACGTACTGATCGAGGTGATGTTTGATCTCCGCTGGCTTCTTGAGTTTTGACGAAATCTCTTCTTTGGCTTCTTCCCAGTCCTCCGCAATGATGTCATTGCACAGGTTGACGCATTCGTCACAGATATACACCGTCGGGCCGGCAATCAGTTTTCGCACCTCATCGCGGCTTTTCCCACAGAAAGAACATCGCAAGTGTCGGTCCATCTTTTCCTGCTTGGCCATGAACCCTCCTACGTTACTTGCCTTTAATCCCGTCTTTTGCCCCGTCCAAGGATTCGACTGTTTTCATAAATTTGGGTGGTCGTGTAATCACCTCGTCAATGAGGCCGTACCGCTTCGCTTCTTCACCGGACATGAAATAATCCCGTTCCGTGTCATGCGCAATCTTCTCGATAGGCTGTCCAGTGTGCTTGGCCATAATTTCATTGAGGCGCTCGCGAATCTTGAGGATTTCCCGAGCATGGATGTCGATTTCTGTCGCCTGCCCTTGGAATCCACCCAATGGTTGGTGGATCATCACCCTGGCATTGGGCAGGGCGAACCGCTTGCCTTTTGTTCCGGCAGTCAATAGGAGCGCTCCCATACTGGCGGCCTGCCCGAGACAGATGGTGTTGATCGGAGGCTTCACATATTGCATGGTATCGTAGATACCCAATCCGGCAGTCACACTGCCTCCCGGCGAATTGACATAGAGATTAATATCTTTCTCGGGATCTTCCGCTTCAAGAAAGAGCAGCTGTGCAATCACCAAGTTGGCGAACACATCGTCGATCGGGGCTCCCAGGAAAATGATACGATCTTTGAGAAGGCGTGAGTAGATGTCATAGGCTCGTTCGCCTCGATTAGTTTGCTCGACTACTATCGGAACCAACATATTGCTCAATTCCTTTCCTGGACAACTTCCGGCCGTACAATTCGAATGTCGAGTGCAACAATCGCGCTTATCCTTGAATGACCGCTTGGCGATAGACAACGTCCAGCGCCTTGTCGGCCAAAATCCTCGCGCGTAATTCGTCAACGGAATCCCGACCACCCGCCTGGATCATCTTTACGAGATCGGCCATCGGTACCCTGAGCTCTGTGGCTAGTCGAGTCACTTCATTGTTCAGATCGTCCTGGCTCACCGACAAACCTTCTTTCTCGGCGATGGCCTCAAGGATCAAGCCTGCTTTCACACGACGATTTGCCTCCTGACGATGCTCTTCGCGAATTCTCTTCAATTCTTCTGCATCTGGTGCAGGAAGAGAATCGGTGACTTTCCCACGCTGTCGTGCTTGTAATTTCTGCCGTACAATGGTGCTGAGCTCTCGTTCTACGAGTGTGTCAGGGAGATCGAAATGATGGGTATCGATGAGACGCTTGAGAAGGGTATCCTTGTAGGAGTCTTCAATATCCTTCTTGAGCGCCTTTTCCATTTGGCCACGCAACTTGTCTCTTAACTCGTGGAGTGACGCGTATGGTCCGCAATCCTTGGCGAACTCATCGTCGAGAGTGGAGAGTTTCTTCTGTTTGATCCCCTTTATGATTAGATGAAAGCTCACCGTCTTTCCGGCAACTCGTTGATCCGGATGGCTCACCGGATAAGTCTGAGGAATCTCTGCAACATCCCCTTCCCGCCTTCCAATAAGATGAGCATCTATTTCAATCCCCAGCAAGGCGGCCTTCGAGCCCACCCTATGTAATTGGCCTTCTTTCTTAGTCCCTTCGAGAGGAGCCCCATCCAGAAATCCTTCTAGATCAACGATGGCATAGTCTCCTTCGGCTAAGGCCGCACCAGGCGGGGCTGCTTCCAAGCGGGCCTGTTGTTCACGCAATACGTCCAATGCACGGTCTACCTGGTCTTCCGCAACTGTGCGCTTGTCGGCCTGGAGGGAAATGGGATTGGGGGACTTATAGTCGCGTAGTTCGATCGTGGGTTTGATTTCGACTGTCGCCGTGAAAGTAAATGGTGAATCTCTTTTGATTTTGACCCGATCCAGAGGAGGAATATCCACCACGACCGGGCTGATCCCGGCCTGTTTGATGGCTCGGCCATAGAAATCAGGAACGAGCTTTCGAATGACGTCTTCTTCGACTGTTTTAGCATAACGCTTTTCTAAAATAGCCAAAGGGGCTTTTCCGGGTCGGAACCCTGGAATCTGAACCTGACGGTTGAGTTCCAAATACGCTCGTGAAAATTGTTGTGTCACTTCATCGGCCGGCACCTCGATTTTCAAGGCGCGTTTGATCGGTCCTAACTCGGTCACTTCCATTTTCATCGTCGATATTGGACTCCCCTGCCAAGAAATCGTACTAGTGGTGCGAGAGGGGGGACTTGAACCCCCACGGTTGCCCACGAGATCCTAAGTCTCGCGCGTCTGCCAGTTCCGCCACTCTCGCATGGATAAGGAATGCCGCGGAGCTGTCACTCTATCTAGCTGTATAGTAGAGTGACCGCGACTGCAAAAACACGCGATGTCGTATAGCGTTGTACCGTTGGGCACCTGTAATGTCAACCCATACGACCGAGGGTGGCCTGTTCTTGGTACGAATGGAACAGCCGAGCTGTTTGCTGATCCTCTCTCACCGAAAACTTCGCCTTCAGTTCGCCGTGGTACACCTCAGGATGACCGTCTTGATAGAGGAATTGCCTCTGCGAGGCTTAGAGGCTTAATGGCAACGGAGACGGCTGTTCACCTTGCCCGTCATGAACTCCCATGCTAAGATGCATCCTCTTTGCACTTCTCAATGCGGAGAGGTGCGAGAGTGGACGAATCGACATGCTTGGAAAGCATGCGTCCCGGCAACGGGACCGTGGGTTCGAATCCCACCCTCTCCGCCATACCGCACTTCGTGAGTACCGCCCGCTTTTTATTGCTGTCTCGTAATTTCTGCGGGCGGATACATACCTTAAGTGCGGACTGTATTGGAGAGCCTAGATGGAGAAAGAAAATAGGGGCTGGGCCCTGTGCAATAGAATCCTGTGAACCCCGCCAGGTCCGGAAGGAAGCAACGGTAAGCAGCCAGTTCTGTGTGCCGCAGGATCACCTGGCCCCACTTTGGACGTGAGGCGTGAGCATGAGGCGTAAGGCGACAGCAGCGTCGGTTGTATATCGTCTTGTTTTATACTCCTTACATCTCATCTCTCACTCCTGACGACTTCTTTATGGACTATCAAGTCTCTGCGCGTAAATATCGGCCCGGTACGTTTGACGATGTGATCGGTCAGCCCCATGTCGTCCAAACGTTAATGAACGCGGTCTCGACGAAACGGATCGCGCACGCGTATCTATTTTCCGGCACACGAGGCGTGGGGAAAACCACTGTCGCACGAATACTGGCGAAGGCACTCAACTGTGAACAGGGGCCGACAAGTCATCCTTGCAATACCTGCGAGAACTGCCGCGAGATTGTGCAAGGGAATTCAGTTGATGTCATCGAAATCGACGGTGCATCCAATACCAGCGTGGACGATGTACGAGAGATCCGCGAGAACGTGAAGTTCACGCCGTTTCGCGGTCAGTTTCGAGTGTACATCATCGATGAAGTCCACATGCTCTCAAACTCGGCGTTCAATGCCCTGTTGAAGACCCTCGAGGAACCACCCACACATGTGGTTTTTATCTTTGCGACAACGGAGATTCATAAAATCCCCGCGACGATTCTCTCACGATGTCAGCATTACAATTTTCGTCGTATTGCCAGAACCGAAATCATTGAGCGACTTCGGCACGTGGCGGCGCAAGATCAGTTGACGCTTGAGGAACAGAGCTTCGTGGCTCTGGCTCGTACCAGTGAAGGGAGTATGCGCGATGCTCTGAGTTTGCTCGATCAGGCCGTTGCATATGGCGGCAAGGTCATCAGCCATACGGATCTCGAACTGCTGTTGGGAGCCGTCCCTCAAGAACTGGTGCAGGAACTTATTAGAGCGATTATGGCCCAAGACAGCCCTGCAGCCCTTGCCAGCCTGGCCAATCTGCTGGACCGCGGACATGACTTGCGCGCGTTCTGCGCTGAAGTAGTGGAACATATCCGCAATCTGCTCGTGGCGGCAGTCGTTCCCGGTACGGCCGAGCTGCGTGGCCTGATTGAAACCTCGGAAGACGATCTGAACCAGCTGTCGATGAATGCCAAGACACTGACTCCGGAACAGCTTCAGGAGTTACTTGCAATCTTCATCCAAGCGGAAGATTCTTTACGATTCAGCAGCCACCCTCGCTTTGTCATGGAGACCGCGGCTGTTCGAGCGACACGGTTGTTGCGCCAACGAGAGGGTACAGAGGCCCGCCCGATACAGACAGCATCGTCCTCCAACCAGAAACCTCCGGCTGAGCCGGAAAGGCGCAAGAGTGGGCCATCAGCTCCTCCGGCTTTGCGCCAGGGCACACCCGTTGCGTCAAGGCCCATTCCTCAACCTATTCCCACGTCCAAGAGGGAAACGGATGAAGGAC
Source organism: Nitrospira sp. (assembly GCA_024998685.1). Classification (GTDB taxonomy): domain Bacteria; phylum Nitrospirota; class Nitrospiria; order Nitrospirales; family Nitrospiraceae; genus Nitrospira_D. The sequence continues at coordinate 55,872 of JACOEH010000023.1, forward strand.
CATCGATTTCACCTGGATCATCTCACAATCCACCGGCCGATGTGGCCGCAGCCACCGTGTCTCCCACAGCCGTCGATCCACAACCGACGTTGCAGTGGGAATTAGTCCAAGAAGAGGTTGCAGCCTCATTTCCCAATATCGCGCCGTTTCTCGAAGCCGGCAGGTTTGTTGGGATCGAGGGTGGATTTATCACCATCGGGTTTGCCAAGCAGGCAACCGTAGCCAGAGCTAGACTGGAGAAGGAAGAGAATCTTCTGGTGTTATCAAGATTGTGCGAACGTCAGTTGAGGTATCCCATACGTGTCCGCATCATCGAGCTGACTGAGACCCATCCACCTGGACTAACCATGGCCCAAGTACGAGCGGCTAAGGAACAAGAACAACGGCTGGTGTTGTTCGAACGTGCGAGAGCGAACCCGACGGTGAAGCAGGCCCTCGAGATATTCGGCGTGGAACTGGCCGAGGTTCGTACTATAACCCAGCAGGAGGCAAGCGAATGAAAAATCCTTTCGGCAACATGAACAACATACTCAAGCAAGCCCAGGCTATGCAGGAACAAATGACTAAGATTCAAGAGCAAGCCGCTTCCAAAACAGCCAGCGGGACGGCTGGCGGCGGGATCGTCACCATCACGGCGAACGGAGCCATGCAGATCGTCGGCGTGACGATCGATCCTGAGGTCGTCAAGAGCGGCGATGTCGATATGCTTCAGGACCTTATAGTGGCCGCGACGAACGAAGCGCTCCGCAAAGCCAAGGAATTGATGGAAGGCGAAATGAAAGCGCTGACCGGCGGGATGAAGATTCCAGGTCTGTTTTAAGGATGGCCGTCGATCAACAGGGCTTGTTGGCGAGATTGATTAAGGAACTGGTCCGCCTACCCGGAATCGGCCACAAAAGCGCCCAACGGTTGGCCTTCCATCTTATGAAGGCCGAGCGAGAGGATGCTTTGCGGTTGGCGGATGCCATTCGTGCAGTGAAGGATAGATTGGCGTTTTGTAGACAATGTCGCAATATCGCGGAAGCAGACTTGTGCGAATTTTGCCTCGACCCGAAACGCGATCGGACCAAGATTTTCGTCGTTGAAGAACCGAGTACGCTGTATGCCGTCGAACGGGCAGGCGCCTATCGCGGTCTCTACCATGTCTTGCTGGGAGCGCTCTCCCCACTCGAAGGCGTAGGACCGGCAGACATTAAGGCTGATGAACTTGTTGAGCGCGTGAAACTCGGCGGGGTTGAAGAAATCATCCTCGCGACGAACCCCACCATTGAAGGAGAAGCCACGGCGATCTACCTGACCCGATTGCTCAAACCCTTCGGCGTACGCATTTCCCGAATTGCTTATGGGATTCCCGTGGGCATGGACATTGAATACGCGGACGAAGTAACGTTGCTGAAATCGATCGAGGGCCGGCGTGATCTATAGCTTGTACAGGAGTTTCAACCCTCGTTGACCCCTCTCATGTAGATTGGTATAGTTCCTTGTTTTTCCCACACGCAGAATCCGAGCTTATGAAGACACGCCGTTCCGCTACACGCACTTCCTCGACAAAATCGCAGAGCCCGGTGCGCCCCCGGCGTTCCGCGAACAAGCCGAAAGCTGGCACTCAAGACACCAAGTATCCCGACATCCGCCGTGACCTCGAACGTCAGCGCGCAGCCATTTTGAACGATGTGGGTGAAGTCCTGACACATCGAGACGGTCTCGCGGCATTTCCCGACGTCAGCGACCAAGCATCCGCCGAGGTCGACCAGAATTTTTCCATGCGAATTCGGGACCGTGAACGGAAACTGCTCAAGAAGATCGGCGAAGCCCTGGAACGTATGGACGCCGCCACATACGGAATTTGTGAACGCTGCGGTGGAGACATTCCTTACAAACGGCTTAAAGCCCGCCCGGTAACCACTCTCTGTATCGAGTGCAAAACCCTTCAAGAACAGGAAGAGCAAGCTCGAGGCTGAATCGCTTTTTCACGCGAATCAATAAAATCCCGGTAGGGGACTCTATTGCTTCAAGGCCTTGACCCGTTCCTTGGCCTGTGCGATGCGGGTTTCCTCTTCGGTTACTCCTTCTACAAGAGCCAGGTAGGTTTCGTACTCGGAGATGGCGCGTTTAGGGTTCGTGTCCTCACACGCTTCTGCTAGATTGAACCGGGCCAGGGCATAGTTGGGACGCAGAGTCACCGCCTTTTCAAACAAACTTAAACCAGCCGCTTTATCCCCTAATTTTACCTGGACAGTGCCGAGATTGTTTAAGACCTCCGGAATATTAGGCCTGAGGGAAAGCGACCGCATCATCTCTGTTTTTGCCTTGTCGAACCGACCCATGGCCTCCCAGGCGAGTCCCAATTTATGATGGGCCTCGGCAAGCCACACCTTATTCGTAAATCCACTGGCAATCGCCTTTTGGTACGCGTCGGCCGCGATATCATAGTTCTTCTCACCGCAGTATGCGAGCTGGGCAGCTTGCCCACGAGCGAATTGCTGCAAAGACGAGAACGGTTCTTTATCTTCAGCTCCCTGACTCTCCATTTTTTGTCCACTCTCGCCACTTGCCGGATTGCGAAGCCGATCAAGGAACTCTCGCCGGTACGGAGAGAAGAGCCTCACATAGGGATCAATGGTGAACGAGGCCTGAAGCAGGATTGGTTGTTCTCCGAGACCGATAACAAGATATTGGGTCGTGCTTTTCTCGTCACCAGTTTCCAGAAGAGCGCTGCTTTCCATGTTCGTTCTTGTTTCCAATTGGGCTACATTCAAGTAGAACTCCACTGACGGTTTCAACTGTGAGAGCGTGCGCCGGAGTACCGAATAGGGCTTAAGGTCCAACCCTTTAGGGAACGTGAAGAGCGCACCGACCAGGACACCATCTTCGTCGAAAAAATAGGATTCTTCGCCCTGCGAAGCACTGTTCTCCGTCGGAATCGTGAGCTCGTGGCCACTTCCCCAGTCCTTTGCTGTATGGGCCGCGGCGGGATGTTTTCTCATGAAGCCGATCTGGCGCTCGCAGAGCGCCGTTGAGGCCAGCAGGATAAGATCCGTTTCGGAGGGAGGAAGCGGAGGCTTGACGGGAGCCGCTGAACCGCCACACCCGATCACCAGCTCACCAATCACAAAGAGGCAGGCAAAAGATATGTCCCGGAGAGCACTCATCGAGAAGCCCCGCACTGCATACTGCCAACAATACACGATTTGAGGGAGTCTTCGCGAAGAGGAAATTAAAAGGCCCGCTCTTCTTCGAGGAGCGGGCCTTAGATTCCACCCAAGGAAGATGACCGGGACTACCGGCGTTGAGCGTTCACCATATTATCTTCAGCGGTATAACCGGAGAGATAGGCAAATCCGCTTCCTAGGGTATACATCGGACGATTGATCGCATAGTCGAAAGCATGGCCGATCGGGTTTGCAACAAACCCGACCCAGCGAAGCGGGTGATCATTGACAGCCGAACCAGCAATGGGGTCCGAGTAGACCAATGCAGTGCTGTCCAGAATGTTATAGATACTAGTCGGAGGCGTGTATTCCTTGGCATCAATACCTGTGCCTTGTTGGTACGTCGTGCTACAGCCTGCAGCGACCATCGCCAGCATCACGATGCCGATAACATTCCGCATGACATCCATAGTAGTACCTCGCTTGGTTCAATTCCTGTCCTTGCTCACAAACTGAGTTTTCTTCACAAACCAATCAAAAGTGTAGCCGACATCCTGAGTTCTGTCCAAAGATTCGACTTTGGGGGGAAAACCATGATCCAGGTCGGAAGAAAGAGATTCCAAGTCGAGCATGGTGGGCGATACAGGTATCGAACCTGTGGCCTCTTCCGTGTGAAGGAAGCGCTCTACCACTGAGCTAATCGCCCGACCGAGCAAGAGTCTAGCACGGGATTTCGGCATGGTTCAATATTGTCTCTCTCCTTGACTTCATCAAAAGACGGTTTCTAGAATGACTGCCTTTCATGGCAACGAGACTCGATTATGAGGGATGACATCGTCATCATCGGCGGGGGTCTGGCCGGGTCGGAAGCCGCTTGGCAGGCGGCCAATCGTGGAGCCAAAGTCACGCTCTACGAGATGCGCCCAAAAGAAATGACAAAGGCGCACAAGACCGGAAACTTGGCCGAACTCGTCTGCTCGAACTCGCTTGGCTCCGCCGATCCTCTGAATGCGCCGGGCATTTTGAAGGAAGAAATGCGGCGGCTCAATTCGCTGATCATCTCCGCGGCAGAGCAGGTTCGTGTACCGGCTGGCTCGGCTCTGGCCGTGGATCGCGACCAGTTTTCGTCGCACATTACCCAAGCATTGGAAGAACATCCACGCATCAGAATTCTTCATGAGGAAATCGCGGACATCCCCATTGATTGCCTTTGCATTATAGCAACAGGTCCATTGACCTCCGATAAACTGTCTCAGGCCATCCGCGCGGTGACGCAATCGCAGCATTTATATTTTTACGACGCCATCTCACCGATTGTCGACGCCGACTCGATCGACATGGACATAGTCTTTCGCGCCTCTCGTTACGACAAAGGCGGAGATGATTATTTGAATTGCCCCATGACCGATACGCAGTACAATGCCTTTTACGATGCCCTGATGACTGCAGAAAAAGTCCAGCCAAAGGAGTTTGAAAAGACACCCTATTTTGAGGCCTGCGTGCCGATTGAAGTGCTGGCAGAACGTGGCCGCCAGACGCTGCAGTTCGGTCCTCTCAAGCCGGTGGGATTGAACAACCCCCGGACCGGAATCGAACCTGCCGCTGTCGTCCAGTTGCGGACGGAAAATGTCCATCGCACCTGTTACAACTTAGTCGGCTTTCAGACTAAGTTGACCTATCCGGAGCAGAAGCGCGTGTTTCGCATGATCCCAGGGCTCGAACAAGCCGAATTCCTCCGGTATGGGAGCCTCCATCGCAACACATTCATCAATTCCCCTCAGCTCCTTCTGAATACATTGCAATTCAAAGCCCGCAGCACACTGTTTTTCGCCGGGCAGCTCGCCGGCGTCGAAGGCTATACCGAGTCGGCTGCCATGGGTGGCTTGGCCGGCATCAATGCAGCGCGCGCCTTGGCCGGACAACCGCCGATCACGCCGCCGTCCACGACCGCGCACGGCTGCCTGGTTTCTCATATCACCTCGTCGGATCCTCGCCATTTCCAGCCGATGAACACCAATTTCGGCCTGTTCCCTCCCTTGTCGCTCCCTCCCAAAGACAAAGAGAAGAAGCGTCGCGCGTTGAGCCAGCGAGCCCTTGAGGATTTTGACTCATGGAAGATGCAATCAGGGCTTTCGTAATGCACCTCCAGGTCGAACGCAACGCCTCACACGAGACGATTCGCAATTATCGATCCGATCTTCATCAGCTGACCGGGTTCCTTCAACGAACCAAGGGAAAAGCCGTACCGATCCGCGTCGATACAGTCACCGGCGACGATATTCGCGCCTACCTACACGGATTGGATCAACAAGGCGAGAAGGCTTCATCTTTAGCCAGAAAACTGGCTTGTCTGCGAAGTTTTTTTCGATTTCTTCTTCGTGAGGGCCGGCTTCAGAAGAACCCCACTGAGAGTCTGAGAAGTCCCAAGCTCCCAAAGCCGCTCCCTCGAGTGTTGACAAAGGACGACGCGGCGGCACTCATGGAGTTTCCGACGGGGCAATCGACTCTCTCCTTGCGCGATCGTGCCCTGCTGGAAACGATGTACTCGACCGGAGCTCGGGTGAGTGAGGTCGTGGGAATCAATCTGGATGACCTGAACGAAACGGACGGAATCGTGTGTTTAAGGGGAAAGGGCCGCAAAGAACGGCTGGTTCCGATCGGTGATCTGGCGCTTCATACGATCCGGAAGTATCGCAAATCTTTGAAACCATCGGCCCGCAGCGGTCATCTGCCGTCTCCGATGTTTTTGAATCACCGTGGAAATCGGATCACCACGAGGAGTGTCGCTCGAATGGTCTCTCGATACTCCAGCCGTCTCGTGAGTGGCGCGGTCAGTCCTCACGCCTTACGGCACTCATATGCGACTCATCTGCTCGATGAGGGAGCAGACCTCCGATCGATACAGGAAATGCTCGGCCATGCCTCGTTGAGCACGACACAAAAGTATACGCATCTGGCAATGGATCAACTCCTCGCGGTGTACGACGGTGCTCACCCCCGAGCACGAGCGGCGGTACGCCCCTTATCAGGAAAGGACCGGAAATCGTCATGACCATTCGATCGACCACCATCCTTTGCGTCCGACGCGACGGACGGATTGCCATGGGCTGCGACGGCCAAGTAACCGTGGGAACCACGGTGATGAAGCACAACGCCAAGAAGCTGCGACGCTTGCATCACGACCAGGTGCTGGCCGGATTTGCCGGAGCCACCGCTGATGCCTTCACACTGTTCGAAAAATTCGAGAGCAAGTTGGAGGAGTATCGAGGCAACCTCACCAGGGCGGCGGTTGAGCTGGCGAAAGATTGGCGAACCGACCGGGTGCTTCGACGCTTGGAGGCATTGCTTGCCGTCGCCGGCCGTGAACAGTCATTCGTCATTTCAGGGACCGGCGATGTCGTGGAGCCGGAAGACGGCATTTTGGCCATAGGCTCGGGCGGACCCTATGCCTTGGCGGCTGCTCGGGGACTCTTACGCCATTCTCAACTCGAGGCCTCGGTGATCGTCACCGAAGCCATGAACATCGCAGGTTCTATTGACATCTATACCAACCAACAGATTATTGTTGAAGAACTTCAAGGATAACTCACCATTATGAAGCCTCTCGCGAACGATGCCGAACCACTGAATCTCAATAGTCTCACTCCGCCTCAGATCGTTGAGGAACTGAATCGCTACGTCATCGGGCAAAAGGACGCCAAGCGAATGGTCGCTATTGCTCTTCGCAACCGCTGGCGCCGCCAACAGTTGACTCCCGACCTCCGCGACGAGGTCATGCCGAAGAACATCATCATGATAGGACCGACCGGTGTGGGCAAAACGGAGATTGCCCGACGGCTCGCCAAGCTGGCCGAAGCGCCCTTCATCAAGGTCGAAGCGTCGAAGTTCACCGAGGTCGGCTACGTCGGGCGCGATGTGGAATCGATCATTCGCGACTTGACCGAGCTGGCCATCAATATGGTCAAGACCCAACGGCTGGCGTCTGTTCAGCAAAAGGCGGAACAACAAGGCGAGGAACGATTGCTTGATCTGCTCTTGCCGCCGCCGCCTCCTCGACCGGGGTTCGTGGAGAACACGAGCGAGACGGCTGCTCAAGCCCCTCAGGATTCCCATGAAACGACGAGATCGAAACTGCGCCTGCAGTTGCGGGAGGGGAAGCTGGATGAGCGAACGGTGGAAATGGAGGTCAAGGAAAGAGGTCTTCCGGTCGGTGTGATTTCCAACGTGGGGGGCCTTGACGACCTCGAAAGCAATCTCCGCGACATGCTGGGTGGCATGTTCCAAGGCAAGAAAAAGAAGCGGCTCATGAAAGTCCCCGAAGCACTCAAACACCTGACGCAGGAAGAGGCCCAGAAACTGATCGATATGGAGGATACCACGCGGGAAGCCATCACCAAGGTGGAACAGACCGGGATTGTGTTCCTCGATGAAATCGACAAGATCGCCGGCCGTGAGCGCACCATGGGACCCGATGTGTCCCGAGAAGGTGTACAACGCGACCTCCTCCCCATCGTGGAAGGTTGCACCGTCACCACCAAACATGGCCCGGTCGTGACGGATCACATTCTCTTCATCGCCGCCGGCGCGTTTCATGTGGCGAAGCCGTCCGATCTGATTCCGGAACTCCAAGGGCGATTCCCGATCCGAGTCGAGCTCAGCGCGTTATCAAAAGACGATTTTGTCCGCATTCTCACGGAACCGAAAGGAGCGTTGGTGCGGCAGTATCAGGCCTTGCTGGCCACGGAGGGCCTCGCCATCGAGTTCACCAAAGACGGTCTCGAGGAGATCGCCGAAGTGGCGGTCCAGGTGAATGAACGGACCGAGAACATCGGCGCGCGTCGTCTCTTCACCATCATGGAGCGGTTGCTTGAGGACATTTCTTTCGAGGGACCCGGCTGGCCCGATAAACAAATCAGCATCACCGCCGTCTATGTCCGGGACCGATTGAAAGACATCGTCAAGGACCAGGACCTGAGCCGGTATATCCTCTAAGCAGGACGAGCGCGACAGGCGAGACACGGTTGCGTTTCTCGCGGATCACGCCCATCGCGCCTTTCTCGCAGCGGGAGCACCGCATGAACAAACTGATCAAGAAGGCCAATGTCCTTATCGAAGCTCTTCCGTACATGCGCACGTTTCGCGGGAAGACCGTGGTCGTCAAATACGGCGGCCATGCGATGACGGACTCATCCCTCAAGGAACGCTTTGCGCAGAACGTGGTCTTGCTGAAGTATGTCGGCATCAACCCGGTCATCATCCATGGCGGCGGACCGCAAATCGACAAGATGCTCGACCGGCTCGGCATCGAAGCGAAGTTCCGCCATGGCGTTCGCATCACCGACGAAGCCACGATGGAAATCGTGGAAATGGTCCTGGCAGGAAAGATCAACATGGAGATCACGGACCTCATCAACCGACATGGCGGCAGCGCGGTCGGGTTGAGTGGGAAGGATGGAGGGTTGATTCTCAGCAAACCGTTGACGGCCAAGGCTTGGGCGGAAAGCCTCGATCGCGAGTTGGACGGGGAAGACGGCGACGGCGACTTCGGATTAGTGGGTGATATCGAAAGGGTCGATCCTGGTTTGTTGCGCAACCTCCAGGAGGATCACTACATCCCGGTCATCGCGCCGATCGGAACGGATCGTGAAGGCAACACGTATAACATCAATGCCGATCTTGTCGCCGGAGCCGTGGCGGGGGCCCTGCGCGCGGAGAAGCTCCTCATGATGACGGATATCAAAGGCATTCGTGACGCCAACGGGCGCCACCTGTCCACCGTGTCGCGCAAGGATGTGCAGCGCATGATGAAGAAGGGGACCATTACGGAGGGAATGATCCCGAAAGTCCATGCCTGTCTGGACGCGTTGGCCGAAGGTGTCGGCAAAGCCCACATTATCGACGGGCGCATTCCCCACGCCCTTCTCCTTGAAATCTTCACGCACAGGGGCATTGGGACCGAAATCGTGAATTAATTCTCCATGACGGACCAACCCTGTGCCTGCTGATCGCAACCTCCTCAAAGAAAACCTGCATCACCTCGTCGGCGAGCGTCACCCCCTCTCTTCTCCGATTCACCTCCAAGAAGCAGAAGCCTATCTGCACCAACAGTTCTCGGAAGCAGGCCTGACCGTCACGACGCACCCATTCCAAGCCTTAGGCCGCACCTACCATAACGTGATCGGAACGGCAATTCCTGGCACAGGGCCATCCCAATCCGCACTGCCGCTGACCGTTGCTGCACACTTCGATACTGTTCAGGGATCTCCAGGCGCCGATGACAATGCCAGCGCCCTCGCCGTACTTCTCCACATTGCTCGCCACGTCCAATCCGTGAAATTGACCAGACCGATCCGTTTTATTGGCTTTAATTTAGAAGAACACAACTTGCTCGGCAGCTCCGCCTATACCGCGCTTCTGAAAAGGAATCGCGAAGCCATCCACGGAGCGATCGTGTTGGAATGTGTCGGTTATGCGAGCCATCTTGAACACTCGCAGAAAATTCCCCCCGGTGTGCCCATCGCTGTTCCGACGACCGGAAATTTTCTCGCCGTGATCGGCAACGAACAATCAAAGCCTTTGACCGGTGCCGTCGCCCAGGCCATGAGATTGCACCTTCCGATTGTTCCACTGGTCGTGCCCGGCAACGGAGAGAAGCTCCCGGACACCAGACGCAGCGATCACACCTCGTTCTGGGAACAAGGGTTTCCCGCCGTCATGCTCACCGACACGGCCAACTTTCGGAATCCTCATTACCATCGGCCGACTGACACCCTTGACACCTTGAATCTCGACTTCATCGCCTCAGTAGCCGATGGGGTCACCGCAGCGGTCATGGCATTGGCTGGTCAGCCATCTGCTTAGCTGTCATTGCTTGATTTGGTTAGACTCCCACGGCTCAATGGCAAGATCCATTGCCGTCACGAAAAGCCGATCTGGTTCCTGATTCTTTGAAGCCGCTGATAGCGAACGAGCGATCCACATGAGTGTCTTTGTGGTGCGGGCTTTTGTTCGGCTGCGTGAACATATCGCCGCCAATCGAACCATCCTCAAGCATCTTGCCGAGATCGACAAAACCTTGCTTGAGCAGGATACCGCCTTGGTCGACCTGTACGAGAAATTGCTCCCGCTCCTGCAACCACCTCCCGACGCACCCAAGCGCCGGATCGGCTTTCAGTCGAAAGACAAAGCCTGACGCTGTCCGATACGTCCCACTTCCGTTATCTGCCAATACCATCGGCTCATTGATACCATCGACAGGTTGAACCTCGGGAATACCGCCTGCCAGTGACCCACACTTTCCACGTTCAATGAACCGAAAACTCCTTTAGTTATCTTTCGTCAAGAATGTCTCTTCCCGACTCCCTCTTGGCGTCCCGCTCGTAGCCTTCAGCCAAACTGCGGACCACATCAGCAACTCGATGAAAACCATGGTCTGACAATGCCTTGGCTTTCTGACGATAATTTTCCGCAATTTGTTTCTCTTCTTCCCCATGAGAGAAGCTATAGACTCCTCGTTTATTTAATAAGCCCGTTGTTAATGCTCGTCGCATTTCTGATGCATTTTTTGAGTCTAGAGCCGCTGCGATCGATCTGTGAATCCAAAGGCTGTCTGGGTCTGGCGGTGCATACGCAAGTGCTTGCCCGATCTGAGACATAGCGACCCCAAAATGTCCCGACTCTCTACTGCGCTTCTTCACTTCGTTCAACCAGATTGAAAATTGCTCACCGTTGAACGTTCCATCTGCCTGAGTACCTGGAAGAATGCGCCATCCATGCAGCAACGAATATGCATTCCGAGCTATTTGTTTCTGGGCCTCGCTGACTTCGGGTTTGGTTTCTTCGGTCTCCTTTTCTGAACGGAACACCACCGCAAGCACTTCGCAGAAGAATTCCGGCGATGTCGCCAACTTCTGCTCTAGTACCTTCGCCTCGCCGCCATGTAGCCGATTTAGTAACGGCAGATAGTGCCATTCAATGTTGAAAAGTTCATTGGAGTCGGCAGGGGCATTCTTCTGTAACCATTTGATAACTTCTATAGTATGGTGCTGGTCAAGTTGTTCTTGTTGCTCGTCTGTACTTAAAGCGCCCAGCAACGCCGATGAGGCGAGCGGCAATGGGATGGGCACTTTCTTGTGAACCAGAACGTAAAGGCAATTCACAGCAGCAGCCGGTTGCCCGTTTGAGGCCAACTTCTCGGCAGCATACAAGAGGTCGGGAGTCTCTGTACCCCATGGAATAAACCGGACTCGTTTCCAGTAGTTGTCAGCCTCGTTACTAAGGACACGCTCTACACGATTCCATGTTTCCCGTTCAGATGGAATCAGTAAAAGGAATGCCCAGAGCTGATCCTTTTCCCAGCCGTTCCCCAGCTGTTGATCAACCCATGCCCATTTCTGGGTCAAGACCCGTCGCCATACAAAGCTCCCGAAAAAGAGACTTATGTCTCTATCACTCTTGACGAGAAACCCCGGCAACAGAAAGGTGTCAATGGTTGGATCTTCTATCGCACCTAATGCCTCGCCGACCTTGCGTGGTGATTCCACGTCCTTTGCGAATCGCACGATCCCTTCCATGTCATTAGTTCTCAGGATCGCCGTGAGGGCCTCCTGGCGAATCCCGTTCAATCTTCGCTGTTGCTCCTCGTAGTTGTCTCCATCCTCGAAGAGGTCAAAGTCACGCTCAGTGAACAGGCGTCGATTCGTTAGCTCAAATGATGCGGGGGCCAGCATCGCAGTCACCTCTTCAATCTTAGCGACCCGCTCAGCCGCCATAGCCCACCGAGCATCCGCAAACCTCCGGTGTTTCAATGCAAGATCTTTCAAGGCCTCCCAAAGGCGCACACGTTTCTCTTCGCCAAGAGCCATAACCGATGGTGAGGTGAGATATCCCAATATCTGCGAATGTGCGGGTTCCGGTAGGTCTGCTAGGCGATCTACCAGTTCGACCAGCTTATCTAAGTCGAGCGCAGCAAGCCGCGTGCAGATATCGGTATAAGCTTGAACTTGTGCCCAATATTGCGGGACTGGAACCGTTTCCTTCCATCCTCGCGGAACAAATGACCGCCAAACTGGCTTGCGTGTCCCGGATGTAAACCCGTGGGAACTAGGGAGGAGACTGAGCAATAGTTTCCAAGCTATTTCTGGATGTTCTTGAATCAGTGATTCCAGCGCATTTTTTCGTGTCGGTAGATCAGCAAGGGTCTGTGAAATCCAGGGAAGAAAGATATCGGTCAGTGAGTTGAGCGGACGATTCGCCCAACTTCCACCAGAATCTATGGACGCTAAATCGCCGAGTAAGAGGGTTGCCCGTCCTAAATAATCGGGATGCCACGCGATGGTCTCCAATGCCCACAGAACACCTGTAATATAATTCAACCCTCCTATACCGCCGGTGCCCTCCTGCCGAAACACTTCAATGAAGGGACTTATGGATGCGTCGGCCACTGCCGCTTCGACAGCGTCTACGAATTCGTTGGGGGCAGCTTCTGCAAGTAGTGGCATCTCGTTATTAAGGCTTGCCCATGTTACCCAATCCGCCTGGTATAACAACTTCCGCACCACAAGTTTTGCAGCTACTTCTGCGTGGCCATGCGAAGTGCTAGTCAGAGCATTGCTTCTTGATCCCAGTAAAGCTATTGATTCGGCTACCCCTTCTCGGATAGAGCGCGAGTGCAAGAGTGACTTTCCATGAATGGCAGCAGCATAACGCTCATCCTTCGGTAGCTCGAACTGCGGATCTTTTTCCCCTAATATCCGAAGTGCCATTTTTTGAAAACGCTCTACATCTTCGTCGTTAATGCGCGGCCCGAGGGCGGCCCATGCCTCACCGCGGGATGTCACTTTCCACAATTCATTTCGTTGGATAAGGGGAGTGTCCGCGCGCATTGTCTCAACTCGGGCCGCCTCGGCCCACTCCCCGTAGGATTTTCCCAGCAAAATCTCCATCGCTTCCCTGTCTGCGGCACTATTACCTTTCCATTTTCCAGTCAGGGATGCTTGTGCTAACACCCGTGCGTTCTCCCAGGTAGCGTAAGGTGGGAGTTCACCCAGTCCGCGGAGAAAGCGCTTCAATGCAGCTAAGCTCTGCGTTCCTGCACTCGCCAATTCCACGGCTCGCTCCCTTGAAAAGCCGTTATCAAGGAGAGTCTTCTCAAGGAGGCTATGAGAGGGGCTCATTATTGGAACGAGCGTTTCGGCCCCGTGCGCACAAGCACCGGAAACTGAGAGGATAATGCCGTGACCACGTGCACGCGCCTCAAGATGCAGCTGCTCATTCGAATCCGCTAAGTCCAGTCTCGAACTTGCCACCAGGGTGTGAAAAACTCGTAATTTGGAAAAGGTATGCCATGCGTCAGTGTCGGAAATGAATAAGCACTGGTTGCTATAGGCCCGACGTGTGGTCTCGTCCAACGACTCCAGAAATGCAGCCACAAAATCCTCTGCATCGTTTTCACTTTCTATGGCTAGAATCAACTGCTGAATTTCTCGACGGAATAAGCGATCGAGCTGCTTGCAGGCATTTTCTCGTCCTACGATGAAAACCTTGGGCGATAATGGGGGATCGCCCTGGCTCACTATCTGCGCAAGGTGCGACCAGTGCTCAGCTGGTGTTTGAAATCCGGTAAGAGCCTTTACAAGACCAATGCGTTGAAGCAACCATTTTCCTACAGCAGGAAATTCACGCAGCCAATCGCAGAGCTGAATCCCATCAATAACTTTAACTTCCTTCCAACCATCCCTCTGACGATCCTGAATCCATGCGGATTGGGATGGCTGGTCCCAATCCCTACTCCTTGGTGTTACGAAAACAAATGTTGCATTTCTACGTTCTGCTGAGGTCGTGTTGTCAGTCCGCTTCTTGTAATCTTCCGTTGCCTTTCTCTTAGCATTCTCACTACGACCGATTTCCCACAAACTCGTTCTCTTAGGAACGAATTGGCGGAAGCCAACCTCGGTTTGCACGAGGCCATCAAGTCCTGGCAATCCAATTGCGTCGCTGTACGGGATTCGACACTGAGTCAAGTCAGGCACCGAAAGATTTACGAGCAAAGAAACTAGTTCTGGTATAACAGGCTCGCTGTCGCGTCGATCAGCGAAGTCTTCTAGCTCGCTCGGCGTTACTATATTCGTATGCTCCATGCCAGCCTCACAGTTAGCGCGTAACGGTGCCCGACTAGGGCGTGTCATCAATTAATTTTCAGGATTCACAGGTGAGTCCACTTGTGC
>JACOEH010000086.1 GCA_024998685.1 Nitrospira sp.
GCGGGTCGAGAACTACGAAGCGCTGGTCAAACTGGCGGCCTGCCTCATCTGCCATTGGAACCTATGAGGTCATTTTGTTACGCGCTCTTAGTGTCAGGCCGTCCAAACTAATACCCACCCTTACCCTCCTAAAATGGTACTGTTATGCAACAATGATTAGATGCATCCGCAGGTCGCTGAGTTTGTTGGCACTCCCGCGTGTTCTGGCCAGCATTTTCTGACGCTCAACGCTCATCTCCATCCTGTTTGATTCGAATCGGATCTGTGCGCCATTTCCGTTAAATACGGACGGATAAAGCACGGCATATTGTCCGCTGTGCCTGTGGTTCTGTCAAGGCTCACCTAGGACGAATTACGATCATCCACCCCCTGATTCCTTTTAGCTGATGCTCCTTTCAATTTTGCTTTTCTCCTTTTCAGGAGAGGGGGGGCGGTGGTCTCCTCATTGCGCGTATGCACCGAGCACCGACCCTGATATAAACTTCAATCAGTCCTGCATGCGCGGTGCACGAGCACAGGAGACCATGAGCCCCTTCTCCCACCCACCCCGTTTGACTCATCTCCCCTCGTTTGTTACTCTCCGCGCGGATTGAGGAGTCCTCAGGAACACAGACTATATGAATATCGCGGAGTATCTCGAAGGGAAACGGATCGAAGTCGATCGATTTCTCGACCTCGTCGCGCCTCCTTCCGTTACCCCACCGACGACCTTGCACGAAAGCATTCGCTATAGCCTGCTCGCGGGCGGGAAGCGAATCAGACCGATCTTGGCGATTGCCGCGGCGGAAGCGATCGGGGCGACGGCCCCCGGCCTCATGCCGGTGGCATGTTCGCTGGAATTCATTCACACCTATTCATTGATCCACGACGATCTGCCCCCGATGGACAACGACGACTTTCGCCGTGGAAAGCCAACAAACCACAAGGTCTACGGCGAAGCCATGGCGATTCTCGCCGGCGATGCGCTTCTCACCATGGCGTTCGACATCATCAGCCGTCCCGATCTGATGAAAGGCTGCGACCCGGTGCGACAAGTCCGCATCATCCAAGAATTGGCGTTCGGGTCCGGCACTATGGGTATGGTGGGTGGCCAGGTTTTCGATATCCAGGCTGAACACAAAGATATCGATCTCCCTACCCTTCGGAACATTCATAAGCACAAGACCGGCATGCTCATTCGCGCCGCAGTCCGCATGGGTGCTGTTGCCGCCGGGGCCACCGAGCGGCAGCTGGACGACCTGACCGGCTATGCAGAAGACATCGGGTTGGCCTTTCAGATCGCCGACGACGTGTTGAATGTAACCGGTACGCGCGAAGAGCTCGGGAAGAACCCCAATACCGATGCCGAACGGGGCAAGAAAACCTACCCGACGTTCCATGGCGTGGAAGGGGCGAGGAAGCTCGCCGACGATTGTGTGACCCGCGCCATCAACCGGCTCTCATCATTTGGTTCTCCCGCCGACCCGTTGCGCGAAATCGCCAGGTACATTACCTCTAGAAAGAACTAGTCCTGAGTGATGAGTGCTGAGCTCCGGAATAAAGTCCCTCTTCTCTCCCACTTCACTCAGTACTCAGCACCCACCACTCAGCACCTCTTATCATGAAAGCCCTCGTCACAGGCGCCACCGGGTTCGTCGGAGCGGCGGTGGCACGAGCACTTATACGAACCGGCGCCGAGGTTCGCGTGTTGGCACGACCGGATTCCGACCTCCGGAACCTTGGCGGTCTTCCGGTTGAACGAGCCGCAGGGGACTTGCGTGACCCGACATCCCTCCGAAAAGCCCTCACCGGCTGCCGACAGCTCTACCATGTCGCCGCTCATTATGCTCTATGGGCCAAAGATCCCTCGATCTTCTATGACATCAATGTTGTCGGCACCAGAAATCTGTTGGAAGCGGCACATGAGGTCGGTATCGAGCGCACGGTCTATTGCAGTACCATCGGCGCGATCGGCTTACCGCAAGGCGGAGGACTGGGCGAAGAGAACACACCGGTGTCGCTTGAACAGATGGCCGGCCACTATAAACGCTCGAAGTATCTGGCGGAGCAAGAAGTGCACAAGTTGGCCAACGAGGGATTGCCGGTCGTCATCGTGAATCCCAGCGCGCCGGTCGGCGAGGGCGATGTGAAACCAACACCCACCGGTCAAGTCATTGTCGATTTCATGAAGGGACGGATGCCGGCCTATATTGAAACCGGCATGAACATCATCGACGTGGATGACGTGGCCACCGGCCATCTGCTTGCCATGCAGAAGGGCCGGCAGGGTGAACGATATATTCTTGGCTCGAAAAATCTATTGCTTCGTGAAGTGTTTGAGATCCTCAGCAAGTTGACCGGTCTCAAGGCTCCAGCCCTGAAATTACCGAGAGCCGCCGTGCTCCCGCTCGCCTATCTCAATCATTGGCTTGCCAATTTCACGGGCCATCCACCGCGTATCCCGCTGGAGGGTGTGAAAATGGCGAAGTATAAGATGCACTACGATTGCAGCAAGGCGATTCGGGAGCTCGGTCTGCCGCAAAATCCCCCCGAAGTGGCGCTGGAGAAAGCCGTGCGATGGTTTCGCGACCATAAGTACGCATAACGGCACATGCTTGGAACGCAGTTGTGAATTTTGAGTTTTGAATGTTGAGTTGTTCCGGTCACTCAACATGAAGAACTCATCACTCAAGACTTGATGGAAGTCTTCGATCTCTTTATCAAAACGATCAGTCTTCGCCCGTATGTCTTTATTTTCCTTGCCGCATTTCTCTTCTCCGCCGTTCAATTGATCGGCTGGCCGCGCACCTGGCGCTTCTGGCTGATCAGCTGGATAACGGCCTTTGTCTGTGAGTTTTCGTCGACGCGAACCGGCATCCCATTCGGCTGGTACTTCTACAACGGCTCAACGGTCGGTCAAGAGCTCTACATTTCCAACGTGCCGTTCATGGATTCCATTTCCTTTAGCTTCCTGCTGTTTGCTTCTTATTGCGTGGCGCTAGGACTCCTCCTGCCGTTTGATTCCTCTCCGAGAGTCGAGGCTGCACCTCTTAACCAGTTGCGCTTTGACGTGGAGACCCGCACGACTTGGGCTGTTTACGCGCTGACCGCGTTTCTGTTTGCCTTTATCGACATGGTGATCGATCCGGTCGCCCTGCGTGGCGACCGTTGGTTCTTGGGCAAGATCTACTACTATCCTGACCCAGGCCGACATTTCGGTGTCCCTTTCGCAAACTATATAGGCTGGGCTGTGGTCGGACTGATTTCGCTGGCCATCTATTTCCCGCTGGATCGACGACTCCCTCCCATTTCATCGCCCTCTCCAATTACACCACGGCTGTTGCTGGGTATCGGTCTGTATTATGGAGTCTTGGCCTTTAACCTCGGCGTGACATTCTGGATCGGGGAATCTTTTATGGGAATGAGCGGTGTGCTGATGCATCTGCCTGTCCTGATCATCTTGCTCATTCGGCTCACTCGGGTCGATTAATGCCCTCCGCTTGCTGAATGGGTGGTATTCACTTTGTGAACTTTGTATAGTGAGATGAAAGAGCTCCTCAATATGCTGAAGATCCTATTGTCCTTACTGGCTCTAGCTGGACTCTTGGCGCTCAGCGGAACGCTCTGGCTGGGATATGAACTGTATGCGAGCGGCTTCAGCGCCAGGGTTGAACCACATCCGCTTGAAGTAACCGTGGTGCGACAATTTCGCCGTTTTGCCATTCCAAAAGCAGTCGGCAACATGCCCAATCCTGTTCCCAAGAGTCCAGCCGTATTGGTTGAAGGGCTTGATCATTTTGCCGACCATTGCGCCGGTTGCCATGCCAATGACGGCAGCGGTGAGACACAGATCGGTAAGGACGTGTATCCAAGAGTACCGGACCTGCGTCGTCAAGAGATTCAATCGATGTCCGACGGTGAACTGTTCTTTATCATTCGCAACGGCATCCGCTTCACTGCGATGCCGGCCTGGGCGGAAGGCGACATGGAGAAGGATAGAGGAAGCTGGAAGTTGGTGCATTTCATACGGCATTTGCCTCACCTGACCCACGAGGAACTGGAGCGCATGCAGTCGTTGAATCCCAAGGGGCCTCACCATGACGAAGGCGCCGAACACCACCATCACTAGACGTCTCTATGTTAAAGAACTACGAGGGTCCGGTAAGAAGCTGCATGATCCTGCTGGCAACGTGCGTGTTGCCCACCATCGTCATAGCTGCCGGCACAGATATTCATGTATTGGGCATTGTGACGTCCGTCGATGCGACGCACATCGACGTCAAGACGGCCAAGGGGCCGACCGTCTCCGTCCTGCTCAACAAGCAGGTGAAATTCAAGAACAAGAACAACCCCAAATCAATCGATCCACCGGCTGTGGGCGACCGCGTCATCATTGAGGCGACGAAGGACGACAAGACCAAGAAGGTATCCGCAACGGTGGTTCATTATTCACCCGTAAAGGCTGCGTCACCACCTCAGTAGTCGATGCCGATGATTCGCTTTGAGAGGGCTGTGCACGAGTCACCGTTCCACGGAGGGATGCGCCATGCTCTCACGCGCATCCTCATCACGGGAATTGCGGTATTCTTGGCGATCTCGATTGTCCCCGGCCTGGACGCAGACAGCGTGACAGCCGGCATCGCAGCGGTCCTGGTCCTTACCTTCTTGAACGTGATCCTTCGGCCTATCCTTTTCCTGCTCACTTTACCGCTGATCGTGTTTACGCTCGGACTCTTCCTCGTGGTCCTGAACGCGCTGCTGTTGGAATTCACGGCATTCCTGGTGAAAGGGTTCACCGTCTCAGGATTCTGGCCCGCCGTCGGCGGGGCGCTGATCATCAGCCTGGTTACGACCATCCTCAACACCTGGACCGTCGACCGCCGCCCTCTCCCGGATATCCCGGACGAACCGCGTCGTCCCCCCAAAATCATCAATCCGGATTGAAGCGTCCGATCATCACGGGAATTCGCGATTGATCGAACGAGCTTCTCTCTCAGTGACGTCAATGGAAGAAGTCGGCCTAGTTGTGCTCACATTCTTCGAAGCGTCATGGGGGTGGGTATAGTAAGGAGACGATTCCATGGTTCACCGATGCAGGCATATTCTCCTCGCTGCGGTGTTGGGTGGTCTTTTCATCCAGATTGCGTGGGCCGGCGAACACCAGGCGCCAAAGAGTTTGTGGCAAACCGTCATGGCTCTTCCTCCCACCGGCTGGCCATCAGTGCCGCGAAAGTCCTGGGTTCTCCGCGAGCGGGAGATCGTGCTCGATCTTCCACTCCTTCTCGTGCTGAAAGACGCAGGAGCCAGACCCCTGCCCAGGATTACCGTGGAGCTTTTCGATAAACCCGACCCCGAATTGGATGTCCTCTCCACCGTATCTCGTATCAACGATACCGCCGTCATCCGCGGCACCTTCAAGCTTCCCTCGGTGGGCGACTTTACCTTCGTGGTCACCGGCAATCTCCTGACAGGGACTATCCAGATGGGAAATCGGTTCTATAAAATTGAGCACACGGCTAATGGTCGGCTGCAGCTGATCGAGGTCGATCCCGGCAACATGCAGCCGGATTGATGTGCGACAATCTCGCGCTGACTCCCCCAAGTAAAAATGGTTTCGGCCTGCTGCTCAAGCAGCACCGGTTAGAAAAAGCCGGCTGCGCCGCGTCGGGCAAATGTTGTGACAGCTCATGTCAGAGTGTTCCAATGGTCCTGCGAGAGAGTAGCTATTCGGCTTCGTTCCCGCTACAATGCGATCGCGCACGTCTGAACGTATGATCAGTTCAAGTCGTCAAACAAAACCCGACCCCGAGACGCATCTTCAACGGACGTTGAACGCCGCGTTGAACGACATCGGCACGGATGCCGCATTGGCTGCCGTCTTCCATCAAGAAAACGGCCCGCTCGTCGAACATGCATCGCGCGGGTTCACACCGAGAGATGTCCAAGCCATTCTCCGTACCTTGTCGACGCAACGTGCCGCGGCCTTGACTTCTACGACCCAAGATCCGGACGGTGGGCGCGCCGTCCGTTTGCGGCTGATCACTCCCGGCGCGAAATCCCTGCTTGTCGTCCCGCTTCGTCACTTCAATAGCGTCTATGGTTGCCTGGTCATCGGACGGAAAGAGGGCACGGCGTTCTCCAAGAAGGACAAGTCCCACTTAGAACAGATGTGCGACGGCATGACCAAGGCGCTGGATCGCGAAGGGCTCTTCAATACCAACGTGGTGTTGAGTCGTTCCACCGTCACCCAGGAGCCTGTTCCTTCTCAGCAAACCGGAGCGGACCTGTTTCCGCGGATGACCAAGCACTTTTCGCCCGAGCTCCAAGAAAAGATCGAGGCTGTCTTGACTGAAGTTCACCAATACGTGTCGTATGACCGCGCTTGGGCCTGTTACTACGACCCGCTGGCGGGAAATGTCGAGGTACTGGGCATCGCCGGCGACGTGAAGACAGATCCAAAAGACGCCAAGAAAGATTTAAAACCCGGTCAGCGCTTGACCCTTGATAGTTCGGCGGCAGGATGGGCCGTCCGTCATCGCAAGCCTCGCGTCGATCACGATCTGGCCTCCACCCAAGGGCGCTTTCTCGATCATAAACACCTCTTCAAGGACCGGTTTCAGTCGTCGCTCGTCATTCCTTTCTTCGTCAAAGGCCAGGTCGGCGGGACGCTTACACTGGGGTCGAAAGATCCACAACGGTATCAGACCACCGATGCCCGTACACTGGAGCCCATTATTCTCAAACTTGCGGAACTCTTGCAGGCACCGGCGCCGGAGGCTGCCGCTCCTTCTCCGACGGACGATGTGGGGACGCCGGGCTCACGACCGCCCGTGGCAGCCCCGTCTGAGCCCATCATTCGAAAGCAAGAGCGCCAGGCCGCGATCGGCGAGTTCAGCGCCTTCATGGCGACGGAAATTCGAGAACCGCTCGCGTCGATTCGCTCGCAACTCGAAGAAGTGACCGGTGAAGGCATCCTCGATTTCGATCCACAGACCCGCGTCGAAAATGCGATGCGCGACTTGATGAGGATTGAAGCGATTTTAAACGAGATTCTCGACTTCGCGAAACCGCTGGAACTCAGCCGCCATTTGTGTCGTATTCCGGAGGTGCTCGAGAGCGCTCTCGTGGTGGTCGGAACCGACCTGGAAGCCACCCGTATTCAAGTCACCAAAGACTACCCTAATATCATCGCGCCGGTGCGCGGCGATGAGGCCAAACTCCAACAGACGTTCCTGAGCATCTTCCGGAACGCGTGCGAGGCCATGTCTCCGGGCGGCCATCTCGACATCCAAGTCACCCAACATCGTGCCGGACGAGGACTCGAGGTTCAGATCCTCATCAAGAACGATGGGGTTCCCATCCCGGCTGAAATCGTCGACAAAGTCTTCGAGCCCTTTTTCACCACCAAGCGCTCGGGAACCGGACTGGGCCTCTCCAGTGTGAAGAAAATCGTCGAAGAACACGGGGGAACTATTGCGATCGGTAGTGCCCCTGGTGAAGGCACCACGGTTACCATTCGCCTTCCTGGTGTCAGTCGCGGACCGGCGTTTCGGCACCGTGGCCGTAGCCGACGCCCCCTAAGGCGACCGAGCTGAAATATTCGTCTTTATCTCATCCTCCACCACATGTGTCTGCCGTCCGTCGCGACACGACAAGAGTCGAATCGATAACGTTCATCCTCTAGGGGCCCGTTTGACAGAACAGCCCTCCATCGCTATGATTCAGGCCTCAGATAGAGTCATACGAAATGGAATGCTCTGAAAACACTTGATTTCATCCATCGTCATAGCTCAAAAGGGAGAATGCGTATGAAACTTCTTACCGGTGCAGTTGCGACAGTCTCCTCCATCCTGCTTGTATGCTCGGTGGCGTCGGCCAATCCGGCGCTGCTGCCCAAACATGACGGCTACCCCATGAAGAACGACGGCAGTCCCGTGAACGGTCAGCCGACCGCCAATGATCCCGGCCAAAAGGATGCTCACGGAACGTCCACGCTGTTGAGATCAGCAGAGTCCGTCCAGAATGCCGAACAGAAACTGGTCAAGACCGACAATGCGCGAATCACGGAAGGGCAGGGTGCCGGAAGACTTCCGAACGTAGAGGGGCCGCAGATCCAAATTGCTCCGCCGGTAACCTCCGCTACCAAGATCACCGGCGATCGCCAGATCGACTAGCTTTTTTCACAATAGAAGGGGGGGAAATCTTTCGAAGATTCCCCCCTGATCAGCCCTTTCGTTCCTTTGCCTATCCAGCAAAGATTGTCTCTTAGCCATCCTCGCACAAACGAAACCGCCAGGGTTTTTTCGCCCATATCCCCGCATAGTCGACACCGATTCGCGGAAACGTGCCGACCTGCTCGCTGGAAACCCGCGCGCCTCGATCTTCGAACCAGAGAGATTGCCCCCTCGTCAGGTCGAGTCGATTCAAGGACCGATCGATCTCTAATGCACGGCAGAGCTTTCCCGGCCCGTCAATCAACTCACCGTCGACTTCAATCGCTCGAATAAGCACCGCCGCGGGAAACTCCATCCGCTCCGTCACCACATTCAGCATGTGGTACATGCCGTAAATGAGGTAGACATAGGATATGCCAGGAGGACCGAACAGCACCTCTGTTCTTGTGGTCCTGCCTTTCGAGGCATGACAGGCCTTGTCCTGACAACCGACATACGCTTCGACCTCGATGATTTTTCCCGTCATCCGTCCCCTTCCGTTCTCACGCACCACATACTTGCCGACCAGCGACCGAGCCACGGTCAGCGTAGGGCGGTTGAAGTATCTCTTCGAGAGGATATTGTCGGCCATTCCAGTGGGTTCAAGTCCTTACCAGCCGAGGACATACGCGAAGATCAACGGCGCAACGATTGTGGCGTCGGATTCGATGATGAATTTCGGCGTCTCCACGCTTAATTTTCCCCATGTGATTTTTTCGTTCGGGACGGCTCCGGAATACGATCCGTAACTGGTGGTCGAATCGCCGATCTGACAAAAATATCCCCAGAGCGGGACCTGCTCTTTTCGAAGGTCTTGACTCAGCATCGGAACCACACAGATGGGGAAATCGCCGGCAATCCCCCCTCCGATTTGGAAGAATCCGAACGAATGTTCGCGCGCCGCCTTCAAATACCATTCGGCCAAGTGCATCATGTATTCGACGCCGGATCGCACCGTGTGGACATTCTTGATGGTTCCTGTCAGGCAGTGCGCCGCGTACATATTCCCCAGCGTGGAATCTTCCCAGCCTGGAATAAACATCGGAAGGTTTCGCTCTGCAGCCGCACACATCCAACTGTCGGTCGGGTCGATCTGATAACTCTCTTTGAGCGTGCCTTTGACTAAGAGGCGATAGAGAAACTCGTGCGGAAATGCCCTGGTCCCCCCACGATCCGCGGCCATCCATTCAGTCGCCACCGCGGCTTCAATCCGCCGCATCGCTTCGGCTTCCGGAATGCAGGTGTCGGTGACCCGATTCAGGTGCCGATTCAATAAGGCTTGTTCGTCCTGCGCCGTCAGTTCCCGATAGCGAGGGATACGCTCGTAATGTTTTTTCGCGACAAGGTTGAATAGATCCTCTTCAAGGTTGGCGCCTGTGCAGCAAATCGCATGGACTTTGTCTCGACGTATCATTTCGGCCAGCGACAATCCCAGCTCGGCCGTGCTCATCGCGCCGGCCAGCGTCACCAGCATGTGTCCACCCTTGTCCAGGTGAGCCCTGTAGGCATGCGCCGCGTCTTTCATCGCCGCGGCATTGAAATGTCGATAATGATGATCGATGAATTGGGAAATGGAAGTCGGTCTCATATGAAACTCCTTGCTTTGGAAACTATCGTTAGTTAGTACAGCCGTCCCCCACCGGCCTCTCCTCCTCACTATAACGCAACAGTATATCCTATCGTCTCTTTAACCTGAATCCTGCGTGAATAATTGCCATTTCACGGCTTGAGAGTTTTGA
>JACOEH010000024.1 GCA_024998685.1 Nitrospira sp.
CCTGCCTCATCTGCCATCGGAACCTATGAGGTCATTTTGTTACGCGCTCTTAGTCAGGAGCGGAGGATTTAAACACGACGATGAATCAGTGAGTTGTGAAATAAACTGGAGAACGTTGTCCTACATGAACAGAGATAGGACCGTACAGAAGCGTACGAATTAGGACGGACAGAGACGCGTGAGTTCTTCAGGACTGAACTTCACTCACTGATCGACTGATTGCCCGATCAGGCACGGTTTGACTGATTGTGCTCTACATAGGACCAACTGCTATCTACCTATCGCCAAACACACACTCCAAACACTCGACAATCCGTTCCCCCGCCTTGCCATCCCCTTTTGGTGGAATGGTTCCTTTCTTCGATCAAGGTCGTTCTAGCGTCATGGTGACGCCAACCGTTTCAGTGCATTGGAGGCGTTCACCACCCAGGTTTCATCAGAGAGTCGGTAGATTGCCTTCGTGCGGCACACGATCATTTTCCGTTTCACTCGTCCTGATTCGGCGGCCTCCAGAGCCCTTCAATCCATCAGCATCCGCAGGCCTCGGATGCTCCGTCCACTTGCTGGCCGCGATGGGAGGTGTGAGAGGCAGGATTTGGAGGTAGAGGATTGAGGTAGGAAGGAGGCGGATCTCGTGCGCAGAGCTCGGAAGCACCTGGCTTGACGCATCTCACGGAGTATGGGAATGTTGCGTGACGGCATTGCGCAAAGGCCAGAGGCGGCATCTTGTTTTTGGATGATCGCGGAACGGGTATGCCGACAATTCTCCAGATTTTCGGTTGGCGATTCTTTTTCTACGCGAACGAAGCAAATGAGCCTCCGCATGTGCATGCGCGCAAAGCCGAGAAGGAGTGCAAGTATTGGCTGGATCGAGAGGGCTACGATCTCGAAGAAGCCTTTTCTTATCAGATGAATGCGCGAGACACGCGAGAGGTGCGAAAGATTGTGTTTGAACATTTCGACTACATTCTCCGACAGTGGGATGAGTTTGAACGGAGGAAGAAGAATGGGTAATTATCACAATGTGAAAGAGGTTGTCGTCGAAGAGGGACGGTTGTGTCTTGAAGTGGACGGGAGAAAGCTTTCCTTTCCACTCGCAGAGTTGTCTGATCGGCTCGCCACATCGACACGGGAACAGCAACAAGTATTCGAGGTGAGTCCATCGGGATATGGCATTCATTGGCCGCTCCTCGACGAAGATCTATCGATCGACGGATTGCTGGGTCTTCGACATGAACGGAACAAGAAAGCATGCGCATAGCCGAAAGCGGTGTAAAGCGCCCGCGCAATCTTCTTTGCGATGTCGAGAGGAAGAGCCAGAAACTCGGTGCGAGCGCGCGGTTGGAGCAGAAGCTCCTAGGCCATTAGCGCGGGAGATGAGCGCGGTGTAGGAGTTCGTACTCCCTCAGCACTTCAGCAAAGTGGACGCCTTTTTCCCCTTTGACTTTTTCGCGCCGCAGACCTTCGAAGTCCTCGAGTTCATCCATCAGGTTTTCATACCTCGGGTTGGCTTTGGCCCACCTCCCACACGTCCCCAGGGATCCCAATTACCGCCTTCTTTCCCCGTGACTGTCGCTTGGCTTTTGTCTTCGCCATGTGATCGGCCTTTCCTCATGAGGATTATGGCCATATACGAGTCCCACTCAGCCCGGTCAAGAAAGCCGTCGATAAATCAGGAACCCACCGGACGGAGGTCTGGCCATCGCATAGCGGTTCTCTTTCATAAGACCAGCCGGCTGGTTGTTCTGCTTGGCCTGATCTGTCTGGTTCGTTTGGTTGGCCTGGTTTCTTTGGCCGGACAAGACTCACGCGTGGGCCGCACCGGCGTCATGGTGACGCCAACCGGTTCAGTGCATCAGAGGTATTCACGACCCACGTTCCATCAGGCAGCCGGATCGTGCAAACATGCAGATCTCTTTGTGCTTGTCATTCGTGAGGCCGAGCCTGTGAGGACAGTTCCACAGGGATTCATGTCAGAGAAAAGAGCAGAACGCTTCGTCTCAGGCTGCCTGTCCGGCGGATCCTCTGGGACGATGGGCCGGTATCCCGTGCAGCATGCCTTCCACGCTGATATCCTCGTCAATGTCAGGCCAGCGCACGCCCTCTCCGTCACCAAGGATCTCCCAATGTTGTCGCTGCTCCCTGGTGGCGTCTGCTAAGCGCCATGACCAGACCAAGGGCACACTGATCGTCCGTCCATCCACCAAATGCCCAATGATCTCATCCTCGGTGACTTCAATGGTGATGATGCGAGGGTCTATCTTCGCCGCAGTGCTCATGCCATGCCTCCATGATCGGCAAAATATTCGCTTCAATAAGTCGTCGAATGACAGTGAGTTCTCTTGGAGAAAACCCGCTGTTCTTGCTCAAGGCAATCGGTTCCAACCAAAACTTGCACGTTAACTTTTCTCTTTAGGATATGAACGTGCTTTGGCTCATGACAATCAAAGCTATAGAAGAATACACGGTAGGGGCCTTCAATATTCTTTACCGTGGGCATTGGTCTTCCTTGCGGGATCCGAAAGATCTTGCTCTATGGCAACGCTCGGTGTCAGGCCACGTGAGGCCGGTGAATATCCCGTTCGTGACCACTTCCGTTCACATTCAACAATCGCTCCAGACACTCCACAATTCGTTCCGCCGCTTTGCCGTCCCACAACGGCGGAATCGCCCCCTTTTTCCACTTCCCCGCCATCAATCGTGCGAGCGCAGGAGCGAGCTTATGGGGATCGGTCCCGATCAGTTCGTTCGTCCCGATTGTAATCGTCTCCGGGCGCTCCGTGTTATCTCTCAACGTGAGGCACGGGACACCAAGAACGGTTGTCTCCTCAGTGATGCCTCCCGAATCGGTAATGACGCCTTTGGCATGTTGGACGAGATAGTTGAATTCCAAATAGCCAAGTGGATCGACGTAGTGAAGCTGCGGTGTCGCACGGTCGAGTTCTCTAAGATTCTTCGCGGTCCGCGGATGCACGGGAAAGACCACAGGCAATCCTTTGGTGCCGTCGGCAATGGCGCGGAGCAGCGACAAGAGCTGCTGCTCTCCATCGACGTTTGCCGGCCGATGGAGCGTGACGACAAAAAACTGTCCCGCTTTGAGTTTGAGAGACTGCCAACAAGCCGGAGGTCGCAAGCGCGGCACGTTCTTGAGCAACGTATCGATCATGGTGTTGCCGACAAAAAAGATCCGGTCGTCGGTGACACCGGCGCGGCGTAAATTCTCGTTGGCCGTTTCGCTCGTCGTAAAAAACCAATTGGTGATGGAGTCGGTCGCCACCCGGTTGATTTCCTCCGGCATCGTCCAATCGCCGGACCGAATCCCGCCCTCGACATGGGCCACCCGCACACCCAGTTTTCGCGCTGCGATGGAACAGGCCATCGTAGACGTCACGTCACCGACGACAAGACAGAGATCGCTCTTATCCTTCAACAAAACTCGTTCATACCCGACCATGATCCCGGCGGTTTGTTCGGCTTGAGTGCCTGACCCCACTTCGAGATTGATGTCCGGATCGGGAATTCCCAGTTCTTCGAAGAAGCTGCCGGACATCGCACGATCATAATGCTGGCCGGTATGAATCAACCGGTACCGTAGCTGCCCACCACGCAGCTCAGCTGCTCTCAGCGCTTCAATAATCGGCGCGATTTTCATGAAATTGGGCCGTGCCCCGGCGATAAGATCGATGCGCTTCACTCAGTACCTCATGACAGGTCAATACAACTTTTCAGTCCGCCTATTGTCGCTGACTCGGAGTCTCATTCAACGATTCAAGCTGACAACCACCATGGGAGCAAGGCAAACATGCGAACCATCCGAACGGTCGTGAAGACCAGCCTCATGGTATTGGCTATCAGTTCCCATAGCAAACCAAAACGAGTTTTTATGAAACGGGTGACGCCGAGTGGATGAACAAGTCGTGACCAGATATTGTTTCGCGCAAGCGAAGTGACTTTCCACTGGAAGAAGTAGGCCTGACCAGAGGCATCTAGAAGCGCACTTCTCGTATCGCTTGACGGTTGGCCTGAAACCACTGGACCGTCTTCTTCAATCCGTCGCGCAAGCGATGCCGCGCTTGAAATCCGAAGAGCTGCTTGGCCCGGCTGACGTCAAGACATCGGCGTGGCTGGCCGTTCGGCTTGGTGGTATCCCACTCAAGCGTCCCGGTAAACCCCACCTCCGCCGCAATGATTCCCGCAAGATCACGGATCGCGACTTCTTCACCTGTTCCTAGATTGACGGGTAGATTTCCATCATACTGTTCGGCCGCCAACAGAATGCCTTCGGCCGCATCCTCGACATAGAGGAATTCTCGCGTCGGCGACCCGTCTCCCCACAGGCGAATCGACGCCTGTCCTGTTTCCTGTGCCGCCACGCATTTGCGTATGAGTGCCGGAATGACGTGCGACGTTTCCAAATCGAAGTTGTCGCGCGGCCCATAGAGATTCACGGGAAACAAGACGATCGAATGAAAGCCATATTGTTGCCGATAGGCCTGCGACTGCACCAACATCATTTTCTTCGCCAGCCCATAGGGCGCATTGGTTTCCTCGGGATATCCGTTCCAGATGTCGTCTTCTTTGAAAGGAATGGGCGCAAATTTGGGATAGGCGCAAATGGTTCCGGTCGCGACGAATTTCTTCAGACCCCGTTGACGTCCGACCTCGATCAGTTGTGTGCCCATCATCAGATTATCGTAGAAAAACCGACCGGGGTTGGCCTGGTTGGCCCCGATGCCCCCGACACGCGCCGCGAGATGAATCACCAGGTCCGGTTTCGCATCACGATACAATTGCTTCACCGCGTCCATCTGCACCAGATCATAGTCTTGACTGCGAGGCACGACGATCTGCCGGCATCCCTTCGCGCGCAACTGATCGACGACGAACGAACCGAGAAACCCGGCCCCTCCGGTCACCACAACGCGCAGATCCTTCCAGAATGACGTCATACCTCATCTACCCTTCGCTCTTTAGCTTCGCTTTTTGGTCCCTTCCAACTTTTCTCGTTCCGCGGCAAGATCGGCATCCACCATCATGGCCACCAATTCTTCGAAGCGCACTTTCGGCTGCCAGCCGAGGTGTGTCTTGGCCTTGCCGGCATCTCCGATGAGCAGATCGACTTCGGTCGGCCGGTAGTACGTGGCATCGATCTTCACGTGTTTCTTCCAGTCCAATTGCAGCCGATCAAATGCCAACTCCAGCATGTCCTTCACGGTGTGGGTTTCGCCCGTTGCGATGACATAATCATCCGGCGTCGGAGCTTGTAACATCATCCACATGGCTTTGACATAGTCGCCGGCATACCCCCAGTCGCGCTTGGCGTCCAGATTGCCCAGAAACACATCGTGTTGGACGCCCAATTTGATCCGGGCGGCGGCCTTGGTGATTTTCCGCGTCACGAAGGTTTCCCCCCGTCGCGGCGATTCATGATTGAACAAGATGCCGTTACAGGCAAAGAGGCCGTAGGCCTCGCGATAGTTGACCGTCACCCAATAGGCGTAGACCTTTGCCGCCCCATACGGGCTCCTCGGATAGAAGGGGGTGGTTTCCTTCTGTGGAACCTCCAACACCTTCCCGAACATTTCGCTGGACGACGCCTGGTAAAACTTGGGCTTGAGTCCCGATTCTCGAATGGCCTCCAGCAGCCGAATGGTGCCTAACCCGGTGATCTCTCCGGTATATTCAGGAATATCGAAACTGACTCGAACATGACTCTGGGCGCCAAGATTATAGATTTCATCGGGCTGGACCGTGCGCAAAATCCGGTTCAGGGAACTGGCGTCGTTCAGATCGCCGTAGATCAGGTGGAGTCGCCGATGGGGCACATGCGGATCTTCATAGATGGCATCGATGCGACCGGTATTGAACGAACTGGAACGACGCACAATGCCGTAGACTTCGTAGCCTCTGCCGAGCAGAAACTCGGACAGATAGGACCCATCTTGACCGGTAATCCCGGTAATCAGTGCTTTCTTCACACGAAAACCCTCTTCGAAGAGGAACGAATTATGGCGTCTTCAGTCCGTTCGTCTATTCATCCATATAAAGATCGTTGATGAAAGATTCTTGCGCTCAACGATACCGACCGGGTACTATGCAGGACTCGTTCGAGACAATACCGTGGCAGCCATCCCTCGTCAACACATGCGCCGTATCGGTCTACTCTTCTGCATGATTGTGTGCGGGCTCCTGATCGCCCATTCCATCAATGCCTTTGTCGCCGAGGCATTATATGTGATCCCTACGTATCCGGTCGGTTCCGGCGACGATCGATCCACGGCTTCCTCGTCGCTCATCTCCTATTCGCCGACCCGGGCAGCGGAGGATGTGCGTTCCAGCGGCCTCTTTCTCCTGCCGGCCGCTCCTCAGGGAGGACTCACGAATTCTGAGAGGCGGGGACCATCCGGCGCCCCGGTTCGGGCTTCGCTCGGCCTGTCGGCGAGAATTCGCTTGATCGGTGTCGTGTTCGGCGATCAGCGCTTTGCGATCGCCGAGGATCTGTCCTCTAAACAACAGACGTTGTATCGCGTCCATGACCAGGTTCTCGATCTGGGAGAAGTGAGTGAGATTCGGCGGAACGGCATCCTGGTCCGCCAAGGCGACTTGGAGGAATTATTGGAGTTGGCGCAGTCGGATAATCCAGCGGTCCCCGGCGGTTCCGCTGGTGCCGCGGCGTCTGCCACCCAGACACAGACAGCCGGTGTTCCTCTACGGAAAGTCATCGACCGTCGCGAGGTGGAGCAGGCCATGAACGATCTGCCGAAACTCTTATCGCAGGCCAGGGCCGCGCCTCATATGGTGAGCGGAACCATCAACGGGTTTCGCTTGGACTACATCGCCCCGACCAGTTTCTACGAAAAAATCGGAGTCCAGACGGGAGATGTGTTGCAGCGCGTCAACGGCGTGGATATCCGCGACCCCAGCACCATGTTGAATTTGCTGCAACAATTGAAGAATGAGCAGATCGTCAAGCTCGATGTGCTGCGGAATAATCAACGCTCAACGATCACATACGAGCTCCGCTGAAAGCCTGTTCGGCGCCCCACAATTTATCGTTTGAGCCGCTACCATTCGACGACCGACGAATCGACTCCTGCGATCGCAGGTTGATGGCGAGGAACACTTACGGTCTAGGACACAGACAAGGATTCACCTTTGCGTTAAGAATGGGAACTGTCCTTGCCAGGCCGCCGAAAGGGAGAGTATCTTTACGACCGAGATGAAAGCGTATTTAAGGAGAGGCGACCTATTATTTGGTGCTCGTCATCCATGAGAGACCAGGGTACATTGTCCGAACAACTCGATAACGATCAGTCCAATCCTCCCGTTCGTCGCCCTCTGTTGGGACGCATTCTTGGGGAAAAGTTCAACCTTTTGGACTCAAAACTCGAGGAGGCCTTAGCCTACCAGCAGGAAAAAGGCGGTTTGCTGGGAGAGATCCTGCTGCATTTGCGCGTACTGCGGGAAGAGCAAGTACTGGAGGCTCTCGCCCAACAATTTGAAATGTCTTGGATGCCCCATCTCGACAGCACCCCTGTGGACCACGAGCTGATCAAGAAAGTGCCCATCGCATTTTGCCGACGATACCGTGTCTTGCCGCTTCGATATGAAGAGGGAGCCATTCTTACCGCATCGACCGATCCTCTGGAAACCGTCGCGCTTGACGATCTTCGACTCTTGTTGGGCAACCCGATCAAACCGGTCTTGACCACCAGTGTCGCGCTGCTGGCCTGTTTAAACCGGGCCTACGACGAAATCGCCGACCCGGCCGGCGCGGAACAGGTGATGGAAGACATCGCGGCGAACCAGAGCCTCGACCAGCTCGCGCATGAACTCGATGAGCCGCAAGACTTGCTGGATGCCACCGACGAGGCTCCGATCATTCGATTAGTCAATTCGGTGCTGTTTCAGGCGGTTCGGCAGCGGGCGAGCGACATCCATTTCGAATCGTTCGAGCGGGGGCTGGTGGTCCGGTATCGTATCGACGGCGTGCTCTACCCGGTCCTTACCCCGCCCAAGCGTTTGCAAGCGAGTATTATCGCGCGCTTGAAGATCATGTCCGGTCTCAATATTGCCGAAAAGCGCTTGCCGCAAGACGGACGGTTCGGCATCAGGACCTCCGGAAAAGACGTTGATCTCCGAGTTTCGGTTCTGCCCACCTCCCATGGCGAGCGGGTCGTGTTGCGATTGCTGGAGAAAGAAAATCGCCTCCTGAATCTTTCGGAAATGGGGTTTTCGAAAGAACGGCTCGCCGTGATTCATCAATTGATCCAACTCGCTCACGGGATTATCCTCGTCACCGGTCCGACGGGCAGCGGCAAAACCACGACCCTCTATGCCGCCTTGAGCCACATCAATGCGCCGGACAAGAACATCATCACGGTTGAAGATCCGGTGGAATACCAGCTGCTCGGCATCGGGCAAATGCAAGTGAACCCGAAGATCAATCTATCGTTTGCCGCCGGACTGCGCTCGATTCTCCGGCAAGACCCCGACGTCATCATGATCGGCGAGATCCGCGACCGGGAAACAGCGGAAATCGCCATTCACGCCTCTCTTACCGGACATCTGGTATTTTCCACCCTGCATACGAACGACGCCGCCAGCGCACCCACCCGCCTGATCGATATGGGAATCGAGCCTTTTCTGGTGGCCTCATCGGTCGTCGCCGTCCTGGCCCAACGATTGCTGAGACGGATCTGTCCCGACTGCAAACGTCCCTATCGTCCGAGCGAAGAAGAACTCAGTCGCTTGGACCTCGCGGTCGGCTCCGACGTGACTCTCTATCGGGGAGCCGGCTGTACGGCCTGTTCCCAAACCGGTTATCGGGGCCGTACCGGTATTTTTGAACTCATGGTGCTGGACGACGAGATCAGGCGGCTCATCGGAGGCAAAGCCGACTCCACCACCATCAAACAAGCAGCCATCGCCAAAGGCATGGTGACGTTAAAACAGGAAGGAGCTGAGCGAGTCATTCAGGGCCGTACCACGCTGGAAGAAGTGATGCGGATCACGCAACAGGAAATCGAAGTCGAATAATGCGGCACCGACGCCCTGATCGCCTGTTCCAGCCGATTTCCTCCTGGACGGTCCGGCACCGGTCCGCCAAGCCCGATGCCTCCGGAGTCCGCTGATCATGCCGGTCTATCAATACCAGGGATACCGAAATGACGGCGGAGCCGCGACCGGGATCATCGACGCGGAGAACGTCAAAGTCGCCCGACTCAAACTGAGGAAGGAAGGCGTCTATCCGACCGATGTCGTCGAGCAGGGCCAAGCGCCTGGCCGATCGCGAGAAAAAATTCACAGCCGCGCCGAGCGATCCATCGGTCGATCGGTCACCCTCAGCGCAACCGACCTGGCGCTCATGACCAGGCAGTTTGCGACACTGCTCGTGGCCGGGCTCCCATTGGTCGAAGCCCTCGGCGTCTTGGTGGACCAAGCCGAGAAGAAACCCATCAAGGCTCTCCTTGCCGATATCCGGGAACAAATCCGTGGAGGCAAAGCATTGAGCGCCGTCTTGGAGACATACGAAAAGGACTTTTCTCCCATCTATGTCCATATGGTACGAGCCGGTGAGGCCAGTGGCGCGCTGGATCAGATCTTGTTTCGGCTTGCAGAATTCTTGGAAAAACAACTCGCCTTGAGGAACAAGGTCACCAATGCGATGCTCTACCCGATCATCATGCTCGCGATCGGGTCGGTGATCCTTTTTTTCCTCATTACCTTTGTCGTTCCAAAGATCACGCTCGTGTTCGCGCAACAGAAACAAGCACTGCCCTGGCCGACCGTCGCCTTGATGTCGGTCAGTCAGTTCTTTGCCGACTACTGGATGGTGTTGGCAGGACTTATTCTTGGAGGTCTCTATGCGACGCGGCGCTTCATCCGGACCGGAGCCGGGCGTATGATGGCGGACCGGTTGATCCTAAAGTCTCCCTTGATCGGAGACGTCGCGCGGATGGTATCGATTTCCCGGCTCACGAGCACCCTGGCCACGATGTTGGCCAGCGGAGTGCAATTGCTCGATGCGATGGATGTCTCGAAGCGTGTCATGAACAATAGGGTCCTGGAAGAAACGGTCGAGACGGCACGACAGAATATCCGCGAGGGTGAGACGATCGCTGATCCATTGAAGCGAAGCGGTGAATTTCCGGCCCTGGTCACCCATATGATCGCCGTCGGTGAAAAAAGCGGTGAGATGGAGGAGATGTTGCGCCGAGTCAGTCAAATCTACGACGGTGAAGTGGAACGGGTCATCGCCCGCTTGACCTCGCTCATGGAGCCCATCATGATCCTCGTCATGGGCGCCATCGTTCTCTTCATCGTCGTCGCGATTCTCTTGCCGATTTTTGAAATGGGTCAGATGGTTCGGTAAAAACAGTGCTGAGGTCCGCGAGGTGACGAATACGGCGCACGGCGCGATGAAGAAAGAGCGCCACGTCCGTGCGCGCCGGCGAGTTGGTGAGCCGGCAGTATCCGAATCTTTTCACGTTTGCGGACGGGCGCGAGATGGTGAGCGCCCAGTGTCTTCGTGAGAGATGAGTGATCTGTGATCAATGATGAGTGACGAGCGGAAAGGAACAGGGAGGCACTCGATGAGCGAACAAGAGCAGACCACCAATCGGCAAACCATACCGTGGAGACAGAAGCAGAGGACTTTCTGTCCCCATCCATCACCCATCACCCATCACCCATCACGCCGTCATCTCTACGATGATCGCGGCTTTACATTCATCGAGATCATGGTCGTTGTGGCCATCTTGGCCATTCTCGCGGCGCTGGTCGTCCCGCGCATCATGGGCAGGACGGATGATGCCAAACGCACGGCGGCCAAAGTTCAGATTCGAAATATCGAAGGCGCGCTGCAACTGTACAAATTGGATAACGGTGTCTATCCCACCACAGAACAGGGCCTCAAGGCGCTCATTGAAAAGCCCTCCGTCGGCGTGGTCCCGAAGAAATGGAAAATCGGCGGGTACCTACCGAAGCTTCCGGAAGATCCCTGGGGCAATCCCTATAAGTATCTCAGTCCGGTCCAAAAGGGAGATTACAAAGTGGAGTATGAAATTACCTCTCTCGGGACGGACGGCGAGGTCGGCGGTGAAGGCGTCAACGCCGATATCACCAATTGGAATCTCGACAAAGAATAGGAACTCTGTGGTCACCGGTCATTGGTCATTGGAGAGAACAGTCGGGCATAAAACCTCTTCAGCAGGCTTCACCATGCTGGAAATGCTGATCGTCCTGTTTCTCCTGACCGTGGTCGTAGTGGTCGTCCTGCCTCGGATCAGTCTCGACGAGGACCTGAGCTCTACCGGACGGAAACTCGTCGGTGTCCTTCGAACTTTTCAAGGACTGGCGACCACGAGACAACAGCCCTTGAAGCTCTATCTCGATTTGGATCAGGGAACCTACTGGATGATGACGGTGGAGGGCAAGGAAGAACGGCTTCCGCTCGATCCCGCATGGAAGCTGCCTCGTTCGCTGCCTGAATCGGTCCGATTGACGGAAGTCTCCGTCGGACAAGACAAACATTTTTCCGGACGAGTCGACATCTCGTTTTTTGCCAACGGACGGATTGAGCCGGTCACGATGTACCTGATGGATACGAACAATAATCTCTTGGGGCTGGCGGTCGACTCATTGACGGGAGGGATCAGGGTCAGCGACGAGCGGCTCGACCCGCCCTTAAACCGGATCATCCCCGACCGAGTCCGACTCCTCTTGAAACCGAACCAGCAAGCAGGAGCAGGAGCGCTGCCGAGCGGGTTGTTTCCGACTCAACAGTAGGTCGCGATGGCCCGAGATAGAAATCGAATCAAACACGGCGAAGGGGGATTCACGCTGCTCGAAGTGCTGTTGGCCATCGCCTTGCTGGCGATGGCGCTCCCGATTCTCCTCGGCCTCAGAAATTTCGACCTGGAGCTTCAGGAGAGAGCGTCCGAACTGACCGTCGCCACGCTCTTGGCCCAAGAGAAATTGCTGGAAACCGAGATTTCAGGACAATATGCCATCGGGGAAAGCACGGGAGAGTTTACGAGCATCCCGCTTGGAGCACAAATGACCATGCAGATCGCCCCGAGAGCAGTCGGATACACATGGAAACGGACGATCGCGCCTACCCCGCTGGAGCTGATTCGTGAGATTCGGATCAAGGTCTCCTGGCTGCGCGGGGGACTGGAGGAAGCAGTAGAGGTCAGCACGTATGTCTTCGCCGGACGTCTCACGTTTTAAATCCGAAGCGGGCTTTACGCTCGTTGAAGTCTTGGTAGCCATGGCTTTGCTGGGCATGATCGGGGCCATGGTCTTTGGGTCACTCGTCATGACTACGAACGCCGTGGAAGCCGGACGAGAGCATGCGGCGAAAGAACAGGCGATCAGAAGGATTTTGCGTCTCATGGCCGAGGAGATCTCCCTCAGTAAAGGCACTACCATATACCCTTGGGTTGGAACGAACGCGACACAAGACGGGCAACCGGCCGACATCCTGGCCTTCCTCGCGATGAGTCAAGAATTGAGCACGTCGACCGTCAAGGAAAGCGAGACCGTACGCGTGGTCTATACGCGCGAGCGTGATCGGCTGATTCGGTTCGTTCGTAGGAATCTCTATACGCTGACCGATACCAACGAAACGTTGGATCAGATGGAACTGGCCGATCGTGTCCAAGCCTTCAATATTCGATATTACGACGATCAGAATCGCATCTGGATCGACGAATGGCCGGCTGTTTCCAAAATCCCCAAGGCCTTGTTGATTGAAGTGACGTTTCAATACCCCGATGCCGCCCCCTGGACGGTGCGGGAATGGGTGGCGATCGGCACATCATGACCATCGCATGGCCTGAAGCATGGCGAGAAATCCCGGCGTGGATTGACGTGACGTTTCAAGACCCCGATGCCGTTCCAAGGAAGATGCGAGAATGGGGAGCGATCGGCACATCATGACCATCGCATGGCCCGAGGCATGGCGAGAAATCTTGGCGTGGACGGTAGCCGGAGTCACCATCTTGGTGTTGGGCCTCATGGCCACTTTTCCGTACGGCATGCTGCAGACGCGGATCGTTGCGGAACTCAAGCGAGCCACCGGCATGGAGATCCGAGTTGCCGATTGGACCGTGGCGCTCCCCTTAGGGCTTGAATGGCGAAACGTCACCTTGTCTCAATCGAACGAGACCCAGCTTCAAGTGGCTGCGCTACAGGCCAAGCTCGAAGTCATGAAAGCGTTGGGCGGCACGCTTGGTCTCGATGTCGTCGCAAAGCTGAACGATACCGCTTCTCCGACCGGTCTCGCCAAAGGCACCCTCACCGCTTCATCTTTTTCCTTGGCGAGTCCCGTCACGATCAAGGGACAGATTCAGCAAGTGGACCTTTCCAAAATCATCCGCCGTTACGTCACGCACGGCACACTCAATGGAGATTTCTCCCATCGCGTCGATTCCGGGGAGGCGACGGTCACCACGATGAGGGGGGAAGGTCTGTGGACCGCCGAGGCGACTGATCTGGTGATCGATCAGATTCCTCTTGGAAACGGACGAACCCTGTCGCTCACATTCAGCAAAGTCTCGGCAGGACTCGCATGCCGCGACCTCCGCTGCGACGTGACACAACTGAAAGGCGACGGAATCGACGGCTCCTTTACGGGCGAAGGACACATCGCTATCCAGCAACCGATGCAACAGAGCCAATTGAATCTCACGGTGACGGTCATTCCCGGCCCTG
Organism: Nitrospira sp.; assembly: GCA_024998685.1. Taxonomy (GTDB): domain Bacteria; phylum Nitrospirota; class Nitrospiria; order Nitrospirales; family Nitrospiraceae; genus Nitrospira_D. Next base: position 13,720 of record JACOEH010000024.1, read on the forward strand.
GATTTGCTTCGAAAGCCGGAACCCTAGGCCTCCCCTCGCCGCCTTCAGGAACGCCTATGACCGTCAAGATCGTCGGGACCTTGGCGCAGGCGAGGATTGCATTGTAAAGTACGGGCTGACGTTTTAGATTGCGGGTTGTTATGTTGCGGCTTCAGTGGACCTGACTATTCACTCGCACGTGAAATCCGAGACCAGAAATATGAAACGAATGTGGAAGCTTGATTCATGGCCATTGTAAACGAATGCGTCGGGCTGGATATCGGACAAACAGGCTTGAAAGCCGTGCGTTTCCGCCGCCGCCTGAGTGGGCGCGAAACGATCGATTACTTCCAACATCCCATGCCGTTTTCCCGCCCCGAGGATCTCGAGCCGGCTCGACGTGTGAAGTCCCTGCGAGGATTCCTCTGGCAAAACGGGCTCTATGGCGCAGACCGGGTGGTGACCGCGATTCCTTGTCAGGATCTTTTCGTCAGAACCTTGTCCTTTCCCTTCAAGGATTCGACCAAGCTGGCTCAAGTCGTCCCCTTTGAGGTCGAGAATCTCGTCCCCATGCCGCTCGAAGATCTTGCGGTCGGAAGCCTGGTGTTGCCGCCGGGACAGACGGCGGAAGGCACACTCCGCGAGAGCAAGGGTTCGGATGTCCTGATCACCGCCGCACCGAGAGACAAGGTCGCGGAGCATCTCCGGTTTCTGGCCCAAGCCGATGTTGAGCCCTCGGCGATCAATGTCGATGCAATGGCTCTCTTCTCCGTGACTCAATACCTCCAAGAAGAAGGAGCGTCCGTCCCGCAAGATCTGGCCATCATCGACGTCGGGGCGTCAAAGACGACGCTCTGCCTCGTGCAGGGAGGACGTCCCATGGTCCTCCGAACGATTCTGTGGGGCGGCAACCAACTGACGCATGCGTTGGCCGTCCGACACGCCTGTAGTTTCGCCGACGCAGAACGTCGGAAACGAACGATGGCCGTGGATCAAGTGGACGGTCTACTCGAGCCGATCCTGAAAGAGCTCCGCATCACCTTGCAGGCCCATCTGGGAAACGAGCGCAGCCGAATGACGCACTGTTGGGTATGCGGAGGGGGAGCCAAGCTGCAAGAAGTCGGCGGCTATATCGCCCGCCGATTGGGACTCTATCCGGTCGGACCGCGACAGGGGTTCGGAGCTGAAGCTCCACGGGCATTTTCCATCGCGTTCGGCTTGGCGATTCACCCGAAGATCATCCGGCCGCGATGGCGATTCAAATCGACTCCCATGGAGCTCGCGCTCGATCTCAAAGACGTTGCCGACGCCGCTTCGCCGGACCGGGCCACGACCAAACAGGACCGCCGCCTGGCGATCGCCGCCGGGCTGGTCATTGCCGTCCTGTCGATCGTGGATTTCTCGATTCATTTCATGCTACGCGACCAACGTGTCGCTCGGCTCAAAACCTCGCTGCACAGCCAGTATGAACAATTCTTCGGAGCGGGTGCCGCGCCCGGAGAAGAGCTCGATCAAGCCCAGTACCGTCTCGGAGCCTTGGACAAAGCCCTCGCGGTCGTCGATACGGCTGACGGCAACGTGTTGCGCACACTCTCGACGTTCGTGAAGCAACTCCCGCCCGGAACGATGGTCAAGGTGCGCGAGTTGACCGTAGATGGAGCGGCCATCCTCATGGAGGGTGAGACCACCTCTTTCGACGCCGTGGAACGGCTCAAGCAAACCTTCGCGTCGAGCCCCCAATTGAAGGACGTCGCGGTGACGGAAACCCGGGTGGGCGCCGGTCCCAATCAAGTCGTGTTTCGAATCACCGTGACCGTGGAGAAATCATGACGCAGAGTTTTCGAGAACGCTGGCGCCAGATGTCGCAGCGTGAACGCACCCTCGTGCTGGCCGGCGGAATCGTGCTCGGACTCAGCCTCCTCTTCGTGCTGATCGTCGATCCTCTGTTGGACAGCCTGGATCGGCTCGAGCGCCAGGAGGTGCGGAAGCAGAAAGACCTGGCCGAATTGGCGGTGCTCGGTCAAACGTATCTCGCCAAACGGGATCGCTTGGCCAAATCCGAAAGCCGGATGCCGGGAGCCGACAGTCGTTTCTCCCTGGTGACGTTCATGGAGGAAGCGGCCACTACCGCTCATGTGCGAGAGCGCATCACCGGCATGCAACCCCAACAACAATTGCCGGCGCAAGGCTACGAAGAAACGTCCGTCGATCTCCGGTTGGAAGGCATCCAATTGCCCGACTTATTGGCATTACTCATAGCCATTGATCAAGCCCCTTACGCTCTTCACGTTCGCCATCTGCAGATCCGTCCGAAATTTGATAATCCCGTCAATATCGACGCAACCGTTCGGGTCTTGAGTTATGCCAAAAGCTGATGAACGCGGCATCGCGCTGCTCTTGGCGCTCCTGGTGCTGACGATTCTCACCGCCCTTATCCTTGAGTTCGATGCGGAAGCACGCCGGGAATATCGAGCCGCCGCCGCCTTTCGGGACGACTATAAGGCGGGCATGCTGACCCGCGCCGCCGTGCAGGCCGCGCGAGCCGTGCTGCAGCAGGATCTGTTGCGTGAAAAGATGACGGGGCAGAAATACGATGGGCCGACCGATATCTGGGCCATGCCGATCAAAAATTATGCGATCGGAGATGGGTTCCTGACCGCACAGATCCAAGATGAGACGGGGAAATTCAACCTGAACGACCTCGCATCGACTTCGGGAGGCGACATTGAACAGAAGAAGAGGATTCTCCGAGCCAAGCGATTGTTCGAACTGCTCAGGATCAGCCCCAACCTGGTCGATGCCCTCATCGATTGGATGGATCAGGATGAAGTGCCTCAGCCGGCCGGTGCAGAGAGTCTTTACTATCAATCGCTGCGACCGCCCTATCGGTCCGCGAATAGTCCGTTACCCGGACTAGGAGATCTCCGGCTCATCAAGGGATTCACGCCGGAGATCATCGAGCGGATCACTCCCTACATCACGGTCTTCCCGCAGGAAGGAGGGGCGCCGATGAACGTCAACACCGCCGATCCCATCGTCCTTCAAACGCTGGACCCGAGCGTCACTCAATCCGTCGCACTGGAGATCGTCCAAGGCCGCCCCTACAAGACGAAAGTGGAACTCGATCGAGTTTCGAGCTTTCAAGAAATCGGGCGAACACTGAGAAATGACTACGATATCAGATCGGACTATTTCTCCGCACGCCTTGCCGTCACCGTGAATGAAACGACCAAGTCCGCATGGGCCTTACTGAAGCGAGATGCCAGCAAGGGGGAGAGCACCGTCGAATACCTGCGGCTGCTCTAATGACACGATATGAGGTTTCGAGGTTTCAAGATCCTCGTTGCTGGCTTCGCAGTGTGAATGTTGCGTTTTTGGATTTCCAGTTCCGTGCTGTTGGAACACCAGAAACTCGCAACATGAAACTTGGCACTAATCGAGCGGCACCGTGATCGTCACTTCATTGCCCAGCTCGTTGTACGCCAAGCAGGGAAAGAACGATCGGGCCAAAAGAATCCCCCGCCCGTTCGTATCTTCCGATTTGCAGACCTCATGAGATCGCGCGAGTAGACTCCTCCACTTGAAACCTTTGCCCTCATCGATGATCCGGTACACCAGACAGTTTGCATCCTTATCATGGAGCAGATGCATGGTCACTCGACGATCCCTCAGCCGAGCTTGAGCAAGTCGGTCAGCGAGCAGCTGCTCATAGCGACCTTCCAGCAAGGCCTTGTGCTTCTCCTGGTATTGGATCTCGAGATTCCCATGTTCAACGGCGTTGAAGAGTAATTCTTGTAACGCTCCGCGAAGATGCAATCGCCGGATCGGAGGGAGTATCAAAGCCGTCGTTTTGATGAGCCAGGAGAGCACCCCCGGGATATGGGCCGGATCGGAATCGACGGTCACTCGATATTCCGATCGGCAAAGTCCCGGGATGTCCGCCAAGTTTCCTGGCAGAAGATTCCGAGCGCGCTGCAACGCATGCGCCAGCTCTTCTTCCGTCACAGGCTTGTGCAGATAGTCGGCGGCCCCGATCCGAAGCGCCTGGACGATCATCGGTTCCGGCGCATCCTTTGCCATGACGATCACCGGACAACGTTCATGTCTGGCCTTCAATTCTCGTAGTAAAGTCAGGCCCGTTGCCTCGGGAAGAAATAGATCGGTGATCACGATGTCCGGAGCCGCCATGTCGATCGTGGTTAATGCGGTAGCCGGGTCGGATGCCGCAACGACAGAAAACCCTTTGCCCTGCACGTGTTCGGCAATATGCGCCTGGGTGTCCAGACAGGGATCGATCACCAAGAGATGATCAGAGGTCGTGAGCCTACTCACGCGGCCATTCCTTTGTCGCGCACCCGACGGAGTGCGGCTAGAAGACGTTGGAATTCCTGTTCCAGCGTGGCATAGAGCCGCCCTCCCTGCGCCAAATTTCCTGCTTTCGCCGACTCTTCCAATTGTTTGCAGGCTTGAAGCGCGGCCGGGGCGCAAAACTGTAAGAGAGCGCCCTTCAACCGGTGGCTTGATCGCGCCACACCTGCCGCATTCCCGGCATCCAAGGCAGCCTGAGCGTTCGCCAAGTCCTTTGGACCATGTTCCATAAATAATTCGATCATCATCCGGAACGTTTCTCGATCATCATCGACACGAGCGAGAGCCTCATCGAGACGGAAGACGGGCTCATGGTTCAGACGATCGCTCATGAAAAGACGTTCTCGGCCAATTCAACCCCCATCAACGCCACATCATCGGGGAAGTGATCGTGTCCCTGCCATCGCACCGCTTCCTCAATCGTCCCGGATACGACGTCCGACAGAGAACGATGGCCGAACGCACGAACCGTCTGTTCCAGGCGATCTTGTCCCCACAGTTCACCGTTCGAGGTCGGCACTTCGTAGAGACCGTCGCTCAACACGTACAACCGATCCCCGGGCCCGACTGGAAGCTCCTCCGTGAGATAGGTCGTCGATGGATCGAAGCCCAAGGGGAAATTTGGTCTGGCCAGCCAACGGACTTCGCCGGACCGACGATGAAGAAGCGCTCCATTGTGTCCGGCCGTCGCGTAGGACAGCGTACGAGCACGAACGTCCAGTTCGGCAAAAATGATCGTAAAGTAATTCCCATCCTCCGTCAGCGGAAACTGTCTGTTCGCTTCCGTCAAAATCGCGCCCGGATCACTGGACCCGACATGATGCAGCAGATTTTCTCTCCGCAAAAAAGTTGAAAATGAGGCCGACCGCAGCGCCGACGATACCCCGTGACCTGACGCATCCAACAAATACAGGGTCAGTACGTCCTCACTCCACGGCACGATATTGAAGAGGTCACCCCCCAAACCGAGCGACGGCCGATAGGCATGGACCATCTGCACGCCCCGCAACGGTGTCCCAGGCGCAGGAAGCAACGACTCCACATAGCGCGCAGCCGATTGGAGTTCCCGTTCAAGGACCTCTTGTTTCCTCCGGATTTCCTCCGTCACATCCTCGAGCCTTCGGATCAAGGTCGCCGTGCGCATACCGGCCTGGACGCGGGCCGTGATTTCATACTTGCTGGCGGCCTTGCTGAGAAAGTCGTCGGCTCCCCGGGCCAGGCCTTCGGCGATCTGCTGAGGCTGATCATGACTCGTCATCATGAGAATTTGGCTCGACAGCAGCACAGGATCCTGACGAACCTGCTCGCAGAAGGACGGTCCGTCCATTTCCGGCATCATCCAATCCAAGATGGTCAAATCGGGCCGCTCACGTCGGAGCGACTCCAACCCGGCCTTTCCATCGCCGGCTTCGATTACCCGATAGCCGAGCCGTTTGAGTCGAGCCGCTAAGGCCGTCCTCGCGGTAGGCTCATCATCCACGACCAGGACAGTGCGAGCCCCTTTCCCGGCAGCAAGAGGCGGCGCTGTTGATGAGGTTGACGGCATCAGCGATCTTTCATGCGTCGCATACGTTGTCGAGAAATCGCATGGACATGTTCCGCGTGAAGTGCATCTCGTAAAGCGTGAAGCGCAGGACGGAATCGAAGTGTATCTCATCCGTGTTTGCGAAATACGAGATACGCTTCACACGCAAGCGGGCTAAGCCGCGCGCCGATGCCCGGCCAAAGCATCCTGCTCATTGTCATAAACGGGGATCAGTTTCTGAATGTTGGCCAAACTCATGATTTCCCGCACGTAACTTTGCGGCTTCAACATGCTCACTTTTCCTTGGCTCAATTTAAAGTTCTGGGAGACGAGCGCCAGCAAGCCAAGCCCTGAACTATCCACAAATCGGACTTCGGCCATGTTTAAGATCAGATGCCGACAGCCCTTCTGCCGAATCGTCTCCACGGCCGTTTTGAATTGTTCTCGATTCGCGTACGTGAGATCTCCCGCCATCTCAAGAACCACACCGTTCGGAACGGGGCGCTCTTTGGTTTGCATCGACATGGGCGTCTCCTTCTTTTAGATAAGGGCACAATGGGGTCGCTTCTTCTGCGCATGCTGATTGCACAATCGGCATAGCCGACTCCTGAGCCTCAGCGGCTCACATGGGTGAGTATGGCACCGGCGATATCGTTCAGCGGCAGAACTTTATCCACCGCGCCGGCCTTGATCGCCTCTTTCGGCATGCCGAACACGACACAGCTCGTTTCATCTTGAGCGATCGTGAAGGCGCCGGCTTGTTTCATTGCCAACATTTCTTTGGCGCCGTCGTTCCCCATCCCGGTGAGGATCACCCCGACAGCGTTGGCGCCGGCGTAGCGGGCTACTGAGGCAAACATGACATCCACAGACGGCCGATGGCGGTTGACCGGCGGATCCTGGTTGATCCGCACCGTGTATCGAGCGCCGCTCCTGACCAGTGTCATATGGAAATTACCTGGAGCGATCAGGGCATGTCCCGGCAACACACTGTCTCCGTCTTGCGCTTCCTTGACGGCAATCCGACAGAGCCGGTTCAGTCGGTCAGCCCATGTTTTCGTAAACCGCTCCGGCATATGTTGCGTAATCAGAATGGGGGGGGTATGCGGCGGGAGCCTTTCCAGTACCTCCTTCACAGCCTCCGTTCCACCGGTCGAAGAACCAATGGCGATGATGGTATCAGTCGTCTTGATCATGGCGCTTCCGGAGGGGAGAGATGAAGGGTGAGAGCTGAGGTGTTTCTGATCGTCTCTTCCCCCTGCCTGCTGACCCCTTACCCGAGCCACTGCGGCGGCTTTGACCTTGGCGATGAGATCCTGGGCGAGCTCCTCCATCCCTTCTCGAAGATCGATCTTCGGCTTGGCAATAAAATCCACCGCTCCAAGTTCCAACGCACGCAATGTCGTCTGACAGCCGACCTCCGTCAGTGAGCTCACCATCACCACCGGCATTGGGTGCCCGTGCATCAGCTTCTCCAAAAACGTGAGTCCGTCCATCTTGGGCATTTCCACATCGAGAGTCAGCACGTCGGGGTTCAACGCCTTAATCTTCTCTCGCGCGATATAGGGATCAGGCGCGGAGCCGACGACTTCGATATCCGGATCCTTTGTGAGCAAGGTGGCGAGCACCTGCCGCATGAGAGCCGAATCATCGACGGTCAACACGCGAATCTTGCTCATACAGCTCTCACGTTACACATGACACAAGGGGTTGCCACCTGAGCGTTGAGACGCCTCACACCGTACCGGCGCCATTCTAAAACAACGTGACCTCTTCCTCCGCCGCCTGTTCACGTGTCTGAATCCTGGCGGCGTACTCTTGCTCACGCATCTCGATCGTTCGGTTCTTAAGCCGCTCAAGTTTTTTCAACAGCACCCTCCCCGACTCGGTGAAGTAATACACTTTGCGTGGATACATATCGCCCAAATCAGTCTTACAGGCCGATAGTCCTTCGGCCCTGAGATACTCCAAAACCCATTCGGCATTTCTGGCGCCGACATCGATGGTGCCGTCATAAATCTTTCCGGCACCGAACAGTTTGACCTCTAAGCGACTCTTGACTCCTCCTCGCTTGAGAATACCGTTGATCAACGACTCCATGGCATAGGAACCATATCGAGTGGATTCTCCCCATGAGTCGCAGCCTCCTTCATTCGGTTTCGGCAGCATAAAATGATTCATCCCGCCCACGCCGACAATCGGATCACGGACACAGGCGGAGATGCATGAACCCAGCACGGTGTACACGATCATAGGATCGCCGCTCACAAAAACTTCTCCGGGCAGGATGGATGCGATCTCGTGGGGAAATCGACTGTCACGCATCCGTCGAATATGGGCGAATTGATCGATTTCAGCGCGCGACATACGGATCATCGCTCCCGTTGATAGATCGTCGGAGCCAAGCACTTGAAAGAATGGCTTATCCATTGAAGGCTTTCGGAGTGTCCGATGAATAAATACCCGCCCGGCTTCAGATAGCGGTGAAATTTATTGACGAGCGTTTCTTGAGTGGGACGATCAAAATAGATCATGACATTCCGGCAGAAGATCACATCAAGCGGATTTTTAATGAGAAAATCGTCGTCCATCAAGTTGAGTCTCCGAAAACGGATCATGGAGGCCAAGTGTGGTTTGACCTTAAAGCAACCCGTACTGTCGCCGCGCCCACGAAGGAAATGCCGCCTCAGCACACCGGGAGGAATATCTCGAACTCGGTCCTCGTCGTAGATACCCGATGCCGCCCTTGCCAAAACACGTGTCGACAGGTCGGATGCCAGAATCTTGAAATCCCATTCCTGTGGGCTCTGAACGCTCTCGAAGAGCGTGATCGCGATCGTATAGGGTTCTTCTCCGGTCGAACAGGCGGACGACCAAATCCGAATCCGTTTTTGCGGAATCAATTCGGGCAATATCACGTCGCGGAGAAAATCAAAATGTTTGGGCTCGCGTAAAAAATCTGTTTTGTTGGTCGAAATCAAATCCAGCATCCGCGTGAACTCTTCCCGCGCCGGATCTCCGGTCACTTCGTCGTAATACTGCAAAAAGGTCTCGAGTTTGAGTTCCCGCAGACGTTTGGACAGCCTGGATTCCAGCAAACTTTGCTTTTGCGGACCGAGCGAGATTCCGCTCTCGTTATAAATAAGCGTGCGAAAAAGTCCGAATTCCTTCGATGTGATTTTGCAATCCACCCGGCACGCCCCTTGTACCAAAAATCAGCCAGCAACACACACAGAGACCTGTCCGATGGCGGCAAATGCCTTTTCGGTTGTTTGATGGGAATTCTTGATGATCTGCGTTTCGCCAGCCTGGCATACCGGCAAAAGCGCCCATACCGGAAAGAGCTGATCGTGGTTACAAAAGTGCCTGCCTTTGCGCGCACGTGGCTGATGATGGTCGATCCGATCTCCTGGAGAAATGCTTAGGCGGCCGCTTGTCCTTCGGATGCATCGGCCTCAGATGACAGGTGAGTCATAAGCGCCGTCTCCAATTGTTGAAGTGATTGGAGGAGCGATCGGCAATGGGTCTTCGTCACACCGCCGTTCCCATTGTATGTCGAATAGAGTTGTACGAATCGATTTGCCCCGAGCATGGACGCGCTGTCGCAAAGTTCTGGAAGCAGTTGTTGGAGGCTCTCTGAAATAGGCTCATGCACATCGCTCTGTTCCAGCGCCACTACCTTCAGAGCAGCGCGTACTTGGTCGGACAACATTTTGATAAGTTCATCATATTCCCCCGGCGACACATCCAATTTTCCTATCATGATCCATTTATCGAGTAGAACACGCGGTTTTGATTGCAAGAGTTCCCCGACTCGATTGAGCAACTGTTGCCTCTCGATGGGCTTTACGAGGAAGCCGTCACATCGAACGCGCTTCGCACGTTTCACCGTTTCCAGATCCGCATGAGCCGATGCGATGAGAATGGGTATATGATTGAATTGTGGTATGGCACGAACCTTCTCGATCAGCTCTAACCCGTCCATTTCCGGCATCATATAATCGGTAACGATGAGTTGCATCTCCGGTATATCCGGCAACATCGCGAGCGCCTCTTTCCCATTTCCGGCTATCTCGGATTGAAAACCTGCGCCTCGGAGCATCAGGACCAAGAGTTTCGCATTCACTGGATTATCTTCAACAATCAAAATAGACACGGCAGTCTCTCCTTTTTACCCGTTTGTCGGGATGCCGCCGATGCCGCTTTCTTTTCAGTCAGTACTATTCACTGGGGTCTCATGGACTGCCGGTTCACCTTAGACAGGTTATTTAAATCAAGACCATAACTCATTATAATTATTTACTTTTCTTGTTGACAGATCGAGCGGCGAGCATTCCTAGAATTCCTCGAACTCGTCTCCCTTGTTGCGATAGTCCTTGCCGTTTCCTGCCGCGAGACCGACTGGTTGATGCTCCTCGACCGATCTGCCGGAGATCGACGGCTGCTTCGGGCTCTTCGGATTGTACGAACTCACTGCAGGCCTAGCCGGCTGTTTGCTCTGTGCGACACTCTCCCGCTTCGCCGCTTCTGCTGCCCGCCGACTTTCAGACTGCTGAATCTTGAATACCTCCACTTGTCGCATCAGCTCTTTAGCCTGTTCCTTCATCGACTGGCTGGCGGAGGCTGTTTCCTCGACCAGGGCGGCATTCTGCTGAGTGCCTTCATCCATCTGCATAATGGCTTTGTTCACCTGATCGATCCCGCTTGCCTGCTCCTGGGACGCGGCGCTGATTTCGGCGATGATGTCGGTGACTCGTTTGACGGATCCGACGATCTCCTCGAGCGTCTTTCCGGACTGATTGACCAACTCAGTGCCGTCCGTGACACGTTGGATCGATTCGTTGATCAAACCCTTGATCTCCTTCGCCGCGGTTGCGGAACGCTGGGCTAAATTCCGCACTTCGGCAGCCACCACGGCAAATCCCCTGCCATGTTCCCCGGCCCGCGCCGCTTCTACAGCGGCATTCAATGCCAACAGGTTGGTCTGGAAGGCGATTTCATCGATCACGGTGATGATATCGGCGATTTTCTTGCTGCTCTTGTTGATCTCGCCCATCGCGTCGACCGCCCTGGTGGTGACCGCTCCTCCCTTGTTGGCGATATCGCGGGCGGCGATGGCCAACTGATTCGCTTGTTTGGAGTTGTCGGCGTTCTGTTTGACGGTGGACGTCATTTCTTCCATTGATGCGGACGTTTCTTCCAAGGCGCCGGCCTGCTCGCTCGTCCGTTTCGCGAGGTCGTCGCTGCCTTTGCTGATTTCCTCCGATCCGGCGGTGACGGCCTCGACCGCCTCGCGCACGAGCGACACCGTTTGAGTCAATTGCGTGATGGCCGTATTGAGGCTCGTCTTCATCTGCTCGAACTCGCCTTGGTACGCGCCTGTCATCTGCTTGGTCAAATCACCGGAGGCCAATGCCGTCAAGACGCTCTGCGCTTCGTGCAGCGGCGTGACGACTGCATCGAGCAACTGATTGAAGCTCGACGTGAGATCCTTCGCTGAACCTTGAAATCGTCCGACATCGATCCGATCCGAGAGATTACCCATCGCGGCAGTCTGGATAAGTTTTTCTACCTCGTTCTGCGCTTGCTTTTGTCCGGTGATGTCGGTGGCGAATGCGACGATCTTGGACACTTTTCCAGCGCCGTCAAGAATCGGGTTGTAGGAGGCCTGAATCCAAATTTCCTTGCCTCCTTTCCCAACCCGGCGATAGACCCCAGCATCAAACTCTCCCCGGTTGAGTTTGTCCCAGAAGGCCTGATATTCGGTCGATGCGGCATAAGCTGCTTCGGCGAGCATCTGCTGGTGATGGCCTTTGACCTCGTCCAGCGTGTAGCCCACAAAATTCAAGAAGTTCTGGTTGGCAGCAATGATGGTGCCGTCCGTATTGAACTCGATCACACCCTCCGCTCTGTCCAATGCCGCCATCTTATATTTGGACTCGAGTGCTTCTCTGACGTTGGCTTCGATCTGCGTCGCCATCTGATTAAAGGCCGTCGCGAGCTTTCCGATTTCGTCCTGTACTGTGACTGTCGAGCGGTGGGTCAGATTGCCGTTTTGGAGTTGATTCGCTGCACTCAGCACATTCATCAGGTTCTCAACGATCGACCTGGAGACAAACCACACGGTGAACGCACCGATGAGAAGCGCGCAGATGTTCAGTATGCCCATGCCCCAATTCAGGCTCGTGCTGAGATCGCGACCGGATTGGTAACTTTCCTCCGCCTGCCTATTATTTTCTTTAACCAACCAGTCGACCGCGTCATAGAGTACGCCGATTTTCTCGGCGAGCTCGGTCTTCTGAACCTCTGCCGCAGCGTCCTTGCTGTAATTCTTACTGAGTTGCAACACTTTCTTGCGGACTTCCATATACTCGGGTATCCCGGCTTGTAATTTTGCAAAGACCTTTTTTTCCTCTTCCACGACGATGAGGGGGACGTACTTTGCCAACAGGTCCTCTATTTCCTTGTCGAGTTCGGTGATGCTCTTTTCCCGCGCATCCATTGTGGCCGAATCATTCGCCAGAATGTGCCATACGACGAAGTTGTTCCTGCGCAGCATCTGCGCACGAAGATCACTCATGACCGTCACCCCAAGCAAGTTCGTCTTATAGATAAACTCCGCGTTCCCGTTCAGCCGATTCATGCCCACGATGGACAAACCGCCGATGATGACAAGCAGGAATCCGGTGACCCCGAACCCGCACAGCAGTTTCAGCCTGATGCTGAGGTTCTTGAACGCGTTCAGCATGTGCCCTCCATAAATCGAACTTCATCCGTGCTTTCGTGGAATCCCACACGAACTCTGCTTCGAGCGCTACCAGAGTGGTCGTAAAATGGCAGGTCTTTCTCCTGCCTGTCCAAATGGCTAAGCCATCCGTTCAACCGGAGATCCTATGCCTTGACTGACACTCTATCGGTTCGGGATGAGAAACCTTAAGCAGCGGTGGAAGACAACCTGCAGTCAGAAAAATGGAGAACCTTGGGAAGGATTGTTTGGGAAATCCATCGATTCTGCAAGAACTCCACGCGACGCCGGACCGGCAAGGATATCGATCCGGCGACCATGGGATGGACGACGGTTATGGCTTCATGCATCCTCGCGGAGCAACCGTTCGATTTTATTCCGTAACAGTGCCACGTCCTGGGATCGACATGAGTCCTTAGTTTTCAGCAGGACCTCAACCGTACTCTCAAGCGCTTCCCGATACGCATCGAGTCTCGGACATTGCATCGTGCGACAAACATCCATGGGCGCCTCCGCACCGCCTTGCAGTTGGCTGGTCAGAACGGACCGAATTCTGGAAGATAAGACGGCCATCTGCGCGAAACTCTGGGAAAGGAATGCGTCGAGCGACCATGCCAGTTCCCGTTCATTGGCCCCGCTTCCCAATCGGGGAAGGTTCTCTTGCACGTGCTCCAAGGAAGCAACCAGTCGACTCGCTTCTTCCCGAACCGCTGTGGTCACACGCAAAAGGCTGGTTCTCTTCAACGCTTCGCCCACCGCACGAAGCAAATCCGGCCAGTCCACCGGCTTGAGTAGGTAGTCCGTGAACGACAAGCGGAGTGCTTCCACGGCGGTTTGAACAGAAGGATAACCGGTCACGAGCACGATCGGAAGCGAAGGGAACCGGATGCGGACATCCCGGAGAAATTCGAATTGCATATTGCCCGGCATACGAATGTCGGTGATGAGGGCAGCATGCTGACTCGTCAGGAGCGTACCGGCTTCTTGCGAATCTTGTGCGCAATCGCAACGATACCCTTCTTGTTCCAAAAGCCTTGCCGTCGAGCGACGGAAGGTTTCTTCATCGTCGGCGAGCAATACTCGTGGTACCTCAGTGATCATGGGGTCACGACCTCCTTTATGATATTCGATCGCTCTTGCACATGCGCTACGGCTGTGTGCCTCGGTAAGATGACCGAAAACGTCGATCCGTCATTCGGCCGAGTCTGAACCTCGATCTTGCCGCCCATCGCCATCACCAGGCTCTGAGAGATGGAAAGCCCAAGTCCCATGCCCTTCTGGTCTCCTCCCGTCTTTGTCGTAAAGAATGGGTCGAAGATGTGCGGGAAGTGCTCCGGAGGAATGCCCGGCCCTTGGTCGGACACGGCAATCCGTATCGCATCCGCATTCGCACGAAGGGTCAGCGTGATCGTACCTCCCTCACTGGAACAATCGATGGCGTTATTCAGCAAATTCAGGAGGACTTGCAGTAAATCCCCTCGAGGCACGGAGACTCGGTCGATACAGGAATCCACATCGATCACCAGCACGAGCCGACGCTGTTGCAGCCGTTTGGCAAAAAGCGCCTCGATATCATGCAGCATCGTCTGGAGCTTAACTGCCTCCCCCTTGCCGGACTCCGGCCGATAGAGTTGATACATATTCTGGACGATGGATGCGACGCGGGCGATTTCACGATCGATCATACCGACGAATTCGGCGTGGGGATGGGCGGGGTCGACCGCCTGTTTCACGAGCGTGAAGGCGTTCTTGATCCCGGCGATCGGGTTATTGATTTCGTGCGCGACGCCGGCCGCCAAGCGTCCCATCGCCGCCAGTTTTTCCGTCTGCGCCCGCTGCGATTCCAGTTTGGTGATCTCGGCGGTGCGCTCAGCCACCTGGCGCTCGAGCTCTTCCGTATGGCGGACACGCTCCGCTTCCAAGTGCTTGCGTTCGGTAATGTCGCGGCCCGCCACCAGACGGACTTCTTTCCCCCGATAACAATAGGGCCGGACCACGACTTCACCGGGAAAGGTGGTGCCGTCCTTGCGGCGTCCCATGGCTTCGTAGGGTCCGCTCACACCCTCCCTCATATTGACGACAACCATGTCTCGTGATTCATCGGCGACGAGATCCAAGATGGATCGGCCGATGAGTTCACCCGCTTCGTATCTGAACATCCGCTCTAACCCTGCATTCACTTCGATCAAGATGCCCTGATCGTGGATGGCGATACCGTCGAACGTCGCCTCCGTCAGCAGCTTGTACCGCAATTCGCTGTCACGGACCGCCGCCTCCACGTGTTTCCGCTCGGCGACTTCGTCCTGAAGAGATCGATTGGCCAATGCCAGTTGCGCGGTCCGTTCAAGGACGCGCTGTTCGAGTTCAGCATGCGCAGTTCGGAGCGCATCCTCGGCCTGTTTGCGGGCTGTGATGTCTTCCGAAAAGATGACGATGCCGCCGACATCTCCTTCCCCAGTCAGCCAAGGACGGATCTCCCACCGGCTCCAATCCGTGCGACCGTCGGCCTGGACGAAAGAATCTTCATCGCAGCCCTCGACAGCGCCCGTCAAACATCGGCGGTAAATGGCTTTCCCACGTTCAGAAATCTCCGGGAAAACTTCATAGTGACTCCTGCCGATGAGCGGTTCATCGCCGACACGACAATCCGTTCTCCAGCGCCGACTGACCGCCAGATATCGCATCTCCCGGTCGAGCATGGCCAGCGCGACCGGGCTGTGCTCAATGAAAAGCCGCAACTGCTCCTCCCGTTCGGCCAACGCCGCCTCCATCTGTTTACGGACGGAGATGTCTTCGCAGACGATGAGCGCCACCGGTCCGGCTTCTCCCATCCGCAAGATCCTCAACTGCTCCCGCACCCAGATGACCGTCCCTCCTTTTGTCTTTTTCCTGAACTCCAACGACGTGATGCCGTCCATCCCATCGGTGAAAGCCTGGGCCATCTTCTGACGGACAAATGCCTGGTCTTCTTCATACACGACGTCGGAGACCGGACGTCCCATCAATTCTTCCGACCGGTAACCCAGCTGTTGGGCTCCGAAGCGGTTCACAGACAGAACACGGCCGTCCAACGCCACGGTAAAGTACATGGATGGATTATCCTCGTACAAAACGCGCAGACGTTCCTCGCTCTCGCGCAGCGCCTCCTCCACCTGTCGGCACCTGCTGATGTCGGTGTTCGTCCCGATCCACTTGACGATCAGTCTTGCTTCGTCTCTGATCGGCAGAGCGCGGGCCAAGTACCAGCGATACACACCCTCATCCCCCTGTCTGAGGCGAAACTCAACCTCATAGGGTTCCCCGGTTTGCAATGCGGCGGTCCACGCCGTCATACAGGCAGGCAGGTCGTCAGGATGGAGCACCGACTGCCATTCCCAATCGAGCAGCCGCTCTGCCGGAGCATCGAAATATTCCAGTACCCGTCGGTTGACGTAGTCTAATGTGCCGTCGGGACGGGCGGTCCAGACCTGCTGAGGAATCGCTTCGATCAACCGTGCTTCGCCTTGCCTCAGAACCAGTTCCGCCTGTTTGCGTTCGGTGATATTTTCGACGACGGCCATGACGAGGGGCGCCGTACCATCCGATGGTGTAAAGAGGTTGGCCGTCGCTCGAACCCAGATGACACGTCCGTCTTTACGGATGTACCGCTTGTCTTGAGCGTTTGAGAACTTGTTGTGGCGAAACAGCTCATCCCACAATACAAACTGCTCGGGTATATCTTCGGGATGCGCCACCATGGTGACGGGTCTTCCGAGAAGCTCGGGCGCGTCGTACCCAAGCAGTTCTGAGTAGGCATGATTCACATGAACGAACCGTTGGTCGGAATCCACAATCAACATGGGGGAAGCTGCATATTCGAAGAACCGGCGGAATCGCTCTTCAGTGTGGGCAGCTTCTGATGAACATCTGCAGATCCATCGGCAAAGTCCCGCCAGCATGAGACAAAAGGCTGCAAGGGTCGATACCTGGAGAATCGTCATGGTAGCGGGCCCTGAGACGGCAATGCAGAAGCCATTGAAACCAAGAAACGCGACAAGGCCTATGGTGGAAGGACCAAGAATGCGTGGAGATGGAAGGCTATAACCTTGATGGGGACCGACGTTCCCTTCGGTAGTCGTCTGATAACCGTGATTGGTCACGAGGCTGCAAGATAACGCGCCATACATCATCCGTCAAATCCATATGGCCCTACGCAATCCCCTGCTCAAATCAACTAATGGGTAACCTGTATAGACGAAAAGGAGGAAGGAGGCTACGCCGCGCGATCGATTGCTCGTTCGGCCTCGAGCCAATCATCGAGATCATGACCCTGTCGATAACCATGGGCTGCATACAATGCGTACGCTCTCATCGCGATTTCCTGCTGACGCTCCGATGATGATCGAATCTGTTTCGAGCCCGACGGTTGGCTGGATGTTCGTTCGCGTTTCGCCATAAAATATCCCTTTCCGCAATGGCATGGCCGCCGGCTTTGTGTCCGGACGTGGCGCTCGGTTCGACTCCTTACGCTGCAGCCGCCATCGATAAATCCTTTGATGAGTCTTTCCCGGTTGAATCCAGTAACAAGCGGTCGATGTCCAACAGCGAGACCAGCTTGTCGCCGGACTTTCCAATGCCGTGTAAGAACGTCACGTCGACCTTATTTCCAAAATCCGGCGCCGACTGAATATCCTTTTTCTCGATGTCGAGCACATCCGATACTGCATCTACCACCAACCCCATCACTTTGTCCTGCACCACCACCACGATGATGACGGTAAACGCCGTGTAGTCGATTGTCGGCATACCGAACTTGGTCCGTAGCTCGACGATGGGCACGATGGTTCCGCGCAGATTCAAAACTCCTTTGATATGAGGCGGCGTATTGGGGATCTTGGTCACGGCGGTATACCCCTTGATCTCCTGTACACGGAGGATATCGACACCGTACAGCTCTTCTCCTAGACTGAATGTCAAAAACTGACCGCCGTCCAGTGATGACGCCGCATGCCGGCTAAAATTCTTGAATTCCTTGTCCGTAGTCGCTGCTGACATGGAACACTCCTTTCCCGATCGTCTCTCCGTCTCGTCGGCATCGCTGCTTGGTCCGACAGGCGGCGCCCCGTCCGTACTTCTGCAAGATACTGACGCTCAAGGATATATCGGTCGCTCTTTGGAAAGCTTGATCCCGTACTCTCAGAGGGGACAGATCCTTAAAGGGCCGCAGATTGAAATCATCTACGGATTTCGATGAAACGCCGGGATGATATCGGAAGAATTACGCGGTAACCGGGCTACCATGGCGAGCAATTTCCAGCACGCCGCGTACATCGACAATAAACCCGACTCTGCCGTCTCCAAGGATCGTGGCGCCGGCGATGCCTTCGACCTTGTGAAAATTCTGCTCCATGCTCTTGATGACGACCTGCTGTTGCCCAAGAATTTCATCCACCATAACCGCCACTCGCTCCCCTTCCGTCTCCAGGATGAGAAGGATGGCTTCCTTGGGATCGGTATATTGAGGTTCGCTCGCAAACACTTCGTATAGACGCACTATCGGAATGTACGTGTTTCGAACATTAATGAGTTCGCCCTTTCCGACTACGGTTTTGATCGACTCTGCTTTGGGCTGAATCGACTCGAGTATGGACAGCAACGGCACGATATAGGTCTCCTTGCCGACTCGCACCGTCATGCCGTCGATGATCGCCAGCGTGAGCGGCAACTTGAGCGTAAAGGTGGTACCTTTCCCAAACACCGTCTTGATGCCGATGGTGCCACCCAATGCTTCGATATTGCGCTTGACTACATCCATGCCTACGCCGCGACCGGACAGATCGGATACTTTCTCCGCCGTTGAGAATCCCGGCTTAAAAATCAACGAGTAGATCTGCTCATCCGTCAAATTGTCGCTTTCAGAAATCAATCCTTGTTTGATCCCCTTGACGAGGATCTTGTCCCGGTTCAATCCGCGCCCATCGTCTTCTACGGTGATGCAGATATTCCCGCCCTCATGGAACGCATTGAGCCGGATCGTCCCGACCTCTTGTTTATTGTTGTCCAATCGCTCTTCCGGAGGCTCCAATCCATGATCGGCCGAGTTCCTTACCAAGTGGGTGAGCGGATCGCCGATGGACTCAATGACCGTCTTGTCCAATTCCGTCTCTTCTCCGGACAGGATAAGTTGGATTTTCTTGCCCGTTTTGGCCGCGAGGTCGCGCACGAGCCGAGGAAACCTGGCAAATGCGGTGCCGATGGGTAACATGCGGATACTCATGACGCGTTCTTGAATTTCTCGCGTGTTCCGTTCCAGTTCCACCATGCGCTCCAACAACACCGGCAACTGCCGCATCTCGAACCGAGACCCCAAATCGCTCAACATCGACTGGGTGATCACCAACTCACCCACCAAGTTGATCAGCTTGTCGATCTTGGCTGTATCGACGCGGATGGAGGTGGCATCGGTTTTTTTGGCCTGCGCGACAGATTCCTGCTGACGCTGTTTCTGCAGCGCCTGCTCGACCTGTTGCTGGGTGACCACCTTTTGCTCGACAAGAATTTCGCCTACCCGCTTTTGTTGTCCCAGAGCGCGATCAAGCTCGCCGGGAGAGACCAGGCCGCCCTCCACGAGAATTTGCCCCAACTGCTTGGGAGTCTCATTTCCGCCTGAGATGGCCGCCGTTTCCTGCGCGTATTCCTCCTGACCCATAGCCTTCACCGGCTCAATCGATAACATGCTGTCTTCACGTATGAATTCGAAGATGGACTCGATCACCTTCAAATCCTTGCCCGTCGTCAGTTGCATGGTCCATGACAAGTAGCATTTCTCCGGATCGATGCAGTCAAGACCGGGGAGTCGAGACATATCGAGCGTGATCCCGGTCAGGACACCAATGCTTTTCAACTCCTTGAACGTTTGAAGCGGGTCGAGCCCTCGTTGAAACAGCCATTCCGGCGGAGTCCAAGTAATAATGTACGTCCGATCTCCGTCACCGTTCTCAGCTGAAACAGATTGCGCAACTTTTCTATTCACATCAATTACCGATGCTTGCGAGTCCGATGCGCTCGCTGAGGCCAACTCTCCAGCGAGCCGATGGACTGTTTCATCGTCGATCGTCGCGCCTGTCTTCGTTGCTTGGATCAACGTCTTCAAGCAATCGGTTGCTTTCAAGAGAAGATCCGCGATCGATGGAGAAACCGACTTCTGCCTATTCCGCAGTAAATCGAGCAACGTCTCCATCTTGTGGGTAAATTGCGCCACGGCGTTGAAGCCGAACATGCCGGCCGTGCCTTTGATCGAATGGGCCGAGCGGAAAATCTTATTGAGAAGATCCACATCTTCCGGATGTTGTTCCAGTTCCAACAAGCCTTCCTCCACCACCGCCAGGTGTTCAGCGGCTTCTTCAAAGAAGGCCTCCTGAAATTGCGCGAAATCGTTGCTCATTGTCTTAGCTCCAAGAGCAAATGGCGGATAGCTGACGCCAGAAATGAAGAGGTCTCGGCCATACGAGATACGCGATACATATGCGCTTCGTCATGCCGGAAGTACCTTCGCGATCGTTTTCAATAGGATTTCAGGGTTGAACGGTTTGACGATCCAGCCCGTTGCGCCGGCTTCTTTTCCTGCCTGTTTCTTTTCAGCTGCCGACTCGGTCGTGAGCATGAGGATCGGGGTGAACCTGAACGCGTTCAATTTCCGCAATTCTTTGATGAGTGCGATACCGTCCATCTCCGGCATATTCAGATCGGTCACGACGATATCCATCTTGGGTCCTGCTGCAACCTTATTCACGGCATCTTTCCCGTGCTCTGCCTCGACGACGGTAAAACCGGCATTCGTCAAGGTGAACGCCACCATCTGCCGCATGGTGGGTGAATCATCGACGATCAGCGCAGTCTTGCCCATGGCGACCCTCCGGCATCGGTGACAGAACCGTATTGAGATTGCATCGGATTTTCTCCCTAAAAGAGCGTGACGGAATCGGGTTCATCGCTCGACATATCCATCGGTACCGGCTCTCCGTAATCCGGCCCCAACGCCTCCGCATGCAGGCGACGTTCCTCCTCCATGGTATAGTGCTGCTCAACCAGTTCCAGCGCGGCAATTTCTTTCTTGGCCTCTTCGTCACCCGGACCTTTCAATAGGGCCTGCAGGTGCGCCTTTAACCGATCCAGCGCCAAACCGACATGCTCCAACTTTTGACGCGTGATGTCTTGGAACTGCATGGCCATTACGACCTTGGACAGACTGACCGAATCGTCTTTTGACGACGTCGCCTCGTCGGAGGACGTCAGCATTCGGAGTTGCAGCAATAATTCCATGGCCGCTCTCTCCGTCTCCTGTGTCACGGCGGCCATCTGAGCCTTCAACACCGGGATCATATGTATGGATTCGGTCGCAAAAGTCTTCCACGCCCGTTGATGTTCGAGAAGCGCGCCGAGCGTCGTTTCATCGCCGGCGAAAGGATGCTCAGGCCTTCCATTGTTGTGGTTCCCGGAAGAATTCATAGCCCCGTGGCGCGTCGCGCTTGCAGCTCGGCACCGCCTCGGCCTCCTCGATATGGTCTCACTCGCTCAGTGATCCGGTAAATCCCAGCTGATTCAATTTCGCCACAAGATCGTCGGAAATACCAGTTACGAACATGCGCCCTTGCTTGCGCGCGGCCAGCATCAGCTGAATCGCCGCCGTGTCCACTCGGGCAACGCCGCTGAGATCCAGCGATACCAATCCGTCGTTGGCAAACAGTTTCACTAATAAGGCCTTAAATTCCGCCGCCTCGAAAATGGTGAGTTCGCCCGTCGGCGCCAAATGTCTGTCGTTCTGCCCTTCTACCTGGTGTGTTTGAGACATAGATCGCCCGTCCGTCATTAGTTGTAAGCTCCGCTTGCTGAAATCACTGGATCATATTGTCGGCTGCTTTTGATCGAGACTTGAGGCGCACGGCGCGATGAGAAAGCGGTGCGCGACGCGACGAAGAAGGAGCGCCAAGTTTGCGCACGGGCGCGAGTCGGTGAGCCGGCAGTGTCCGAAGCTTTTCACGGCTGTGGACGCCCGCGAGATGGTGAACGAACCGTGTCCCATGAGCGCCCAGTGCCTTGGCGAGGCGGCAGTATTCTCGCAAGAACGCCGTTGGAAGATTTTTGCAACCTCCTCAACCTACGGCAATCGGAATCGTTTTTCACCAGACAATTCCTGACCCGGCGGCGATGGGTCTTGCGGCGTATCTTCCGTCGATTGCTCGGACTGCGATGATTCATCACCCGACCGGAGGATCGGAGCGACCGGAGCCTGTTCGAGAATGACGACTTCGACTCGCCGATTCTTGGCCCTCTGTTCCGCATCCGAATTGTCCGTCAGGGGCCTGGTATCCGCATGCCCCACGGCCGCCAGATGATCCGCCGGTACTCCGTAGAGCTCAGACAGTACCCGCACAACCATCACCGCACGAGCGGCCGACAATTCCCAATTGGAAGGAAATTGCGCCGTCCGGATTGGAACATTATCCGTATGCCCTTCGACGCGGGCATGCCGGTTCATTTCCAGGATCGCTCCGCCCAATCCTTCGAGAAAAGGAAGAGCTTCCGTTCTCACAGTCGCTTCTCCACTGTTAAACAGTAGGCGATCGGGAATCGTAATGACGATGTCTCCATTGATCGTCTGCACGACGGTGACGAACGCCACCAGGTCTTTCAGTTGCTTATCTTTAATGACTTGGGTCAGTTGGCGGATACGGCGAATCGTGATTTCCTTGGCGTCGGTTGGATTCCGCCCCTGCAGCGCCATTTTTGCTTCGCCGACGCTGATCATCTGGTTGGCACCCGAGTGGTTGGCGAGCGGATTCAACGCCGCCTTGATCGATTCGCTGACGGTTCGGTACTTTCCAATGTTGACCGATGAGATCGAATACATCACGACGAAGAACGCAAACAGCAAGGTAATGAAATCGGCATACGAGACCATCCAACGTTCGTGATTTTCGTGTTCTTCGTGTTTACGCTTGGCCATGATATGGAATCACTGGTCATTCGTCACTTGCCGTTCTTTCCGATAACCATTGGCGGACAACTGATGACCTCTCTTTACTTCTTCGCTTCCTTCGCACGTTCGCTGTGTGGAAGAACAGCCTCCAACTTTTCTTGCAGCAACCGAGGATTTTCACCATGAGCGAGCCCGACAAGCCCCATGATAACCAGATTGCGGCCCCCCGCTTCCTCTTTCAGCTTCAGCTTGATCTTGTTGGCAATGGGGAGAAAAAAGAGGTTCGCCGCGCCCACGCCATAGATCGTGGCGACGAACGCAACTGCGATCCCGCTGCCCAGCTTCGAGGGATCGGCGAGACTTTCCATTACATGAATCAACCCCAGCACTGCGCCGAGGATGCCGATGGTCGGGGCGTACCCTCCGGCCGCTTCCCAGACCTTGGCCGCCATCATGCCTTGCTCCTCATGATGCTCCACTTCAATCTCAAGAATTTCATGCACGACTTTTGGCTCGGTGCCGTCGACAATCAGCTGAATCCCTTTCTTCATGAAGGGATCTTTGATGTCTTTCAGCTTGCCCTCGAGCGCCAATAACCCTTGTTTCCGCGAGAGATTTGCGAGATCCAAGATCAGTTTGATCGTTCCCTTATTATCGATGCGGGATCCGGAAAGCGCCAGAGATAAGGCCCCGCCCGCCTTGATGACGACCGGCAGTGGATTCTGGATGCAGATCGCCCCGACCGTTCCACCGATCACGATGATAAAAGCGGTCAGTTGCAGAATCGAACTCACGTGGCCGCCTTCCAACACCTGCCCTCCCAGGATGGAACCCAATGCGATCACCATCCCGAGTATTGTTGCAATATCCATTGTGCGGACACCTCATTTGAATCCGAATTGGGCTAGGATGTCGTCGGCGACCTGTTGCTTCATAGCCGCCGTTTTCGATTCCTCGAGTTGTTTCAGTAGGTGTTCGACCGTGCCGACGTCACGTGCCGCTTCACAGCTCCCCTGAAGACCAAACACGACAATGAGTTCCATCAGCTTTCCTTGCACTTCGTCGAGGATTGCGACGAGTTTCTTCACACGTTGGGCCACCAGATCTTGAAAGGATAGAGCCGTCATGATCTCCGTCAGACATTTGCCGTCCTGCGCGAGAACGGAGGTCACATTCCCAAGACGTCCCGCAAGACTCGCACAATCCATCGCCCGCAGAACTTCGACGACTCCCGAAAGATCCTTGGCGATTCTCTCGTGATTATCCTGAATCATCTCCGTCAAACGCATGACTTCCAGTGTGCCGTCCTCCGTCATCTTGCTCAGATCACTCAAATGGGAGGCGGCGGTCGGAAGCTGAGTACTGCTGGACATGATCTGAGGGCCGACCGCCGAGATGGCTTTCATCGCGTGGTCGACAAAACGAGCCAAGGCGCCGAGTTCTCCGTATAATTTATGTTCTTGGTTGTGCACAGCCCCTCTCTATTCAGGTGTAAGCACCGATCTGCTTGAGCACGGGTTACTTGAAAATCTTCGCGATCTTTTCTTGCAGGGTCTCCGCCGTAAACGGTTTGACGATATAGTTGCTGACACCTGCTTGCACCGCCTCGACCAAATTGCTTTGTTGCGCCTCGGCCGTCACCATCAAAACCGGTATTGTTTTGAGTTTCTCGTCCGCGCGGATCGCACGGAGCATGTCGATGCCCGTCATGACCGGCATGTTCCAGTCGGACACGACGAAGCCATAGCTATCCGCCTGCAGCTTCTGCAGCGCTTCCTGTCCATTTTCGGCTTCTTCTACATTCGCAAATCCCAATTGCTTTAGGATATTCTTGACGATTCTTCTCATCGTCACCATGTCATCGACCACAAGGATTTTCATGTTCGGATCGGCTGGCATAACGCCTCCTTCTCTCTTACCCTACTGTCACAGCGACGATGAACGACGGTTCTATCCATGATGGGTTGATCGGATCTTTCCACCGCCTTTCGGCGCTTCATCGGATATCGGCATATTCGCCGAGCGACCTGAGCCCGGAAGGTTCGATGCATTGCCGATTTCGCCGGATGGGTAGGAAATGATCGATGGATGGGGAAACTTGTCCGTTGGAAGCCATCGCCGCCAGAATCATGCCGCCGCTCATGACCTGGGCGACCTGCCGGTTGAGAGAGGGACGGTCGAGTCATTCTGCCGATGGACAAACAGCGACTCGCAGATCTCTAACCTGGCCGAGACCGACCACGCATCCATTCATGGATCTCACGGCGAAGGAAACGCCAGTGCTTTCCAATTTTTGACGCAGGCAGTTCACCGACTCGGGCGAGCTTATAGACGGTGGATTTCGGCACACGGAGAAACCGAGCCACCTCCACCACGGTTAGAATTTCCCCCTCCCGTACGGTAGCTTCTTCGGCCTGAATCGCTGTTGCTATAGATACTTCATTATTCATGACGCCTGAGGTATCGGCCTGGCGGTTCAAAAACTTGAGCGTCCCCAAAGAGCGGATCTGGAACAGCGACTTATTTCTTATCCATTCCACTCGGATGGATGATATCTATGCATGGTTCTCCTCGACTCGCCGACAAAGGATGTGCCTACTGGACCAAACCAATAGAGGCTGAACTCCATGGAGCGGTGTGATCTCAGTCGCGTCGTGAAAAACGGAGTCGGTAAAAGCGCGTTTGAGATCAATCCGGCTTTTGTCTTGGCACGGATGGGAAAGTAGAAATGGTGCTCGCGGACCTCAAGTCGGCGGCGCCGAGGCCATGTGAAGATCGGTCTCCTCAACCCGCCGGCTCCCCTGCGACAGCGATTCGTCGTGCCTTGTCGATGTTCGTGATGCTGGATGATCTGGCGGACGGCCTTGTGAATCATGACCACAGCAGTGTGGACGAAGTGTTGAACGTTGCAGGCAAGACCGACGAAGCCGGAAGGTCGATTGCGGAGTCTGCTCGCTACACTTCAAGCCAACTGCTCTTGGAACCCGCGTCAACTGAGCGCCGACTCACTGATCATCGAAGCCCTTGCACGATCACTGCATACCATCCGAGGCCGTCGTACTCCTGGTAGCCGAGACTTTTCGCATATGCGATCACTTCGTGTTTATCGTTCACGTAATGACCTCGTTGGCGTCCTTGATGTTGAAGTGTGAACGGAGCAAGTACTCCTTGATGATCGGATGCCGCGATCGTGCGCAGTCTGTTATCCAGCAGCATCACACGGGTGTGTTTCCATGACGCTTCGGATAGTGCCGGTTCTTTTTGAACGATAATCCTGGATTGCTCTTCCCAATCAAATACCACGCCTAAAACGCCGATGATCTTTCCGTTTGTCTTTCCTGCCTTCCGAACGGCAGCGGCGTACACGGCGACCAACTTGTCGCCATGGAGAGGATCATGACAAATGTCATCGACCACATATTGGTCGCCGTTCGTCGTTGCCATGGCTTTCTGAAACCAAGAGACTCTCGTGGCATCGGCTCCCATTATCTTTGGAAACCTTTCTGGGTGTGAACAGGCCATGATTTTGCCGTCGCTCCCGACCAATACAAGGTCGAGATACACGGAGTAATATCGATTGATCAGAGCGAGTCGTTCCCCCGCATGCCGGAGAGCAACTCCATCCAATGACTCCAAACCGTCGACCAACGCTTCATCCATCGCCCACCAACGAACGTCAGCAGTACGTTCGTACAAATTGCGCACGATCAACTGCACGAGGGTCTGTGCCATCTCCGAGAGACGATCGTGCTCTTTGTCCATGAACCGTCGATTCAATTCGCTTGTTTCTTCCCGTATTGAACTCAGCGCTTTGGAGGCGTCGGCGGCCTGGGCAGCCAGGTTTTTTACCTCCGTCGCGACCACGGCAAACCCTTTTCCAGCATCACCGGCTCTCGCCGCTTCTATGGTCGCGTTTAACGAAAGAATGTTGATCTCGCTCGTTATTCTTGCGTTCACAAACCGATGATCGTCGATCCGCTTCTCGATGTTACCGATGATCTCTTTGATATTGAGCTGGTTCATCCATGCCCCCGAATTTCCCCACAACTTTCGCGACGATGTATGATTCTTCGGTAGCATCCCTATGTTTATGAACTCTCCCTTCCCTAACCGGGATGGTTGCGGCGTGCACGCAAGCGGTCGGCCTGTGTGTGAAGAATGTGGCGGATGAGGTGTTCCTGATCGTTTGCACTGATCTCAAGAAACTCCGTGGCAAGAACCCAGCCCTGTCTCTGGGAGTCCGGCGTCGACCGAATAACCTGCGCGACGGTGTGGATGGGAGTAAACGGAGGCAGGATCATCTTGACCGATAATCGGTCGCCGACGGCACATTCATGTGAGGACACGAAACCCACTCCTCCACCGCTCAAATTGACATCCGTCAGCCTCGCCATGGCAACGCTTGACGGGGCGATCGTCACAAGGGAATTGAGAATGACTTCGAGTAGGTAGTCGACCTTCATGATCCATGGCAGCACCGGTGAGCCGATCAACGACTCTCCTGTGCGTGCCAACAGATCCGCAGTCGGCTTGGCGACTGCTGCGGAAATCATCTCCGGAGTGGTATTGCCCGACTCGACAGGATCGGCGGTTCCGGTTTCGGCCAGCAAACGATATTCCATCAGCACTCGGTCATCGATTCTAATCCATTCTCGCCGTTCATCTGCGGAATTCTTGGATGGTACGGAAGGTGTCGTGACTGGAGTCGCCATGGTCAGGTTACTTTCAACGTCATGCGGCACAACTCAGGGCCACAGCGCAGGCTAATGCAGGCGGTTTGGGGACATGAGAGACCACGCGGTTCCGCCCTTGGGCCTTCGCATCATTCAGGGCGGCATCGCCGACCATCATCCACTCCGCCATGGAAGCCACGGCGGCATCTGGAACCGCGGCCAAGCCGATACTTGCCGTGGTACGGACCTGCCCGGCCTCGATCGCAAAGGGATGTCGTTCGATGCGATCCCGCAACCGCTCCGCAAGAGATTCAGCCTGCTGCCGATCTGTATGGGGCAGCACGACTGCAAAGGTGTTGCCTCTGTATCTACCGACGATATCGATCTCGCGCACCGTCGCCCGTACCAGATCTGCTGCCGCTCTGAGCACGTGATCCCCTGCCGTATGCCCGAGACGATCGTTTACGGTCTGGAAAAAGTCCAAATCAAGAAGTATCAGGCAAGCTGGTACGCCATACCGCAATCCAGCTTTCAATTCTCGGGCAAGCGGCGTGCTGAGACCACGGCGGTTTAGGACGCCTGTCAATGAGTCCCGTAAGGCCACATCTTGCAGACGTTGGTACGAATCGGCATTGCGCAAAGTCAAGGCAAGTAATGCCCCGACGACGGCAAGGAGCTGTCTTTCCTGTTCCGTAAAGGGATGCTCGGCGTCTCGTTCGAGATATAAAATGCCGGTCCCATACGGTCCGATTGTGAGTGGAACTTTATGTGTGCTGACGGACCCATGTTTCGAACCGTTCGGCATCTGAGGTGATACACGATCGGGGATTTCATGTACCGAACGAACAAGCCGCAGCACGGTGTGAGACGACGTCATCCGTTGCGGTGTATGCCCCAGTGTGGCCAGCAGTTGCGTTCGAACCGATTCTTCCCGTTTCAGATCGTGATCGCATGACCAAGTCCATCCCTGCTCGGGATTAGTCCTGGCGAGTCCGATCACATCTACAGCAATCAGTTGGGGCAATCCGGACAAGAGCTCTTTGACGACGGCGTCGGTTTCGGTGAAACTCGCTATGGACTGTGTCAATTGATGAAGTCCTGACAAATTGCAGTTGCTTTGTGTAAGCATGCGGCGACCCTCCGGCAGAGTTTGATTGGTACGCGCCCATTCGCCAGACAGGTTCCGAACTTCTAGAAAGGCGCGCCGATTGGCGAGTCCCTTCGTGAGCGATTCCTTCAGCCGTGCCACGCTTCAGCCGACAGAGAAACAGGGTCCACGGTTGATTGAGAGCTCGCCTGGTCTGTATTCCATTCCGTATCGTCGTGATATTGCAATCTCCGGTGGTAGGTTCGCACAAGGTTGTGAAACTGACTGATATCGATCAGCATGAAGGCTCTTCATAGATCACGCTTTTAAGAGGATGGTCCCTGAATCCAAGGGCAGCGCGCCGATTCCTCGACGCAACCCTTCAAGTCGTCTATAGGTCCTGACTGTTTCTTGAATCGCAGAGCTCAACGCCGATTGGGCGAACCTGATCCGTTGCACAATCTCCCCATCCAGTCTCACGAGGCGGCCCAGTTCAGACGTGGATAACACGACCCATTCAAGCTGTTCGCCTCGCTGAGCATAGTAAGCTTCGACAAGATCCCATCGACCCTGGTCAGCCGCATCTTTTGCCGCAAGAGTGAGCCGAAAGAGTTCTCTGGCGATGGTCGATCCTTGACAGGCCGGCCGGACGGTCATCATCTCAACTCCGCATTCATCTGGCGAGCCGCAACCTCCCGCCACGCTTCACGAAGCGTGTTCAGGCATCGCAATGGTCCGGTCAGGCGATGAGGATTATTGCGAAGGTTGGCTTGAAGGATCTCCGCCAACATATAGTCGTAGAGACGAAAAAGAGATTTAGCGATGTCGCCGCCTCTTTCAAAGTCGAGGACGTTTGACAACTCGGTTACGATGGCGACCGCCCGTCCAAGAAAGCGCGCTTGATCCTGATAATTATTCTGACTCATGCCTTCGCGGGCGAGTTCCAGTGATTGGATGGCAGAATCGTACAGCAGCACGATCAATTGGACTCCCGACGTCGTCAAGACTTGAGTTTGACGGTATTGATGCGCCCCTTGGCTAAGTGTCAACATTATGCAGTCCTTGTTGTGGATTGGCTCGATTGCAGCGTTGCGCCGCTCTGAGCGTTGGAATTGGCCGTCAAGAAACCGATCTGACCTTGGATGCCGGCAAGCAAGCTATCCAGTTGAGCGAATTGCAACTGAAGCCGCTGCTGATACTGGGCGATATACTCCTGTTGAGTTGCGATTCGGTCTGTCAGACTGTTGATCTTGTCCGTCAACGAGTTTTGCTTGAGTGTGAGAACTCCACCGGCCACATCGTTGAGATCGTCTATGGCGCTGCTCAGCTGCGTTGCAATACCAGGATTCCCGATCTGTCCACCCACAAGCGCTTTCACTGCGCCGTAGTTGGAGTTTAATGCCGAGCTCAGCGCCGCATCATCGAGGGTAATGGTTCCATCTTTATTAGTTTGAAAACCGATCTGGCCTAGGTTGGTATAGGTCGTGGCGCCCGACACCGCGCTGCTGAGGGAAAATCGTAACTTGCTGAGCACCGTATCGGGCGTTCCTTCTGCGAAGAACGTTCCACCCGTATTTGTTTTGGAATCGTATGTGTTCTTGCCGGCAATGAAATTCACGACATCGTTATAGGCCGTCACAAGAGCTTTGATATTCGTTTTGACGGCGCTGGAATCCTGGGTGACGCTGACATTGACGGATCCGGTGCCTGTCATCTTGGTGAGATTCAGCGTCACGCCGGGAATTGCATCCGAAATGGCGTTGGTACTACGGATGATTGTCACCGGATTCAGATTGGGATCACCCACTTTGATCTGTGCGTCCAGCGCCGCTTGAAGCGTATCGATGCCGCCAGTCCCGCTGGAGTTCAGAAAATCCATGGACGTTCCATCCGTCGTGATGGTGATGGCACTGCTGGATCCGGTACTGTTGGCCGTCAAAATGAGCCGATAGGAGGGAGAGGTATCCGTGCCCGTGTTGAGAATCGATGCGCTCACCCCAGCTCCTAGGTCATTGATACCGTTGGCCAGATCCTGAATGTTTGCACCAGCATCCAATGTAACTGTCTGAACGGAACCCGAGCCGATGTGGAATGAAAAAGTTGCCGATGGGCCGCTGACGATAGGAGCGGTCATGCTGGTGACGGCTGTCGCCGCTTTGTTTGCAATCTGGTGGGCTTGTGCCAATTGACTCACTTGAATGCTATAGGTACCGGTGGTGGCGGTCGATGACGCCGTCGCCGTCAAGGTTGTGGAGTCGGTGACTGAGGCGGACGGTTGATTATAATTGATCACATTTAAGGCGCTCGTTGCGCTCTGAAGAGACTGTAGTTTCGTCGATAGAGTGGTGTAGTCCGCCGACTTCGCTGAAAGGGTATTTTGTGTCTGCGTAAACCGGTTGAGCGGGCCCGACGCCGCCTGGACCAAAGCATTGACGACTTGTGAGTAATCGAATCCGTTGCCGAGTCCCCCGAAACTGACCGTTGGCGTCGTCATGCTTGTTCCTTATACATGTTTTTCTACGAGCAGCCCGTTGAGGGTCTTGAGCTGTTTTGCCAAGTTGATGAGTTCCTCTGCTGGAATCTGCCGAATTACTTGCCCCGATTCACTATTCACGATTTTCACGATCACGCGGTCGAGATCGGAATCGACAGATATTTGCAATTGTTCTCCGGCCTGGCGCAACTCCTTTGAAATGGACTGAATCGCGTGAACGACTTCATCATGGGTTGCCGGTGTCGACTGTGCGTTGCCTTGTGTCGATACTGGCGGACGAGGAAGTTCAACAGCCGCACGATGAGGCTGTTGAATTGAGCGTTCGACTGGATAGGGAAGGTCCGGCTTTTGTGTGACATCCTGGACCATGGCTGAACTCCATCAAAAGGAACTTCTTCACCGCGACCCTCCCACGGACCGGGGGAGGGTCGCGGTGAAGAGAGTCAGTTTTAGCCTCGCAACAGCGCGAGCGCTTGCTGCGGCAACGCGTTGGCTTGTGCCAATACTGCGATACCAGACTGTACGAGCACCTGATTCTTGGTGAACTGCGATGTCTCATACGCGATATCCGCGTCCTGGATACGAGAGACGGCTGCGGTGAAATTCTGGCTCGTCACCTGCAAGCTGTCGATCGTCGCATTAAACCGGTTCTGGGTGGCGCCGTAGGTCGCTCGTGCTGAGGCTACTGAGCTGATGGCACTGTCAAGATTGCCCAAGGCGCTTTGTGCATTGGCCGAAGAGGACACATTTACGCTGGAAATACCCAGAGAGCTGGTAGTTAGCGACGCCAACGACAGCGATAACGTATCGTTGCTGCTGCTCTGATACCCGATTTGAACGCTGAATGTCAGAGACGAACCGCTCAACAATGCCTGACCGTTGAATTGGGTGACACTTGCGATACGGTCGATTTCTGAGCGCAGGGCCGTGAACTCCTGATCGACGAAAGACCGCTCTGTATTGCCCAAAACACCGCTGGCCGATTGGGAAGCCAGTTCGCGCATGCGGGTCAACAGATTATTGATTGTCCCGGCGACACCATCGGCGATCTGCGTCAAGCTGATGCCGTCGTTCGCGTTTCTAGTCGCCTGGTTGATACTGACGATCTGCGCATTCAACTTTGACGAGATCCCCAATCCGGCGGCATCGTCGGCAGCCCTGGTAATGCGAAGGCCGGACGATAAATGCTCGACGGACCGCTGAAGTTGGTCCGTGTTTCGCGATAAATTGAGTTGTGCCGCAAGCGACGCTGCGTTGTTGTTTACGATAATTGCCATGGACCAATCCTCCTAGGAAAAGACACCTTGCCGTTAAAGCTCCTCGCGCATCCATGCCGAGGAATGTTCAAGACTGAGTCAGCGCCATTCAGCCGCATTCCCGGCCACGCTGACCACATCTTCTGATTGCCTTATCGGTCAAGGGAGGCCTTGACTTGAGATCCACTGGTAGAGTTTTTCTCGCTACTACAGTGCTCAATGAACACCCATGGATTGCGGGTTCGTTCCCCATGACCTGATCCTCGGCAGCAGCTCATATTCGAGCAGATCCGCCATGCGAACGATGTCGGGAATGCCTCGGGCTTCGATAAATTGCTCAGTCCATGGTACGAGCGAATCGTGGGGTATTCCGGGAATCCGCATCTCGATCGAACGCTCTACGATTTCAATGTACTCAGCCAGCTTCCCTAACCAGCAATCCAGTGAGGACAATCTGATCGTACCGCTCCGCATAAGAAGAACCATAGTCTCTCCCTCATGTTTGAGCAACTTGCCAAACTGTTCGATGGTGTCCTGCGCCTTGAGGAGAATGTCGGCCGCCGAAGTCGAACTCGCTTCAACTGAACCAGTCTCCTCCCCGGAGCATGCCAGAAATTCAGGAACCAAATCACGATCCGTGCAGAGACGACCTCCAACCCTTAATGAGGTGACGATTCGTCCCTTGCCGCGTGATTTTTCGCTCAGTTGAGCCAATGCCTCGATAAGGGAAATATCGTCCCGAACCGTCCATTGCTCGTCATCTAGTGAAATCTCCATGGCTTCTCCTTCTTCAAATTGGTCCTCAACCGCGAAGGTGACTGGCACCCGCAACATGTCTGACCGGCGTGATCAGTTGAGTGGAAGCCGGCATGCGTGGGCTCATTCCAATGTATTGCTCGACGTCTGCTACCCGCTTTTGCCACACATGATGCGCGCGCAGTTGGCGCGCCGACATTTTCGTAAGGTCTTGAGCATCGTTATTGTGAATCTCACGCAGAAAGGCGACCGTAATGGGAATTAAGGGCGAGCTCATCATCGCCGACTCCACAAGCTCTTGTTGCTCTTTCAGTAATACTGTTTGGACGGCTTTTAATTCTGCCACTGGCAGCGGTTGCCGCTGACAGAGACGGTCGAGCTGTTCAGATCGAGACACGAGTTTGGCCAATGCTGGCCTCAACGCCCGAAGCATCAGACTGACATCCTCGCGATCCGGAGGATCCCCTGCTGGCCACTCGACCGCCGAAGACCGGCCCGTAAACGACTCATACCAAAAACGCCTCCAGAAACGGGCGTACCATTCGGTCTGAGGATCAGTGGCTCCCGATCTGATCGTGAATGTGCCTAATCCATCCGCATCGATCCCGGATTCGTAAATTCTGATGCCGCCAATACGGGCCGGTAACGGCCCTGCTCGTACCACATGCCGACACACGGCAGCGACATCCTCGCAGACCACTTGATCCTTACAGGCATGGTGCATACAGACTCGGTCGAATCCACACGGAGCACAGAGCAGTTCCGGCTGGATCACCCAATGCCCGGGTCCATATGGACCGGTCTCCCAAAAATTCACGTGTCCGACGGACAGATCGACCACAGGAGTTCGGACACCGACGGCGAGATGCATCGGCCCTGTATCATTCGTCAGGAGAAGCCGAGCATGAGTTAACAAAGCCGCAAGTTGCACCACATCAGTGCGTCCGACCGCGTTACACCAGACGGCCTTGCCGCCTGCCTCACGATATGCGATTCGCGCCTGCTCCACGGCGCCGGCTTCTTCCGTCGTACCGATCAGAAGAAAGCCCATGTCTGTCTCCCGACTGAGCAAAGCCATTGTCCTCCCGAAGTATTCGGGACGCCACGCCTTCATGGCGTCGCTGGCGCCGACTTGTACGGCAATCGTGTTCGACACACCAGGAAGATTGGAGTGCAGGAACGATTCGGCCCATTCCATGGCATCTCGTGGAACCGAAAGCAGCAAGAGATCCGCCGGCCCCGGGCCGCTTCCGCCGAGGGCATAGATATCCACCAGGTTAAATCGGTTGAACCGCCGATAGGCATGGCAATCGGTAAAGTAGGACATCCATTGGTTCTTGACGATCGGGGTGCCGTCCATCGCGCAGACGACGCCGCGCAGATCAGGTGCACCGATATAGCTGGCAAGAAGCGCGCTCCGCCTATCGAACGTCAGATTAACGATGCGATCATAGCCGACTTCCAGCAGCGGCTTGATCCAATCCGCCATCGTCCGGTATACCTCGATGAGGTCTTTGACCATGGCCCGCGTGTCGTCGATCAGACCATGGAAATCGTACGTGACGATGTGCCGAAGGCCGGGCAACATCGAGACGACTGGGGCAAACTTGATATCTACGATGAGATCGACCGATGCGTCAGGGAATTCCGTCCGCAATCTGGCAAGTAGCCCGCTCATCTGCACGAGGTCGCCCATCCGCGTTATGTTAATGATGAGTATCTGTTTGCTCATATAAGATCTCGGGTCTGCGCTCGATATTCGTCCAGCATCAGAACCAACAACTCTTCTCGGGATAACGTCGCCGTCGGTCCACGATGCCGTATGCGCTCGGCCACCTGTTCGAGCTCCACACGTTGGGTGACGGAAAAATTCTTGAGCAACGGGACGAGTTCTTGATGATCGACGCATCGCCGACTGAGTTGCGCCGCTTCACGCTCCCCCTTTAGGATGGTTCCGACGCGGTCGGGCTGAGCCATGCCGACCTGGGTCAGAAGTTCCTTCATTCGATGTTGATACGTGTGCTCACGTACCACACGATCGAACGCTGCCCGTGCCATCGCTCTTCGAATATCGGCCTCATGGAGCGCTGCGCGGATGCGCTGCGGCAGCTCCTCGAACGTTTGGAATGTCGCCATCTCTTCTTGAGTGAACAGTTCACCGAGGAGTGAGCGGTGATCGACGAGTTGAAAGGCTCCGCACGCCGCCAACTCGAACGTTCGGGGATTGACGAAATCGGCTTCAGGATCGAGTCCTTTGCCGGTATGCGAGTGCAAGTTAAGGTTGACGGTTGTGGCGTTGAAGACTTTGATGCAGGTCTCGGTGTCTATCCGCACCCCCCCTCGTTGCAAGACGGGTTCGATGGCGGTGGCCCCATCCCATTCGTTTCCCCACACTTTTAATCGCCATTCAGGTGTGATCAACTGAGGAAGAATCTCCCTTCGATTCGCATAACCTGCGCCGACAAATGACACGTCGGCTCCGAATTCCTCCATCTCATCCGAAGTGAGCGACACTGTCTTGTGTGCCGCGAGGTCCGCCGCCACGGGGAGGTAATGGATCTCCTTGGCCCCGGCATGACGGAACGCATCCAAGCATGCCCCTTTTTGAATCACGAACCAGAAGTCGAATCCCGCCGCCATTTGTTGCCAGTACGTCAGGTGGCGGTAGTTTTCGACGAACCACATGGCGGTCAGAAAATGCTTCTTCCGAACATGTTCGAGAACCGACAGGGTCATCGGCGCCTGGGCCATGGCCAGGACCAGATCCGGCGGACGTTCCGCGATCCGCACGAGAGTCAACTGGCTGAGAAATTCGGCGAACTTGTTTTGCATCACCTGTCGGTGGCGGGCATCCTCCAAACGGGCCAGCGCGTGGTAACTGGTGGCATGCGCGCTATGGTCGATCCAATCGACGTGATGGCCGAGTGATTCCAGAGCCGTCACAACAGATCTGGTGACCGGAAGAGAGCCCCCATAAATCGGACCCACAACGGCAATTCGAAGCTGACCGCCGGCAGCATGGGCGATAGAGCGTCGCACACTCTCCTCGATCGCGGCATGCGCATCGGGATGTAATCGGGCAGCCGGCACATAGGTCATGAACCTCACGGAAGATCCGAGTTCCATCGTACGCCTGGCCATGGAATGAGGCACTCCCCACACCCAGGTCACACGCCTGGCCCAATCTCCCCACGCCCTCACGGCACAGGCGTCATGCAATTCGACCAAGTCTGGAACAGCTACCACGATGCGAATGGATGGAGGAAGCACTTTGCAGAGGGCCTCCACGTGATAGAGCAGACCGATCCCGAACACGAGGACGACGTCTCCCTCGCGGCAAGACACGATCTGAGCTGTTGCCCAAGAAATCGATTCTTTGACTGGATCGTAGGTG
Source organism: Nitrospira sp. (assembly GCA_024998685.1). Lineage (GTDB taxonomy): Bacteria > Nitrospirota > Nitrospiria > Nitrospirales > Nitrospiraceae > Nitrospira_D. Next base: position 49,955 of record JACOEH010000024.1, read on the forward strand.
CTGTGGATGGCGCGGCCCTGCGCGAAACCTGTAGGGTATCCGGATTTCGCCGGTCGAATTTCGAGTCGCCCACCCTGCGCAGCACGCAGCGCCGCCGCGAGTTCCGGTGATTGTTTGGCGATTTCACGGAGATTCGCTTCAAACACACTCATAGCAGGACGTTCTCCCGATCGTCCATCGACATGCAGTGTTTCCAGACGGCCATTCGATCGTCGACGGAGACATTCGATTGGCCGGGGCGCGAGTAGCTCATTCCCCACTCATCGACATGCCCCTCCCATAACTGCCACCCGGTACACTCCGTCAATTGTGGGACACTCGTCTGGGCGACGATGAAATCGAGACTTTCGTCGATCGGCCAGGTATCCGGAGCGAATGTCGACGACTGCCAGACCCGATGTTGGTCTCCGTACGGACCGGTTTCGTGAACACGTGCACGCGCAAAATATAGACCGAGCGTTCGGCACCCGACAGCGGCCGCAAGATGCAGAGAGCCCGTATCGCTGCCGATCGTCCAATGGCAGCGAGAGAGCAGTAGGGCCAGTTGCAGTAGATTCGTATGACCCGTTGCATCCCAAACGCGCCCCCACAGTAACGGCGAAAGAGTCTCTTGAATGGCGCGGCTGCGTCCGATCTCCCCACTGCTTCCGATGAGAACCACACGAATGGCGGTATGGGCGTTCAGAAGCGCAGTGATCCATCGTGCCCAAATCGCAGGGGGCAGGCAGCGGGCAAGATCTCCGGCCCCTATGATCACAGCCACCCAGTGATACCGAGGATCGCCGACTTTCTCTAGACTTCCTGGAAGATCGGAAGCATGAGGAGTAATTCGAGGCACTCTACCAGGGGGCATGACGCCACATAGACCGCAGAAGGCATCGGCGAGGTGAACATGATTCGCACTCCGGTCTCTGGCCACCTTCCTGAGATAAGTACCCCAAGGCGGAAGATTCTCATATAACGGTCCGGCAGAGCCCGGTCCGACAACCCGCCTGCCGAGCAAATGCGCCGCTAAAATGGCACGGGGATGCTGATTGAGGTTGTACACGGTATCGTAGGTCTGCGCGGCCAGTTGATGTATGTGGTCTTGCGCTGCCGTCATCGTTGAATCGGGAGAATTGGTCCAACCTAACGCCCACTGTTGCCACTGATCCGCCTCCCATGGAACGGCTCTTGCCGTTCCATGGAACAACGACACGATATCGGTCAACGTTGAGGCGCAGAGCAGGTCAAATCGCTCGCCGGCATATCGGGCCGTCAACGAAGTGATGGCCGGAAGTGTCTGGAGCAGGTCCCCAAGCCTCGCCAGTTGCACGATCAGTGATGCCATGGATGCACCCTACTAATTTGATGCTTCGTATGCCAGGACCGCTTCTTTGTTCGCCAACGCCTGGCCGAGTTCGAAAAGGCCGTCATAATTCGGCTCGAGCATACGCAGTTGCCCGTATTCCCGCTGAGCGTCGTCCAGTTGCTGGGCACGTAGCAGGACACTAGCCAACGCAAAACGCACTGCCAGATCACCTGGATTTCTCATGACATAGGCGCTCAGTTGCCCACACAACTCTTGCCAACGGTTTTGCGCCGTGCCGGCCCGGAGCAACCAATGGATCGCCTCGGCATCGTCGGGGTTTTCAGCCAACACCTCAAGAAACCGTTCCCAGGCTCCTTGTGTGTAGGCCCTTCCCATTGCCGCCATCCCCATTCCCATTAGACATTTTTTGCGATCGGCGCCCTCCTGCCGCGCCGAAGCGAACGCACCCTCCGCTTGCTCGTATTGTTCCCGTTGCATACAGAGAATGCCTTTGAGCAAGAGTCCTTCCGCATGATTCGGTGAAGATGCGAGCAACGATTGCAAATGGCTGTCCGCCCCGCGCAGATCTTTTTGCTCCAGTAAGGAGCGGATGAGCGACAATCGTTCCTTCGGAGCTTCTTGCAAAGCAAGATACCGGGAGAGGAATGCTTGTCGCAGTATCGGTTCCTGTAGATGTTCGCAGACAAATGACGCCCAGGCCAATATCGCAAGATCGTTCGGCCAGTCCGCAGCCAGACTCAATTCTCGCTTCACTGCCGGCCAGTCTTGCTTCAAGGCGGCGGCTTGAGCGGCTGCGACGTGGGCCCAGGCTGCGCGATCCTTGATATCGTTGAACATGTGGATGTCACCCCCATCACGCCCGTTGCGAACCACTCGTTTGAATTTGAAACCGTCCACATGGAAATGCAGGTCTTCGTCGGCCGCCCACCATTGCGCCTTCCACCGATCCAAGAAACGAGTCACATTCGCATCGTCGTGGAGCTTCCTACCGGGAGTTTGGCTTTCGAGATGAACGACGACGCTTCGTGGTTGATAGACGACGACGGAACCGTGCTCTTGCACTTTCAGGCAAAGATCCGCATCTTCGAATCCGTTCACGTACCCTTCGTCGAATCCCCCTACTTCGTCAAACAAGGCTCGCCTGATCAACAAGCAGGCGGCCGTGACGATTTGAAATTCTCGTCGCTGATTCACGGCCGGATGGTCGCCGGCAAAGGCTTTGTAGATATGGTAGGGCAAGCGGTGCGCACAGTTTCGAACGACGCCGGCATGTTGAACCGTGCCATCAGGGTACAAGAGCTTGCTGCCGACAATACCCACCTCCGCGTGGTGGTCTACTTCCGCCACCAGCGCCGCCAGCCATCCCGGCTGAGGAATCGTGTCGTTGTTCAGGAAAATGAGGTATTTCCCTCGGGCGACTGCGGCTCCCTGATTGCAAGCCTTGGCGAATCCGAGATTCTCCTCGTTGGCGATGATCCGAACATCTCCACTCAGTCGGCGGAGAAAATCCGCCGTGCCGTCGGTGGACCCATTGTCCACGATGATCAGTTCGTACTCCGGCTGGTCTTTCAATCGGGCTAGTGCCGTCAAACAATCCTTCGTCAGTTCCACTCGGTTACAAACCGGCATGACGATGGAACAGATATAATTCTTGGCGCCTCCGATCGCTCGCATCTCGGTGAGCCGTTTGTCCTGCGCTTCGCGCACACCGGCGATACGGTCGGCATAGGGCATGTATTTCCGGTAGATGATCTCCGTCGTACGCCAATAGGTCTCACGCATCCCGCTGGTCATGGAACTTCCGTCGGTTCGCCAGGTGAACTCGGCCGTCCTGATCGGCAAGTGCTTGAACGGAAACCGAGTCGCTATACGGATCCAGAGATCCCAATCTTCATGGGCAAAGAGAGATTCGTCGAATAGGCCCACCTCATCGAGACAGGCTCGGTCGTGCATCACACAAAGAACCGGAAAGTAGTTGGACACCAGTAGATCCGCCGGTTTGAAGTCATAGGAGTACGGCACATCGCGCCCCGTCTCGACATAACCGCCGTCGCTCCGTCGTTCCTTCACTCGCCAGGCATCAGTGTACGCGACTCGGCATTCACGGCGATCCAAATAGCCGGCAAGCGTTTCTAAATGATTCGGGAGATACCGATCATCGTCATCGAGATAGGCGATATAGGTGCCCTTCGCCGCACGGACGCCACTGTTGCGGGCTGCAGCCAATCCACGGTTTCGATCGTGGGTGATGGTCGTGATGCGGTATCGATCGGCACAGGCAGCCACGACGGTCTCCACGTCACAACCGGCATCGTTGACGACGATGACCTCGAAGTCTTGATACGTCTGCGCGGCCAGGCTTGCGAGCGCTGTCCGGAGACGATCGGGACGATTGTATGTCGGGACGATGACGGACACTTTCGGTGTGCGTGTAAAAGGAACGGAGACGTCGGCGGTCCGTTGGCAGACCCATGCTTGATAGATGGGAAGCAGATTCATGGAGCGGAGATCGGCCGGGGTGGGCGCCGGCACGTAGCGCAAGCCCGGAACCTCGACATGAATACGGTCCAGTCCCATTTCGACGAAGCCTTGTGAGTTGAAGAGAGCACGCAGTTGTTCTTCGGTCACCCAGTCTTCCACCGGTTGGTTGGGCGGCGCGATGGTCTTCCACTGTTCCCACATTTCACCGCGCGGAGTCGTGAGCACGACGTACCCGTCCGGCTTCAACAGTTTGAACAGTTGCGCGAGGAAGTATTCTTTTTGGCCATGAGGCACGTGCTCGATGACTTCCGACGTCAGAATCACCTCGTAGGGTTCGAAATCGTCGCGACCCGATATGATCTCCGCCGTCCCCGCTTCAAACCGAAGATGAGGAAACAGCTTGCGCGCATGCTCGACGACACCGGCGACCGGCTCGACCCCTTCGCAGGTCCCGTATATGGTCGCCAGATTCGTCAGCCACCCTCGCCCACATCCGACATCCAGCATACGCAGCCGCCGGCCGGGCTCCTTCTGTTGAACCCGGCGAAGAATGTATTCCAGAAACGCCGCGATCTTGCTCCACCGTGCCGCCTCGTCGGCGTTCGGATGCGGCCCAGACCAAGCCGGAGCATTGACGAACAAGTTTACATAAAACGCGTCCGAGTTCATGGTCCCTCCGTTAACTTGTTTCGCCACATTGTCTGTCGACGGCCCGTTTCCGGCGATTGTCGTCCCGCCGAATTCCGGCTCGGCTTGTTCCAATTGTGTCCAGAAGGTTCGCCGTTGCGCGGTTGTACGTTCAATCAAGTCCGGCGGCATCGCATAGGATCTGGTCAAGTGTCCTGTTTGAATCAATTCGATCCATCCCTCCAACACACAAGACCATTGGCGACAAGCTTCCCAGTGCGCATAGCCCGTCTCGCCAAATGCTCGGCGCAATGTCGGCTTCTTCATCAGCAGGGTAACGGCCCGTCGGAAGTCGGCTAAGGAAATCACCACGCCGCCGGCTTGTTCCTGCGCGGCGTCGCATTCGGGCGTCGCCATCCACGGCAGTCGATGGCTCATCGCTTCAAGAATGCACAATGGAGAGGCTTCTGCATGCGAGGGTAATATCAGGACATCCGCCGCCTGCATGGCAGCGGCGACGCCCTCGGGCGAAAGCCCGGGAATATAGAGTACCTCCGGCCGCCCTGCCAGCGCCCGCCGTACTTGCTCGACATATGCGTCGTTATCGGTCGGGTGACCGACCAAGACGAGCTTTGCGCCTTGCGGCACAGGAGCAAACACTTCAAGCAGCCCTAGATGATTTTTAACCGGGTAGAGGTTCGCGACATGGAGAATGAGGAACGCGTCGGACGGAATTCCGTGTTCCTTGCGAAACTCTCCGTTGGACTGCTGCGCCTGAATACCGTTGGGCAGATAGGTCGTCTTGAGACCATGTCGGCTGAAGAAAGAGGCATCGGAGCCTCGTTCCGACAACACGACCACGTGATGGGCATGAGCCGTAAGCCGAACCACCAGGTCTTTGACATGACTCATGCCGGACGACAACAATTCGCAGATTTCTTTGTTCAACGTCGGCTGAAAGATCAGCCGGGTCCTGTCCGGCAACAAACCGGTCATGGCTCCATAGAACAGACTATTGACCGGTGCGCCTAACATCACACAGGCGTCGTACCGACCGGAGCTGATCAGCCGCTCCACTTCCAGCGCACAGACATGGACAGTTCCTTCTTGTCGATCATGGGGAGACAACGTAATGATCGTAAGCCCACGGTACATCGTGAGATGTCGCTCGGCATGCGGATAGGCGGCAATATCGACGCGGTATCCATGGTTCAACAATCCGACTCCAAGCTCTTCCACAACACGCTCCACTCCCCCGACCGATGGCCAAAAATGCGGCGTCACAATCAGTATTGATTTGGTTCCCGCTTCGTTCTTCCGCTTGGTGGCACGGTCCGCAACTGAGGGGGGTGGATTTCGATCGCTTTCGCCCTTCCATTGCACCTGTTCGAAGGGAATCGGCTCGTGAGCGAGCGGCACCTGCCGTGCGGCGACATAGGGTTGTGTCAGCGGCGGATCCATCAGAAAGAGCCGCTTGAACACATCGAGTTCGGGAAGATCATAGACACGGGCATCCTTCTCGCGATCGGCCGCCAGCGGGGCGCTGATGATACCGTGCGATGCGCCCATCAATGCAAAGAGCTGCAGCGGATCGCCGGATTGCCGGAATGCATCGGCCTTCCGGCGGATGTCGGACGTCAGGACGTTCCATTGCCGGATGTCCTTTTCATACATGGTCTTGTAACGGCGGTAGATCGTGTCGGGTGTATAAACAGTCCCGTGCTGCCCTTTGACGTCCGGATGGAGAATCCACTGGATGCCGCGGCGGCCCATCTGCGCCAAGAGTTCCATCTCGCTGGCCTTGACGTCTTGGAACATCAACGACTTCATGAGCGCCGTTCGATAGATCTTGACTCCCTGGATCGGCAAACCGCGATCTTCGTCGAACAAATGGAAGCAAATCATCCCGACATCGTCTGGCGCAGCCGTCATCACATTCTCCATCGAGGCCACGGCATCCGGCGTCAAGACCATATCTTCGTCGACTTGCACGAAGTAGGGTGTGTCACATCGATCTATCATCGCTTGCGCCGCGGCGCTGAACGGACATACATTGCGGATAATGTCCAGCTTGAACGGCGGTCCTTCTTGTTTGTGCAGTGCTCCTAGGCATACCTCGAAGGCAGGATCACCGACCGTCAGCACGAAGACCGTAGTGGCGACGTGTCTCTCTTCGCCGGATCGGTCGGCAGTAAGCCGGGTCAACGAGTGAGGCGAGCGTGCATCCGGGACAGCTGTCTTTCCCGTATCATTGTGAACCATGAGAGACTGCCCGGTCTCAATCCAGTCCAGCCACTGCCGTGCACGAGCTTCTGCCGTATGCGATCGAAGTAATTCCAGGCGGGCAGCTGTAGCGATGTTTCCGGCGTAGTCAGCGTCACGTCCTACGCGCTCCGCATGTTCCTTCAAGATTGATGGACGATCCTTGGGATATAAGAGAATTTCGCGCCCCTCTTCAAAGAGGTCCTGTGTGCGGGGTCGATCGGGAATCTTCCATGAGATGACAGGACGACCCGCCGCCATGGCTTCCACAACACGTCCTGCATAGGATTGAAATAGGCTGGGGAGATTGACGATTCCGCTCCAAGGCTTGAGGCTCGACAGCCAATTGGCGAAAATGGCTTCGCGCAACCGGCGCCACAAGCCCACATACTCCGTGAGGGCGGCGGGATCAGGGCGCCATCCCGACTGCAACCGCTCAGACATCTGCTGATGCAATGCATTAAAGCACTGGGGAAATGTTGTCTCCGCTTCTGCGGACGGCGGATGGATCAGCACATCCCTCAAGCCAGGCATGGTCAACCATGCCTTCCGCTCTCCGTACAGTTCCCCGTAAAATGCGGCTTCACGGCGGGGCGATCGCTCGATCGTTGCAGTAATGAAACGGGACGGCACCGCTGACGGCCAAAATACGGCTTGAACCGAACCGGCTTGATTGAACACGTCGGCATCGCGCTCGTCCGCAGTCAGCACATGTGTCATATACTTCACTTGCCGTTCGACAAACCCGGCCCGTTCTCGCAAGTGCGGCCAACGTCGATACTCTTCTTCGCTATACCGCAACGACTCCATGATGAGCCCGACCCTCACCGGCGCCAGTTCGGCAAGCCAGCCAAGAAACGCATCCGAATAGCGATTGTGCACCAACCATACCCAGACCTGATCGAAGCGTCTGCCGGTCAAGAGGTCTTTCGCATGGTGCAGCCAGGACAACGGCGAGGTGTCCGGAATGTCGCAGAGTGCCGGAATCGTCACGCACTCACACTCGTTGGCACGAAGGCCGTCCTCAACCGCAAAGTTTCCCAAGTAGGACCACGCTCTTGCCCGATCCCACGTCCCGAATTCCAATTGCACCAAGAGAATTTTCGGTTTCTCCATGAAGGCCTCGTGCCGCGTCTACGCCGCCAGCTTCTGACGAAGTTTTTCCACCAACCGGTCGAACTCGGCTAATGCAGGATCCGGCATGAAATCGACGCGATTGCGTTCGTAGTACTGTAACGCTTCACGATGCGCTCCCTGTTCACACATCGTAACCATTCGGTCCACAAATTCTTGAAGCGACATCGATGATCGCTTGCTCGGATCACCCATCTCGGTGATGTCACTCTGGTCTCCCCAACTCGGCGCGCTCCATTGCGTCCCTTCGCTCAACGCCTCCGGCTCGATGGGCAATAAGAGTCCTCGATCTTTGGTCACCGGCACGTTGAGGCGAACACGCTTGAAGCATCGCGGACAGCCGGTAATCATTTGCAAACCGTTCTTCGGAACGTTCGCCGGATCGGTCAATTCCACAAAGGAGAAGGCTCTTGCGCAATGAGGGCACTCGGTGAACAACTCCCAAAATTGTCTGGTTCCTCCCGCAGTCATACGATTGCGAAATAGGCGAATCCGCATGAAAAGTCCAACGGCGCCAAAAAAGAGGAATACTGGGTCGTATAGTCGTATAGCGGTATGTCGGCGGTATCAACAACACCTTCATCTCGTACCTCGTGTCATCGAATGAATGTCACATGGTGTCGCTTCAGCACTTTGAACAATGATCTTTCGTGGACGCTGCCGACATGTTTCGTTCAGCTGTTGATGGGTTATCAAAATCTGTGCCATCACGGTGGTCCGTTCGACGAGTACGTTTACAAGCGAATGATTGCCGACGACACGGTGTGAGTGCTGACCGGGCAAATTCTGCCGATCACGATCGGCTAGGCACAAGGAAATCCTTGACCAGCTGCCTGAGGATGAGTGTGCTGTAAGGCTACCTCTCTTTGATGAGATCGCTCCCCTGATATCGCTGGTTAATACATTGTTCGACTGCCTGGCGGACGGATCCACCCCACCCTCGATATTCGATGTACTCGAGTTTGTTGAATCGAAACTCGATGCCGATCATCTCGTTGCCGTCCCGCATGTCGATATTCTTTACGATCCCCGTCAAGTTCGTGATATGCCCCAGTCCAGGAAGTTCGAACTCCAGGCGGACCGTTGCTCTCGATCGCAACCAGGCAGGCCTCCGGACTAGGGCAACGCTGCATCCTCCTTCGCTGATGTCCTTCAACAGACCACCGAAATAGTCGTTGGGAGGAAGCACGGATTCGGAAACGCTCTCGTGGTCGGCTCTCATCAGTACGATCGGTTCGTTGGTCGGTACACGAAGATGTTTCCGCAGATGCATCGCCTCCACGGTCTTCGGATAGGCGATGAACAGTAACGGCACCGGCGAAGTAATCAGGTCGCGTATTTCACTGCGATAGCCGACCAGCTTGCCCTCATGAAGGCAACTCACGGTGCAAAGAGTGCCTCCGGCAATACGCTGATCATGACCGAGCTGAATCGGCCATTCACAGACAAGCCATGCGTGATCCTTCCAGCCGAGAAGCGTCGTGCCGTACATGACCTTCTGCTGACCAAGAGTCAGTGATATTTTGAGAGAGAGGCCGACCGACAGAAATGATGCCTCGGGCGGAACAGACACGACGATCTCGTCCATACTCTCGCTCCAGGATAGAGTGGGCATGAACCGACTCTGATGAACTCTATCGGAATGTCACGGATAGATCTTGAGGTAAACAGACACGACGGAGAGCATCGGCTCAGAACTGATTCCAACGCATCCCGATTACTGACAATGATCAAGTTCGGCGCATGCTCCGCCGATAACACCGTGCATCGTTCTTCTGTCGGCAAACCTGATCGGAACCCTTCTGACCCGGAGTCTAAAGGCGTATGGCGACAAGACGTATTACGATTGAGCAGCTCATTCCCGGCATGTTCATCATCGAAATGGATGTCCCGTGGTATCGCACTCCATTCCTCTCTCATAAGCGTCTGATCAAAGATCAACAGACCATCCAACTCATGAAGCAGCATGGAATCAAGATGGTGACCATCGATACCGGCAAAGGGCTCGACCTCCCGTCGGAACCCTCAACGAATACGCAGCACCCTGCAAGTCAACAGGCGACCACCCCGGACGTCCCTCTTCTTGAGCAAGAGGCGAAACGAGCGTCGGAGGCGAAATCCGAGGATCATGCCGCCACGGTGATCTATGCACAGGCACGTGAAGCGGTTGAGCGTATCTTCGATGATCTTGAACAGGGACTTCCTCCGTCTCCTGAAGCGACCAAGGCCATCGTGTCGAACGTGCTGGGGCAAATTCTCAGCGATCGCGCCGCAATGTCCATGCAGGTCGCCATTCACAAAATCAGGCAGTTCGACCGTTCTCTGACGGCTCATGCGTTGGACACCTGCATCTTGTCGCTCGTGGTGGCGATCGAGAGTGGGTTGGATCAACCGACGCAAGAACAGGTCGGCATGGGCGCATTGCTCCATGACGCGGGATATGTCCGCCTTCCACGCAATCTCGTTCGCAGGCGTGAGGAGTGCGGCGGACAAGAGAAGATCCTTCTCCAGCAGCATTGCACGCTTGGCGTCGCACTTCTCTCGGAGCATCCCGGCATGCCTGAGGCTGTCCTACGCATCGTCAAGGAGCATCATGAGCGCGCCGATAGAAGCGGGTTTCCAGCCGGTCTAGGCAACGATCAAATTTTACGTCTCGCGCAGATCGTCGGCATCGTCAATTATTATGACGGCATGGTCAGTCGGTGCGGTGCACGCCCGGCTATGATTCCCCACGATGCCGTTCGCCAACTCTTCTTGTCCGGAGAACGAGGCCAATTCGAAAAATCTCTCGTGGAGCTCATGATTCGCAGCATCGGAGTGTATCCGGTCGGAAGCTTCGTCAGGCTCAATACCGGCGAACAAGCCGTCGTCGTCGGAGTCAATCCGCAGCAACGACTCAAACCTCTTGTTAAAATCATGACCGATTCACAAGGAGGCTCTTACGCGACGCCGATCAAGGTGGATCTGGCTGTGCCATCTCCGGATCACACAGTCCGAACCGTGCTGCATGTCCTCGACCCGGCTCAAGAACGTGTCAACATCGGCATATACCTGGACCAATCCCTTTCACGAGCCGCCTGATGAAGCCGTCTGAACGGAAACGTAACCGCCGCCGCCGACTTGCAGACCTGCTTCCTACAGCTTCCGCGGCCCTCGACCTTCTCGAAGGATTTCCGCTGGCCGCCGTCGTCCTCGACTCTGATTTTGCCGTATTGGCCGTGAACCGGGAGGGCCGACGGCTGCTTGGGCCACGGTTCTCCTCCTCCGCTCGTCGATCTTTTCCATCCCTATGGTCGATGCTCACTCAGTCCGACACAACCACCATCACCGCGCAACTGAACGGAGTGCTGAAAAACCGACGTCCGACTTCTGTGACGCAACAGCTTCTCTTGCGGAAGACCACCCACCGCGTTCCAATGGAATGGACTTGCGCGCCCGGTACGTTCAATGGGAAGACCGTACTGATTATCGGTATTCGAGACTTGTCTCATGAACTGGAATTGAAGCACGATCGCGATCGATTGACCGCGATCGCCGAGGAAAGTCCCTTGCCGATGATCGAACTGGACCGGCAGATGGGCCTGCTGTATGCCAATCCTGCGATGATCTCTCTGCTCACTCGATTCGGATACAGCTCCGAAGGATTTCCCAATGTCGCCCCGCGCAACTTTCCCGACATCGTGCGGCGCTGTCTCGCCACAGGTCATGTGCTTCATGATGAGACAGTCGTACTCCCAGAAGCGAGCTTTTCATGGACCTTCTGCCCGGTTCTCACTCATGGCATCGTGCGAGGCTACGCCACCGACATGACGAGCGTCCATAAGACGCAACAGGCGCTCCAACTCTCCGCAGATCAACTTCGCTTGAGCAACCGTTGCTTGGACCAAGCTCTGGACGAAGCCAAGGAATCCGCACGCGCCAAGACGGCATTTCTCGCGACCGTCAGTCATGAACTACGCACCCCCATGAACGGGGTGATCGGCATGACGAGTTTGTTGATGGAGACCTCCTTGACATCTGAACAACAGTCCTACACCGAAACCATTCGGCAATGCGGCGAAGCGCTGCTACAGCTGATCAACGACGTGCTCGAATCCAGCAAGATCGAGGCAGGTAAGCTGGAACTGGAATGCCTCGACTTCAATCTCAGGATCACAGTAGAGCAGGTGTTGGCACAGTTCGCTGAGCGGGCTGAGGCGAAAGGGCTGGAACTGACCGGACTGGTCCATGCGTCGGTTCCGACGGGACTTACGGGTGACCCCGGCCGCCTGCGTCAGATCCTCACCAATCTGGTCGGCAACGCGGTGAAGTTTACCGACAAGGGCGAAGTAACCCTGCAGGCCTATCTCGAAGAGGACCTACCCGAAACCGCCGTCATCCGATTTGAAGTCACCGACAGCGGCATCGGAATCAATCCGAACACCCAAGCCAAACTGTTCCGTCCGTTTGTGCAGGCCGACAGTTCCACGACGAGAAAATATGGGGGGACCGGCCTCGGCCTTTCAATTTCCAAGCAACTCGTGGAATTGATGGGCGGACGGATCGGCGTGCACAGCACCGAGGGACAGGGAAGTACCTTCTGGTGCACCGCTCGCTTCCAAAAACAGGCGGATTCTCTCCGCGCGATTCTTCCGACCGGAGATCTCACCGGAAAACGTGTCTTGATCGTCGATGATAACGAATCGAACCGTTTGATCCTTCATCATTTGGTATCAGGTTGGGGAATGGTTGACGATCTCGCAGAGAATGCCGAATCCGCGTTACACCGCATCACAAAGGCAAAGCGACGGGGAAGACCGTACGATCTGGCGATTTTGGATGTCATCATGCCGGGCAAGGACGGGTTGCAGCTTGCACGAGAGCTGCAAAGCCACCCGGCGGGATCCAGGGTTCGCCTCATCGTGATGACCTCGATGCTGCAACGGGGCCATGCAGAACAAGCGCGCCAAGCCGGCGCAATGGGCTACCTCCCAAAACCCGTCCGTCACGACGAATTACGCGATTGCCTTCGAACCGTGCTCGGCTTGCCCGAGGGGCAAGCGCCGAAGGACCCCCAGACACACTCCGTCGTGCCTCAACTCGTCACCAGGCATATGGTGGCGGAGCATGTGCAACATCGACGCATTTTGGTCGTGGAAGACAACATCGTGAACCAAAAGCTCGTCGTGCGGATGGTCGAAAAACTGGGCTACAAACCGGACGTCGTCGAAAACGGCCAAGAGGCGCTGACTGCGCTTGCCACGGGAGCCTATGCCGCCATCCTGATGGATTGTCAGATGCCCGTCATGGATGGATTTGAGACCACTCGGTGCATTCGAGAACGCGAAGCGTCGGTGGCCTCGCACGACTCGCCTGATGGAAACACAAACCGTTCAGACACAGTTCCACAATCGGCTCCGCACATACCGATTATTGCGGTCACCGCCAATGCGATGCAGGGCGATCGCGAGCGTTGCTTGGCAACGGGGATGGACGATTATCTCGCCAAACCGATTAAACTGGACGAACTACGGAGCGCCCTGGCACGGTGGGTATCCACACCACCCGATGTGATGGCACCCGGGAAGCAGAACCACATTCCCACAACGGTTGACCCGACCCGCGGGATCTTTGACTCTGCAAAAATGTACCGGAACATCGGCGGCGACAAGGAATTATTCACCCAACTCGTCCGCCTGTTTCTCGATCGGCACCAGACTATGCTGGCCGGCATCAGAACGGCGCTCGCCGATGCCGACCCGATCGCCGTCGAACGGATGGCACACACCTTCAAAGGCACCGCCGGAAATCTTTGCGCCTCCGAGGTCGCACTTACCGCCGGTCGACTCGAAGCGGTCGGCCGTCTCAACGCACTCCGCGACGCGCCTCCCGTCTACGCGCAGCTCGAACTCGAAGTCGCTCGGCTCGTCCGTGTGCTTGAATCCTACCGGAAGGGATATCAACCCATCACGCAGGCAGCCGCGTGACTACTACAATTTGCCGTCGCTGCTCAGCGAGTGGATAGCGGTGGTTCCACTTCGGTCGATTTTCCTTTCCCAATCCAGGTGAGCCCCTCCATATTCACTATGCGGCTGCGTACTGGCGAACATCCACCTGCACTCCGGTTCGGACAGCTTCCTCAGCCGTGTGAAGGAGACGAGCAGTGGTATCCTCATCCATATATTCCTCTCCGCAATTCGTGCAAACTTGCGCCGGGACTCCCTTGATCACCAACGTGGTGCCTTCACGTTCCAGTGTCACGGTCGCCGTACCGGGTCGGGTCTCTCCGTGCTTGCAAATCAGGCAGATCATCGGTGCCTCCTCCTTTTGCAGTTGCGTTCCCACTCCGCCTGATCAGGTTCGTAAGTCGTAACCACGATCGTTTCTCCGGTGTCCACGTTGTCGGCGGCCACGGCATGGAGCGGATATGCTTGGCGCCATCCCAACACCAATCAGCTTGGATACGGCGTGTCATGCGGATATGCTTCGATATTAGGCCAGTGCAACACCTGGTAGTCCAGCGCTTCGAGCCAGCCGCGGGCAGCCTCTTCGACGACGGATTCCGTGAAACCCACGATCATTGAAACCGCTCCTTGACATACATACTCATCTCGCTCATAAGCATCTCGCGAGAGGCATTCCCGCTTCGCACGTAGAATCGCTCGACCTTCTGGCCATTCTTGTCCTTCGTTATGAGGACGATGGGCTGGCTCGCTGGCTCAACGTCCACCTGGCAGACCTCGCACCCTTCGATCTCATGAAAGAAAACCTTCACTTTGCTGGACATGAAGGCAACGCCCAAATGCTCGTTGAGCAGGTTGCGGAGGTGCACCTCGAAGCCGTCGCGAGTGGCGCTGCCCAGGGAAAGGTAGTCATGCTTAAGCCCAATCACGCTCCCGTCGTCGTCCACGCCGATCACGAGCGTTCCACCCTGTCCATTTGCCAATGCGGCCACAGTCTTTGCAATGACTTCTTCCATCTTCTTGCTGGTCTCGCCGATCTTGAGGTCCCAGCGGAGAGTGGATTTGAACTCCAGCTCGTCACTCTCTCCTTCTTGAATCAAGTCCTCAATGGTAGCGGGTCTTTCAGGCTCCTGCGTCAGTGTGATCTTGTCGAGGAAGTCGTTGAGATTGCTCGCGAGCAGCTCACGCCGCTTCTCCAAGAACCCTTCGTAGTTTGATAGTTGCCAAAGTTCAGGTTGATCGGGAATGCATTGCAGCGCAAGCGCCTTGGGAAATCGCGACTTCACGTCGGCTAGATAGACGGCGGGTTCCATTGCTAACTTCGATCGATTCGCAGTCTGTGTGAGGAGGGCTCGGTTCGTGAACTCCTGCGCGAGCGCATACTTCACTCGGTTGCCTTTGTCATACCCGGCCTTCTTGAGACGTGAATACGGAAAGATGTGGTCCAATTCGAGCTGGTACTTCTTGCCCATGCTGTTTCTCAGGCTCACACCGGTGGTCAGGCAGACGGCGCTCCGACTCTTCAAATACCAGCGCACCATGCTGAAGAGCGGGTGTTGAATGGCGCGGCCGACAAACTCCGTCGGCTGGACGATAAGGGAACGCTCCTCCGCGATCGCTTGCAAGAGGTCTTCAAATGGTTGATTGCTCTCTAAGAGAATCCTCAAATCACGGTCTAGCTTCTGCGGCAGCTGGCTCACGTAGCGCACACGGATCTGGGAGTAGTAGAACCACTTCACCAACTTGCGGGTCTCAAGATCGTTCAGATGCTTCCCCCGCTTATCGAAGCAGTAGACGATGATAGGCACCAATGCGTATGGGGAACTGATCTCGTGCACGTGATCTACGAATGCGCTGGTACGCAGCAGATTCACGACATAGTCCAGCACCTGGGAGTCAAGGCGTTGCCACGCTTCCATGAGAGCTGCCTTGTTTTCCTCGCCATGCAACTTGCGCATGTCCGAGCCGAGGTGGTGCAGGCACCCGAGCAAGACATATATCAAGAAATCGAGTTGAAAGGCGAAACCCTGCTGCTCAAGCTGCGACAGTTTCACCTTGAAGAGATCACGCGCCTGAGGCCAGTAGCCCGAGATCTGCGCAAGGGCGAGCTCGGCATCTGTTAATGCAACACCGCTAGCATTGACCTTGTAGAAGATATCGATCGCTTCACGGATATTGGCTCTCACTGGAATGGTCTGTTCCGGGAAGTCGCGGCCCTTTATACGAGTGATGGCATTAATGTTGTCATTGAGCTTTTTCAGTTCCTCCATCCCCAGGGTCAGCTCGCGGATTCAAGTAGCCAGTGCATAATTTCACCGACGGCGTGATGGAGTAACC
>JACOEH010000087.1 GCA_024998685.1 Nitrospira sp.
GAACCACGCCACACGAATGCCCTGACGGGAACTGAATGTCAACAGACTCTAGTCCATTTCGCATGGCGTTATCAGGAAAAGAGGAGGGAAATCTTAGCATCGGAAAGGATGTGCCACACTCTAGCGACGAGCGTGTGGCAGCTATCGGGAAGTCTCCACGTACTGTTCCTGCAGCTCCTCTTCCTGAAGGGGATGCCAAAACGGGAATCTACCTTGTCATAGTCTATCTATTCTTTGAGTTTGGTCGTCCACAGGAATGGATTCCTGGTCTCAGCGCCATTCCTGTACCAACGGCTCTCGCAATTTTGATGTTTTTCAAAGTTTTTATGACAGGTGGAATAGATTTCTCTAGGATCCAAACTAAACTCTGGATCCCGCTTTTTGTAGTTATGGCAATTCATGTGCCGATTGCGGCAAACAATTTTTGGGCCATAATAACCCTAAAGGATATGTTTCTTGTGTTTTGTAGTTACCTCGGCATCATCACTTTCGTGAATTCGGTCGAAAAGATGATGACTCTGATGAAGATGTGGCTCGGCATTCATGCTTTCTTGGCCATAATGGGCACTCTCCAAGGGGGAATAGGGATTGGTGGCTGGATGGGGGATGAGAACGACTTCTGTATGGTAATGGATATGGTCGTTCCGTTTGCCTATTTCTTGTTATTTTCGGTGACCGGTGCCGTTCAGAAGATAAAGTACTTGGCGTTTCTCGGGACGTTCCTTCTTGCTGCCATGGCTACCCTCTCGCGTGGAGGCTTCATTGGTCTTGCAGCAGTGGGAGCCTATTGTTGGTATCGCTCCCCGAAGAAAGGTAGCGCCCTAGTGGTTCTCTCAATCGCCGTGATGTTTATGGTGCTCTTTGCGCCACAAACCTATTGGGACGAGGTGGCGTCTTCGACGAGTGATGAGACGATGGGTGAGGAAGGGACCGGAGGGGCAAGGCTTTATACGTGGGGCATCGGAGTGGATATGTTTCTCCACAATCCCATTATCGGAGTTGGGCAAAGCAATTTTCCATGGAGTATAGGGGAATATGAAGAGGGCCGGACATTCCATACTAGATCTTTTGCTGGCCGGCAGGCTCATTCTGCATGGGTGACCCTCATTGCCGAATTGGGACTGGTTGGAACTTTAATTGTAGGCTGGATGCTGTTTCAGTGTTACAGAGATTTAGCGTTTATAAGAAGGACTTTTGCGCCTCCGCAACTGAAAGAAAAACACGGGCAGATTATCAAGCCGGGAGAAGACGTGTGCGTTTATCTCGCCAGAGCAATGGAGGGAAGTCTTATAGGGTTCATCATGAGCAGCGTGTTCATCTCGACGTTATGGTATCCGAGCATGTGGATCATGATCGGCTTAGTCGTTGCACTTCGCAATATCTCAGACAGCGAGAACGCGAAGGTCGGTTCTGCGACATTCACCAGCAACTCTCTCTCGGCTCGGCTGCCGAGATTTGGCCAGGGACGTGCTGCATATCCATCGTGACCCATTGCAGTTGGTGACATTGCAGAAGTCTAATGCTAAAACCGCTGAGCCAAGGTAACATCCGCGTCTGCCATGTCGCCGTTGCCGATCTCTGGGCAGGCGCAGAAGTACAACTGAAAGGCCTGATCGCTGAACTTGCCCGAATGCCGGACATCGACTTGTCGGTCGTGCTGTTCAATGGTGGCCGGCTCGAAAAGGAGCTTTCCCACTTTGGCGTTCCAGTGCAGATCTTTCCCGAAAAGCACTGGAGCAGTATCCGCATTGGTACGGCTTTACGGCGCTACTTCGGTCAGAAGCGTTTCGATATCGTCCATACGCACAAGTATAAAGATACAATTCTTGCTGCGCCGGTCGCGCACTGGTCCGGTGTGCCACATGTAGTGCGAACTGTGCATGGATTGACGGAACCGTTCTCCGGTGTCAATGCCTGGAAGATGGCCTTTTACGAGTCTGTGGAGCGCCGAGTCCACCAACAACATGTAAGAACCATCCTTGCCGTCTCCTCGGAAATCGAATGCCGCCTTCGTCAGACCGGGGCGACCGACGTGGTCTGTATTCGAAACGGCATCGAGTTGAACGCCCTGCCGGACAGATCAATGCGCTCTGCCGTGCGAAAGGCTTTCGGTGTGACAGACGACGTCTGTCTGATCGGTTCAGTGGGGCGGCTTATGCCGGTGAAGGGCTTTCCTCACCTCATCAAGGCCGTTCAGCTCCTGACGGAGCAGGGATTGTGTGTAAAACTTTGGCTCATTGGCGATGGAATACTGAACCAAGAGTTGCGTCGCCTCGCTCGTGACTTGGGCGTCGCCGAGCGAGTGGTGATGGTGGGGCATCGGGAAGATACCTATGAGCTGTTGCAGGCCATGGATATGTTCGTCTTGCCGTCCCTCCATGAAGGCATTCCTATGGCATTACTGGAAGCGATGGCGGCGGGGCTTCCCGTGATCGCGACTCGGGTTGGGGGCATCCCGGAGGTGATCGAAGATCATGTCAGCGGCATCTTGGTCGAGCCTGGAGATCCTGACAGCCTCGCGTTGACGTGTCGAAGGCTCATGAATGATGCTGCATCGGCGGAACGCTTAGGACAGGCCGCGAGAGCGAGGGTCGAAGAGAGGTTTTCGTCAGGAGCCATGGCAGCTGAAGTGGCGAATGTCTATAGGAGGCTCGTCGGCCACCCGCATGGTCAGGCTGAAAGACATGATCATCAGAACATCCAGACCGGTATCATGGTTGGATAAACGGCAGCGGAGAAACTGGTGAATCAATCGTATCCTAACGGCGATCTGCTTCGGGTTGCGCTCTTTGGGGCAGGGCGCCACGCCCAACATCACGCTCGGGCCATCGCCAGATTCGCCGGCGCGCAGCTTGTGGCGGTCGCCGATCCTTCCGATGTTGCACAAGCGGCAATGCGGGAAATCGTGTCGGGCATCAGGTGTTATCGCTCACCCGATGAGTTGCTCGCTGCCGAGACTCCGCATATCGTTCATATCATTACACCGCCGTCCTCGCATGCCTCATTGGCCCTTGCAGCCTTGAGGGCTGGATGCCACGTCTACATCGAAAAGCCCTTTACAGAGCGTGTCGAGGATGCACAACAGATTCTTGACGAAGCCCGTGAAAGAAATCTTTTGGTATGCGCCGGCCATCAACTGCTCTATGAACCGCCGACCCGTCTGCTACAGCGGTATCTCCCCTCTGTAGGCCGTATCGCTCATCTCGAAAGCTATTTTTCCTTTCGCACCGTGCGCCATGCGCCGGGAGGCCGAAGGGTACTACGCCCTGATCACCAGTTGTTGGATATCCTTCCTCATCCCGTCTATCTCCTGCTGCACGTTCTAGAACAGGCGGACGAGGGCCGGACAGAATTGACGGCGCTTGATGTGAATCATACAGGGACGGTGCATGCGCTCGTGCGCCGAGGTGAGGTGACCGGGACGCTTGTCGTGACACTGGAGGGAAGGCCCGTCGAAAGTTACCTCCGGGTTGTGGGGCGCAACGGCGCTCTCCTTGCGGATTATGTCTGCAGCACGATGCAGCGCGCCATCGGGCCAGGCTCATCGGGAATCGACAAACTGATTGCGCCTTATCGGCAGGCATGGCAACTTGGAATCGGTACGACGTCCGCCATGGCCCGCCGTTTCCTGAAACGTCAGCGAAGTTATCCGGGGTTAGCTGAACTCTTTTCGGCCTTCTACGAGGCTGTTCGGACGAAGAACCCTTCCCCGTTGTCGCCTGAAAGTTTGCTGGACACGGTGCGGATTTGTGAACGCGTGGCCGAGGCCCTGAAAGCGGCGGAGAGGAGCGCACTCGAGCGCGCGGTATCCAGCCCGATAGACAGCCGAGGCGTGCTCATCACGGGAGGAACGGGATTACTCGGGAAAGAGATCGTGAGAGCGCTCCTGTCACGAGGCCGGCCCGTCCGTGTCGTGGCACGGCGCGAGCCGTCGCCGTGGGAACGGATTCCCGGCGTCGAATATATCGTTGCCGATGTGGCCGACGGCGCCGGGGTTCACCTGTTCAAAGGTGTCGACACCGTCATTCATGCTGCCGCCGAAACGGCCGGCGGCTGGGAAGAACATCAACGCAACTCGATCGATGCGACAATCAACATGGTCAATGGGTCCGCAGCAGCCGGTATCAGACATTTCCTGCACGTGAGCAGTCTCGCCGTCTTGGCTCAGGCGCAGGGGAGACCGATCGGTGATCATCACCCATTGGAACCGAACAGCAAGGGCTCCGGACCCTATGTATGGGGCAAATTGGAGTCGGAGCGGCGCGCTGTTGACCTGGGACAGGAGCTTGGTGTGTCGGTCAAAGTGATTCGCCCCGGAGCCTTGGTCGATTATCGGGATTTTGATCCACCGGGCCGTCTTGGCAAGCGCCTTGGGAACATGTTTATCGCGGTCGGGGAACCAGCCGACAAGCTTGGGGTGGTCGATGTGGCCTTTGCGGGCCGCTGTTTGGCATGGGCCGTCGATACATGGGATGACATGCCGAGCCCGCTGAACTTGCTCAATCCGTCTTTGCCCACGAAGCGGGAATTGTTGCAGCGCCTTCGCCAAACGAACCCGGACCTCACGGTTCTCTGGCTGCCGAGATTCCTCCTCGTGCCACTTTCATGGGGGGCCTCGGTGTTGCAAAAGTTGCTCAGACCTCACAAACCGCCGGTCGATATCGCGAAAGTGTTCAGTGTGTTGCCATACGACACATCGGCGATCTCCCACCTCTCGAGACTGATGGATTCCCAGCTTCGATAAGACGCGCGTCCATGACTACCATCGCCGGAATCGTGATTCTTCTCATCTTGATCCCGCTGACACTGCTCGTTCTGTATCAGTGGGTACTTGCGGGCGTTGCTATTGCGAATCGGTCTCGATCTCCCTTTCGAACTATTGAAAACCCGACAACGAAGTTCCTCGTTCTGATGCCGGCCCATAATGAAGAAGTATGCCTGAGCTCAGCATTGGGGAAGCTAAGGGAGGCACGGTATCCGAAAGAGCTTGTACATGCCGTGGTTATAGCGGATCGCTGTACTGATCAGACAGTGATGATCGCACGCTCGGAGCAGGCTGAATGTCTGGAACGGACTGAAGGACGGGCTGGGAAAGGACCGGCAATCGCTTGGGCATTGGAGCAGATGCGATTGCGACGCGAGGTCTACGATGCCCTGGTTATTCTGGATGCGGATACGGTGATCGCTCCAGAGATGTTTAAGGCTTTTGCTACAGCTCTGGCAGCCGGATACAAGGTCCAGCAAGGATTCTGCTACATATCTAATCCGTGGCAGAGTTTATTCACGCGGGTGATCGCTGTAACCAGCATGATGCGAAACGGTCTGTTCTATACTGGGAAAACCTGGACAGGTCTTCCAGCCATGCTAGCCGGGACGGGTATGTGTTTCAGCAGAGAGATTATCGATCGGTACGGATGGAACTCATTCTCGGTCGGAGAGGATTGGGAATTTTCCGTAGAATTGTTACTGAATGGAGAGCGTATTTTTTTCAACCCACAGGCTCGTGTTTACCAGTTGGAATCTGTAGGGCTGCGCCAAGCGTCGCGGCAGCGGCTGCGCTGGGCTGGAGGACGACATGAAGTGGCGGGGGCCAGTGCATGGAGCTTGGTGCGCCAGGGGGTACGTAGGGGTTCTTGTTATCTCGTGGATGCGGCTGTGACTTTACTGGCTCCAAACTATTCCAGCCAGGCATCGCTTGTCGTCATGACCCTAATTGGATCATGGGTTCTATTGGATCAGTCATGGGGGCTTCTCTTCTTGTGGAGCGCGGCGCTGTTGCTGTCTTTAGGTGCCTATTTCGTGACAGGCGCTCTTTTGACTGACTCTCCTGTACGGGCACTGTATGGGGTCCTGATGGTTCCTGTGTTTCTTCCGTGGCGGCTCGCCATAGAGGTGTTGGGACTAATCGGATATGGTCGCAGCCATTGGTTTCGGACAGACCGAGTAACACCTCGTCCACAGTAACGGGTGAAAGGGAAAATTCATGTGCGGCATTGCCGGCGCCGTCTATGCAGAACCCGGTCAGGTCGATGAACGGTTAGTCAGACGGATGTGCGCACTGATCTCTAGGCGAGGGCCGGATGATGACGGATTTTATTTTGACGATCGCGCCGGGCTCGGCATGCGGCGTCTGGCCATTATCGACATGAACAGCGGCAGACAGCCGATGTACAACGAAGACCGGACGGTGGCTGTCGTTTTCAATGGGGAAATCTACAATTATCGTGAACTGCGCGAAGAACTCTTGAAACGAGGCCATCGCCTAGTCACGCATTCCGATTCGGAATGTATTGCGCATCTGTATGAGGATTTCGACGAAGATTTTGTTGCTCGATTACGAGGGATGTTCGCCATCGCGGTGTGGGATATCAGGCAACAGAAGCTGCTCCTCGCACGGGATCGGTTCGGCATGAAGCCGCTTTATTATTGGCAAGACAGTCCTGATCTCTATTTCGGGTCGGAATTGAAGTGTCTGTTGGCGGTGGATCGATACGACCGACGACTGAATCCTCAGGCCGCGTGGGACTTCTTTACCTACAAATATGTGCCTGGTCCTAAGACCATTTATCAAGACATTGCTGAACTGCCACCAGGCCATATCGCGGTATGGAAGCAAGGGAAGCTTGCGACAAGGAGGTACTGGCAACTCAAGTTTGCTTCGGATCGAACCAAGTCTCCAGATTACTATCGCGAGGGGCTGCTCCATCACCTGGAAGAAGCCGTTCGGCTGCATCTCGTCAGTGATGTTCCTCTTGGATCTTTCTTGAGCGGAGGAATCGATTCCAGCGCGGTCGTCGCCCTCATGTCCAAGATCTGTCCGGGCAACGTCAAGACCTTTACCGTCGGGTTCGGCGATGGCCAACCGGGTGCGGATGAACGACCCTACGCCAGAACTATCGCGCACATGTTTAAAACCGATCATTCTGAATGTCTATATGACAACCCTCAACGCCAGGTGGAGTCAATTTTACCCTCCATGATCGAGGCGTTCGATGAGCCGTTTGCCGATTCTTCGATGGTGCCCAATTATCTCATCTGCCAAGCTGCCCGTCAGTGGGTCACTGTGGCGCTGTCCGGGATTGGAGGCGATGAGCTTTTCGCAGGGTATGAGCGGTATCGCGGTGCGCTTGCCGCCGATTCATTTCAACGACTTCCCGGATTTCTATCGGAGGGGATCAAAGCTGCAGCCCGTGCATTGCCGCATGGCCGCTATGGAGGGCTCTGGACTGACAGGATTCAGCGATTCGTGGAAGGGGCCGGTTTACCTTTGCCCGAGCGATATCAGCGGTATCTCTGCGCCTTTACGGAATCGGAGAAGACCTCTCTCTTCAACTCTGATTTCATCGCGCAATTTCTCAAGAATGGGTTTGGAGCCACCGAGTCGGCGATGAATCGGGTTGAGCCTTGTTCGGATTCTCTTGAGCGAATTTTGCTTACAGACATGGAAACGTACCTGCCGGATGATGAATTGCGCAAGGCGGATCGACTCAGTATGTGGCATTCACTTGAAGTCCGAGTGCCGTTTTTGGACCATAAGCTCGTCGAGTTTGTCGCGACGATCCCATCCCATCTGAAACTGAAAGGGTTGGAGAAGAAGCATATTCTTATCCAATGTTTAAAAGGAATTCTGCCTGATTCGATTTTGAACCGTCGAAAACAGGGATTCTCAATTCCACTTGCAGCGTGGTTGCGTGGGCCTTTGAGAGAATTGTTGCGAGCGCACCTTTCAAAGCAAACATTGCATGATATAGGCATTTTTAATGTTACGGTTGTTGAAGCCATGATGAACGACCATGATCGCAATGCTAGAAATTATGAGACTCAATTGTGGGCTGTATTGGCGTTTGTTGTCTGGCATCGGAGATACATGAACGCGCATTAGGAATTTCTCGATGAGCGAATTCATCCTAAAGCTTGTCGAAAGAATGTTTCGGCGAGACCGAATTGCTTGGCTTGTTAAGCAAGGCCTGACCGTTGGGCAGAATTTTTCCATGTTGGAAGATGTCTACATTGATCCCAGTCATCTGTGGCTAATTGCCATTGGCAATGATGTGACGTTAGCTCCGCGTACGCAGATACTGGCGCATGATGCAAGCACCAAACAGCACCTGGGTAAAACGAGACTTGGAAAAGTTGTCATAGGAGACCGAGTCTTCGTGGGCGCATCAGCCATCATTCTGCCTGGCGTAACCATAGGATCAGAAGTCATTATTGGGGCCGGCAGTGTTGTAACAAAAGACATTCCAAGCGGAGTAGTCGTAGCAGGAAATTCAACGAAAGGAGACGGCCATGATGCACGCGATCACGCAGATTATCCGACAGATGCTCAAAGGCAATTCCATCGACCTACTCAAACGGAACGGCCTCACAGTAGGAGCTGATTGCTACATCGGCGATGTCTACATCGACCCCAGTCATACTTGGCTGATTACCCTAGGGGATCAGGTCTCACTGAACACAGGAGTTCGTATCCTTGCCAATGACGCCAGCACCAAGCGACATCTCGGCATGACGCGATTAGGCAAAATCACCATTGGCGACCGTGTGTTCATTGGAGCATTCGTGACGATTCTGCCAGGGGTTACCATCGGGTCAGATGTGGTGATCGGCGCGGGCAGCGTGGTGACCAAGGATATTCCTGGGGAGTGTGTAGCGGCAGGGAATCCAGCTAGAGTGCGCTGCACGATTCAGGAATTTATGGAACGGCGCCGCGAGGAAATGAAACGGGTGCCCCAGTTTGGCTTCGACTACACCTTAGCGGGGAAGATTACACCCGCGAAAAAAGAGGATATGCAAGAGCAAATCCACCAGTTTGGCTATATTGTGTAAGGAGAGGAGGTACCCATGCCTTATCGCGGCACTTTCAGCAGCAGTCATTCTCTGTGCTGTGACGATCGGGAGCTAGATTCTCCCGAGGACATAGCGGTATCAGGCGACACCTTCAAGGAGGCAAATCATGAGCGACGTGAAGAAAGGCATTGCCGAGGCCAGCAAGGGCAATTAGCTCTTTATCTGAATTTCTTGGATGTCGAACTTCAGAAATGCATTCGTCTCCGAATTTTGGCGTGGAGTATAAAATTCGAGGGCATGTAACTCAGGACAAAAAGACTGAGATGGTCAGTAAAATGAAGGATCGAATCGGATATATTGTCTGATCTATTGTGAGGGGAGTGTGGAGACAAATCACAAGTTCGCTGGCAAGTAAGGATTGTCGCTTATGGGGTGGTTATCGTTTTGTCTTGGCTGTATTGGAATTGGCTTCCTATGCCTATTTGAGAATGTTTGAAGAGTGTGAGGCTCCCCTGGAAAACTGGAATGATGTGCGAGCTTGACACCCTCCATCAGGACGTCTATCTTCGACCCCGACCTGTCCTACCGAGCGTTGGAGCAGGAATTATGTAGGATATCTTGGGAGATCGACGCCCGTTCGGATCTGAACGTCGTGGATCACTGGAGTCGGTATAGTCCCCTGTTAGAAGCCGGATTTCGGATGTCAGCGGCAATAGTCGGCCAAGCCTTGGATAGGGATTATAGCTAAGTCCACAATCCTTGATAGGTCTTGACGATGTCGTCGAGGGTGGCC
>JACOEH010000025.1 GCA_024998685.1 Nitrospira sp.
CATAGTGAATCAAAAAATGGAGATTCTGTGAACCCTAATTGTCAACAGGCCCTAGTCTGCCATCCTCAGGAAATTCTCATGGCTGTGGATAACCGCTTTCTTGGCTGTTGACCAACCATTCCGGTAGGGATTTTTTATGAAGGCCGCACATACACTGCTAGGAATGTGTAAAAAATGTCTAGAAAAGGATAGAACCTACTATTAGTTGGGGCTCTTCTAATACTGTGCGGATGCCTAAAAAGCAGGCACTTTGATAAATAGATATGTCATTTGTGCATGATTTGTCTCAGCTACAGACTTGTTCACAAGGTTATCCACAGAAGATGGGGACCAACGTTTTAGGCATTAATATACAAGACTCATCACGATAAAGAAATGGGGATAACCTATGGCATTGCCTGGGCTGAGAATGTTTACTAGGGTGGAGGCCCATCTAAAACGCCTGCCTGCTGATCAATGACTTTCATCTGTTGTAGTTTTTCTAATTCATTTTCATCCATTAAAATAATATGTTTGCTTGTCATAAATATGGCTAATTTGAATCTTCTTAGAAAGTCGATACCGAGCAAAATATCAACTGAATGTTCCTCAATAGTGATAGTTCCTTCATGCACTTTACCCCCGATTGAGGCATATCCCAAAGCTCCAAAGGCAGCATGTGTTTTACCATCGGCATATGTTAGTTGTTGTGCATGGTCGGGTTTGATATTGAGATGCCCAGCCACCGCACTAGGGATTGATAAGAACCCCGTACAGCCCGTATCAATGATGGCATCAAACTGCTGAAAATTCTCTGGATCAGGACCGATGGAGATTTTTAGGACAGGATCAGAACCGTTATACCGACCGGTGGCTACCAGCATAGATATGACTTACTTTGAAGGCTGCCGGTGCACCAATTCTAATGAGATGGAATTGACCGTCGGGGGCGTCTGTTTTTGCCAGCCTTAATGCATCTTCAGGGAAAGGTGCAACGTAGGCATTAGTAGTGGCAATATCGATTACCACATACTGACCGCCATGCTCTTTTTCATAAACTGCTTGGAACTTCTCTTTATAAATTTGCTCGCCGCGATTGGCAACATCTTGAGGATTGGAGAAGCTGGTAATAGGAGTCATGGTATCTATCCTAGAACATCTCTCCAAAGAATAGCTACTCATGAGTACCCTAGCAGGGGGCTAAGATTCTACCAACACAAAAGCGCATTTTTCAATAGGGCGGGCAGAGCTACTTCTTTATTTTTTTCTTTGTCTTAATAATGGAGGACTTGGGGACGGAGGCAACTATGGACAAAGCTTCCTTGAAGCGGTCAAATGGCGTTTGCGTCTTCGTGGTGTGAGTGGTAGAGTCCTGCACGGTTTCACCTAAATAGTGCCAGAAGTGAGGCTTATTACTGCGAATAATAGGCCCCCCTCATGTGGCGTATGGCTGACCACCATACAACCATAAGAGGGAAGAATGGTCAAGCCTGCCTATTCAGTAGTCGAACATCTAGCAAAATCCATATGGTTGTCACGATGGCGAGATGGGTACTTCGCAGTGTTTAGCGCATACTTTGACGCTAGCGGCGCTGAAACAGACAAACAGGTAAAATATGTTGCCGTTTCTGGATTTATTGCTCACACAGATATATGGATTGAATGGGAAAAGAACTGGCTAGACTGCTTAGAGCGTTATGGAATCTTAAATGAAAAAGGACTGCCAGAATTTCATATGGCGGAATGCGCTAATTATACCTATTCATTTAAGGGATGGGATAAGCGTGAACAGGATCGCCAATCTCTTCTACGTGAATTAATTGAAATTATTAAGGTTCTTGGAAGGAAGGCAAGTTGCGTCATAAATATTGAGCTGTTCAAAAAGCATATTGATGCAGACTTGCGGGAGGACTTTTTCTTTTCGGGGGCATATGTTCTTGGGGGTCGTGCGTGCGCTGCTAGGGTGAGAGAATGGTGTAAACAATGCAATTCTCCTATATTTTCACAAGTGCAGTTATTTTTTGAGCAGGGAGATGGCAAGGTATTGCAAACAGATCTTCGAGATCGGTTTTTAGGTGATGAGTTTCCAGAGCCTTTCTTTAGACATAAACGCAATAAATACTCAAAATCAGGAGAGTTAATAGAGGAACGTCTCATACCGTTTCAAGCCGCTGATGTACTGGCTTATCTGACAAATATTAATGCTAAATTTTCTGAACGGGGCCATTGGGGAGATAAAGAGAAGATCCGTTGGATGTATGAAGATTTATCGCAAATGGCGGAGCAAACAGTAGTATTCTCTGAGGCGGATATGAAGGGATTAAATGAGCTTATGCGAGTCAGTAGAAATAACCCATTAAATCCAGCTTAGCATTATTCTCTGCGCTTCCCTCTCCCCTGCCTTCTGTACCCATTCACCCTAGCTCCACGTCGTTTGACCGATCAGAGCTTTATATTCCACACGCTTCCCTGAAATCTGTGAAAGCGCAGTCATAAACCGGCCCTGATCGTTGTCCTTTCGAGTGTTGAACCGGAAGGATTGCTCATCCAAATAACGGAACAAGTGGAACGGCTCGACACTGACATAAGTTCCCTTGATCCCGCGCTTGAGCAAGCTCCAATAGTTCTCAATGCTGTTAGTGTGAACGTTGCCTTTCACATAGGTTTCAGCATGGTTAATAATCTTGTGGGCATATTCTTTGCCGACTCGCACATAAGAGTTTAATTGGTCACTGTAGAGGTTGCTTCCTGGCACGACGTTCTCTTTGACAGCTTTTTCAATTAGCTTGGTATTGGCACGATTCAGCACAGCGGTTCGGACTTCGCCTTTCCGCTCTAACATGCCGATAACCACGGCCTTTCTAAAGAACCCTTCTGCCCGTTTCATCTTGATTTGCTTATCTTTATGCATGTTTCTGGCTTGTCCGCCGATGTAAGTCTCGTCTACCTCGACATCTCCCATAAGCTTGCGATCTATCGAGCCTTTCTGTAAGGCGAGCCGTAGCCGATGCATCATGAACCATGCAGTCTTTTGAGTCACCTTCAAGGCTCGATGAATTTCATACGAACTCACGCCATTCTTGGCACTGGTTATCATCCAGAGCGCACAAAACCATTTATCTAAGGATAGGGCGCTATCCTCGAAAATAGTCCCAAGCTTCGCAGTGTACTGCTTGCGGCAATCTTTGCACTGGTATACATTGCGCGACTTTAAATAGCCGTGACGCAGAGAATTACACTTGGGGCAGACTGGGCCTTGCGGCCAACGCATGGCCGACAGGAGGTCTTGGCATCGTTGGGGATCAGCGAAGTACTGGATAGCTTCTTGAAGGGTGGTCGGGAGCTTGGGCTGACTCATGGGTTCCTCCGTAATGGATGAACCATAATGGCATATTCGCTATTGATGAGTCAAGTATATTAATGCCACGTTTTAGGCATTGTTACCCGCGTTCCTCGATCCTCGCAATGAATGATGATCTCCTTGAAATGTTTCTTGACACCCTTCTTGCATTTCTCCGACAATCCGGCGAATTTCTGTCGGCTCGAACGCCGATCTTCGGGGACAATCAAGTGCTTCACCAAGCGGCCCGCGCCTCGTTCTTTGAGGTCCATTGACATCTGCAATTTGGTCGGTGCCTAAAGATTTCGTGGTAGTCATGAGACGCTTTTTCGTCGTGCTTGTCGTCATCGCTCCGATGTTTCTCGTCGCCTGCGCTTCTCATGCTAACAAGGCGACGGGAGGGTCGAGTGAGCCTGGAAAGGTAGCCGCAAGTGGATATACTCAAGAAGGCTGTTTACTCAATCTGAAACTAACGGCACGCGAGAGAAACGTGCGATTGATACCCGACGACGTACAAGTGGAAACGCCTTGGTTCATGTTTCTCTTCCCATTTCTGGATCATGAAGGCTATCGGTGTTCAGGGAGCTTCACCGAGCGACAGAAACGGCCCTTGAGCAAAGATTCTCTCTATCCCATCGATTAACGCGGGCAGCGACTCATCTCATCTCATTTCATTTCTGTGTCCGATCTCGTCTGCCGACGCGGCGACATCCGGTAGACCATAGAGGACTCTCATCACAATAGTGAACGGCCTCACTGTCCGGTTGAAAAGTGAATCACGAAGACGATAGGATCGTTTTCTCCTTTCTCTTCCCATTATGAAGGGGGGAAAGTGTCGATATCGGCTTAAGGTTCAACAGGTGCTCCTGCCTGTGCGTTTCCTAGGCGGATTTCATGTACACATGCGTGCATTGAAGTCCGATGGCGGGGCGAATCCATTATGGCCACCGCGCCGTGACTTGTGGGTGAGACATGATCATCAAGTTATCCCCCTTCGCTTTTGTATCCATCGCCGTGTTATGCGGCATCATACCGGTTTCTGTTGCCGCTGGAGATTCAGAGGTTCGATCGCCGCAAGAAGAATTGAGCATGATGAGAAATAATCTCCAGCAAGCCAAACAAAAAATCGATGAGCTCGAGCGGCAACTTGCTGCCGATAATCTGGAAAATGCAAAGCGACGGATCGGTGAGCTCATTCTCCAGCTCCATGCCAAGGAGAATGAGCTCTCGTCCTTAAGATCCAGCGCCCATGAGAATTCCAAGAAGCTTCGAGAAGACCTTGCGTCACAGACTGAGGAGCTCAACCAAGCCAAGCGCCGTACCGCCGAAGTCGAACAACAATTGACGGCGGGGAAAGGGCAAGATTTGATTCAGGCCAAACGCCGCGCAACCGAAGCCGAACAACAGGCGACGAGGAAAGAGCAGGAACTGGCTCAGGTCAAGCGGCGCATAACCGAAGTCGAACAACAAATGGCGGGAAAAGAGCTCGAACTGTCGCAGGCCAAACGTCGCCTAGCTGAAGCAGAACAACAGACGACCGGAAAGGAACAGGAACTGACCCAGGCTAAGCGCCGCACAACCGAAGCGGAACAGCAGACGACGAGGAAAGAGCAGGAACTGGCCCAGGTCAAGCGGCGCATAGCCGAAGTCGAACAACAGATGACCGGGAAAGAGCAGGAACTGGCCCAGGCTAAACGCCGCGCTGCCGAAGTCGAACAACAGACGGCAGCAGGAAAAGAGCAAGAACCGGCCCAGGCTAAACGCCGCATGGTTGAAGCAGAACAACAGACGACCGGGAAAGAGCAGGAATTGGCCCAGGCCAAGCGCCGCATGGCCGAAGCAGAACAACAGACGGCGAGGAAAGAACAAGAACTGGCGCAAGTCAAGGACGACCTCAAACAAGTCACACAAAAATTGGCGGATCTCAATCCCCAACTCATGGCGAGAGATGCGGAACTCGCCCGTATGAAACAATTGCTGGAGAACCTGGAGCACATTCCCTCCAAACCGGCCGAGGCGACCTACTCTCCAGAAGAAAGCCTTTCCGAGAAGAATCCACCTCCCCCCCAATCGGTCGAAGAGAACGTCTCCGTGACCAACCTGCTGCCGCCCGCCCCCGGAATGACAGCTGATGCAGAGGTCTTATTAAGTAGCGACCTCGGCAAGATGAGTGAACGCCTTGCGAGCCTGTTACAGCCGGAACTCAAGAAGGGCAATGTGACCTTGAGGCAGCGAGGAAACAAATTGACACTCGCGTTTTCGACCGGTGAACTATTCACTTCGGGTGATGCCACGGTCTCCCTGGGAGGCACCTCATTGCTTGAGCGGGTCGGAACCGTCTTACACGGATTCCGTTACCAGAGCGTAGAGGTTGCCGGACATACCGACAACACACCACTCCGGAACGATTCTCGGAGAGGCTTTCGGGATAATATCGAACTGTCCAGGACACGGGCTGAACATACAAGCCAGGCACTGGTCAACGGAGGGCTTGATGCCGATCGAGTCAAGGCAGTCGGGTACGCGGACACTAAACCTATCGCGGCGAATGACACCGAAAAAGGCCGGAGTAAGAATCGTCGAATGGAGATCGTGATTACTCAGTGGTTGGAAACCGGTTCTAATTCAGACGATGCGAAAACCCAGGTCGGCAAGAAACTCCGAGGATTCTCCACTCAGGCGGTCACCCATCATTGACAGTGCAGACCCGACCGTGTTTTTCATAATCGGGTGGAGGAATTCTTAGGCACTCCTCAAGCAGCGAGTCCGGCATTGGTA
Source organism: Nitrospira sp. (assembly GCA_024998685.1). Taxonomy (GTDB): domain Bacteria; phylum Nitrospirota; class Nitrospiria; order Nitrospirales; family Nitrospiraceae; genus Nitrospira_D. Next base: position 6,098 of record JACOEH010000025.1, read on the forward strand.
ATAATGAAGAGCGATCAACGAGCTACGATTCCTAACCTGACGAGCCCGGAGATATCCTCGGTGTCGGTGGAACGGGCGAGTCGATCGGTCACGCGATTGTAACCGGCTTCGAATCCAATCTTGGTCACCCACCCGGTTGACGAGTACAACGACCAATCCAGGGTACCTCTCCACTTGAGGTTTTCATTGCGGATCAATCCATCGGACGAATGGGAGGTCGAATAGTTGCCCACGGTGCTGAAAAAGAGCTGCCGGCTCTGCTGGTAACTGAGAGCAAGAGAAGCGGTGGGGTTGTCGATGCGTACGCCGGACCAGGATTGAAACTCTTGGCGATAGGCGAAAACCGGCGTGATGGTCAGCTTGTTGATCGGCCGAAGAATCGCCGAGAGCGTTTGCGCTCTGATGTTACTGTCGGCGTCGTTGCGGAGCAGATCGCTCGCCACGATGTAGCTCGACGCGAATCTGAGATCCCAGCCCGGACGTTGGAGCGTCACGACGCCTTCAATCGTGTGGTTCGAGGATCGTTGCGGAACCACTCCTATCGGTTCGAACACGCTGTGCAGGGAGTTTCTCGAATACGTGACGCTGAGTTCCGGCCATTGCGGCTTGCTAAGAAACAGCCCAACCCGCCCATACGTCTGTTCCAATCGGGACCGCGTCGCTTCTCCTTCAACATTGTTCCATGCTTGACCGACGGCATTCTGGAACGTCATCCATCCTGTTTTCCACTCGCTCCAAATTTCGCGGCTGGCTCGATCAGGAGAGAGAAGGAAACCTTGTCCTGCATGACGAAATGTCACTCCGTATCGAAGACTTCCCTCCGAGCCGGCGAGCCCAATCCTGAACATGCGTGCCGACGCATCGGTTTGTGTATTTCCCATAAGCGACGGCATCGGCCGACTCACTCCTGTGGGAGTGTATGCAGTCTCCGCCTCAGTCCCTAATTTTCCGCTGAACCAGGTCGTTGTCCCCGACAGCTCATCCGCACGTGGTGTCACGATCGACGGATGAGGAATATATGATGCGAACATGGTTCGGAATCCATCGGCTTGAGCAGAAATAGGGTCAACAGTCTGTGGAGCCGGAAATCCGATGGACCGATTCGAGAGTGGTCTGTTCAGGAAGACGCCGTCGCTGCACCAGGCCTGAGAGGCAATGCCCACAAACGCCACTAGACTCGATACCAATAGAGGATGCGTCATGAATGATGCCGGCCATTAGCCAACCCCTCTAAAGTGTAGCAGCCAGGATTGTGACTCTAAGTTATGGATTATATTTATAAATTATTCAGCAGAGCGATGACGATAGACAAAAAGGGACGCGGCATCGGCGGTTCTAAGACCGCTTGAAGCCTTTCTCATCAAGCCATCTCAGGCGAGATTGACAGGCCAATGGGTAGCGGATTACGGTAACATGCGTGACGCAACATCGGGATGGAAGGAACGGCGAGCGCATCCCTACATCCGAACCACGGTATCGTCTTGCTGCAACCGGACGCCAAAAGGCTGAAGATCATCGACTCAGCCTCCTAGAAACAATTTTCGACCCGCTTTCTCGTCAACGGCGTGCCTTCGTTCAACCCGGCTGGCGCTGTCTCGAAGTCGGCGCAGGCCGCGGGTCCATGGCTGTGTGGCTGTCCCAGCGAGTCGGGATCAACGGTCGAGTCATGGCCACTGATGTCGATATCACGTACCTCAATCGGCTTGACCTTCCGAATCTCGAAGTCCGCCGGCACGACATCCTCAGTGATTCCTTGGATGCGCTGGATCCCGGCTCATTCGATCTTGTCTGTGCGCGGCTTATGTTATTTTGGCTTGCCGGCAAACAGGAGATCGCCATCCGACGCATGGTGGAGTGTTTACGACCGGGTGGATGGCTTCTCGACGAGGATGGTGACTGGGGCGTGGTCGCTCCGGTAGACCCTTCTCATTCACACTACGAACTCTACCACCGCGTCTGGAAGAACGGCGAATGGTGGGCGGAGCGTGGCTACGATCCTATGTTTGGAAGAAAGCTACCGATGTTGTTCGAACGCTGTGGCTTGGTGAATATTCGCCACAAGGCGAGCGCATCGGTGGTCCGTGGAGGCAGTCCATGGGGACAGTGGTGGTTGCAAAGTCTGGAAGCGATACGTGCTTCCGAGCAGACCGACGGGAGCCTCACCGAGGAACGAGATAAAGAATACGGAGTGCTCACCGCCCCTTTGACCGACCCATCTTTTTGGTTTCTCAATGCACTGATCCATGCCTGTCGGGGCCAACGCGGCGTCTCCTAGCAGGATCGAGGCAGTATAGAAGGATGGGCCGCTGATTGGAGCGCAACAACCATGGCTCCGTCCAGACGCACGACTTTCCCGTTCCCGTCCGTCGCCGCCAACCGAGCCGAGCCTTTCACCACCACGCGGCCGCTCACCTTCTCGCGCACGACATGCGAAAATGTCAAAGCAGCCCGCGTCACATCGCCTACGTCCGTTTCGACGACCAACGTTTCTCCGTATCGGCCGGGCGAGCAATAGTCCACTTCGGCATGCACGACCACGAAGATGATGCCTTGTTTCATCAAGGCCGCAACTGAATACCCTCGCATTTCAAGGTATTCGGTACGAGCCCGCTCAAAATACTTCAGATAATTGGCATAGTATACGACCCCACCGCAATCGGTGTCCTCGTAGTAAATACGAATTTCCATGAAGGCATATCGCTGATAGCTTACTGCTTACCAAATTTTTGTCTTCTTCCTGTTTTCAGGCTCTTTTCTAATAGTGACCCAGTATTCCTCTCGGACATCGTCGTCAATTTCCATTGGTAGTCTTTCACCATACAATCGATCCTGTCCATTTTTCTTTGGGCCGGAAATCCAATACTCCTCTCCAGTTTCTATATCGTAGTAGTTTGCCTTAAACCCTGCTCCCTTCAACGTTTTGAAAGTCTTTCCATTGTAGTAGATCGACTTGCCTGCCCTAGAAAAAGTTACTCGACCAATTCTTGCCTCGCCGATTATTCCTCCAGCTTTGCATTCTATGTACATGATTCGGTTTTTCACTAACTTGCTACAAGCCTCTAGACCGCAAGAGTGGGAAACTTCGGCAGCGACGTCTCATTGACACTGGACAGCTTGAGAACCACCTCGTAGAGCTGCTGCACTCGTTCTGATTTGATGGGTTCGAAACCGTGCCCCAACACTGCATGATTCGAGGCATCCAGCAACGGCTTCATCTTAGGCCATTCCCTGAGAAAGGCTTGCCCCAGTTGGTCGCCCAACCCGGCCAGCACGCGAAACTGGGCTTGAAGCGGCAGTTTGTACTTGCCGTCGATATCTTCGAGATAACAAGCGCGGCAGATCTCTTGTAGCCCTTGCGGAAGCTGCTCGGGCGACACATCCCAACTCTTGATCTTGTGCGATTTATGAAGCCGGACTTGTGCGAATGCCTCGAGCGCACGAACGAGCGCGGTCATGGCCGCTTCAGGATCGCGGCCGGCGCGGAGCCTTCTTTCGGCATGGGCCAGCAAATCCAAGGATACAAATTCTTTGACTTCAGCGGGATCGAGAACGAGCTTTTCGAGGAAGCCGGCGTTGGCCTTGAGGGGGGGAAGTACCGCTTTCAATCCGGAAGGTCCGCCCCACAGCGAAGCCATCTCGAGCGCCTTGGTCGCGGTTTTCAATTTATCCCAAGCCTGGCGGTAATGAAACCGTTCCCACAACTCATAGCCCTCGGCTAAATCCTTCAATGCCCGATACAACGGCTTCTGCCCGCCACTTACTAATAGTTCTATATCGTGAAACATTTTAACGGCGGTATGAAAGAGACCTCGGTTGAACAACTCACATGCCTCTCGCCGCGACACCGTCCCCTGCTCATCCCACGGATTCGTTTGAGCCCAGACCCGCGTCTTGGAACCTAACTCGACACGATCGCTCTCCGAACCTTCGCGTGCAGGAGCCAGTTCAACCACCCGAGAAGTCCACGGAAGCGCCACCAAGGTGAGCGCGCCCGCCATCGCAGCGGTCGCGCCGCTCAGATCCACGACCAGCTCCCCAGGCTGTATCCCCCATGTGCGTAAGAGATCCGGTAACGACCGCGCAATCGTCTGATAGGTGGACGGAAACTCCGTAGCATCGGCCACCACAATCCAATCCCACCGCCTCGGCATCTGTTGGATCTTCGGCTGGACGTCCGACTCCACCAAAGCCTTGCTCCCTTCAGGCAACACGAAACACAAGGTATCCGGGTTGAGCCTGTTGATCGAATAGACCGCCGACGCCGCGTCATCGACGAATGCGGTCACAAGCGTCTTGATGGATTGGTCTTGTGCCATGGCGCGACGACTATATCATCGCATGCATGGGCGTTCAATTCGCTGCGGTTCAACCATACTCCCCTTGACGGTCATTCGAATGAGCCCTAGACTCCACAAGGATTCCCGATTCTCATCAGTGTCTCTTGCGCAGCAACGAGGTTTTCAATGATCTGGTCGTACTGGTTGTTCATGGGATTAGTCCTTGCCGGCGCAGAAATGCTTTCGCCGGGGGGATTCTATCTCCTGTTCTTCGGCATTGCGGCATTGATCGTTGGTGCATTGGCCGGTCTGGGTATCGTGCAGACTGCATGGCTGGAATGGCTGCTGTTCTCCATTCTGGCTGTCGTCTCGCTCCTGCTTTTCCGCGGCCCGCTGCTGCTATTGACCAAAAACACTCCGACTCATGCGGTGGACAGCATGGTAGGAGAATCCGCCGTTCTACTTGACGATCTTCCCTCGGGGCACACAGGCAAGGCAGAATTGCGCGGTACGACGTGGACGACCCGCAACGAGGGGGACTCTCCGCTGGCCAAGGGGCAGCGCGCAATCGTAACAAAAGTGGACGGGTTGACGCTCTGGGTGAGATCCGAATAGCGAACCCTACTAAAACGAGGTGTGGGCATGGAAGGTGGAATATTTGTCGTCGTCGTGCTGGCGGTGATCGTTTTAATCGTGATCGCGAAAACCGCCGTGGTCGTTCCTCAACAGAGCGCCTACGTCGTGGAACGTTTGGGGAAATACAGTTCCACGCTTGACGCGGGATTCCACATTCTGGTGCCCTTTGTCGACGCAATCCGATACAAACACGTGCTGAAGGAAAACGCCGTCGATATTCCCGAACAGATATGCATTACGCGCGACAATGTCCAAGTCCATGTCGACGGAGTTCTGTACATGCGGGTTCTCAATCCGGAGCGGGCGTCTTACGGGATCAGCGACTACCAGTTTGCACTCACACAATTGGCCCAGACGGCGCTGCGAAGTGAGATCGGCAAGATCGAGTTGGACAAGACCTTTGAGGCCAGGACCACCATCAATGCGCAGGTCGTCAATGAATTGGACAAGGCTTCGGAACCCTGGGGCGTGAAAGTCCTTCGTTACGAGATCAAGAACATCACTCCGCCGAAAGATGTGCTCAACGCAATGGAAAAGCAGATGCGCGCGGAACGAGAGAAACGTGCATTGATTTTGTCGTCGGAGGGAGAGCGCGACGCCGCGATCAATCAGGCCGAAGGTGAAAAGCAACAAGTGATCAAGGCGTCCGAAGCCAAGAAGCAGCAACAGATCAACGAAGCGGAAGGTGCTGCGGCTGCCATACTTGCCATTGCGCAGGCCACCGCTGAGGGGCTCCGCAAGGTCGCAGAATCCATCAAAGTCCCCGGAGGCCAAGAAGCCGTGCAACTTCGGGTCGCGGAGCAGTACATCGCCAAGTTCGGCGAACTTGCAAAGTCGAGCAACACACTGGTGCTTCCTGCCAGTGTTTCTGATGTCGGTTCGATGATCGCGCTGGCGATGAACGCCATGAAGCAGGCCGGAACTTCAGGTGCGGCAAAACCATGAGGATAAGGCCGCGCCATTTGACAGACTTGCACGCATCATCCTAGAATCGCGACCATGCAAACAATTGTTTTAACGGCTTTTGCGGACAGTGCCAGGGTCAAACAGCAGTTCGCACATGACCATGCCGATCGTATCGTGCAGGTCGCGACGCTCATCGCGAAAGCCTTCCATAACGGCAATAAGCTCCTCCTCTTCGGCAACGGCGGGAGCTCGACCGACGCGGCGCATATCGCGGCGGAGTTCGTGGGGCGATACAAGCGCGAGCGAGCACCCATGCCTGCCATCGCTCTGGCGACGGACATCGCCGCCATTACCTGCATCGCGAACGACTATGGGTATGAAGAATTGTTTGCCCGCCAGGTGCGGGCGCACGGCCGGCAAGGCGACATTGCCGTCGGCATCAGCACGAGTGGGAATTCTCCAAACGTGCTGAAAGGTGTCGAGGCGGCCCGCGACTGTGGCTTGACCACGATTGCCTGGACCGGCGCCAACGGCGGCAAGCTGGCCGGGCTGGTCGATTATCCCTTCATCGTCCCCTCGACGGTCACATCTCGGATTCAAGAGAGTCACATCACGCTCGGCCACGTTTTGTGCGAACTGGTAGAGGATCATCTCCTTGGGAAAGCGTCCTGATCGGACTTCCGTGACTCGGCCTCCTTCCTTGATTCCGCCGATCAATACGTCCGATCTGAAGACGTATCCGCTGAAAAGACGACACAGCAAGGTCAGACTCTCGGACTTGGCCGCGCCGTGGAAACGCGGGGGTGCGTTCTCGACATTCTATTCCCGTCTCCCGAACATCTTAGCGGTCAAGACATTACGGGCCGTCACCCAAGCCGTCGTGAAGGCGCATCGACGGCGTCGCCCCGTCATTGTCGGAATCGGCGCCCATGTGATCAAGGTGGGGCTGGCGCCGATCATTACGGACTTGATGGAACGACGGATCATCACGGCAGTGGCCATGAACGGGGCGGGGATTATTCACGACTTCGAATTGGCCTTCATGGGCCATACCTCCGAAGAAGTCGATGCCGAGATCGATGAGGGTCGGTTCGGCATGGCGGAGGAAACAGGACGGATGCTGAATGAAGCCATCGTGCATGGCGCCAAAAACGGCCAAGGGTTGGGTGAGGCCATCGGCTGCTACATCAACCAAACAGCCGATCAATTCCCGAATCGCGCCGTCAGTATTCTGTCAGCGGGCGCGCGACTCGGCATTCCGGTGACCGTGCATGTCGCGGTCGGGACCGACATTATCCACATGCATCCCTCGGCGGACGGTGCCGCCATCGGAGCGACTTCTCTCCTGGATTTCAGGCGTCTCACCGCCGTCGTCGCAGGAATGGAAGGCGGCGTCTATGTGAACATCGGCTCGGCCGTGGTTCTTCCGGAGGTCTTTTTAAAAACCCTGTCGTTAGGGAGAAACCTGGGCCATCCGATCGCGAACATTACCACCGTGAACATGGATTTCCTCTCCCATTACCGGCCGCAGACCAACGTCGTGCGGCGCCCCACACAAAAGGGCGGGCACGGCTATTCCTTGACCGGTCATCACGAAATCATGCTGCCGTTGCTCGCGGCAGCCGTGTTGGAGGAATTGGGATGAGACCCACCGCGTCCGCTCCAGACTTTTCGATACTCCTTTCTTCCGAAGAGCTACAGGCCCGTTGGCGGCACTTGAATGCACAACACTTCACCGGTTCACTCCGGCCGATCGAGATCGTCTGGAGTCGGCGCCTGACCGCCTCGGTCGGGATGTTTGCCTGTCGCCAGGGACCAAAAGCCTTCTACCCCCTCGCCAGCACTCACAGTCGGCGAGAAATTCGCCTCTCTCTCCCGCTGTTTGAACAGCTCGCCGCACGGACGCCATACGCGGAACAAGAACTACTCAACACCCTGGCGCATGAAATGATCCATCAATGGCAGTTCGATGTGCTGAAGCGTCGACCGGATCATGGCCTGGAATTTTTGCAAAAGACGACGCAGATCAATCGATCAGGGGAAGTGGCCGTGACGACATATCACTCGCTGGAGAAAGAAGTGATGGCCTTATCGAAATTCGCCTGGCGATGCCGAGACTGCGGCCGTCTCTATCGCCGCCAACGGAGGACGATCGAACCAACGCGCCACCACTGCGGTGCCTGTCGCGGTGCTCTGCAGGAGCTCATATGCCGTGCACAACCCGTTTCCTGCCGGACCCCATCTCGCATGGCTCTCCCCCCGCGCAGAACGAATTCATCCGTTCCACCGGACGGATGCGATCGAGCACTCGAACAATTGACACTTCCATTGAGTTGATTCCGAAACATCAGAGGGCTGGATTACCAGCCAGGTCCAAACCTGTGCCCTCTCTTTCCCTTTTGGAGGACAGCCAAGTATGATGGAGTGACGATGACGAAGCTTCTGTCGCAAGAGGACCTTCTTTCCAAACTTTCAGTTGAACGTGCTGAAGGCAAGCGTATCGTCTTTACAAACGGCTGTTTCGATTTGATGCATATCGGGCACACGCGTTATCTGCAGGCGTCCAAAGCGCTCGGCGACGTCCTGGTCGTCGGTGTCAACAGTGACGCCTCGGTCCGTGCGCTGGACAAGGCACCCGACCGACCGATCGTCCCTGAAGCCCAACGGGCCGAGGTGCTGGCTGCCTTAGGCTGTGTGGATTTTGTGGTCATGTTCGACGAATCGGACCCGCTCCAGCTCATCACGGCCATTCAACCGGACGTCCTGGTCAAGGGCGGGGATTGGACGATCGATCGGATCGTCGGCCGGGACATTGTCGAAGCGCGTGGAGGTGTGATCAAAACGATCCCGCTGGTTCCCGGTCTCTCCACAACCGGCCTTCTTCAACGCATCCGGTCAACCACGAAGTGATGTGTGCCTGAAGCCAACATCCCCATCCCAACCTGGCTCGCCCCACTTCGTTCGGCTCTTGGCCAAGAGCAAGCGCGAATCTGCCTGCTTGGAGCCCATGGCTCGACTGCAGCCTGCGCCCTGACCCTGCTGAACGACAGCCGCCAAGGCATTCCAGACCACGCCCGTCCATGGGTTGTGGTGACGTCGAACGACGACTCCGCCGAACGATTGTTCAATGACTTGTCCTTCTTCCATGAACTCATAGGTCGTCCGGTCGAAGACCTCGCTTGGTTCCCGGAGTGGGAAACGCTGCCCTATGAATCGACGGCGCCGCATGTCGGGTTGATTGCGCACCGGATGACGACGCTCCATCGTCTGTTGATCGCTCCTCCTACCATCCTTGTCACCTCCGTCGCCGCTGCGATGCACCGTGTCATACCGCGCGCGACATTTGAGCAGGCGGTCTTTCGCTTCGAAACAGCGGCAGCCTTCGAACGGGACTCGCTCATCACCAACTTACTCCGCCTCGGGTACCGACGAGTGTCCGTCGTGGAAATTCCGGGGGAGTTCAGCATCCGTGGCGGCATCGTGGATATCTTCTCGACCGCCTACTCCAACCCGATCCGTGTGGAATTTCTCGGAGACCTGGTCGAATCGATTCGCCTGTTCGACACTTCAACCCAGACCTCCATCGAAAAACTGAAGGATAGTTGGGTGTTGCCCGCGCGGGAATTCGTTCGGTCTCCAGACGACCCGGATGCGATCACGCCGATCCAAGCGGATGCTGAGTGGCGAAGCCCGGATCTGTACGATTCCATGGACACACTGTTCGACTATCTCACGGCCGTTCCGTTCCTCGCCCTCGATCAACCGGATGCGTTGAAAAAAGCCTGTGAGGCCGCCTGGGGGAAAATCGACGATGGATATCTTCGTCACGTCGACCGCGACGCCACACAGCCGTATCCCTCCCCTGAGCGTCTCTTCCTGACGTGGGAAGGCATCCAACAGCGGATCGCGACGTGGCCCATGTTGGCTCTTGAACCGCTGGCGGCGCCGGACTCGACCTGGAACCAGACTTTTTCGTTTTCCATCCAAGTGCCGGGGAGCATCGGGCTCGGGATCAGGGGAACCGCCTTCAGCCAGACCGTGAGTCTATTGGAAGGACTCCGGAACGAACATCGGGTCGTCTTGGTAGCGCGAAGCCGTGGGCAGGTCGACCGTTTGCTCGCCTTACTCCGAGAGCACGATTTGCCTGCCGACCCGTGGAAGCCGACAGTCTGGTCCAGCCATAGGACCGGTAAGCTGCCGTTTTATGTTTTGCACGGCGATCTATCCTCAGGGTTTCTTTCCGGCGACCTTCGGCTCGCGCTCCTGACGGAAGAAGAGCTATTCGCGAAGGGTGCCCGTCACAAACCGCAGCCGAAAAGCAGAACGGCGACCTTTCTCTCCTCCTTGGAAGATCTGAACGTGGGCGACTACGTCGTGCATGTCCAGCACGGTATCGCCAAATATCGAGGGCTCAAGCGCCTGTCGGTCCAAGATTTCGAGAGCGACTTCCTCATTCTCGAGTTCTCCGGCGGCGATACGCTCTACGTTCCTCTCGATCGGTTGAACCAGGTCCAACGGTACAGCGGAGCCGAAAACCATGTTCCACGGCTCGATCGCCTGGGCGGCACCAGTTGGGCCAAGACTACCGCGCGTGTGAAAAAAGATATCGAGGAGATGGCCCAGGAATTGGTCGATCTCTACGCAAACCGTGAGCTGGTGAAACGGAATGCCTATGGCACAACGACGACTCTCTATCACGAATTCGAAGCGGCCTTCGAGTACGAAGAAACTGCCGATCAACTCAGGGCCATCGAGGACATCGGCCGCGACATGGAATCCACCAAACCCATGGACCGGCTGATCTGTGGAGATGTCGGATACGGAAAGACGGAAGTGGCCATGCGCGCAGCGTTCAAAGCCGTGGAGCATGACCGCCAAGTGGCGGTGCTGGTCCCGACCACTCTCCTGGCCCATCAGCACTATGAGAACTTCGCTGAACGATTCGCACCCTTTCCGATGCGTGTCGCGCTGCTTTCACGGTTTCAGTCGGCCAAGGAAACCAAAGCTATTCTCAAAGATGTCGCGGCTGGGACCGTGGATGTCGTGATCGGCACGCACCGGCTGCTGCAGAAAGACGTGGCATTCCGGCAGCTCGGCCTCGTCATCATCGATGAAGAGCAATGGTTCGGCGTCAAGCATAAAGAAAGACTGAAGCAACTTCGCACCCAGGTCGATGTCCTGACCTTGACCGCCACTCCCATTCCGCGCACCCTCCAAATGGCGATGTCGAGCGTCCGGGATCTCTCGATCATCGATACTCCTCCCGCCGGGCGATTGGCCATCAAGACGGAGGTGATCCGATTCAGCGACAAGGCCGTGCGGGACGCCATCCTGCGCGAGCTCGGGCGTGGAGGACAAGTCTATTTTGTCCACAATCGTGTCGAAACCATGGAACGGATCGGGGCATGGCTGCACCAGTTGATCCCCGAAGCGCGTATGGTCATGGCGCACGGCCAGATGGATGCCAGACCGTTGGAAGCCGTGATGCTGAAATTCGTGAAGCGCGAGGCGGACGTCTTGATCGCCTCGGCCATCATCCAGTCCGGACTCGACGTTCCCAACGCCAACACCATCATCGTCAATCGGGCTGATCTGTTCGGCTTGGCGCAGCTGTATCAGTTGCGCGGACGGGTCGGACGCGGCGGAGAGCAGGCCTACGCCTATTTCCTCATCCCTGATGAAGGCGCACTCACCGGCGATGCGCAGAAACGATTGATCGCGATTCAGCAATTCACCGAACTCGGATCGGGATTCCGTATCGCTGCGGCAGATCTTGAGATTCGAGGGGCAGGCAATCTTCTGGGCAAACAACAGTCCGGCCACATCGCCGCGATCGGCTTGGATCTTTACATGCAAATGGTGGAGCAGGCTGTCCAGCGGTTGAAGGGGCATGTCATGGAGGAGGAGCCTGATCCGACTCTGCAATTCCCGGTTTCGGCGTTTATTCCGGAACAGTATGTGGCCGATCCGCACCACCGTCTGTCCCTCTATAAACGGCTGACGGCTTGTAGCCAAGTCGGCGAGCTGGCCCTGTTGCATGGGGAGATTCAGGATCGTTACGGACCCCCTCCGGAACCGGTCGAACGACTGCTTGAAGTGATGCAACTCCGGACCCACGCCAAACGACTGCACCTGGCTTCGATCGAAGTGCACGGCCAAGCGGTCACGGTTGTGTTCCGCCCGAAGGCGGTCATTCCTGAGACCTCCGTCCACCGATTGATGGACCAGCTCAAGAAGCGGCTACGGTTCCTGAGCCCGACCTCATTCGAGATCCAGATGCGTCAGGGCGACTGGCCGTCGCTTTTTTCGGAACTCAACGCAATCTTGCAAAGCCTCGATCTCTATGATACCAAGACCATCCAGAAGGCACCGACTGCCTCTTAATCTCGATCCACATGTGCCACGATTTATGATGCCCTTCCGCATCCTGTTCTCCTGTCGAACATATTGTCTGCCGGGGTTGCTTGTCGGCATGTTGGCCGGTTTGGGACCGATGGTTGCGGGATGCGCCGAGCGACAGGAAGAACCGGTCGTCGCCTTGGTGAACGGACGAGCCATCACTCAAACCGAATTCGACCTTCGGTGGGGTGAGCTCTCCAAGGCCACACGCTCCCGCTATGAGCAGGAAGGCGGTAAGCGAAGATTCCTGGACGAACTCATCACCCGAGAGTTGCTGATGCAGGAGGCCCGCCGCCGGGGCTTTGATCAGGACGATACGATTCGGGACAAAGCACAGCGGTATAAAGAGCAGCTGATTCTTGACGAACTGTTGAAAGACAAGCTCCAATCCAAGGTCGAGGTCACCCAGGCCGAACTCAACGCCTACTACGAAAAGCACGCCGGCCAACTCTTGGACCCCTTGAAGGCCGATGTCTCGTTGATGCTCCTTCCTAATGTGTATGCCGCCAGAGACCTTGAGGCACAGGTGAATCGAGGCGGGAGCTTTGCCAAGTTTGCGCTGCGATACTCGATCGACGACAAGACGAAAGCCAAGGGCGGCGAGCTCGGACCCTATCGAAAAGGATTGGTCCCCCCCGAAGTCGATGCCGTCATCCACACCCTCAAAATCGGGATGGTCAGCGCACCGATTAAAACCGACAACGGCTATTACTTGGTCATGCTGACCCCTCTGGATGAAGCCATTATCCAAGCCGACTTGGCGACACAGGAACGGCTCCGCCAGGAATTACTGTCCGAGAAGCGCCGCGCGCGATTCGAAGAAGTCATCGCCGATATTCGGGCAAATGCCGTGGTTCGCTTCGCCGGAGCCTCCCGCCATATCACCGAGGACACCGGTAAACGTTGACCTGACTCGATTCCACAAGATTTCTCTATTTCGTGTAGAATCGTCGGTTCCAACACGCTCAGGTGAAAGGATCATGAAACGCGTTTTACCGTCATTCGATCGGCTGGTCCGATTCAAGGTGCCGTTAGCCTTGTTGGTGATCTCCACCTGGTTCCCGGCCTTTTCCGAGGCTCATTTGCAGGATCGCATCGTCGCTATCGTCAATTCCGAATTAATCATGTTGTCGGATGTGAAGCGTGAATTTAAAACGGAGCAAGAGCGGCTTTCCCGTGAGCACCGTGGAAACGATCTTCCCCAACGGTTAAAAACAGCGGAATACATGGCCTTGACGAAACTCATCGAGCGGCGATTGCAACTGCAGGAAGCCAAAGCCAAAAAAGTCGAAGTGTCCGACCTGGAAGTCAAGCAAGCGCTTGAACAGATGAAACGGCAAGGCAGCCCCTTCGACCTCACCAATGCGAATCATGTGCAAACCGTGCGCGATCAGCTCCTTCTCACGAGAGTCGTGGACCTGCATATTCGCGGCAACATTACCGTCGGAGACTCCGAGCTCAAGCGGTTCTACCAAGAGCATCGTGACCGGTTCGCCCTTCCCGAAGAGTACCAACTGAGCCAGATCATCATTCACCCGCGCGCCTCGGATGGATTGGCCGATGCCTTGACGAAAGCCCGCCGAGCCATGGACGACTTGAAGCGGGGAGAGAAATTTGAAGAGGTCGCCATGCAGTATTCCGACGGCGCCAATGCCTTGCACGGGGGACGACTGGGATGGGTCCGACAGGGTGAACTCCTTCCCGCCATCGAACAAGCAGTCGCCCATTTAGTGCCGGGAGGAATCTCGAACATCATCGAAAGCTCCGAGGGGATCCAGATCATCCGCATGGATGACCGAAAGCCGAAACAGTTTCGCCGATACGAGGACGCACGGCGGGAAATTCAGGAACTGGTCTACCGGCAGAAGAGCGATGACATGTATCAATCCTGGCTCATTGAGCTCAAAAACAAAGCGTATATCGAGATCAAATTCGAACAAGTCGCCGAAAAATCGCAGCCACAGTCTGTGCGTTCGACACCATGAGTAGAGATCAAACAATGCCTGCCGGACGCCTTCCGGCTACCTCGCGTAGAGCTCCCCACAGCCGATCCCGTCCGTCCCCGGTCTCCGACGAATAGGGAATCAACAGTTCGCCGTCGGCCAGCCCCAGAGCACGATGTGTCAGCCTCAGGGTGCGCACCCGTTCGCTGGGTTTCAACTTGTCGACCTTGGTCGCCACGACGAGGGGATTCCGGCGGATTGAACGGAGCCACGCGATGGTCTGACGATCCTGATCAGTCACGACGCGGCTGTCCACCAACATCACAATCCCGAGGAGCGAGGCCCGACCGACGAGATAGTCTTCGATCAACGGTCCCCACTGAGTGCGGACGGATTTCGACACTTTGGCGAATCCGTAACCGGGCAAGTCCACGAGGTGGAATTGTGAAAGGTTCGGATCGGAAGTCGAGACGAGGAATACATTCACGGCTCTGGTCTTTCCGGGCGTCCGGCTGACCTTGGCCAGCTCCCGGCGATTCAGCAACGAATTGATCAACGATGATTTGCCCACATTGGAGCGCCCCACAAAGGCAATCTCATGAAGTGGACCGGACGGAAATTGTTCTGGAGTGACGCAACTTTTGATAAACTCAGCTCCGAAGATTTTCATGCCGATAGGCCGATCGATGGATGCAAGACGGAAGGCACATTACAGTCCGACCTTTCTGCGTCATTACACATACGATCCTCCTCCACGCAAGTCAACCGGACGACGCAAGGTGGCCCGTGTTCTTCTCTGGAGCAGCGTACTGATCGGACTTCCTGTGGGCATCCTTGCGCTGAGCTGGCTCAGCACTCTTCCCGATACAGACCTCCTGGCAAGGACCAACCCGACATCAACGGCTCTCATGGACCATCGGCTGGCACGGGCAGCCGAACAGAGACGCACCGGCAAACGACAATGGATCTGGACACCCTTGAGCCGAATTGCGCCGGAGTTGCAACGTGCCGTGATCGCGGCGGAAGACGCCTCGTTCTTTGTCCATGAGGGATTTGATTGGGAGGGTATCCGCGACGCCGCGCTCTATAATCTGGAAGCCGGAGAACTCAAACGGGGCGGGAGCACCATTACCCAGCAGCTGGCGAAGAATCTCTATCTGTCATCAGAACGTTCGCTGTTCCGCAAAGCCCGTGAGGCCTTGATCACGCGCTCGCTTGAACACCGGCTGACCAAGACACGTATTCTGGAATTGTATCTCAATGTCGCGGAATGGGGACGGGGCGTGTATGGGGCGGAAGCCGCGGCTCGTCACCACTTCGGAAAATCCGCCTCCGACCTGACCGCCGACGAAGCGGCCTGGCTGGCCGCCATTCTGCCCAGTCCGCAACGATACGACCCCCTGCGCAAAACCGCCTTTCTCACCCGCCGCCATCAACGGATCCTTGGATGGATGGATAAAATCGCCGTCTCTTCTCACAAACGTCTTCAATAGAGACTCGGCTAGATTTCCTCGGCATCGCCGACCTGGCTGTGATCTGCTTCTCCGAAGATGGCTGATTCGTGGGTGTAGTGTTTGAATTCGAGTAGGTTGTGTGACGGGTCTTCAAGAAAGAAGGTGCGGTGCTCGATGCGTGTCCCAGGAAAGCGCACGCGAGGATGTTGGTAGAAGGTAAGCCCCTTCGTCTTGGCCTGATCCACCAGCGCTTGCCAGTCTTCTTGCGAAAGAAAGGTCAACCCGAAATGGCGAGGGTAGATACCTTTCTGTTTTGAGGGCTGATCAGGAACGACGTGCGCGACGAGCTGATGACCCCCTAAACCCAACGTCACCGCATGTTTTGATCGCCGCCCGACGGAACACCCGAGACCATCGACATAGAACCGAAGCGTGGCTTCCACGTCGTGAATCGGAAAGGCGAGGTGAAAAAGAATTCTACTCATTTCACATCTGATAGTTTCATGATCGCGCGTAGAATGGTCGCAATTTCTCCGCCAGCTTATGGATGAGTGAGTCCGGCATATCAGTAGGCTTGAAAAATGGTGTCAGAACGATGCCAGACTTCTCATAGACTTTGCAATTATTGAATGCTTCACATTGTCCAGAAGGTGTAAGGAGGTCTTCGAAGTAGTTCCGTCTCTTAGATCCAAAGCAAACTGTTATCTTCGGTGCATGATTTTTCCACTCAGATCTTAACAGAGGAAATCGTTCTGCCTTCACTATCCGCTCATACTCATCACGATTTTCATTCCCATATCCGAAAAGATCTTTGTAGTAAAGTGGCCATTCACCATCATCAGAAGGCTTCCCCAAAGGAAATAGGTTCGATTGAAAGGCCATACCATCCGCTCGCAGAAGCTTTTCGTTCCGAAAGTTCTTCCATTCTGCTAGATCTTGCCCAGTCGGGTTAATTAACATGATGAGTTTGCTCATAATATCGTAGATTTTTGTATAACTTCTTCCGTCCCTCTCGGCTTGTGTCTTGATTTCGCCGCTTTCTGCGGGAAACCAGCGGCGTGCGTACTTGTCATACTGCTCCTGGTCCTTGTCAGGATCCTTGTCCCACGGTTTACCTTCTTCGATGCCTATGAACCAGATCGGGGCGTGAGGATTGCCAAATCCAATAAACTTGCTCACGATTTCAAATCGCTCTTTCGCGGTCTTGGGCACCATATGTTTTTCTCCTCTGTTCGATAAAGACTCCTGCAACATCGCACTGGATAAGATAGAGGTAGGGTATATCATAAGCAACCGCCGCGACGATCGTCGTGCTAGCCGAGCTATATTCCTCAGTTCTTCGGTTTGGCGCTGAATACTCCCCCACTATCACCATCACCTAGAAATTCAATTTTGATATAAGCTCAACCATGGCCATAAGTATCGCCATTGATTGACCCGCAAAACCCCACCGTCTCTCGTTCTTTCATCGATTCCCCAGGCTTCGAGGCCTCTTTGCGCTGCATACGGAGTACATCCAGACTCTTGAGCATATGGTCGTCGTTCGGCGGCTGGTTGTCATGCGTGCATTCGAGCAACGCGCTCACGACGATCTCCTGGACATAGGCCATCGAGAACCCCTCGGAACGTCTGGCTGCCGTTTCGAGGGCTGAGTCTGAAAAGAAATCTTTCCCTCGCTTGCGCAGGAGAGCCAGGCGCTGGTCGTACTTGGGCAATTCAAACCTCCAGATCCGATCAAACCGGCTCGGGCGATGAATCAACGAGGGGTCCAGCTTGTCCGGCTCGTTGCAGGTTGCAATCACCAGCACTCCGTTCAGTACCTTGAGTCCATCCAAGAGATTCAAAAAGTGTGACAGCGAGACGCCTCTGGCTTGCACCACCCGGTCGAGATCCTCCAACATGACAACCGCCGGCGTGCACTGTTCCGCTAGATCCAGTGCGCAATGGAAGGTGCCATCGTCCACATCCGCTTTTCCTAACACAGAAATGAATTTCGCAGGCGTGTTGGCCGCCAGTGTCTTGAGTGTGAGCGTTTTCCCGCAGCCGGGCGGCCCGGCAAACAGAAATCCTCGACGGTGCGGGAGACCCAGGTATGCGTAGCGCTCCCGGCCTGAAAAAAACCCTTCCACATTCTTCTGAATATCGCTCACCATGTGAGCCGGTAACACCAAGTCATCCCATGAACTCGCGGTGATCGGGATGTTCTCGCCATTGACGACGTAAATCTCTTCCGTCCTTCCTTTGTGCCTGGCTCGACCATACCTATCCAGAACGAGAAGAAGATCTCGAAAAGCGGCAAGAGACTTGGTCGCTATGAAATAGATCTCTTCTAAGGCGCGGCCCACCACGAGCGAAAACTTGTGACAGTGGATGTCATGACCGTTCCAGATCAATTCAATGGTTCCTCGCCAGCTATAAGCGTTCGCTTCTTTCGAAGAATCGTTCTGGCCCCCTGCTTCGGACGAAGCGTAGATGGCTGTCGAATTTCGGAACGCTCCTGCCCCAACGAGCGGGAGAGCCATGCAGCGTGTTATTGCCGCCGGGTACCACTCTCTGAGGCAATCAAGTAGATAGTTGAGCGACATCTCGCGACCAGAGTCTCCGTGGATTTGATGGCTGACCCAGCCTGCCTCGCGAGGATGCGCGGCAAGAAACCGGTCGCTTACTCTCTGCAGATACAGGGACTCACTCATGTCTTTCCTCCTTCTTGATGGACGAAGAAACCTAGCACGGAGGTGCGACAGAATAGGTCACTGGGAGTTTGAGACGGCTAGCGAGAGGATGGATACGATTTGGCGGCGGCTGTCAGTTGACAGGCCACCAGGTCGATGAGCGCTTGTGGGCTAATCACCTTCGACCCAGGTCCGAAGGAAAGCACCCAAGCGGTCAGCTCGTCGAGACCGCCGCACTGCATAGTCAGGATCACGGAGCCGTCTTTCTGAGGCTGCAGCTTTTGCGTCGGATGCCATCTTCGTTCTTTGACGTAATAGGCCCACTCTGGCGAGATCCAGATCTTCACTTCCTGAGGATTGTCATCGATCAGACCGAACCCTCGTTTAAACCTCTCCGCGAGGGAAAATGATCGTGGAATATCAAACGGCTCCTCCGTCACGTCGATGTCTTCGATTCGTTCCACCGCAAAGACTCTGATCGCTTTGGCCTCATGCGAATAGCCGACCAAGTACAGGCCATGTTGATACAAGACCAGTCCATAGGGATCGACACGATAGTCAATTGGCTTTTCTGCTCCCGGCTTGCGATAACCGAGGAGTACCGCTGTCCGTTGATGAAGTAAGGCCTTGCGCAAAGAGTCGAGAACGGGTTTCTTCTCCCCATAGGCACGGGCCGGCCGTTGAAGAGGGACAAAGGCTGTAACAATCCGCTCGATGTGGTTCTTGACCCTGTCCGGAAGTCCCGCTTCTATCTTGCGAAGAACGCCTTCCAAGTCATCGAACAGCGAGGTGTCCTGCAGATAGTCCAGGTGGCTCTTGGCAAGGTACAGTGACATCAGCTCGAATGGGGAGACGACAATCTCCATCCCCTTGAAACCAGGCGGCAGTCTGTACCTGCCGTCTTCCTGAAGGAGTGGAAATCCGGATTCTTCGAGATGTTGAAGATCCCGGTGAACTTGTCGCTTGGTGACGTGGAACTCTTCGGCCAGCTCAGGAACGGACGCGCCTCCGGTAAGCCGACGGGCCATGAGATTGATGCGTGCGGCTTGACTATAGGGTTTAGGTTTTCGGCCCTTGCGGCTGGTCATGCCTCAGCACTTAAACTTATCATTCACGGTCGGCTCTCCCTTGCCATCCCACCATCCGGCTGTCATGTGAGGGGTGGAATGGCGAATGGTGAATCGTCCTTGAGGAGTCAGGACCAGGCATCCCGCAGATCCGTCGATCCGAGCAACCAGTTTCTGCAACACGAGTCGCGCTGCGGTTGCCGGTGTGGTTCCCTGAACTAATCGGTCGCAAATTTCTTTGGCCACGGCCAAACGAATGATGCTCTCGCCCCATCCTGTCATTGAGACAGCGCCGGTTTCATTATCGGCATACACCCCGCAGCCGATGATCGGTGTGTCCCCGACTCGTCCCGGCAACATGCGATCGATCCCACCGGTCGAGGCACCGGCAGCGACCGTCCCGGTTTGATCGAGTGCGACGGCTCCGACCGTTCCGTGCTTTTCCCGATTTTGCGCGATTTTTTGGAGAGTCGTTTCGTAGGACATCCTGCGTGGCTTTCCCGACAGCCGATGCCGCTCGAGTTTGAAATGCTGGACAAACCGTCCGGCCTGCGGGCCAACGAGCAACACATGAGGCGTGTGCTCCATGACCAAGCGAGCAGCGGTAATCGGATGGACAATGTTTTCAATTGAAGCCACCGCCCCGGCGCGCAGGCTATCCCCTTCCATGATGGACGCGTCCATCCGCTGCACGCCATCTAACTGGAGTCGCGCTCCCTTGCCCGCATTGAACAGTCCGCTGCGCTCGAGCACGCGAATCGTGTGCTCCACGGCAATGAGCGCCGAGCTGCCGCGATCCAGCCAATGATAGCCGACCTGCAAGGCGGCACGGAGACACGCGGCTTGTGGTGAGGTCATTGCACGGGAGCCGGCGCCCCCGTGCGCGAGAATGATGGGACGGCAGGATTTCAATTCAAGAGCAGATCCCGGGTCTTTTGATAGGCGGGATTCTGCATGCGATCCAGATCGGACCGCACAAACCCCAGACCCGTCACGCAGAGTTCAAAGTTCTCAGATAATTTTTGAAACAAGGGCAAATTGGTTTCGGCATCATCACGGCCGATTTGCGCGACGATCCCGTAGGACCGTTTCCCCGTCTTCACATAGTCCACAAGGAAGTCCTTGTGATAAATACGTCCGGCCGATTTGAGCCGTCGAAGGTATTCGGGAAAGAGTCCGGCCATGAACAGCGTGAAATCACCGATGTGACGATGGACATCCCGTTCACGGTCCAGCGACTGGGCTTCGAGCATGACCTCCGACTCGAACAGCAACTCGACGACGCTATCGACCGGCTGGTCCTGTCGATTTCTAATCTTATAGAGCTGATCCGTATGGGTGAAATCGACCAATAGGTCGGAGACGTACGAGGTGACCTTGGCATCAGGCCAGCCAAGGTGTTCCGTAAAGCTCTTTTCGGTTAATGCGCCGAAGAGTTGTCTGAGCGGGTGTCGTTGGGGAACGTGAGTGCTCATCTCCACCTCCTGCGAAGGCCGATGAGGCTTAAACTCAGTATACCAGATTTCGACTACGAACCGGTCTCCACTCTTGTCGATTCTATCGGAACGACGCCGTCAGACCTTGAGTCAAGGCAAGCGGCGCTCTCTACTATCCACTACGAATGTCACCGGCCCATCGTTCACTAACGCCACTTGCATATGTGCGGCAAAAACTCCCGTCTCAACCGGCATCCCGCATGCCCGCAGATCAGCCGCAACCTGCTCATAGAGGCGCTTGGCCTGGTCGGGAGGAGCAGCTCCATCAAAGTTGGGACGACGTCCGTTATCGGTCCGGCCTAACAGCGTGAATTGAGAAACCAACAACACGGCGCCCCCGACGTCTATCACCGATCGATTCATTTTCCCTTGATCATCGGCGAACATACGAAGATTTTGAATCTTCTCGACCACATACGCTGTATCCGATTCATTATCACCTTTCGCGATACCCAACAAGACCATCAAGCCATGTTGGATCCGGCCCACGACTTTTCCTTCGACCTCTACCGAGGCATTGGTTACGCGCTGAAGAATTGCTCTCATCTCAATACGGAAGAGCATATGGCAGATGGCTTATGGCACACGACAAAAGTCTCCCATAAATCCCTATTTCCCGAACTATAGGCCATACGCTACATGCTATTTGCTCCTCAGCATAGACAGCGTCCCTTCGAGAGACAACAGCTTGCGCTTCATGTCCAGTCCGCCGGAGAAGCCGCCGAGCGACGCATCGTGGGCGACAATCCGGTGACAAGGGACGACGATCGGCAACGGATTGGCGCCCACCGCATTGCCGACTGCCCGAGCGTAGTGCCTGCCTCCAACCCTTGCGGCAATCCATTGATATGAACGAAGCTTTCCATAAGGTACCCGCTGCAACGTCCGCCATACTTGTCGTTGGAACGATGTTCCCTGCGACAGATCAAGCGGCACATCAAAGGTATTCCTTCTCCCGGCAAGATAATCGAGCAGCTGCCGACGGGCTTCTTCCAGTTGCACAGATTCTCCTTGTTGCAATGGCCCATCAGACTGTACTCTCAGATCGGACTCGACAGCCCGCTTCGACCGTTTCGGCAACACGATCGCTTGAATCCCTTTTGTGGATTCCGCGATTCCCATCCAACCCCAGGGTGAACGAAAGATCATCACACGCCGCATGAATCGCCCCTTGTTATCCCATCACTCGACCGAGCTTCCTTCGCACCATTCCCCACACTACTGCGAGTTCCTTCGATCGAAACAACACATGAACACCAAGATATCCCCCGACACTCAACCCCACAGCTGCAAAAAGCATCGCGGATTTCGTGACCCATTCGGCAGGGTGTGTCCATATCTCTGCTTCAGCCACCCACCAGCACACGATGATCAGCGGGATACATGCTGCAAGGACCCGAAGGGAAGAGCGCCCCACCGCTCCCCACCCAACTCCGCCCAGTCTCCGGTTCAATACCGCCACCAGAATGACTCCGTTTACCATGGAGGCCAATGCCGTGGCGAGCGCCAACCCTGCCGCGCCAAGTACAGACATCAACACCAGCGAAAAGAGAATATTCGCCGCCAGCGCGATCGCCGCCGAAATGGCCGGCGTCTTGGTATCTTGCATCGAATAGAACGCCGAGACAATGATACGGACGCCCCCGAATGCCCACAAGCCGACCGCATAGCAGAGAACCGCCAACGCGGTCTCCGTCGTGTCCTGCGCGGTGAACGTGCCGTGCTCGAAAAAAAGATGCACGATCGGTATGCGCAGCAAGATCAAACCCGCCATCGCCGGCACGATGATGAAGAGGATCATGCGCAGACCGAACCCGAGCGTGGTGCGCAGTTCGTCCAACGCGCCTCGCGCCGCTTGTGAAGATAACGTAGGCAGAATGGCCGTCGCCAAGGCCACCCCGAAGATTCCCAATGGAAATTGGATCAGCCGCATGCCGTAAAACAGATAGGTCGGTCCGCCGGCAAAGAATGACGCCAATACCGTACTCACCGTCAGATTGATTTGAGTCACGGACAGGCCGAGCAGCGTGGGCACCATTAATGCGCCGATCCGGCGCAAGCCCGGATGGCCCGGCTCGAATCGAAAGCCGAACAGCAATCCTCGCAGTTTCAGGCTGGGAAGCTGCATGGCGAATTGGGCCGCCCCTCCCGCCACCACGCCGATCGCCACCCCGATGATCGGTTCTTCCAGATACGGAGCCAGCCACACGGCGCCGACGATGATAAAGATATTTAGGAAAAGCGGTGAGAAGGCCGGAGCTGCAAAAGCCCGTACAGAGTTCAGAATGCCCATGGCCAACGCCGCCAAACTGATGAACAGCAAATACGGAAACATGACGCGGGTGAGCAACGTCGTGAGCGCAAGTTTGTCGGGATTGTCCTGAAATCCCGGCGCGAGCAGCTGGACGAGCCAGGGAGCGGCCACAATCCCGACCATCGTCACCAACGTGACGATGGTCAGGAGCGTCGTGAAGACCGCACTGGCCAGTTCCCAGGCCTCCTGGTTGCTCCGCGTCGTCCGGTATTCCGTATACACGGGAATGAAGGCCGACGACATCGAGCCCTCGGCAAACAGCTCGCGGAGGAGGCTGGGGATGCGGAACGCGATGAAAAAGGCATCCGCAGCCGGCGTCGCGCCAAACAATCTGGCCAAGGCCATGTCGCGAATGAAGCCGAGGATACGGCTGGAAAACGTGGCGACGCCGATCACCCCAGCCGCTTTGACGACTGATTGATTCTCGTCTTGAAGTTTCGCAGGAGCGCCGGTCGACACGGTGGGCTCTGACATGGACCGGATTCTAGCGGAACGATCGCGGGCCGTCTATCGATCGGAGATTTCGTTGTCGTGAACTATGGTGAATGCCGACCGGCTGAGGAAGAGGAAGCAGATAATCTCTTTGCCGATCCAAGTTTTCCGAATGCGAGGATTCCTCTTTCTTGAGCTTCAAGATCGTTTCGATCTTGGACTCGCTGTCGAATAATTTCACCGTCGTCGCCTCAATGAGCGACACCCGAAACTTTCCTTCACGCGCCTCCCCTTCTCTGAGGCTATAGATTTCCCGGTCCTCTGGTGAAGGATACCTGTGGGGCAGGTATACAAGCCAAGTAACGTAGTTCATTTTCGCCAAGCGCTTAGCTTCGCAAAGACTATGTGCAACTGTATCAGACAAGCGAAGATGGCAAGTTTTGCTGCCTTTACGAACAGGCGGAGAAATAGATGTCCGATATGGAGGGAGGCACGCAATGTCCTATCAAAATCAGGGCCGACGAGAGCGGAAATCCATGCTAACATGACGCCTTTCCAGCACATAGAGGAGAGTATGAAGAGGAGCTAGTTTTCCGGAGAGCCTTTCTGCAGGGGAGGACGACGATCCCACATCAATGCGAAAATGTTATCCAAGCGCATGCGGGCTAAAGCCAACATACGTTCTATGGCATCAATTATGACCTGCCGGCGGATCTGAGAGCGTATGAACCACAGAAGAGAAATTGATGGGCTTCGGGCTTTTGCGGTGCTGCCGGTGATCCTATTTCATGCCGGTTTTCAAACATTCAGCGGCGGCTTCGTCGGCGTCGACATATTTTTCGTGATCAGCGGCTATCTCATTACGTCTATTATTCTTGAGGAGCAACAGGCCGGCACCTTCACTCTTATGGGGTTTTATGAGCGCAGAGCAAGGCGAATACTACCCGCACTGTTTGTCGTCATGGCGGGTTGTGTGGCATTGGGCTGGCTGTGGTTGCTGCCCATTGATATGAAACTGTTTTCGGAAAGCCTGGTGGCCGTCCCAGCCTTTGCTTCCAACATCTTGTTCTACGTGACAGGCAGCTACTTTGAGCCAGCCGCCGAACTGAAACCTCTCCTGCACACATGGAGCCTCTCCGTCGAAGAGCAATACTATGTGGTGTATCCGATCCTGTTGTTGCTGCTCTGGCGATTCGAACAAAAATGGATAGTTGGTTTGCTTGCAGGACTAGCGGTCGGGAGCCTGGTCGCCGCGCAATGGGGTTCGCACACGGATCCAACATTCACCTTCTTCTTGCTGCCAACACGGGGCTGGGAGCTTTTGATCGGCGCATTGGTCGCGTTCTATCTCTTTCAGGAAGGGCATGGCCAGGCTACAACTCATCATCGGGTCGTGAACGAGGCAGTCAGCGTGTGTGGTGCCTTGCTCTGCGTGTACGGAGTGCTGAGTTTTGACGCATTGACTCCCTACCCAAGTGCCTATGCCCTACTGCCGACGATTGGCGCAGCTCTCATCATCGTATTTGCGACACCCCGCACAATAGTCGGCAAAGTCCTTGGTCACAAATTATTCGTGGCGGTAGGATTAATCAGTTACAGCGCCTATCTCTGGCACTATCCGCTCTTTGTGTTTGCGAGACATCGTTCAATCGAACCGCCCAGTCCAGCGTTGCTCTTGTCGTTAGCGGGTTGTTCATTCCTCTTCGCCTATGTGAGCTGGAAATATGTGGAGACGCCTTTTCGGAATCGGCAATTCCTCGCGCGTCATCACCTGTTCGCAATGGCCGCCGTCTGTAGCGTAGTGTTTGTCGCGATAGGGCTGATGGGGTACGTGAATGATGGCTTCCCGCAACGGGTGGACGAAGCCGTTACGAAGGCTCAGAGCGCCCAGTTTGATCCACTGGACTGTATGTCCGAAGGCGGACGGTATACCCCGGTGCGTGAGAGTTGTGTCTTGGGTGCACGCGTGAATGTCACGGGAGCATTGTTAGGGGATTCTATTGCTGGCGCGCTCGGCTTTGAACTAAGGAGAAGCTTGGAAAGCCATTCGCTGGGATTTTCCAATATGAGCTATGGGCACTGTCCTCCAATCTTAGATGTGTACCGTATAGACCAGGGGAGTACTCATCGATGTCCCGAACACAACCGAGAAGTCTTTGAATATGTGAGAGAGAACGGCAATTACCCCACGCTGATATTTGCGGGGTACTGGACGGCGTATCTTAAGGGCGCACTGTTGGACGTCATGGTGAATGGCGTCAGGGAGAGAACTCCCAACGATACACGAAAACCAGCGCTTCAAAAGGCGTATGTCGATTCACTCTTGAGATATATTCATACCGGAAAAACAATTATCTTAATCTACCCCATCCCAGAAGCTGGCCGGCATGTCCCGCGCTATCTGGCTAAAAGAGCCATGTTTGCGAGTCCCAATCAAGGGGAGGAGAAGGATGTGACTACGAGTTACGAATCCTATGCCATGAGAAACCAAGACACTATCCAGATTCTGGACAGTGTCGGCGAACATCCCAACCTCATTCGCATCAGGCCGGACACCATCTTTTGTAATATCGCTGTGCCAGGCAGGTGTGTGGTACAGCTCAACGGTGTCTCGCTCTATCGAGACGAGTTTCATTTGTCGAATACCGGCGCCAGTTTAGTGGTCCGCGAGATCATGAAGCACCTTGATGACAAAGCATCCAGCATGGCAAATGCCGGTTTTTAATTTTGAGATAGGATGCTCAGGGCAGGTGCCTCGGTGTGACGAGACAGTCCGTCATCATGTGGATTGCAGAACGATGGAAGAAAGAAGTAAAGAACGCGGGTTGACTTCTTACTGAGTCAGGTCCCTGGCGCTGGACGGGGCTTCGCGCCAGGAGACCCGTTGTTCGATCGATCACGCCGCGAGTCGTTGAACCGGTAGTCGGCTCGTCATATTGACGACGTTCGGCCCGACCTCGCGCAGCACCTCGACTTTGGCTTGAGGCTTCATCTCCAGCGTTCCATTGAACACCACTCCCTCTTCCATCGAAAGCACCGGTGTGGTCAGACTGCCTTGAACAACGGCGGGAGCGCAAAGCACAATCTGGTCCTTCGCTTGAATATCGCCATGGATGGTTCCGTGGCATACCACCGTCCCGGCTGTGACCTTGGCCTTGATCACTGCCTCAGGCCCTACGAGCAAGCCGCCGTCGGTATGAATTTCGCCCTCCAAGGATCCATCGATCCGTACCGTACCGGAATAGGTGACGATCCCCTTGAACTCGACATCTTTTCCGACGAAGGCGACCTCATCAGGAAGAATCGGGCCGCTCTTTTTTAATGCACTACGGTTATCCTCCACCCACCGACCTTGTTCCCGCTCTCCCTCTCCTGTCTCTTCCTGCTTCCACATAATCTCACTCCCTCCTTGTCCATATGTCGATCGGTCCGCCGGGCCTCTTCTCTATCGGTCGGCAACAGTATTTTATTGAGCGCTCGGGTAGGATAGGGATTCCTTATGGTTCCTGGACTAATTCATTCGATAATTCATCAGGATTGTCGCCAGGACGACCGGGGCAGACTTCGGCGAGAAGAATACCGCAGGTCTGAATGCTCTGGCATAACCCGCCGACAATATCACCGGCTTTCAATCGGCCGACGGCAGCCTCGACGACCAATGACCACCGCTCCATCGGCACTCGTTGAAACAAAGGTTGATCGGGAAGCACATAGATCTGATGCTCTAAGAGAGACACCATGAGCAGTACACCCGTGCGCTCCCGAGTCTGAGAGACCGCATGTTGCGCGAAGGCCCGCTCGGCCCTAAGACGCACCTTTTGATGCATACGATCGGTGGAGGTGAAGAGGCGAATGATAGGAACAAGACCGCCGAGCCATGCTCCTGCGCCATAGGCCAGGATGGTCGCCAGTACCAGCCACGCCGCATTGGAGGCATGCCAGCCCCAAGGGAGCCAGAGTATTTCCGTGGTCAGCAAAATAGTGAGCGTCACGAGCACGAGGATGATTCCGGCGCGGTGTTGCGCATCACGATAGAGCCCCGACCGGCTGACGAGCATCGGAACGATTTCCGCATTCGTGTGTTGTTCCGCCGCATCCACGGCCAGCCTAATCCGCTCCCGTTCATCGGCCGTGAGCGTCAGTCTTTTACCAGTTTCCACTGGCACCTCCTCCTCCGAAATTACCTCCTCCCCCGCTGAATCCACCTCCGCCGCCAAATGAACCTCCGCCCCACCCGCCACCGCGACTGCGGTACCACATCCAATCATCTATACCGTTGTACCGACTTCTCCTTCCGCCGGTGCCGGAGGCACCAATCATCAGCAACAGAACCAAGGTGATACCGCTCGCCATGAGCGCCGGGACCAACCAGGGTGCCAGTAACGTGGAGATCCCTGCACCAGCGAGGGGCCCGATGAATCGATGGATGTTCATGAACAGGAGCCCGACAAGTACTCCGACAACGACGGCAACGAGGACCTGCCCAATGACATCGCTCTCCTGCCGAGGAACTGCCTTCTCGGACGCCTGGTAGGTTCCGTCAATGGTTTTTACGATTGCATTGATGCCCCCAGTCACTCCACCGGCCATATCACCGGCCCGAAACCGAGGCACGATTTCATTTCTGATGATTTGCGCCGATCGAGCGTCGGTCAATACGCCCTCCAATCCGTACCCGACTTCAATGCGGACCTTGCGCTCCTTAATCGCCACAAGCAATAGAACGCCGTTATCGGTGCCTTTTTGACCGAGTTTCCATGTGGTTGCTACAAGATGGGAAAATTCTTGGAGAGATCCGCCTTCGAGGGAGGGAACGATCAGGACAGCCACTTGATTACTCGACTGAGTTTCATGGGCCGCCAGTTGAGCCGTCAGCGACTCAACCGTTGAGCTCGGCAAGACATGGGCGAGATCGACGATCCGACCGGTCAGCAGCGGGACATCAAGTGCTGCGGCGGATGTGGTGAGGGAAAGGGTTGCGGCTGCCAGGTAACAGCAGCGCGCGAGACGGCTCAATCCGAATCCTTCCAACCTTCACCTCAGCCTCGATTCAAAACTTCACTTCGGGCGGCTTCGCGACAGCATTCTCATCGGCGACCGTAAAGTTGGGACGCTCTTCCAGGTGCAGCAGAAACTTAGCAGTCAGGTTGGTCGGGAAAAATCGGACCATCTTGTTATATTCCGCGACCCGGTCGATGTATCGTTTACGCGCCACGGTAATCCGGTTTTCCGTCCCCTCTAGCTGGCTTTGGAGATCTCTGAAATTTTGATCGGCTTTCAGATTGGGGTAATTTTCGGCAATGGCGATGAGCCGGCCTAGCGCCGATGTCAAACCGGCTTGGGCCTTTTGAAATGCCTCGAATGCAGCTGGATCTTTTAATACCTCGGGCGTCACTTGCATCCCCGTTGCCTTGGCTCGGGCATTTACGACGCTCTCAAGGGTCTCTTTTTCATGGGCCGCGTATCCCTTGACCGTCGCGACAAGATTGGGAATGAGATCGGCACGCCGCTGATATTGATTGATCACTTCGCTCCACGCCGCCTTCGTATTTTCGTCCAGGCCTTGGAGATCGTTGTAACCGCAACCGGACACAGACAATGTCCCGATCATCATGACGGTGATCAGAGTCTTTTTCCACCAAGGACGCCCCATCGTTCCCTCCTTCAGCAGTAGAGCAGGACGCAGTATCTCCATCTCTTCGATCATGCTACCATGGGTATAATCATTAAGATATGTCGGTCAAGAGAGCCTATGACACGGGAGCAAGCGGTTCATACGCCCGGCGGATTTCAAGTGCGACACCGAACATTGGGCATCTACCAAGGCAGTGCGATCGACCTCGCCTTCTGGTATCCGTCGTCAGGCATGCCCGAACACGGGCTCTGCCGATTTTCGACAAGAGACAAGGCCCAAGCATTGATCGATGTGCTCTGCTCGCCGGCCTGCATGGAACCGATGGCTCGAAACGATTTGACCATCGAGCCCTACGATATTGACGAGCATGACCGCTTGATCACTGAATATCCGCTGCCGTCCGCCTGGGAGACGCCTATTTAGACTGAAGAGCCGGTGACAATCGGCTCGACGGCTTTGGAAAGAATGGAAGAGGTGAAGCCCGAGTGTGATTGGATGAAGGTCAGAAGCCGTTTGTCCTCTTGGGCCTTCCGGAGAAACTTGAAAGCAATCCCGCGCGCACTGACTGACCTCACCATGGCAGCGACTTCGACGGGAGGTTCGTTCTCGGCGACGATGATCTCCAGGTAAAAAATGTCGTCCACGTGCACGTGAGTTTCACTCTTGATAATGCAACCGCCCAGGGAAAGGTCCATCACGGTTCCCTCGCCTCTGACTTTCCCTCCTGAAAAAGACAGACAAAGCCGTACAGGAATACGAAGATGTTCACGGCGATCCATGAGACGCGAAGGTCCGGCGATGCTGAGACGGCGGCCAAGAAATCGGAGGCGACAGTGGCCGCAATGATACGGAACAATCCAAATCAATGCTGCGGCCAGTTCACGAGGCGATTGTGGCCTCACACGAAGCGCTCCATCCTTTCGACATCGCGGGCAGATCACTTCACGACCCATTCGGCTTTCCTCTTCTGCGGCTGAAGGATTTGCAGCCTCCTCATCGCACTATAAAGGCCTTTCTCTCATAGTCAAGCTGATTGCCATCCGGCACATCTCGGCTTTCATCTACTTTTTACGCCATAAAGAAATCGGAGATTGCGGCGCGGCATCGCGATTGTTTACGAATTGAAATGAGGGGAAATCGTGTCGCCGGCCTATCGCTAAGTGGACTCTGCATGGGGAGATTCCGGCTCAGCGGGAAGACCGGATTCGACAATACCGGCCCGGAGATATTCGCGATTGAACCTGGCGATGAAACGGACGCTGATGCGTTTCGGACAGACGGCTTCACACTCGTTTTGATTGCCGCAAGAACCGAATCCTTCTCGATCCATGGCTTCCAGCATCGTCTTCACCCGCCGGGTACGCTCAGGCTTTCCTTGCGGCAAGAGCGCCAAGTGAGACACCTTGGCCGCCACAAACAGCATGGCCGATGCATTCTTGCACGCCGCCACACAAGCCCCACAGCCGATACAGGACGCGGCATCCATCGCGGTTTCGGCCTGGTCTTTGCTGATTAACAGGACGTTCCCGTCCACCGCTCCGCCGGTATGGACGGAGATATAACCCCCGGCTTGCATGATTCGATCCAACGCTCGGCGATCCACCACCAGGTCCTTGATAATGGGAAACGCTCGCGCGCGCCACGGCTCAATCGTGATGACGGCCCCGTCGGAAAACCGCCGCATGTATAACTGACAACTGGTGATGCCGCGGTCCGGACCATGCGGGATACCATTGATCACGAGCGAACAACTTCCACAAATCCCTTCACGGCAATCCTGCTCGAACGCGACCGGCTCTTCTCCCTTGGCGATCAACCCCTGATTCACACTGTCGAGCATTTCCAAAAACGACATGCCGGAGCTCACGTCGTGAGCCTCATACGTCACAAACCGTCCTTTCTCGTCCGGGCCGTTCTGCCGCCAAATGTTCAACGTGAATCTCATGATGCTGATTACTGATAACTCCTCGTTGTCGGCTGTACAAACTCAAAGGCCAGGGGCTCTTTGTGCAAGATGGGTGATTCCCCCTCTCGGGACTCCCATGCGGCCACATGCGCGAAGCGGCCGTCGTCGCGTTGCGGCTCGCCTTCGTCCCGTTGATACTCTTCTCGGAAGTGCGCTCCGCATGACTCCTCCCGATGCAACGCATCGTGACAAAGCAGTTCGGCAAATTCGAGGTAGTCCGCCACTCGGCCCGCATACTCCAACTCTTGGTTGAAGACCTCTCCTGATCCTGGAACCATTACATTCCGCCAGAATTCTTCCCTGAGCAACGGAATCGCCGTCAGCGCTGATTTGAGCCCTTCCGCATTGCGGGACATCCCACAGTGATTCCACAACAGCTTACCGACTTCTCGGTGAAATGAGGCAGCCGTCCGGTATCCCTTTGAATTCAGAAGACGACTGATCCGGCTCGTCACGCGCCGAAGCGCTGCACGAGATTCCTTGTGATCGTCTCGGATCAATGAGAGCGCGACGGTCGCCAGGTAATGACTGATCGTATACGGCAAGATGAAATAGCCATCGGCGAGCCCCTGCATCAAGGAACTGGCTCCGAGCCGGTTGGCGCCATGATCCGCAAAGTTCGCTTCGCCGATCACGAAGAGTCCCGGGATGGTACTCATGAGATTGTAATCCACCCAGAGCCCGCCCATCGTATAGTGCGGCGCCGGGTAAATTCGCATAGGGACACGATAGGCATCTTCCCCTGTGATCCGCTGATACATGTCGAAAAGGTTCCCATAACGCTCGCGGACCACGTCAACCCCCTGCTGGGCGATGACGTCGGCAAAATCCAAGTACACGCCGTGGCCGCCCGGACCGACGCCGCGGCCTTCGTCGCACACGGCCTTCACGGCACGGGATGCGAGATCTCGTGGCGCGAGATTTCCGAAACGTGGGTATCGGCGCTCCAGAAAGTAGTCGCGTTCCGCCTCGGGGATATCCTCGGAAGACCGCTGATCTCTCGCCATTTTTGGAACCCACAATCGCCCGTCGTTGCGAAGCGATTCGGACATCAGTGTCAGCTTGGCCTGACACGCATCTCCCGGTGGAATCGCTGTTGGGTGGATTTGCGTAAAGCAAGGGTTCGCGAATGCGGCGCCCTGCTTCCATGCGCGATAGGTGGCCGTCACGTTGCTGCCGCTCGCGTTGGTCGATAGATAGTACACATTGCTGTAGCCGCCGGTCGCAAGAACCACGGCATGAGCCGTCTGAACACTGAGCCGTCCTGTGACAAGATCGCGCACTACAATTCCTCGAGCCCGTCCGTCGACCACGACAAGATCGAGCATTTCTGTGCGTGGGCGCATGATGACCTGTCCTCGATCAATCTGCCAGCAGAGCGCCGAATAGGCCCCTAAGAGGAGTTGTTGTCCTGTCTGTCCCCGACAGTAGAAGGTCCGCGAGACTTGGACGCCCCCGAAGGATCGATTCGCCAATTGCCCGCCGTACTCCCTGGCAAACGGGATGCCGAGCGCCACACATTGATCGATGATTTGTGTACTCACCTGGGCGAGTCGGTACACATTGGCCTCTCGAGAACGGAAGTCTCCGCCTTTGATCGTGTCATAGAACAGTCGGCCTACACTGTCTCCGTCGTCCTGGTAATTCTTGGCGGCATTGATTCCTCCCTGTGCCGCAATGCTATGGGCACGGCGCGGACTATCCTGAAAACAAAAGCACTCCACCTGATAGCCGAGCTGTCCCAAGGTCGAGGCGGCACTCGCTCCTGCCAGGCCG
Organism: Nitrospira sp.; assembly: GCA_024998685.1. Classification (GTDB taxonomy): domain Bacteria; phylum Nitrospirota; class Nitrospiria; order Nitrospirales; family Nitrospiraceae; genus Nitrospira_D. The sequence continues at coordinate 39,071 of JACOEH010000025.1, forward strand.
GTGCCGACGACGATGACCGTGATTTTCCGCTTGTTAGTAGGACTCACCAATTTTTCGCTGAACCGTCGCCGGTCCCATTTGGTTTCCAGTGGGCCGGGAGGGATTTTTGGATCAAGTTTCATCATCCGCGCACGATCCTCAAGAAGACGGCTAGGATGATCGCGACATTGCCAAGGACCACCACCAACGCCACCGTGGGACCAGCGGTCTTGAAGAATCGGTTGAATGCGGCATGTTCAAGCCCCAATGTCTGTAAACTGCTGGTGACGGCATGGCTCAGATGCAAGCCCAGTCCAAGCTGGCCCGCCAAGTAGAGCGCCGCGATGAATGGATTCTGAAAGGCATGGACTATTTCCCCATAGACATCACGATATCCTTCAGCATCGAGGCGGTCGGCAAAAGATGGATCGATGACGCCGGCCGTCAGATGCAACAGGTGGAAGATGATGAAGAGTAAGAGCACAAGGCCGGAGGCGGCCATGGTGCGGGACGCAAAAGATGCTTGGCGATACTCGCGGACCGCGTAGGCGACCGGACGAGCCCGACGATTTCGCAAGGTTAACCTGATCGCCAGCACAATGTGGAGCACCGCAAGGCTCAGCAACCCAATCCGGGCCGTCCACAATAGAATCGGCATGTCGCGGAGAAATGCCGCATAGCCGTTGAGCGCATGAGCCCCTTCGAATACTTGTAGGTTCCCCAGCATGTGAAAACCGACGTAGCTCACGAGCAGCAGCCCGCTCAGGGCCATGACAACTTTACTGCGGACTGAGGATTGGAAATGATTAGACTGGCGTGTCATCCGCGAGCATTATACACCGCTTGGATGATGGAGAATCACGAGCACATTGCAGACATGCCGCGATGAGCGAAGGACCGGCGGCGCTCGTAGGTTCGTGCTCCCTGATTTGTCGCAGGCAGGGATACGATCAAGCAGACAATACTCGGTGGACTTGGAGCTCCAGTGGCTCGGACGGATTCATTCCTAGACAAGCGCGTCGAGCTCCATGACCCAATTCCACCCGCACGTTCACACTGATCCACTTTATATACGATTGGGATGGTGCAACGTCATATGGCGGTACCGATCGTTTTCTCCTGTTTCGAATGATGCGAAGACCGTTTTCCAGATGTCATATCTCCGATTTACTCAAACCCATCAGATCTTCGGGTTGCTGCTGAACTCTTTTATTAAAAATGCAGTTTTCTTGAAAAACACAGTTGTGTTTTTTAAGATACAGTCATAATTCTTGAAATTCATTACTTTTTCATTTAATAGCAACAGTTTATGGTTATCATATTTAGGCACACGAATTGCTTAGCTCAGTTACGGATGGCTGTGTTTAAGCATTTATCTGCATGAGGGAGGATTTGTGCGCAATCAACAAACTCTGGCATCGGCAGTAACCTGTTCTGGTGTGGGACTCCACTCTGGTCAGTCGGCGTCGATCACGCTACGGCCCGCTCCCCCTGACACCGGTGTGGTTTTTGTCAATCGCAGTACCGACGTTGATACGTATCTTTCCGCCTCCATTGAACATCGGGTCCCAACCGAATTATGCACGGCCATCAGCGGCAATGGGTTCCAGGTTCAGACAATAGAGCATCTGCTGTCGGCGTTGTCAGGCCTTCATATCGACAATGTTTTCATCGAGGTATCGGCAAGTGAAGTTCCGGTCATGGACGGAAGCGCCGCGCCGTTTGTTCGACTGATCCAATCCGTCGGTATAGTTCCACAGGAGCGGAAACAGCCGTTTCTTAAAATTATGGTGCCGATTGAAGTGACTGATGGATCGAAACGCGTTCGGATCGAACCGTCCTCAACTCCGAGAATTACCTACTCCATTCACTATGAACATCCTTTGATTAAGACGCAGACCTATGCGTACGATTGCTCCGCCGACGCGTTCGAGAGTGAGATTGCCGAGGCCAGGACGTTTGGGTTTCTGTATGAAGTCCAGGCATTGTGGGCTCGAGGGCTCGGCAAAGGAGGCACCCTGGACAACACCGTCGTGCTGTCGAATGACGGAATCATCAATGAATCAGGCCTTCGATTCGACGATGAGTTTGTGCGCCACAAGATTCTGGATCTGATTGGAGACTTTTCTCTTTTGGGAGTGCCCTTCATCGGTCACATTGTCGCAGACCGGTCGGGACATGCACTCCACACTCGGTTGGTCCAGCAGATTCTAATGCAAACGGAGAAATGGGTACTTCTGAATACGGAGTCTTCAGGAGCAGAGAAGCGATCAGCCGCACACGCGTTTCACCTTCAGCCGTCCGTTGCACTTCAGGCTTCTTAGTCAGCCTAAGGGGCTCTCGGTATCAGGCCGAGTGCCGTTCTTTACGGTAGGACGCTCTTCTCATTTCAGGACATTGCGGCATGATACGCCGGAAATGAGTGCCCTCACTTCCGGCGTGTCAATCATGGCGGGGATTACTTCTTCTTCTTTTTCGCTGCCTTCTTTGTAGCCAAGAGCCTCACCTCCCTTCGCATTGTCAAGTTAACTATACGGCCTGAATCAGCATGTCATCCAATGCTTCGAACGTATTGGGACCGACCTTTCTGAAGCGTTTATCGCGCTTGAGCGACGTCGCAATCGACGTGAGCGGCGTTTTCCCTTTGATCTGCAACCCGCCTTCGATTAAACGCTGCACCAGTTCTTTGGCGTGCATTGCGCGATTCGATTCACGGAGAATCTCATAGGCTGCTTGCGGCACGCTTTTCCCCACATACTTGCTTCGCCCGAGAAGAATTTCCCGCGATTGATCGGTGACGTCGACCGGCACAGGCCGAATCCCCTTGGAATCATCCGTTGTAATGATCTGGTTGGAAAGGCTGGCGAGCTTGGCCTTGTCGGCCTCGACACGATAGAGGGTCTCAGCAAGCTCGAGGTATTTCTTAATGGTGGCGATTTCGTCATCGAGTCGGCGACGCTTCTTCTCCAATTCTTGGAACCGACTTTTGTACGCGTTGATCCGTTGCTCCAGACCAACGAGAATATCTGTTAATTCCTCCACGAACACCTCACATAAGCATGCTTGCTTTATAGCAATGCTTGTAAACCTTGTCAAGACTTATTATTTAAATCATACACTGCTTACTATTTTCGTTTTACTGCACGCAAGTAATCCTTTTCTGTCTCATGTTGATAAGCCTTGTACCGGTACAAGCTCCTGTTTTTTCCCAATTCAACAGTTCGGCCATGCTACAATCAGGCGTGCCCATTCATGACGAACCCATCTCACATGACAAGCTCCTCCAAGCAGCAGTCTCCGCCAGCCAAGAAGCCGGTGCCCTATTGCTTCAGTATGCCCGAGCCGGTTTCCGCATTGAGTATAAGAACCCGATCAATCTCGTCACTGACGCCGATCGTGCCGCCGAGCAATGCGTCATAGAACGTATTCGGGCTCATTTTCCAACCCATCGGTTCTTGGCCGAAGAGCGAGGTCGCGTCGAAAAGGCGATGTCACCTTATCTGTGGATCATCGATCCGCTGGATGGAACAACTAATTTTGCGCATGGTTATCCAGCCTACTGTGTCTCCATCGGTCTCGAGTACGAGGGGCGTTGTGTGCTTGGCGCGATCTTTGATCCCACACGGAATGAACTGTTCACGGCCATTGAACATCGGGGCGCGCAATTGAACGGTCGCCCCATCCATGTATCCACCACAATGACTCTCGACAGCAGCCTGCTGGTGACGGGCTTTGCCTACGACATCAGAGAAACGCCGCGAAATAATCTCGATCATTTTTCTAATTTTGCCCTCAAGGCCCAGGGACTCCGGAGAACGGGGTCTGCAGCATTGGATCTCTGCTATGCAGCGGCAGGACGCTTCGATGGGTTCTGGGAAGTCCGGCTCAATCCATGGGATATGGCGGCCGGGTCAGTGATCGTGCGAGAGGCCGGCGGGCAGCTGACCGATTTCAGCGGAAACGATCTTTCAATTTATGGACAGGAGCTCGTAGCAAGCAATGGACGGATTCATGAGGCGATGCTTGCAGTCCTCAACGAAGAGACCCCTTGATATACAGAATGGCACAGAATACAGTGTGAGGTATGTGAACGATTTCTATTATGGAGGATCATGTATGGCGCGGGCTGTCCCTCCTTCTGAACAACCAAATAGCTTGCCGTCCAAGGATAATCCTGCCGATCCGGCCTGGGATGTGGAACTGCTGCGCGTGCTTGTCAGCCGCAAGGGAACACAAGTCGAGGCCCAATGGGCTATCCATCCGCAGTTGAAGCAAGACTTGCTGCCCAATGAATGGCAAGAAGTGATGGATCTCATGGCGAAGGCCACCGATATCGTCGGTGATCGCTTTTCCAAAGCCCTGGCTGAAACCGACCCCATGCCTCCGGGCAATGCCTAATTGCTCCACCGTTTACTTCTTCATTGTCTAAACGTGGCTGAGAAGCTGTCGATGTGACGATTGTGAGAAGAAGCCTAAAATCATTTCGCATCCTTGGCGCAACGAAACCCGATATTGTCGAGCCGAAACGTGGGTGACAGCCCAAGCCGATACGAGGATCGAACGTAGGCCGAAGTAGAGTCCCAGGCTCCACCGCGAACTATGCGCTTTTCACCACTCGAACGTCCGGTCGGGTTGCGCTCCGGGTTCGTGCCGTAAGAGCCCTCGTCGTACCGGTCCGCCACCCATTCCCACACGTTGCCGGCCATATCGTAGACGCCATAGGGACTCTTTCCCTGCTCAAACGACCCCACCTCGGTGAGCGCCTCATAGCCTTTCTCACAACAGTGGTCAAAATTTGCCCATTGCCGACTAGGTTCCTCACTCCCCCATGGATACAGACGTTGGTCGGTCCCTCGCGCTGCTTTCTCCCATTCGGCCCCGGTGGGCAAGCGTTTTTCTACCCAAGCGCAGTAGGCGGCAGCGTCGTTCCAGTCCACTCCCACCACCGGCTTGCGTTCATGCTGCTTCAGGGCCTCTTCAGACCAATACTTTGGCGCGGGCCGTTTCGTTTCTTGAATGAATTTGGCGTAGCGAGCGGTGGTGACCTCGTACTGGTCGATAGAGAAGGCACTCAGATACACCGTATGGGATGTCCGCTCATCCTTGTCGGCCATTTCGTATTCTTGGTGCGCCCCCATCACGAACTCCCCAGCGGGCACCAGCACCATCGTCTCGGGCCCAGGCTCTTGCATGATTCGCCGGCTTTGGGTACGTAGCGATTCCGTTGCCTGAAATGCTGACGGATTTCTCGTGATAATAGAAGAGGAGGTAGAAGACAAGATCCATTGCCCCACAAATACTCCAATGACCACCAGCAAGCCCGCTCCGATAATAAGGTATGGTGGAGACTGCTTTGATCGAACATGGCCGGTCGATCCACTCCGGCGGTCCTCATCTTGTGCCGGCGGTGGCTGCTGGCTATGCATGAAAGAAGATCGTTGACTATCCTCTGATTTCGGAGGCATACCGATGACCCATACAAGATCTTTTATAAATTGGTTGTATCCCTATGGTCGTGGTTCGGTTGCCAGTCCGTCAAACAAACGCGCGGGTTACAGATGTTCGAATTCAAAGTGTCTCGTGCGTCCGTAACAGTGTCTAAACAAGGAATCGCGAACGAGAATTATAAATGTGGATGTTCGAGTATCGTCAGGGTGTAAAAAGTTTTGCCGCATTCTTCGTAGAGGCTCGCCGGTTCATGAACTCGATCTCCGGCGGACTAACGGGAGAAAGGTCTGTCGCCTTCGCCGACCACGACGTCATTCGATGAACGGGAACGCCTTGAGATGCTCAAGACCCATTCAACCATCGTTCGCTCTGCCGAAAACGAGCGTGATGTGCGGATAGAAAGCCTTGATCGACTTCGCCATCGCCAGCTCTCCTACTCATCCGATGCCTCGTACGTTCAGGAGAAAACGGTTTGCTTAACTTGCAGCTAAGCGAAACGGCTCAAATTCCCGGTCGGCTTTCGCCGCCAGATAGAAATCGCTCTCTGCCAGGCCGTTAATCTTGTGCGTCCAGATCTCGATCTTGACCTTTCCCCACGATAGATACAAATCAGGATGATGGCCTTCTGTCTCAGCAACCGCGCCGACCTTGTTCACAAACGCGAGCGCCTGCGCAAAGTCTTTGAAGGTGTATAACCGCTCTAGATGTCCTTGTCCGTTAAACGACCACCCTCGCCCCAGTTCTTTCAGCAATGCCTGAGCGCGATCATTCGGCAACGGCGGCACCCCGCCACGACAGGGGATACATTTATTGTCGGCAAGATTCATATCAGCCTCCTTCCGAGTGAGCCAACGAATCATTCTAAAGGGGCTATCGACAAATAAACAAGACGAGAGCCGCAGAGCGAGCTATTCAGAGTCGTCTGCAATCCCGCCGGACTTTGCCAAATCATCCATCTTAATTTTGTCGGGATCGAACTTCTGCGCCGCCTGCATCATGCGATCGAGCGCGTCATCGAACGACAAGGCCGGCGCATCTTTGGGACGAAACCGAATCGGATTCACGCGGGCGACGACGAAGCTCTTCAGATAGGGACTGGTCAATCCCATGGCTTTGAGGGCCTCGACTTGTTTGACGATAAGATCGTCTAGCGCCAGGAGGGTCTTGGCCCGCTGCTGACGAAGGATCAGAGCGGCATGCAGCGGTTTCTGAAGAAATTCGTCCACTCGTTTCAGCACCGGATGGTAGGCGCCGCCGCTGAACCGAGGCCGTTCCTCATAACAGAGTCCCAATGTGATCAGCACCGGTTCCTCGAATTCCAAGGCATAGGCGTCTTCCGTTGCATGGTCGAGCTGTGCCAACTCTCGGTACATCCGGATGACTTCCAGCGCCTTTTCACGAAGGTTGTGCGCTTTCTCCGTATTCAGCGCGAGAATCTGATAGGCGGCAGCAGCTTCCGGGACCACGATCGCGATGACGCTCTTCGCCCCCAGGGTCCGCATGGCGGAGAGGCGATGGTTGCCGTTCGGTGTCCAATATTTCGCCGCATGGTCGGGCTTTGCAATTCGCACGGCGATGATGGGATCGAGAAAGCGTCCGATTTTCCCGATCACCGCTTCCAATTTTCGAACATGAGTATCGGAAAGATTCCGTTGATACGGCGTCGGTTCGACCAGCTCGATCGGCACAGCGGCAAAGACCAGCCAATGTCCGCCGTAAGGTTCGCGATAGATCGAGAAGACTTTTCCGCCATCCTGTTCGATCACCTGATGCAGCTCGGCCACAACGCCCGGCGGTGCGGCGGCTTGCAGTTCACTGGCTGCCAAGCCGGTTGAAGCCCCGGTCGGTTTCCGACGTCGCCTGGCCCCCTTGGGCAATGGCGCTTTTTTCGCTTTCTTTTCGGCCACGGCGATATGGTAGGACAGAGTCATGACAAATGAAAGCCCCATGAGCAGGGTTCTCCGCATCGGCCATCGCGGCGCCTGCGGGTATGCTCCTGAAAATACTTTGACCTCCATTGAGCGGGCGATCACACTTCAATGCGCCTTCACTGAAGTGGATATCCGACGAACTTCCGACGATGAGTTGGTCCTCCTGCATGATGAGCGTGTAGACCGCACCACGAACGGTCGCGGGTTTGTTTCTCAGCTGACTCTTCCAGAGATCCGAAAGCTGGATGCCGGTGGTGGCCAGAGCCCTCCGACCTTGGACGAAGTGCTCAAGATCGCGCATGGTCGAATCGGCCTGATTTTAGAGCTGAAGACAGGAGGGTTGGCCTACGATGTCTGCACGATCATCCGAGCAAGCGGCTTCAATGGACCTGTGATCTATGCCTCATTCCTCCAGGAAGAACTTCGACATATCCGACGGGCGAATCCAAATGCACAGACTATGATCCTCTTTACGCGGCTGCCGACGAATCCCCGTGCTGTAACGGCCAGACTTCACGCCACTCACATAGGCTTGCGGTTTGATACCGTAACCAAACCACTCGTGACGGCTCTGGACAACGAACGTCTGATCCTGTTTGCCTACACCGCCAATCAGGCTGCTGAGATCAGTAGGCTGAACGTGCTCGGTGTGGACGGGATTATTTCAGACTTTCCAGACATGATCTGACACACGAGATAAATTGGAGTGTTTACGGATGCCGACGTATCCCACGGAAGAGGCTCAGAAATGGCGCGGGCGACCCTGCACTAAGGTGGGAGGTCGCCCGAGCTTTGGCGCTTAGGACGCCGCAATGTTATTATATTAGGCTCTGTTGTCGCGGCCCTCAAGACCCACCCGATACTGGTGATCCAAAGGTTTCCAATCGGGGGAGACCTCGTCAATCCCAGGTGCTTGTGTTCCTCTTGCTACCGATGTTTCTCCGCTGAAGAATGGCTTTCACCCTTAATTTACATTAAAGGCTCAACGTGCCGATTCGGCACAGCCGGCGAAGAACTCGGTTAGCATGACCGACGAGAAACCCACCCTTGCATCGGTGGGCCTGACGGGCCAGGTGGCGTCGTGTCGTCCATATCCACCTCCTCTCGCGATGAAGTCACCGAGAGACCTGGATGGCAGCCGCGCGGTCTACCCGATCTCTCGAACTTCGATTGATAGATGGGCCGCAGGTTCTTCACTACGCCCATTAAGAAATCTTGTCAAGCGTCACCTGTCACTTCTGAGCCCCAGTGCGTAAGGCATAGTAGATGCCAACCAATATCCAATATGATGTCCTCGAGCAGGGAATACCACCGCAACGGTCGTGGGAAGAACAGGCCGTAGCACCCACAGTTCAGAAGATCGAGTCATAGGACAAGCATGACGATGAGTTCCACGACATAGAGGCCGGTTCAGCGTCAATGCGAGAAGCACACCGGTAGGCAGCTACCGACAACCGTAAATGATCCACCTGCCACTATCCACTCGATCCCGATGAAAACGAGCACCATTGCCCAGTGAGACCAGCCGGGGAAAAGGAGGTAGGTCACCGACACGTCGACGAATCCTTTGCGATCGATCAATTTCCCTAACGCAGAGTACCGTGGGAGCGTCCGTTCTCACGCATCCGATCGATGCGAGCCTTGTCACCTTTGATCGACCAATCCATTTTGTGAGGAGGTTCCGTACCGTGAGATGTTGACATAAGAAGGATGCCTTCGAAATCCCCTGCGTTGGCCGATGATACCGTCACAGCGACACAGAGCCCGGCACAGAGGAACAAAGCCGCTTGGCGTATGGAATATCCTCCTGGTTAGGATAAACGGTAACGTTGATCAAGAGTGTACGCTCGATAAAAGAAAAAACACCTATGTGCCGATGAACCTGCGTTAGACGATCTTCAGCTTGGTGAAATCGACACCTTCTTGAGCCACAGGCGTCTTGAGATTCATATCCTCCAACACATTCACGACGCGGTCCGCCACGATGAGATTGCGATACCACTTTCGATTCGCCGGTACGACATACCAGGGTGCTTCCTCAGAGCTGGTCGCCGAGATGACATCTTCGAAGGCCTTCAGATATTCATCCCACAATTTCCGTTCCTCCAAATCGCCGGAATTCCACTTCCAGCGTTTTTCCGGATCGGCGATGCGAGCTTCCAACCGCTCTTTCTGTTCCTCCTTTGAGATATGGAGGAAGAACTTGAGCACGGCCGTCCCGCTTTCGGTCAGCAACTCCTCGAATTCTTTGATTTGGTCGAAGCGACGCTTGACGACTTTGTCGGACACCCAACCATGGACCCGCGTAATCAGGACATCCTCGTAGTGCGATCGGTTGAAGATCCCGATATACCCTTTGGGAGGCACCTCGCGATGCACACGCCACAGAAAGTCGTGGGCCAGTTCATCCTTGGACGGAGCCTTAAATGCCGCCACCTTGCAGCCTTGCGGGTTCACACCGGACATGACGCTCTTAATGGTCCCGTCTTTTCCGCTCGTATCCATCCCCTGCAGCACGATGAGAAGTGATCGTGTCGCGCCGGCATACAAACGCTCCTGCAACCCATCGAGCCTGGCAATGAGCTTGGCCGTTTCGGCTTTGGCTTTCGCTTTCCCCTGTTCATTCTTCTTGTACTCGCCGGTGTCGTCCGGATCGAATTTCTTAAGAGAAAGTTTGCTGCCAGACTTCACACGATACTGCTTCACCAGCTCCTCCTCGGCTCTGTGTTGCGGATACGCGGTTCATCGATACTCGACAGCCCTCTGAGCATTCGCAGGGGTTGGTGTGCGTCGGGCGGGAAAGGTACGAGGTTACGGCTGCTTCTGAATATCCTGGGCACAGCGGAAGCCCACATTCGGATCCTGCTCGGTCGGATCACCTTTCGTGCGAAACGACGACCGCAAGCGATACGGGGTATTGATGTAGGATCCTCCTCGTTGAACCTTTGCCGCTCCCTCACCGGGTCCGCGCGGATTAATGGCGGAGCCATTGATAAAGCTGGAATAAAAGTCCTCGGCGTACCAATCCATCACCCACTCGTAGAGATTCCCCGCTAGATCCTGCACACCGTACGGACTTTGTCCCATCTTGTGATTGCCGATGACCGACACTGTCTCCGCGCCGCCTTCCTTTAACCCATAGACCGCATGCACCGAAGTCGGTGGATCATTGCCCCACGGATAGACCCGTTCATCTGTCCCACGCGCAGCCTTTTCCCATTCCGCTTCGGTGGGAAGCCGCTTACCAATCCAGAGGCAGTACCCCATAGCATCCATCCAGTTCACCCAGCGGACTGGACGCTCAGCATGGATCAAGGGTGTCTCCTTGTCCGTAAATCCCCATGGGGGTTCGCTCTGAATCGTCTCGACATACTTGGCGAATTGTCCGTTCGTCACCTCGAATTTATCGATGTAGAAGGCATTGAGGTAAACGCGATGCGGAGGGGATTCGTCTTCATCACCTTTATCGCTTCCCATTACAAACTCACCGGCCGGAACCAACACCATCGGCGCACCATCTTTCCCGCTGATTTCAAGAGAGCCCGCCGTCAACACAGCCGACTGGTGCGCAGCTCCACCATTGGTCGTCGCCTTGCTCCTTTCTCCAGCTTTGGGATCGCCGGTGGAACCTGATGGTTTCGCCGGCACGGGAGAAGGATCAGACTTCAGAGAAGTTGATGGGACCGACTCGGGTTTGGCTGTCCGGTTTTCGGCCGCTGCAAGCCCTGCCTGTAAAAAGAAGGTCACGACACCGGTAATACACGCGGTAATAATCAGTCGGGCATCCATACATTGACCTTGGCAATACTAAGGTACCGAAAACGTATGGCCAAATCCAGCCCACCTCGATCTGCCGATCTATGCCCGAGGGCGGACCCCGTCGAACATGAGAGATAGGGAGTGATGTCCTGTAGAGTTGCACTTACCGGTCGTCCGGTGTAGCGTAGGCGTCAGCATGCCGGTCTCGATTTTCTCCGCTATTCAGAAGTGGCTCCCTCCTGTCACCTGTGTCCTGCTTGTCGCTTTAGCCGTCGGCTTTTCCGGCTGTGGGGGTCCCTGGAGAGATAGCTATTTCAAGAAAGGAATTGGTCGGCTGACACAGGATGACATTCGGGAGCGACTGGGTCCTCCCCACACGGCCAAAACCCCGGCACTCGGCGGGGACAGCCTCTGGACCTATCGATTCGGGCTCAGCGAGAAGGATCTCACCCCATGGAACTCCTCGTTCGTCGCCGACGCTTCCAATTCGGTCACCAGTTTGATGGGGAAGGGAGCGGAGACCGCCAAACTCACATTGTATTGTTATCGGTACACATTGACGTTCTCCGAAGACAAGATCCTCAAGAACTGGAATCGTGAGGAATGCGTCCCGGGTACCCGTGAGACTTTGACTGTCAAGTAGGAGTAAGGAGGATCGTGCCTCAAAGCGCGTGGTTTGCAATCGACAGCTCGGTCGCGTTGGACGGATTGAAGTCGCTGATCCTGTTGCTGACCTTGATCATCGTCAGGCCGCTGATCGTGCGTTGGATCGCTCACAACCCGACGCTCTCAATGGAATCGAAACGCCGTTGGGTAGTCACGGCCAAGAACTCAGTCGTCTTCGCGTTTCTTATCGGTCTTGTGATCATCTGGGCTCACGAACTGCAGGCCTTTGCCGTTTCGCTCGTCGCCTTGGCGGCGGCTTTCGTCCTGGCGACAAGAGAGCTGATCCTCTGCTGGAGCGGGGCGGCGCTTCGAGTCGGCAGCAAAGTCTTCGCCGTCGGTGATCGGATTCAAATCGCAGGCCACCGCGGAGTAGTGCTGGACCACGATGCCTTCGCGACAAAGTTATTGGAAATCGGCCCCGGGCAATCCGCTCATCTGTACACCGGCCGCGTGACCATCTTTCCTAATAGTTTGCTGCTTACCAATACGTTGATCAAGGAAAATCCTGAGCAAGAGTACGGTCTCTATACGTTGATCGTTCCGCTCAAAAACGATGACGACTGGCAGAAAGCCGAGCGCGCCCTCTTAGAGGCTGCAAAGGCGGAATGCGCGCCGTTCATGGGTGAAGCCACACGGCATATGAAGCTACTGGAGCAGACCAATCTGTTGGAAGCGCCTTCTCCGGAACCGCGCATCACCATTCAACTGCCGGAATCAGGTAAGATACACCTCGTGCTGCGATTCCCAGCCCCCGATCGGGGACGCTCCCGTATCGAGCAGGCTATCCTGCGTCGGCATCTCTTACAGATGAACAATCAGGAATCATTACCCCGCACCTAAAAAAGAGGGCCATCGCGCGATGGCCCTCCGATGACCCCTCATCGTGAACGTTCGAATTACTTCGGAAACGACTTCGGCGCGGAGACGTGCTGCCACCCCTCGCCATTGAGCGACTTGAGCATAGCCACCAAGTCCTGCTTTTCTTCCTCCGTCAGTTCCAATGGAATGATCGTATTATCTTGGTGTGGGTTCTTGATCCCGCCCTGATTATAGAAATTCACCACTTCTTCCAAGGTCTTGAACCGTCCGTCATGCATGTATGGTGCGGTGCGGGCGATTTCCCGTAACGTCGGAGTCTTAAAGGCTCCAATATCTTCTGGGGTATTCGTGACCATATACCGACCGAGATCGACTGTATTCGTGTCCCAGCCGATGCCTATATTATGAAACTTCTCGTCCGTGAAGTTGAATCCAGAATGACAACGGGTGCAACGAGCTTTTCCACGGAACAGTTCAAGGCCGCGTTTCGCGGAGTCGCTCAACGCGTCTTGATCTCCTCCGATATCGAACTTATCTACGGCACTGTTACCGGACAGCACGGTCCGCTGAAAGCTGGCAATCGCTCGACCGACATCTTCAATCATGATTTCTCGACCGAAGACCTCTTGAAAGAGCTTCCGATAGCCGGGAATCTTTTTCATTTTGGCGACCATTTCATCATGAGTTTTGAACCCATGCTCGACCGGATTGATGAAGGGTCCGATCGACTGATCTTCCAGCGTCGCCGCCCGGCCATCCCAAAAATTCAATGTGCTGTAGACCCGATTGAATGACGCAGGCGCGCTGCGGCCGCCTTTCAACCCTTTGATGCCGGTCGCGACCGGCATCCCATCGGTAAAACCCTTCTTCGCCAGGTGACAGCTCATACAAGCGATGGTGTTATCTTTCGACAGCCGCTTATCGAATACCAGAATCCGCCCCAACTCCACCTTCTCCTTGGTGAGCGGATTATCGGCGGGAACAAAGGTGTTCGGATCTTCCAGCCCTTGAATTTGCGGCAATTGCAACGGTGTCTCGGCGCGGCTCATCCCAGCGGCCGAGAGCAATGGCCAAGCCACCGCAACACCCAACCCCAGTATTCCGACCCATCTCATCCTTCCATATACACCGCGACGTCTCATCATATCCCCCTCCTCCCTGCTTGTGCTGTCCCTGTTCGTTTCGCCTCTGTCCTCTTTCCGCTTCGTTCGGTCTTCACACACATACCTCAAGCCAAATAATGCGCCCCTTCTCCCTTCCTCGAAGCGGACCAACGCCCTTCACCGACGGCCACTGCCTTCTGCGCCGCTGTCTTCTGGACACGTGGGCCGTAGATCAACACGCGCCTTCATATCATGACTCGTGCTGCCGACTCAATCCGTAGACGTCTCATAAACCGGCGATCAACACACTGTTCATGTTCATGGTCTCCTCTTTCAGACCAGCGACATGCCGTACTGTCCCGCAGCGCCCTCACGCCGAAATATCGCCTGATCGCGATCAAGCCGGCAGATCCGGTGCCTGATCGTCGAGATCGGTCTCGCCTGGCGGTGGAGGCTCACACGGCATCAAGTCATCGACGTGATCCGAGGGGCCGTCCATGCGCTGAAGGTGCCGGGTCTCAAGATGGTGACGGATCGACGGACATGACTCGATACTGACCGCCCGCTTGTTGCCCTGGACGACTTTTGTTAGGATGCGCCGACTCATTTGGAGCGCGCTGGGGGATGAAAATAGCGACATTCAACGTCAATTCATTGCGCAAGCGTTTGCTGATCGTGCTCGAATGGCTCGATCGGCATCAGCCGGACGTCCTGTGCCTCCAAGAAACCAAGGTTCAGGATAGCGAATTCCCCTTGCTCGCGCTGGCACCCAGCGGGTACGAGATGACCTTTCGAGGAATGAAATCCTATAACGGGGTGGCAATCCTCAGCAGAAAGAAACCGGAAGCAGTGTTCTATGGATTCGACGATGGAGGAGATCCCGAGGATTCTCGCTTGTTGCGGGTCCTCATCGATGGAATTCCCATCGTCAATACCTACGTGCCGCAGGGGTTCGAAATCGATTCGCCGAAGTATGCGTACAAGCTCGCCTGGTATGAACGGCTACGGAATTACTTCAACGCACATCTTTCACCGCAAGCTCCGGCTATCTGGTGCGGAGATATGAATATTGCGCCACGCCCCATGGACGTCCACAGTCCGGATAAACATCTGAACCATGTCTGCTATCATGAGGCCGCGCGCAATGCGTATGAAAAAACGGTCGCGTGGGGATTTCAAGATGTCTTTGTGAAACTCTACCCGACACGCCAACAATATACATTCTGGGACTACCGTGCGCCGAGTTCATTGGAAGCCAATAAAGGATGGCGCATCGATCATATGATGGCCACGGCAACGCTGGCGGAAACGTGCGTACAGGTGGATGTGGACGTCGAGCCGCGGCGAGCGAAAGAGCCTTCAGACCATACCTTTGTGTGGGCTGAGTTTTCGATCTGACTGCGCACGCGACGCCCAATCCGACCACGCAATTGAATTCCACAGTCTTCGGTCCGGCCCAAAAATCCCGTCCCTTAAGCCGCCTTGGCTCGCATGTGGTTGCTGCGATTCTGTTCAATCAAAGGATCAATGATCAGGCCGCAATTGAGACAGCGCAGAACAATCATACTGGATGACATCGCCGGTTGACGCTCGTGGATCATCAATCCTTTGCATTTGACACAGGTCATGACATCCCTCCTTAGTCGATATTGGATGTGGACGTATCTAACATTCGAAGATTAACGACATGTTAACTGTTAGTTAAAACCCTCTAATTCTTCACGCCGCCGGCAGTACTTTTAGACCGGCTTCCGCGAACTTTTGTTCGATTGCGAAGCGTAATTCGCTTGCGATTCCGCTCGGATCGACATCCGGAGAGATTTCATGCCAATAGTTCACCGTGAAGATGCGAGCTTGACTTCCGAATTCGTCGAGAAGCACTTGCGGTGCCGGTTGCTTCATGACTTTCGGATGCTGCAGGACAAGAACTGAAAGCAGATTCATGATCTGTTGAGCGGCCGTACCGTATGGAGCGCCGACTCGGAGAGAAAACCGCCCGACACGGCTCGAGTAAGTCCAGTTCGTGAGGGCCCGTTCGAGGAAACTGCTGTTCGGTATCAACGTCTCCGTTCCTTTGGCGTCTCTGATGGTGGAAGAACGAAGACCGATCGAAGTCACCCGACCTCGAACATTGTCGGCCTCAATAAGGTCGCCGACCCGCATCGGCCGTTCGATCAACAGCAGAATCCCGCTGATAATGTTTTTCAAGAGTGTCTGCGCGCCGAATCCGACCCCGATCGCAAAGGCTCCGCCGAGAAACGCAAAAATCGTCAACGGGATCTTCGCCCACGAGAAGCTCAGCACGATCAAGAACATGATGAGAAACGCTTGACTCCACTGGCGCACCAGATTCGCGACGTCCGACCCCGTGCCGAGTCTCGTCACGGCCAATCGGCTGATAGCCCGCGCCAAATAGACACAGACGACATAGCCGATCAGGAAGATCGCCAAGGCGTTCAACGTTTTGCCGACCGTCACACTGCGATGGCCGGTCATGGTCTTGCCGTCAACCTCGATCGTATCTTCGGCGGAAAAGAGCTCATACCTCCAGGCATCCTTGATCAGATTCCCGATACGGGTGAGCCACTCTTCGAAGCGTTCGAATAGAGGCAATTCTTTCTGTTGTTCCTTGAATTCATCCCGCCATCTCTCCATAAACCTGACCGCCTCATCCATCCGATGCAATGCCCTGGTGTAGGCTTGTTCTCGCTCGTGCAATGTCCGAATGAGATCTTGCAGTATGGCACGAAGCGGCGCCTGCGAATGGCGCATACGATTCTCAGCTTCGCTGATCTGGCCGGATATGATCCCGGCCTGCTGGCGCAAGTAATCCCGGGACGCACGAAAATTGTCAAAAAGCAGTGTGAAGCGCTCATAGGCTTCGTGAGCTTTCCCAGGCTCGGACGTATGAGCGATGACAAAGCGGTTTTCCCACAATTGACGCTCGCCTTCTACGATGTTCATCAATTGCTGCAAGAGATCGCTCTGCGACACCAGATTGTCCATACGTGCTTGGTCCAGCTCAACCGCCGCTTTCGCCCGCGATAGGGCCGGCGTCTCCTCTGCCGAGTCTTTTCCTCTCGCCTGTTTGTTTCGGAGAAGGTCTAATCGCTGCTCGGCCTGCTGGACGATCTGTGACTGCCGTTGTCGCTCAACGAGCGACTGTTCCAGTTGCTCCTCGAAACGCAAGCGTTCCTTCGTCAAACGGGTTCGGACTTGAGCGAGGTATGCTTCACTGAACATGACGTGAGGAGAAACCGCATCGAGCTGCCGCTGTTCAAAAGCGAGCCTGGCTTTGGTGCCGGCCAGTTCTTCCTCTACCCGTCTTATCGAGAGTTGCGTCGCTTGCAGCAGGACGGATGCGGCCCGAGCGCGAAGAGCGACGAGTTCGTAATCTCGGCGTTCACGACCGACCTGTCCGGGGTCTTTGGCTGTTTCCATCCGTTCCGAGGCCTGCCGCAGCCGCTCTTCGGACGTCGCCAGTGCGTCGCGCGCTTGCTCGAATCGCAACGCGAGCAACTCACGTTGGGATTGCAAACCCTCGACGGCAAGCTTGAGGGAATGCACGGTATCCCGCAATTGGTCCGCGAGGAAAATCGAATGGGGTGACGGCTCAGACAATCCCTTCCACTCACTGTTGCCACGGACGATGTCGGCGTGCCGCTGACGCGCCTCGGCAAGCCGCTGAACATCGCTCAACTGCTCGTCATATCCACGTACGATCTGCTCCAACAGCGCCTGCCGTTCCTGCGGCTCCTCTCCAGCCGCGTCGGCCGCACTCTTGGATGCGAGAGATTCTCTCAGGGCATTTAGGTCTGTTTGCGCTTGTTTGCGTCGTTCCCGGAGCGCCGCCACATCTATTTCGCCCGTCGGAGAGACGCCGCTCGGCCCGCGATCCGCCTGAGAAGCCGACATCATGGGATTTGGCTCGGCGGCATGAGCAGCGTGAAGGGACCACGAACCCACCGCGGCCAACCCCAGCGCGAAGGTCAGGATAAGACGCAACTTAGCAGCGGAAGAGCTGATGATGGGCAAAAGATCCTCCGTGGGCCTCAACGAGTGGGCAGACAAGCAATGTGTAAGAGGGGACAGAGAACTCCGCCGTCGAGCATAATAGGTGATGAGATGGTGTTTCACCGTCAAGCGACTGTAGAAGCGACGATCCGTGAGCGTCGAATGGCCGACGTGCGGATAAGCTGAGGCATCACGTTCGCTCATCAGGAGAGACGCACATGATGTTTGCAACCTCGTCGCGGACTAATCGCTGAGATGATCTGTCATTTATGTATATTCTAATACCAGCCCCTCGTAACCATACTAGGATAACCCCTTAGTTATTGGCTCAACTCAATGCCAATGCCTTTGTGACAGGGGGATCACTGTATGACCACACCACATGACAAGCCATATCAAAACCCTATCGCTCTCCATGATAGAAGTTTAGGCAATGACCGAGTTACAACATTGTCCTGAGTAGAGCGCGAAGGACCAAGTGATGGCGGACGATGTGGTGAACGTGGCCGTCGTGGGAGCCGGCGCCGCCGGACTGACCGGTGCAATCGCTGCGGCGGAAACGCTCGCACAAGACGGAACCGCTGGGCGTGTGCTCTTGCTGGATGGGGCCAAGCAGATAGGGGCAAAAATTCTGGTCTCAGGCGGCGGGCGTTGCAACGTCACGCACGAGGTGATCACCCCAAATGATTTTTTCGGGAATCGAAACATGATCCGAAACATTCTCGCGGCGTTTTCAGTCGAACGGACGATTGCATGGTTTAAGTCGTTAGGTGTTGATTTAAAGCGCGAGCCGACAGGCAAGCTATTTCCAACTACCGACGACGCGCGCACGATACTCAATGCGTTGCTCGATCGTGCTCGGGGTGTCGGTGTCATCATCCGTCCGAGCCATCGTGTGAGCGAGGTCACGACGTCAGGCACAGGATTTCTGGTGCGGCACAGTCACGGCACGACACAGGCAACCCGGATTATGCTCGCCACAGGCGGTCTGGCGTTGCCGAGGACCGGTAGCGATGGATTCGGATATCGACTGGCTCGTGGATTTGGCCATCGGGTGACGCCGACCGTGCCGGCCCTCGTGCCGTTGGTACTCGATCGTTCTCTGTTTCACGCAACGCTCTCAGGCCTATCGCATGACGTGGAGCTGACCACCCTGTTGGATGGCCGAGAGGTCGATCGACGGACAGGGATCCTGCTCTGGACCCATTTCGGAATCAGCGGCCCCGTGGTCATGGACGCCAGCCGCTTCTGGACCTTGGCGACAAACCGAGGGACGCAAGTTGACCTTTACGGCAACTTTGTTCCAGGCAAGACATCAGAAGCATTGAAGGAATGGTTTGTGGTCCAAGCGGCTGAACATCCCAGACGTTCACTGGCACGAATACTATCGGTCCTGGTCCCGGATCGATTTGGCGAATCGCTCTGCCGCCATTGTTCATGCGACCCCCTGGAACTCATGGCTCGGGTCTCGCGTCGCGACCGAGAGCGGGTACTGAGCACTCTGACGAGGTTCCGATTTCCTATTGAACGGGACCGCGGATGGAACTTTGCGGAAGTCACGGCCGGCGGCGTGCCGTTGGAAGAAATCAACTATCGCACCATGGAGTCGAAGCTGGTTTCGGGACTCTATCTGATCGGGGAAATGCTGGATTGCGACGGCCGCATCGGAGGGTTCAATTTTCAATGGGCTTGGACGACGGGCTGGTTAGCCGGCCGGTCAGCGGCGAGGAGCGTTTCGGCCACGAAGGTTCCACCTCACAGCGCATGATCAGGCGGCTCGTTCCCTCTTTCGACTCCGGCTCTCCTGAGCTGAAGATTACCACACACCCGCCTCTGCTTCTGAACAGGTCTTGGCCCGAGAAAGGACTTGATACGATGCTTCTTGTTCCTTCACATCCGACTCATTGAGCGGCAACATCGTCACCTGGAGTTTTTCGTCGGCGAAGGTATCATCGCCGGTCCGCAGTACCCCTTCACGATTCAGCATTTTGACCGCATTCGTGCGTGAGACAATCGGAGGATATTGCCTGAATTGATCCGCCGAGACATAGGGTACCTGGATGGTCACGGGTCGTCGTTTGACATAGATAAAGTCGCGCAAGTTTTCATCCATGACGGTCTTTAATGTGACTACCACCGAGCTGGCGTCTGGAATCTTGTCTATTGAGATGACATATAAGGGTTTGACATCGGGCGGGGCCTCCTTGTTGCCCATGGCAGCCAAGGTTGGAGCGGTCAACAGCTGCGTCGTCTGATTGATAGCGGGAGACCGCACACCGACCCGGAGGTTGGTGATATCGCGATCGGACACGTTTTCCAGCAGCAGTTTGATCAATACCCACGCTTGCGGATCAGGCGCCTTCGCGCGACCGCTCGGGACGGATTGCTCTTCACGACGGATACTGCAATCCGTCACCAGATTGCGCCTTTCGAAGAAATAGAGGGAATTCATGCCCTGTGGCTGAATTCCCCGTTCATACGTGTAGAAGGCCACGCCGACATGAATCATAGTCGGCCTGAACCAAGCCACGACCGTTGGAAGGACAAATGGGACAAAAGCTGCGAACAACCCGATGATGACGATCTTATTGAAGACACTCTGATCCCAGAACCACTTCCAACATTTCTTCAGCCACTCCATAAAAGACCTCGTCTCGTGTTTTACCACCTGGAACATCCTAAAACATAGGTCAACCCTAACCATCAGCTGATCGCCACTGCCGAGGCAAGACAAAGTGTCTCGGCTTCAGGCCGCAAGTATCTGAAGCCGGGAACGGACACGGAAGCGAACGATTACCAGAAAGTCTCCAAGTTCAAGATCGGCATAGGTCCCAAACACCTCTACAATGACTCCTTTACCAATCTACCGTTTCCATATGGTCACCAGAAACACTCCCCATGGGAGAGCTGTCACCTATCCTTCGGAGTAACACGGAATACCATCGCCCAGCGCCGCTTCTCACGCCCATGTTATGGTGAATCGCCCCGAGGCGGATCCATGGAGAGAAAAACCGAAGAAAGATCAACGGAGACGGCTCGTCGGATCTCGATCCGATGGAAGGTCATGCAGGTTCTAGGCGCGGCACTCATCGCGCTGGGTCTTTTCCTCGATTGGCCGCCTCCGCAGGAAGCCAACCTGCCGGACACGTCATCGTTTCTGATCATCGTGGGTGGCCTTCTCGGCACTGTAGGACTCCTTGCTGCACTTCGGCGAGAGTAGACGCTGTCAACAACGAGGCAAACATCCGATATCTTTCAGAGGCGTGAGAAGAAAAGCCGGGTTAACGATTTCCCGTCTGGAGCTGAACTGCGCTCACGCCATATGGGCTAAAGAAGGCAAGAACCTTGTCGCCTATCTTAAACTGACCACCGAGTTGAGTTTGTTGGGTGAGATTCAGAATATGGAGTTGCCCTTTCTCATCTCGAATGACCATCGTTCCAGGAATACCAGTTGTCATTGATACAACTTCTCCTTGTACAGGCGGAAGTGCGAGAGCGGAATCGGGCAAGCTGACTATGCTCATAGCCAGAAGGATAAGACTGCCTAGGACTCCGAATGCAAGCCGAACCATGGTGACGTTTCCTTTCATGTAGGCGGTTTCCAGGTGAGCAACATGAGTGTTGATAGCTCTTCTTCGATGCCGTCTCCGATGATTGTACCAGTATGTCTGTCACTTACACACATGACGACATAAGAGTTTTCAATGCAGAGAGCAATGCTCCATTGCACATGCCAACCAGGTCTCAAGGGAAGCGAGGAGGCACGATTCAATTGTGACCTGTAGATTGAAACCGGCATATGTGCTGGTGAACAATTGGTCCGAGGGACGCATCGTTATCGATCCGGTCACTCGTAGATGAGCTACGGACAGACTCCTGCATGATCACATCCACCTTCTGTTTGCTTCCAGGGATAGGCCGCACGACCGAACGGCGGCTGTGGCGGGAAGGGATCGCCACCTGGTCGAATTTTCTCGCCGCCTCCTCCATTCGAGGCATCAGCACAGTCCGGAAATCGCTGTATGACGAGGGTATCTCGGAAGCTCAAACGCATTACACACGAGACGATGCGCGTTACTTCGGCGTGGTCTTGCCTCAGCGGGAGCAGTGGCGGCTCTATGAATGGCTTCGTGAACGCGCAGTATATCTGGACATCGAAACCGATTCGTTCGGACAGATCACCATCGTCGGGTGCTACGGTCATGGCCGGTTTACTTCATTCGTTCGCGGTGAGTCGCTGGATGTACGGCAACTTGCGGATGAACTGTCCCAGTACGATTTGCTGGTGACGTTTTGCGGGACGACGTTCGATGTGCCGATGTTGCTCGCGCAGTTTCCCAGCCTGCCCTTGGATCAACCCCACATTGATCTCTGTTTTGTGGGACGGCAGCTTGGGTATCGAGGCGGACTCAAGGCGATTGAAGCACAGCTGGACATTACCCGCGCGGCAGATCTACAGGGCTTGAATGGCCATGATGCGGTGCTGCTGTGGAATCGATGGCGGCACAGCCATGATATGGAAGCCAGAGAACGGCTGCTCGGCTACAATGAAGCGGATTGCGTGAATCTGGAGCGGCTGGCCGATACCTTCTATTGCGAGATGGTCCGCCGGTTAGAAGGAGGCACCTGTTCAACTGCAGGATAGTTGAAGCAGGATATATATCGTACGATCACCTGAACTATCCAACAGTCTCGACGAAGGCAGTGGCAGACAGTTACTTGATCAGCTGTCCCTTCCAGTCTCAACAAGGTTATACTTCAAGAACAGTGAGAGTAGCCTCAGCGCTCTAATCCCAGCTCAAAACATGTGAACGGCAGCCCTCGACGGGAAAACAAGACCGGTCCTGCTTCGTGGTATCCACGTCCCTAAAATAGAGTGCGAGGGCTCGCGGATTTTCTGAGTAGGCATCGAGGCGTATGCCGGCATATCGATGATGCCTCACATAATTCTCAACATAGTCCATGAGCTGCCGGACGAAGCCCTTCCCTTGAAATGCTGGGGCGACACCGAGACGGTATATGATCGTGGCTACTTCGATCATGAAGAATGCTTCAGACTGAATAAATAAGCGGTGGTCATTCGTCGCTACGTGAATCTTCGTCGAAAGCCTACACCAGAATGAAAGCCGTTCTGCTAACCATCCGTAGGAGAGGCGGGCGTAGGCAAGGTCAAGACATAGAATGAAAGATCGAGCCATCGACCGAATTTGTAGCCGACTTCGTTCAAAGCTCCGGCATGAATGAATCCCAGTTTCATGTGTAGCCTGACGCTGGCCTCATTCCTCCGGTCTACTGCACCGACCATGACGTGGTAGTCTTGCTCTTGTGCTTGTTGGATGAGTGCCTTTAAGAGGGTCGCTCCTAAGCCTCTCGCACGAACGTCCGAGCGAACATACACGGAATGCTCCACGGTATATTTGTAGGCCGGCCAATCTCGAAAGTGGCCGTAGGATGCAAATCCTGCTAAGCGACCGCCGTCGTCCTCAAGCCCTATCACGGGAAAGTTCGACCGTTCTTTTGACTCGAACTACGGGACCATACTCTCTGGGGCGCGCGGGTGATAATCGTACAGAGCAGTGGAACTCACGATGGCGTCATTCAAAATCTCCAAGATTTGCTCCGCGTGACCGTCGAAGGTGCATTGAACCTGAATCCGGCGTGAAAATGATGACTTCACAGTTTGAGTCTCTCGATCTGCTGG